>NZ_JACYUV010000001.1:0-721626 GCF_014841935.1 Stenotrophomonas sp. CFBP 13725 | reverse complement strand
GGCACCTAAAGTGCCAGATCTCGAAGAGATAAGAGCCGACTTCAGTCGGCTGCTTGGGGGCGACCGTCCCGGTAGCGCCGAGCCACGCTCGGCGAGCGCAGCGGCAGCGTCATCACGATATGCGTTCGGGGCCACGATACGGATGCGCAGGACAGCAGCCGACTGAAGTCGGCTCTACCAGGTCGGCTCTACTCCGTGCCGGTTACACCGCAGGTGGGGCCGAAACGCCGGCCGCCTTCAGCGGCGCGATCCAGGTAGAGCCGACTTCAGTCGGCTGCTTGGGGGCGACCGCCCCGGTGGCGCCGAGCCACGCTCGGCGAGCGCAGCGGCAGCGTCATCAAGAGCCGCGGCCGTGGCCACGATACGAATGCGCGGGACAGCAGCCGACTGAAGTCGGCTCTACCCAGTCGGCTCTATCCAATGCCGGTTACACCGCGGGCAGGCCGAACAGTCGCTGCGCGTTCGCCGTGGTCGCTTCGGCAAGGGCATCGAGCGAAATGCCGCGTAGCGCCGCAATCTCGCTGGCGATGTGATGCAACCGCGCCGGTTCGTTGCGCTCGCCCCGTATACCGCTGTCCGGCTGATCGGGTGCATCGGTCTCCAGCAGCAATTGTTCCAGCGGCATGTTCTGTACCAGGCGGTGCAGCCGCTGCGCGCGGTCGTAGGTGACCGGTCCGCCCAGGCCGAGCAGGAAGCCGGCCTTGTGCAGCAGCGCGGCCTGTTCGGGGCTGCCGGAGAAGCTGTGCACTACACCGCGCAGCCCGCCAACCCGTCGGATGGCGGCGATCACCGCATCGACGGCGCGCCGTGCATGCACGATGACCGGCAGATCGAAAGCGCGTGCCAACTCCAGCTGTCCCACGAAGTACAACTGCTGCTGCTCCCGGTCCAGGTCCTCGATGAAGAAGTCCAGGCCGCACTCGCCGATGGCACAAGGACGCTCGCGCTCGATCCACTCACGCAGCGTAGCCAGATCGGCAGGGGCGTGGTCGGCGAGGAAGACAGGATGCAACCCATAGGCGGGGAACAACCCCGTGTCCTGCTGGCAGACCGCCCGCAGCTTCGGCCAACTGGCGGCGGTGACGGCGGGTACCACCTGCTGCCGCACCCCGGCCGCGCGTGCCCTTGCCACTACCGCGCTGCGGTCGACATCGAACTCGCCCGCGTCCAGATGGCAATGGCTGTCGATCAGCACGATCAGCGCAGCTCCAACGGCGGCGCCGCAGGTTTGCGCGTTTTCCAGCTCGCCAGCAACAGCGTGCCCATGCCCAGCAGGAGTTCGTCGACAAAGGGAATCGGATCGGGCACCACCAAGGTGATCGCAAACAGCCCGGCAGTGAGCTTGAACAGGGTGGGGAAGCGCAGGCGGCGCGCCCAGCCCAGCACGGGCAGCAGCATCGGATTGGCCATCTTGGATTTCCTCGCGGGACAGGCTGCAAACGCTACCACGGCGTCCGGATGGCCGTTTCCTGAATGGGAGGCGGAAAGATAAAGGTCTTGTCGAGATTCCGTTCAGGGAGCGCGTGCTGCAATCCGCATCGTGAACGTTGCGGGTGGTCCGCAAGGAGCAGGTCATGAAAACTACTACTACTACGGTCTTGGTCGCTGCAGGTGCATTGCTGGTCGGTGGCATTGCCACGGCTGCCTTCATGAAAAGCGGCGACAAGAGCCCGGGTTACGTGACCGCCGCCGATGGAACGGTGCTGCCGGACGCTGCGCTGGCCGATGACGGCGCGCGCACCGACGCGCTGGATGTCGATGCCAAGCGCGGTCTGGAATATGCCGACGTGATGAAGGTCGCCCCGATCACCCAGAAAGAAAAAGCCTATGCGACCGTGATCGGGACCGAGGCGGTGCGCCAGACCTCCAGCACCCAGACCCCCCATGAAGTCTGCGAAGACGTCGTGGTGCAGGAACGACTGCCCGAGCGCGACGGCAACGTGGGTGGCACGGTCGCCGGTGCGGTGATCGGCGGCCTGCTGGGCAACCAGGTAGGCGGCGGCAACGGCCGCAAGGTCGCCACCGCAGCGGGCGCCGTGGCGGGTGGCATGATCGGCAACAACGTCGACAAGCGCCACGTCGGCGGTCGCGTGGTCAATCGCACCGAGCGCCAGTGCCACACCGAAACCACCACCTCCGAGTCCAGCCAGGTCACCGGCTACAACGTGACCTATCGCAACGAAGACGGCACCACCGGGACGATGCGCATGGACAGCAAGCCGGGCACCCGGATCGCCATGGGGACCTCCGATGTGGTCAAGGGCTACGACGTGACCTATCGCTACGACGGCGCTGAGAAGACCATCCGCATGAACGACAAGCCGGCCAGCGATCGTCTGCCGGTGGTCGATGGCCAGCTGGTGACCCAGACCGCTGCAGCCGCGAGCAACCACCAGTAACGCGCTTCACTGACCGCGGTCGCTGTAAGGACGAGGCCGGCGCAAGCCGGCCTTTTCCGTATCCAGCGCTGGCCGCAGCCCGCTTGGCAAGGCGGCGCACAGTTGCCAGACTGCCCAGCACGCGCCGGCGTGGCTGGCGGCCCAGAGGGAGTGCAGTGATGGCGGATGAGCGGGTAGGTCTGACAGTCCATGGGATGTCCGTATCGGGCAACTGCCACAAGGTGCGCCTGCTGCTGGAGCAGCTCGGCACGCGCTATCGCTGGGTAGAGGTGGACAGCGCGCACGGACAGACCCACGAGCCCGGGTTTCTGGCGCTCAACTTGAATGCCAAGGTCCCCGTCGTGGTGCGCGATGACGGGCGGGTACTGCCCGAGTCCAACGCCATTCTGTTCTGGTTGGCGGAAGGCACGCCGTTCCTGTCCAGTGATGGCTGGGAGCGCGCACAGACCCTGCGCTGGATGTTCTTCGAACAGTACAGTCATGAGCCATACGTCGCCGTGGCGCGCTTCATCCGCGGATGGGTGGCTGCGGATTCGCCGCGGCATGCAGAGCTGCCGCAGTTGCGCGAGCGCGCGGCGCAGTCGCTCGCCGTGATGGAGCAGCACCTGGCCGGCGCATCGTGGTTCAGTGGCCGCCAGTACGGGATCGCCGACATCGCACTGTTCGCCTATACGCACGTCGCGGGCGATGGCGGCATTTCCCTGCAGGCGTTTCCGTTGATCAGCGCATGGCTGCACCGTGTCCGCGCGCAGCCTGGGTTCGTGCCGATGCCTGCGGTGACGGCCGAGGTGCAGGCGCGGTTCGACGCGCAATAGCCGGGCCGGTCATGGACCCGCCCTGCGCCACGGGCGACAATGTGCAGGTAGCGTCCCATCGCCCTGGGCGCAGGAAGCAGATGCATGTGTGGATTGGCGGGAATGCTGTTGCCGGCACCTTTGATGGAGGCCGGACCCCTGCAGGCGCTGGCCGGGCGGATGGGCGATGCGCTGCTGCATCGCGGACCGGATGATCGCGGTGTGTGGGCTGATGAAGCGGCGGGCGTGGCCCTCGCACATCGTCGCCTGAGCATCCTCGACCTTTCACCGCTGGGCCACCAGCCGATGGCCTCGGCCGATGGCCGCTACGTGATGGCCTACAACGGCGAGGTCTACAACTTCGCTGCGCTGCGTGCCGAGCTGGAGCCGCATGGCCACCCGTTCCGGGGTCACTCCGATACCGAAGTGCTGCTCGCGGCGATCCTGCAATGGGGGCTGGACGACACCCTGCAGCGCTGCAACGGCATGTTCGCCATCGCGCTCTGGGATCGCCACGAGCAGTGCCTGTGGCTGGCGCGCGATCGCGTCGGCAAGAAACCGCTGTATTACGGCTGGGCGGGCAGCACGCTGGTGTTCGGATCGGAGTTGAAAGCGCTGTGGCAGCATCCCGATTTCGACAACGACATCGACCGCGACGCGCTGACCCTGCTGCTGCGGCTGGACTACATTCCCGCGCCGCACAGCATCCACCAGGCGTGCTTCAAGATGATGCCGGGCCGTGTGCTGCGGCTGGATGCGGCCATGGTGGAGGCGGGCGCCTCCGCGCATCGGCCGGAGCAGGCGCAACGTCCGTTCTGGGACGCGCGTGCGCGCATGCAGGCTGCGTTGGCCAACCCCTTCCGCGGCAGCATCGACGACGCCGAACAGCAGCTCGATACCTTGCTGCAGGATGCGGTTGGCCTGCGCATGGTCGCCGACGTGCCGGTCGGCGTGTTCTTGTCCGGCGGCACCGATTCTTCGCTGGTCGCCGCGCTCATGCAGGCGCAGAGCAGCAAGCCGGTGCACAGCTTCAGCATCGGCTTCAGTGATTCGCACCACGATGAAGCGCCGCTGGCCAAGGAGCTGGCCGCGCACCTGGGTTGCGACCACACCGAGCTGTATGTCAGTGGGGCCGATGCGTTGGCGGTGGTGCCGCAGCTGCCGACGATGTTCGATGAACCCTTTGCCGACGCCTCGCAGGTACCGACGGCCCTGGTGGCCCGGCTGGCGCGGCAGGGCGTCACCGTGGCGTTGTCCGGTGACGGCGGCGATGAACTGTTCTTCGGCTACATGCGCTACGTGCGCGCGCTGCGCAACTGGCAGATGCTCGGCCGTGTCCCGGCCCCGCTGCGGCGCTGGCTGGGTGCGCGTTCGACGGGGCAGGGCGAGGCCTCGCGCACGGGGGGGCTTGCGGCATTGCTGGCCGAGACCGGCGCGCGCGGCATCGGCGATGTGTACCGCAACCGGATCTCACGCTGGCGCGACCCGCTGGCTGCCGTGCAGGGTGCCCGCGGGGCAGGGAGTTTCTATGACCTGGCCGATCCGCTGCATGGCGCCGGCACACCCGCCGACGCGATGATGCTGGCCGATTTCGTGAGCTATCTGCCCGATGACCTGCTGTGCAAGGTCGACCGCACCTCGATGGCGGTCAGCCTGGAAGCGCGTGCGCCCCTGCTGGACTGGCGGGTGGCTGAGTTTGCGTGGTCGTTGCCGCTGGCGTTCAAGCGCCAGGACGATGTGAGCAAGGTACTGCTGAAGCGCGTACTGGGACGCTATGTGCCGCAGTCGATGGTGCACCGACCCAAGCGCGGGTTCGGCGCGCCGGTCAGCGACTGGCTGCGTGGCGACCTGCGCCCGTGGGCCGAGGCGCTGCTGGATCCGGGCCGGCTGCAGCGCGAGGGCGTGCTGTCCGCTGCGGCCATCCAGCCGCTGTGGCAGCAGTTCATCGGCGGCCAGCGCAAGTGGCATACCCACCTGTGGAACGTGCTGATGTTCCAGGCGTGGCAGGCGCACTGGCGTGAGACGCGCGACAGCATCCCTGCAGCCAGTCGGCAGGGCGGATCTGTGTGACTGCGCGAGCGGGCAACATGGGCCTGCTCGCGTGCCTTCACCCAGCCACAAGGCGGTCGCCACTAGGGTGAAACATCCCCAACGCGAGACCATCCCATGGCCGAGTTCACCATTGCCGTCCTTGTCGGCAGCCTTCGAAAAGAGTCGATCAACCGCAAGCTGGCGCGCGCGCTGGAAAAACTGGCAGCGGGCAAGGCGCGCTTCGACTTCGTGCAGATCGGCGACCTGCCGCTGTATGACCAGGATTTCGACAGCGACTATCCGGCCGAAGGCAAGCGGCTGAAGGACCAGATCAAGCAGGCGGACGCCGTGCTGTTCGTCAGCCCTGAATACAATCGCTCCGTGCCCGGTGTGCTGAAGAACGCCATCGACATCGGTTCCCGGCCGTATGGACACAGCGCGTTCGCTGGCAAGCCCGCCGCCGTGATCGGTGCCTCCATCGGCGTCATCGGGACGGCGGTCGCCCAGCAGCACCTGCGCAACATCCTGGCCTACCTGGACATGCAGGTGCTGGGTCAGCCAGAGGCCTTCCTGCATTTCAAGGAAGGGCTGATCGATGACAACGGCACGATCACCAACGAAGGGACGCAGAAATTCCTGCAGGACTTCGTCGACCGTTTCATCGCGCTGGTGCAGGTCCACGCCAAGGCTGCCTGAACACCCCTGTCGCGGTCGCCGGCTGGCGGCCGCGATCTGCGATAATGCACCACGCGGGCGTCGCAACGATGCCTGCCATCGGCACCACGACATCGCAGCGCCACGTTGGTCATGCACCGGTGGATATCCCCCGTTTGCCCACGGCTTATCCACAGGCTTGTCCATGGCGGCAGGGGTTCGCGCGTGCCTACACTGATCTCGCCAACCCGTAGGAAATTCCGCCGTATGTCTGCCCGTTCCGGCTTCCGTTCCGACCGTCGTGAGCGTTCCGACCGCCACGACCGCGATGACTCGCGCATTGATTCGCTGCGTGTGCCGCCGCATTCGGTTGAAGCCGAACAGGCCGTGCTGGGCGGCCTGATGCTCGCGCCGGAGGCCTTCGACCGCGTCAATGAGCAACTGGCCGAGGGAGACTTCTACCGGCGCGACCACCAGATGATCTACCGCGCCATCCGCGAGCTGTCCGAGCGTGACCGTCCGTTCGATGCGGTCACGCTGGGCGAGTGGTTCGAGTCGCAGGGCAAGATGGAGCTGGTCGGCGACGGTGCCTACCTCATCGAGCTGGCCAGCACCACGCCATCGGCGGCGAACATCGTGGCCTACGCGGAGATCGTGCGTGACAAGGCGGTGCTGCGCCAGTTGATCCAGGTCGGCACGGACATCGTCAACGACGGCTTCCAGCCCGAAGGCCGCGAAAGCAGCGAACTGCTGGCCAGCGCGGAAAAATCCGTGTTCGCCATCGCCGAGCAGGGCGCTCGCGGCCGGACGGATTTCGTGGCGATGCCGGGTGCGCTGAAGGACGCCTTCGAGGAGCTGCGCAACCGCTTCGAGAACGGCGGCAACATCACCGGCCTGCCGACCGGGTACAACGATTTCGATGCGATGACTGCCGGCCTGCAACCGACCGACCTGATCATCCTCGCGGCACGTCCCGCGATGGGCAAGACGACCCTGGCGCTGAACATCGCCGAGTACGCAGCGATCAAGTCGAAGAAGGGTGTCGCGATCTTCTCGATGGAAATGTCGGCCTCGCAGTTGGCGATGCGCCTGATTTCATCGAATGGCCGCATCAACGCCCAGCGCCTGCGCACCGGCCAGCTGGAAGATGAGGATTGGAGCCGGGTGACCGGCGCCATCCGCATGCTGAAAGAGACCAAGATCTTCATCGACGATACGCCCGGCGTGTCGCCGGAGATCCTGCGGTCCAAATGCCGTCGTCTGAAGCGCGAGCATGACCTGGGCCTGATCGTGATCGACTACCTGCAGCTGATGAGCGTGCCGGGCAACAGCGAAAACCGCGCGACGGAAATCTCCGAAATCTCGCGAGGCCTGAAGGGCCTGGCGAAGGAACTCAACGTGCCGGTGATCGCGCTGTCCCAGCTCAACCGATCGCTGGAAACGCGTACCGACAAGCGCCCGGTGATGGCCGATCTTCGCGAATCCGGCGCTATCGAGCAGGATGCGGACATGATCGTCTTCATCTACCGCGATGATTACTACAACAAGGAAAACTCGCCGGACAAGGGCTTGGCCGAGATCATCATCGGCAAGCACCGTGGTGGCCCCACCGGCTCGTGCAAACTGAAGTTCTTTGGTGAGTACACCCGGTTCGACAACCTGTCGCACGATTCGGTGGGGTCGTTCGAGTAAGGGCATAGCGCCGAGCCTTGCTCGGCCGCCGTACGTCTGCCGCCACACCGTCCGCTCGCTACGCGCATTCCGCCGAGCATGGCTCGGCGCTACCAGCATCATGGATGCGCGCGCGGGGTTCGTCGGCGCATCCGGCGTTTCGTCGCATCCCGCTTGCACCGCGCACAGCGGGAGGGAAGGATGGTCTCCAGGCGGCGCGGTGCCGTCGTAGGAGCCCCTGTCATGAAGACCCTGTTCGCGCTCGGCGTGTGGTGCCTGCTGTTCGTGCTGTGCTGGCCGCTGGCGATACTCGCCCTGATCGCGTGGCCGTTGGTGTGGTTGATCAGCCTGCCGTTCCGCCTGGTGGGAGTGACCCTGTCGGCCGTGTTCGCGTTCCTGTCGGCGGTGTTGATGCTGCCCGCGCGCCTGCTCGGCGGTGGGCGACAGCCAGCCCCCGCTCGGTAGAGCCGACTTCAGTCGGCTGGCCGTCGTCGGTGATGCACCCCGCAGCCGGCCGGCCTGACAGCCGCCGCTCGGTAGAGCTGACTTCAGTCGGCTGGCCGTCGTCGGTCATGCACCCCGCAGCCGACTGAAGTCGGCTCTACCCAAGGCAAAGCAGCCGGCCGGCCTGACAGCCGCCGCTCGGTAGAGCCGACTTCAGTCGGCTGGCGGTCGTAGGTCATGCACCCCGCAGCCGACTGAAGTCGGCTCTACCCAGGGCAAAGCAGCCGGCCGGCCTGACAGCCGCCGCTCGGTAGAGCCGACTTCAGTCGGCTGGTCGTCGTCGGTCATGCAACCGGCAGCCGACTGAAGTCGGCTCTACCCCACGGCAAAGCAGCCGGCCGGCACCCTGAGGCCACAAAAAAAACCCCGCCGAAGCGGGGTTTTTCGTTACGCCACCAAGGCCGTATCAGTTCGCCTTGTGGATCGCGCGCTTGCTGACGGCCATCGCCGCGTCGTGCACCACTTCCGACAGTGACGGATGGGCGTGGCAGATGCGCGCCAGATCATCGGCCGAACCGCTGAACTCCATGGTCAGCACGCCTTCGTGCACCAGCTCGGACACATTCGCGCCGACCAGGTGCATGCCTAGGATGCGATCGGTTTCGGCATGTGCCAGCACCTTGACGAAGCCGGTCGGCTCGATCATCGCAACCGCACGGCCATTGGCGGCGAACGGGAAGCTGCCGGCCTTGTACGGAATGCCTTCCGCCTTCAGCTGCTGCTCGGTCTTGCCGACCCAGGCCAGCTCCGGCTCGGTGTAGATGACCCACGGGATGGTGTCGAAGTTGACGTGGCCCGGCAGGCCCGCGATCAGCTCGGCCACGGCGATGCCTTCCTCGAAGCCCTTGTGTGCCAGCATCGGGCCGCGCACGCAGTCACCGACCGCCCACACGCCGTTGACGCCGGTATGGCAGTGCGCGTCCACTTCGATCTGGCCACGCTCGTTGATCTTGACGCCGGTGCCTTCAGCCAGCAGACCCTTGGTCGCCGCGCGACGGCCGACGGCCACCAGCAGCTTGTCCACGGTCAGCGACTTCTCGCCTTCGCTGTCGGTGTAGGTCAGCGCGACTTCGGCCTTCTTGCCCTTGCCGGTGACTTCAGCCTTGGACACCTTGGCGCCCAGCTTGATGTCCAGGCCCTGCTTCTTGAACTCCTTCAGCGCGACCTTGCCCACTTCGGCGTCGGCGGCGGCCAGGAAGTCCGGCAGTGCTTCCAGGATCGTCACTTCCGACCCCAGGCGCTTCCACACGCTGCCCAGTTCCAGGCCGATCACACCGGCGCCGATCACGGCCAGGCGCTTCGGGACTTCGGTGAAATCCAGGCCGCCGACGTTGTCGACGATGGTCTCACCGTCGAACTTGGCGAACGGCAGTTCGATCGAGTCCGAACCGGCGGCGATGATCACGTTGGTGCCTTTCAGCTCGACGATCGAGCCGTCGTGCTGGGTCACCTTGACCACGTTGTCCTTCTGCAGCTCGCCGAAACCGTAATACGCAGCCACCTTGTTCGCCTTGAACAGCATGGCGATGCCACCGGTGAACTGCTTGACGATCTTGTCCTTGCGGCCAACCATCGCCTCGACGTCCATCTTGGCATCCTTGAAGCTGATGCCGTGGTCGCCAAAGATGTGGCCCATGTTCCAGTACTGGCGCGAGGAATCCAGCAGCGCCTTGGACGGGATGCAGCCCACGCGCAGGCAGGTGCCGCCGAGTGCCGGCTTGCCGTCCTTGCCCAGCGCCGCGTCGATGCAGGCCGTCTTCAGGCCCAGCTGCGCGGCACGGATGGCGGCGTGGTAACCGGCCGGGCCGGCACCGATGACGACGACGTCGAATTGTTCAGCCATTTGAAGGTTCCTTGTTGCATTCCTCGACCCGTGGAACGGATCGGTGGCGCGAGGCGCCGGGAGGCGGGCAGGGCGGTGGCCGTGCCCCTGAATCGACAGACCCCTCCCGCGGGCGGGAGGGGTCGGCGGGTCTTACAGGCCGAACAGCATGCGGCCCGGGTTTTCCAGCTGGTTCTTGATGTCCACCAGGAACTGCACCGAATCCTTGCCGTCGATGATGCGGTGGTCGTAGGACAGCGCCAGGTACATCATCGGCGCGATCACGACCTGGCCGTTCTCGGCGATCGGACGTTCCTTGATCGCGTGCATGCCCAGGATGGCGCTCTGCGGCGGGTTGATGATCGGGGTGGACAGCAGCGAACCGAAGGTGCCGCCGTTGGTCACGGTGAAGGTGCCGCCCTGCAGGTCGTCCAGGCTCAGCTTGCCGTCACGCGCCTTCTTGGCGTACTCGGCGATGCCCTTTTCGATATCGGCGAACGACTGGCGTTCGACGTTGCGCAGTACCGGAGTGACCAGGCCCTTTTCGGTGGACACCGCGATGGAGATGTCCGAGAAGCCGTGATAGATGATGTCGCTGCCGTCGATGGACGCATTGACCAGCGGGAAGCGCTGCAGCGCGTTGGCGGCGGCCTTGACGAAGAAGCTCATGAAGCCGAGCTTGATGCCGTGCGCCTTCTGGAACTCTTCCTGCAGTTCCTTGCGCGCGGCCGATACCTTGGCGAGGTTGACCTCGTTGAAGGTGGTCAGCATCGCGGTGCCGTTCTTGGATTCCATCAGGCGGTCGGCGATGCGCTTGCGCATGCGGGTCATCGGCACGCGTTCTTCCGGACGCGCACCACCGGCCTTGCCAGCGCCGCCGTTGCGGGCGTAGTTGACGATGTCTTCCTTGGTCACCGCGCCACGACGACCGGTACCGTCAACGTCAGCCGGGTTCACACCTTCGGTGATCGCCGAGAAACGGGCGCCCGGGGGCAGCGAATCGGCGGCGGACTTCGCAGCCGGTGCCGGAGCGGCAGCGGCCTTCGGTGCGTCGGTGGCCTGTGCCGGTGCAGCTTCGGCCTTCTTTTCTTCAGCGGCCGGGGCCGGGGCTGCGGCTTCAGCCACGGCACCTTCCTCGATGATCGCCAGCACCTGGGAGCTGGTGACGGTGTCACCTTCCTGGAACTTGATTTCCTTCAGCACGCCGTCGACGGTCGACGGGACTTCCAGAACGACCTTGTCGGTCTCCAGGTCAACCAGATTCTCGTCACGCTTGACGGCGTCGCCGACCTTCTTGTGCCAGGTGGCGATGGTGCCGTCGGAGACGGATTCGGGCAGTACCGGGACTTTGACTTCGGTGGCCATGCGGGGGCTTCCTGGGTTCTTTTTTCGTGGAATGGGGAGGTTATTCGGCGACCGAGTCGTCGAACGGGTTGACCAGCGCATCGGCGACCAGCTTCTGCTGCTCGATGACGTGGTCAGCCATGTGGCCGGCTGCCGGCGATGCCGACCGTGCACGACCTGCGTAATGGAGGTTCTGGCCTTCGCCGACGCAGAACTGCAGGTGGTGGCGGATCTGGTACCACGCACCCTGGTTCTGCGGCTCTTCCTGCGTCCACACCACGTCGGTGGCATTGCCGTACTTCTTCAGTTCGGCAGCCAGCAGCGCGCGCGGGAACGGGTACAGCTGCTCCACGCGGATGATCGCCACGTCGTCCTGGCCCCGCTTGGTCTGGTCTTCCAGCAGGTCGTAGTAGACCTTGCCCGAGCACAGCACCACGCGCTTGACCTTCTTCGGATCTGCCTTGGCATCACCGATGAGGTGCTGGAACTCGCCATTGGCCAGTTCTTCCAGCGTCGACACGGCCAGCTTGTGGCGCAGCAGCGACTTGGGCGACATCACGATCAGCGGCTTGCGCGTGGTCAGGTGCTGCTGGCGACGCAGCATGTGGAAGGCCTGCGCCGGCGTGGACGGGACCACCACCAGCATGTTCTCCAGCGCGCACAGCTGCAGGAAGCGCTCAAGGCGTGCCGAGCTGTGTTCCGGACCCTGGCCTTCATACCCATGCGGCAAAAGCAGGGTCAGACCGGTCAGGCGGCCCCACTTGGCTTCACCGGCGGCGATGAACTGGTCGATCACCACCTGGGCGCCGTTGGCGAAATCGCCGAACTGGCCTTCCCAGATGCACAGGGTGCCCGGGTCGGTGGTGGAGAACCCGTACTCGAATGCCATCACGGCTTCTTCGCTGAGCAGCGAATCGATGATGGTGGCTTTTTCCGGCGCGTCCACCAGCTGCCGCAGCGGCAGGTAGTAGTTGTCGGTGTTCTGGTCGTGCAGGATCGCGTGGCGGTGCGTGAACGTACCGCGGCCGACGTCCTGACCGACCAGACGCAGGCGATGGCCTTCGTCGAGCAGGGTGGCGTAGGCCAGGTTTTCCGCAAAGCCCCAGTCGCCCGGAATCTCGCCGGCGGCCATCTTGCGACGGTCGTCATACACCTTGGCGACGCGCGAATGGACCTGCACGCTTTCCGGGATGGTGGTGATCCGCTTGGCCAGATCGGTCAGCTTCTCCATGCCCACCGCGGTGCTGATGCTGTCCGACAGCTTTCCGTCCAGCAGCTTCGGCCAGTCCACGAACAGCGGGCTGGTCGGCGGGGTCTTCTCCACCTTGGCCAGCTCGGTGGTGTACTCGCCGCTGTCCAGCTTGACGCGGTAGCCATCCACCAGTGCCTTGCCGCCACCGGACTCAATCACGCCGGCCTGCTCAAGCTGCTCGGCGTACATCTCACGGGTGGTCTTGTGCTTGCGGATCACCTGGTACATCAACGGCTGGGTGATGGCCGGTTCGTCGGCTTCGTTATGGCCCCAGCGGCGGTAGCACATCAGGTCGATGACCACGTCCTTGGCAAACTTCTGCCGGAACTCGAAGGCCAGCTTGGCAGCGAACACCACGGCCTCGGGATCATCACCATTCACGTGGAAGACCGGTGCGGCGATCATCTTGGCCACATCGGTGCAGTACAGCGTGGAGCGCGAGTCTTCCGGGTTCGACGTGGTGAAGCCGACCTGGTTGTTGACCACGATGTGCACGGTGCCGCCGACGGCGAAACCGCGCGCCTGCGACATCTGGAACAGCTCCATCACCACGCCCTGACCGGCAAACGCCGCATCACCGTGGATCAGGATCGGCATCACCTGCTTGCGCTCGGTGTCGCTGCGGCGTTCCTGGCGCGACCGCACCGAACCGGCCACCACCGGATCGGCGATTTCCAGGTGCGACGGGTTGAACGCCAGCGCCAGATGAACCGGGCCGCCGTCAGTGCTGACATCGGCGGAGAAGCCCATGTGGTACTTCACGTCACCAGCGGAGGCATGGTTGTCGTGCTCGAACTTGCCTTCGAATTCGTCGAACAGCTTGCGCGGGTTCTTGCCCAGCGTATTGACCAGCACGTTCAAGCGGCCACGATGGGCCATGCCGATCACCACGTCCTTGACGCCGTCCTTGCCGGCATCACGGATGATGGTGTCCATCATCGGGATCAGCGCGTCGCCGCCTTCCAGCGAGAAGCGCTTCTGGCCCACGTACTTGGTGTGCAGGTAACGTTCCAGGCCCTCCGCAGCGGTCAGGCGCTCCAGCGTGCGGCGCTTGGTCTCTGCATCCAGCGCGTAGTCGCCACCGGCGAGCTCGAGCTTTTTGTAGATCCACTGGCGCTGCTCGACCTCGGAGATGTGCATGAACTCCGCACCGATCGAACCGGTGTAGGTCGCCTTCAGGCGCGCCAACAGGTCACGCAGTTTCATGCGCGGCTGGCCACCGACGCCGCCGGTGCTGAACTCTGCGTTCAGGTCACCATCGGACAGGCTGTGGAAGGGCAGGCCCAGGTCCGGCGGGTTGGTCGGTTCGGCCAGGCCGAGCGGATCCAGGCGCGCACCGAGGTGGCCACGCGAACGGTAGGCGGTGATCAGGCGGCCGACATTGCGCTCGCGCTCGTCACCGGCACCTTCGCCCGTACCGCTCTTCAGCGCACCCTTGGCGGCGTCTGCGATGTGCGCAATGACGGCCGAGTGCGGGATGTCACCGGCTTCGCGACCCTGGAAGCCATCGAAGTAGGCCTTCCATTTGGGATCGACACTGTCCGGCGAGACGAGGTACTGCTCGTACAGATCCTCGACATAGGAGGCGTTGCCGCCGGCGAGTTGCGATGATTGCGCAAACTGCTTCAGTAGATTGTCCACGATGGAGAGTGATTATTCGCTTGTGGGGTAGGGCTCTGGAAGTACCCGGCCGACTGGATGAATAGCCATGCACGGGCGCGTTCAAACACTTGAATTGTACCCCCATCCGCCGAATGAAGGGGCGCTGCGGGGTGCTTTGGGTGGCTTGCCGTGCCGCTGGCAGACAGGTTGCAGTGGGGTGCCAGGCTCAGATCCCGAGAGCCCGCAGCTCGTTGCATTCGCGCGAACGGTCCCAGACCCGCTGCAATTGTTGCTCGAACGGCTGCGAACGTGATGGCAGGGCAATGCCCGCTTCGCCGTCCAGTCGATGGCCCATCAGACGAAAGTAGTAGTCGCCGCTGTCATTGCAGGCACAGGCCGATGCCAGTGCGCGGTCGACCGGGTCGCTGACCTCGCGGAACTGGAAGACGCTGGGCAGCCGTTGCGCCAGCGCCAGCAGCGGTGCGCCCGCTGCCTGCACCGCGGCCGCATCGTGCACGATCACCCGCACCTGCTTGTCGTGCGTACGGGTGGCAAAGCGTCGCAGCGCCTGCTGCACGGCGGGTGCGTCCAGCAGGCCGGGGTCCAGCTGGCGGCTGTGGATCCACAGGCGGCGGCGCGCGCGATGGAGGATGGCCGTGGTCACCGCCAGCGCGGCCTCGCGACCTTCTACCGCGATCGGTGCACCCAGCGCGCGGCGCATCTGCAGGTGGGTGATGCCGGCCTCTTCGAACCGGCCGCCCTCCGGCACGAAGCCCTGCCGCGCATAGAAGTCGCAGGCGGGCAACTGCGCATGCAGGCTGACCTGTGGCAGGCCGGCGTCCATGGCTGCCTGCACCAAGGCCTGCAGCAGCGCTTCGCCCACGCCCCGGCCGCGCCATCCCGGCAGCACCGCCATCCGGCCGATGCGGCCATCGGGCAGCAGGCGGCCGGTACCGATCGGCGCGCCGTCGGCGTCGCGGGCCAGTACCTGCACGCAGACCGCGTCCAGTTCGTCGCGCTCCAGATCAGCGGGCACGCCCTGCTCGACGACGAACACCTGCTGGCGCACGCGGTGAAGGTCGGCGTGGTGGAGCGCATAGTCAGCGCGCTCGACGTGGAAGGCCGTCATGCTCAGTGGCGGCGCTGGCCGGCGCCGTCCTCCTGCTCGTCTTCTTCATCGTCCTCGTCGAAGCTCACCACCACTTCCACGCCGTCTTCGTGCACGTTGACTTCGCGCACATCGTCGGAGAAGTCGTCGACCTCGATGGTCTCGACCGTTTCCACCGCCGCGACCACCTCCGCGCTCGCATCCAGCACGTCGTCCTGCTCGTCGTCCGTATCGCGGGGATCGGTGAGCTGGTAGAAGCCCAGCACCATCAGCTCCTGCAGCGCCTGGCGCCCCTTCGCCGACAGGCCGCGCCAAGCTGCCTCGTCCAGCCGTTCGGCCGCCGCGATGCGCTGCGCGTCCTTGACCGGCACACTCAGGTCCAGGCCGCTGCAATACAGGCTGGCACCGCGCTTGGCACGACGCCATGCCAGCCGCGCCCAGGGGTGCCGTTCCAGCAGCAGCCCATGCGCCAGCGCCTGGTCGACCTCGTCCAACGACGGTGCCGGCCCGCTGGGCATGACCTCACCGGCGGCCCGGTAGGTGGTGATGAACCGGCCGAACCAGTCACCCAGCTTGTCCGGGTCATTCATCCGGATGGCATTGAGCGCGGCGACGACCCGGTTCATGGCCGCCACGTCGATTTCGTTGGGATCTTCCGGCAGCTTGAGGTCCGGGTCCTGATAGCGGATGGACTCGTCGGCGTCCACGACCAGCGTATCCAGGTAATCGCTGATCAGCTCGGCCGAGGCCGGCGCGCGCATGCCGAAGGAGAACGTCAGGCACGCATCCTCGGCCACGCCGTTGTGCGGTACGTTCGGCGGCAGGTAGAGCATGTCGCCCGGCGCCAGCACCCAGTCGTGGGTCGGCTTGAATTTCGTGAGCTGCTTGAGCTCGATGTCCGGGCGGAAATCCAGCGCTGGCCGCTTGCCCTTGGTGGATTCGCTGGCGTCGATCTGCCAGCGCCGGTGGCCGTGGCCCTGCAGCAGGAACACGTCGTACTGGTCCACGTGCGCGCCCACCGAGCCGCCGGCGGCAGCGAAGCTGATCATCACGTCGTCCATCCGCCAGCGGGGCAGGAAGTCGAACCGTGCGATCAGCGCCCGCACGTCCGGGTCCCACTTGTCCACGTCCTGCACCAGCAGGGTCCAGTCCTGTTCGGGCAGGGCAGGGAACACCGCTTCCTGGAAGGGACCGGTACGCACGCGCCAGCCGTCGGTGCCGCGGTCGTGTTCGATCAGGCGGGCCAGCACGCCGTCTTCGCAGGCCAGGCCCGCCAGGTCTTCCGGGGTCACCGGGGTCTGGAAATCAGCGAAGGCGTTGCGGATCAGCAGCGGGCGCTTCTGCCAGTAGTCGCGCAGGAAGGTCGCGGGGGCCATGCCCAGCGGCTTGGCGGCGGTCGCGTGGACTTCGATGGCGAAGGGCTTGGGGCGGGGTGCGGGTGTGCGTGCGGCCATGGGGGAGATCCTTGCAGCGGAAACAGGGGGCGGCCTGTCGGGGCCGCTGATGGCCTATTGTCCGCGCTCGGGCGGGGTGGTGTCGAACGGGTGGAACCCCCTCGCGGTGGGCGGCTGCGAAAGCGGGTTACGTGCTTGGGGCCGGGCGGTGGGGCTGGGCGGGGGACGGCAAGAGCCGCATCCATGCGGGCCTCGTTTCGCGCCATCCATGGCGCTCAACGCCCCCGCCCAGCCCCACCGCCCGGCCCCCTGACAGGGTCCGGGGCCGCCCACCGCGTATGAAAAAAGAGAAAAGCGGTAGCGCCGACCCATGGTCGGCGGAAACCAGCAGATCCCATCCCCCCAAGAACCCGCCGACCATGGGTCGGCGCTACCGAAATCGGGAGGCACCACGGTCCCAAGGCCGCGATGGACCTGTCGAAGGTGGGGCGGGGGTGGGCTGGCGGGGGCGTTAAGCGCCATGGATGGCGCGCAACGAGGCCCGCAGGATGCGGCTCTTGCCGTCCCCCGCCAGGCCAGCCCCGCCCCGCCAACACGCAGCCCTGCTGCTTTTGACGTTGTTTTTGACGTTGCTGTTGCTTGAAAAGCAGGTGCCGGGCGCAGCCCGGCACACTCAGATTGCGCGGGCGAGGTCGGCCGCCAGGCCGGCGTAGCCGCCTGGGGTCAGTTCGCGCAGGCGCTGCTTGGCGTCCTCCGGCAGTTCCAGCGATTCCACGAACGCGCGCATCGACTCGGCCGTGATGCCCTGGCCGCGGGTCAGCGCCTTCAGCTGTTCGTACGGATTGGGCAGGCCATGGCGACGCATCACCGTCTGCACGGCCTCGGCCAGCACTTCCCACGCACCGTCCAGGTCCGCATCCAGACGCTGCGGGTTCACTTCCAGCTTGCCGATGCCCTTGGCCAACGAATCCAGCGCCACCTGGGTGTGGCCGAACGCCGTGCCCAGTGCCCGCAGCACGGTGGAGTCGGTCAGGTCACGCTGCCAGCGGCTGATCGGCAGCTTGGCGCTGAAATGCTCGAACAACGCGTTGGCGATGCCGAAGTTGCCCTCGGCGTTCTCGAAGTCGATCGGGTTGACCTTGTGCGGCATGGTGGACGAGCCGACCTCGCCTTCCTTCAGGCGCTGCTTGAAGTAGCCCAGCGAGATGTAGCCCCACACGTCGCGGGAGAGGTCGATCAGGATGGTGTTGGCGCGACGTGCGGCATCACCGATCTCGGCCACGTTGTCATGCGGCTCGATCTGCGTGGTGTACGGGTTGAACACCAGGCCCAGGCCTTCGACGAAGCGCTGGGCAAACAGCGGCCAGTCCACGTCCGGGTAGCTGACCACGTGCGCGTTGTAGTTGCCCACTGCGCCGTTGATCTTGCCGGTCAGCTCGACCGCGGCGATCTGACGACGCTGGCGCTCCAGGCGGGCAACCACGTTGGCCAGCTCTTTGCCCAGGGTGGTCGGCGAGGCGGTCTGGCCGTGGGTGCGCGACAGCATCGGCTGCGCGGCCTGTGCATGGGCGAGGCTGCGCAGCGATGCCGCGATGCCATCGAGGGTCGGCAGCAGCACCTCGCGGCGGGCCTGCTCCAGCATCAGGCCGTAGCTGAGGTTGTTGATGTCTTCGCTGGTGCAGGCGAAGTGCACGAACTCCAGCGCCGGGGCCAGCTCGGCATCGTCCTTCAGCTGTTCCTTGATGAAGTATTCCACCGCCTTGACGTCATGGTTGGTGGTGCGCTCGATGTCCTTCACGCGTGCGGCCTGCGCGGGGCTGAAGCCATCGGCCAGCGCGCGCAGGCGGGTGGTAGCGGCTGCCGAGAACGGTGCCAGCTCCACGATGGCCGGTTCGGCGGCGAGCGCCAGCAGCCACTCCACTTCTACCTTGATGCGCGCTTTGATCAGGCCGTACTCGGAAAAGATCGGGCGCAGGGCATCGACCTTGCCGGCATAACGGCCATCGAGCGGGGACAGGGCGAGCAGGGCAGATTCGGACATGTCGGCAGGCAGCTGGGAAACGGCGGGGGGCATAGTCTAATCCAGCTGGGCATGCGGCATGCCCCGCAGGGCACCGCCGGTTGCCGCCGCCCGTGCGTTGACGGCCCGTCGCCATCCCCACGCGGTATCCTGAAGCCAGACGCCAGCCAGGGACTCTGCCCGATGCCAGCCGCAGTGTCCCTTTCCCCCTGAAAGATTGCGGAGTTGATCGATGAGCAAGCGTTCCAGCACCATTTCCAGCACCGGTTTCCGGACCGAACATGACAGCATGGGCGAGCTCCAGGTGCCCGCGGACGCCTTGTGGGGCGCGCAGACCCAGCGTGCCGTGGACAACTTCCCGGTGTCCGGCCAGCGCATGCCGCGGGGCTTCATCCGCGCACTCGGCCTGGTCAAGGGCGCGGCCGCCGAGGTCAATGCCGATCTGGGCCACCTGCCGAAGAACATCGCCAAGGCCGTGCAGTTGGCGGCGGCCGAAGTGGCGGGTGGCGAGTGGGACGCGCACTTCCCGATCGATGTCTACCAGACCGGCTCGGGTACCTCCTCGAACATGAATGCCAACGAGGTCATCGCCACGCTGGCCAACCGCGCCGGCAAGGCGGGCCGCATCACGGTGCACCCCAATGACCATGTCAACCAGGGTCAGAGCTCTAACGATGTGATTCCCACTGCGCTGCGGGTGTCCGCCGCGCTGGCGGCACAGGAAGACCTGCTGCCCGCGCTGGCCCACCTGCGCAAGGTCATCGACCGCAAGGGCCGCAGCCTGCGCAAGGTGGTCAAGACGGGCCGTACCCATCTCATGGATGCGATGCCGCTGACCTTCGAGCAGGAATTCTCGGCGTGGTCGGCCCAGTTGGCGTCGGCACAGGACCGGTTCGACGACAGCCTGAAGCGTCTGCGCCGCCTGCCGTTGGGAGGCACCGCCATCGGTACCGGCATCAACGCCGACCCGCGTTTCGGCGAGCGCGTGGCCAAGGTCCTGAAAAGCAGTACCGGGGTGAAGTTCGAGAGCGCCGCCAACAAGTTCGAAGGGCTCGCCGCGCAGGATGATGCGGTGGAAATCTCCGGCCAGCTCAACGCCCTCGCGGTGGCGCTGATCAAGATCGCCAACGACCTGCGCTGGATGAATGCCGGTCCGTTGGCCGGTCTGGGCGAGATCGAGCTGCCCGCGCTGCAGCCTGGCAGCTCGATCATGCCGGGCAAGGTCAACCCGGTGATTCCGGAAGCTACGGTAATGGCCTGCGCGCAGGTGATCGGCCACCACACGGCGATCACCGTGGCCGGGCAGACGGGCAACTTCCAGTTGAACGTGACCCTGCCGCTGATCGCGGTGAACCTGCTGGACAGCATCAACCTGCTGGCGAATGTGTCACGGCTGCTTGCCGACAGCGCCATCGACGGACTGACCGTGCGCGAGGATCGCGTGCGTGAGGCGCTGGACCGCAATCCGATCCTGGTCACCGCGCTGAATCCGATCATCGGCTATGAAAAAGCGGCGGCGATCGCCAAGCGCGCGTACAAGGAGCAGCGTCCGGTGCTGGACGTCGCATTGGAAGACAGCGGCCTGGAGGAAGCCGAGCTGCGTCGGCTGCTGGATCCGAAGGCCTTGACCGCTGGCGGAATCCCCGCCGGCGGTTGATTTACCGGCGCCGGACGGTCTGCGTCGCCGAGCGTGGCTCGGCGCTCCAGACTGTCCGGATCCCGCGTGATCGGAGGACCCTCAGCGGCGGTCGGCCTGCAGGTTGCCGAACGTCTCGGTGTAATCCTTGAACTCCGGGATCACCTGCACCAGGTCGGCTGGGATCGGATTGCCCCCTTCGGGGGGCACGATCTTCACCGGCTTCCTGTCCGGGTCGGCCGGCGCATCGACCAGCGTGTTCTGCCGCAGTACCTGCAGGTGGCCGAACATCTGCTGCAGCATCTGCTGCTGGTTGGGCTGCAACGGTATCTCGATCTCGTCCACTTTCATGTGGCCGTTGGCCAGGATGATGATGTTGGGCGCTGGCGCGCGGCGCACGGTAACCATCGTGTCGCTGACGGTGATCTTGGGCTTGCTGCGCTCCACGCGGTGGTTGCGGTACTCCTGGTCACAGCCAGCGAGCATCAGGCAGGACAGGGCGGCCAGCAGCAGGAACAGCTTCTTCATGGCGGTCCAAAGAGGGGGAGGGGAGCCGCCTAGTGTAATACCGGTAACGCGCTCCGGCCGCCGCCGCAGGGGCGGTGGCGGCCGGGTGCGCTCATTTGCCGCAGTCGACGATGTCGTTGTGGTCCATCTTCGCGTAAGGCGCAAACTCGGGCAGCGTCGCCGCGAGGGCCTGCTGCGAAGCCATCATCGCCGGCAGCTGGTCGCAGATGCCTTTTGCCTGTTCTTTCATCTTGTCGGCCTCGGCGTTGATGCGCTCTTCGATGCCGTCGGTCTTTCCGCTGAAGACCCCTTTCAGCGCCTCACCGGCTGCCTTGACGCCCAGGTTCGCCCCGGACACGCCGATCTGCATGCCGGCTTCGGCAATGCGTTCGATCTGGTGCCGGTACTCCAGCAGTTGGGCGCGTTGTTCGGCGGTGGTCACCACGTCCTTGCCCTGGATCAGCAAGCCCCCCTGCGGGGTGATCTCCGCCGTCGGCAGCCCGTCGACGGTCAGCTTGAAGTTGGTGGTCGCCATTTCTTTACGCGCCGTGTCGGTGGCTTCCTGCACCGTGCGGCCGATGGTGCTGGTGGAGTCGGTAACCGATTTGGCTGCATCGTTCCCTGCCCGGTCGCAGGCGGTGAGGGACAGGGCGAGCAGGGCAGGCAGGAGCAGGGGGCGCAGGTTCATGATGGGATTCCGTGTCAAAGGATCAGGGGTTACTTGCCACGCGGCAGGCTGACAGTGCCGCGCACGCCGTCATGGCGGATGCTGCCGCTGCCACTGCGTTCGACGGTCAGGTTGCCGCCGACACCGTTGACCCGTACATCCCCCGAGCCGTGTGCGCCGACCTTCAGGTTGCCGGTGATGTCGCGCAGCTCGACGTCACCGGAGCCGACCACGCCGATGTCCGCATTGCCGCCTACCACGCGCACGTCCGCGTCGCCCGATCCGATGGTGTCGATGCGCACGTTGCCGCCGATATCACGCAGGTCCGCATCGCCGGAACCGATGGTGCCCACCTGCAGGTCGCGACGGACATGCGACACCTTGGCGTCGCCAGAGCCGACCGACAGCAGGTTCACGCTCTCGGCGCCGTCGATCATCAGATCGCCCGAGCCCACCGTCGCGTGCACGGCCCCCTGCGTGCGCAGGACATCGGCATCGCCGGAGCCCACGTCCACGCTCAGCGACCGGGCGCCATCGACGTGTGCATCACCGGAACCCACCTTCAGCTGCACCATCACATCGGCCGGCACGCTGCCGCGGATATCCAGCCAGGCATAGCTGTCCGATCCCACCGACCACGACTGCTTGCCCTCGCGGCGCAGGCTCACCACCAGCTTGTCGCCACTGCGCTGCTGGGTCAGCGTCAACTCGCGCAGCCAGTCGGCATTGGAGGCGCAGGCCCGGCCGGACAACTGGGCGGGTCCCTTGCCGGCCAGCAGATGCAGGTCGTGCTGGTTGACCTCGAAGACGACTGTCTTCGCACCGTCAAGCTGCAGGGTGAGGTCCCGCGTCTCGGTGAACTTGCAGGGCGCGTCGTTGGCCAGGGCGGACAGCGGCAGCAGCATCAGCGTGGTGAAAGCGAGCAGGGTACGCATGGCGGGTGGCTCCTTGGAGTTAGATTTCGCCAGCGCGACGGCGCAGGCGGATGGCGATGAAGATGAAGGCGATGCCGACGGCGGCGCCGATCCAGATCTCCGGCAGGGCCAGTGCACCCAGCTGATGCGACGGCGACAGCAGTTCGACGATCGAATCACGCGACATCGCAGCCTCGGGCCGGTAGGCCAGTTCCACGCCCGGGATGGTGCCCAGCAGCAGGCGGCCGACGATGTGCTGCCAGAACCAGCCGCTGGTCATGTCAAACAGGCCCATCACCTTGGTCGTGCTGACCACGATGCCGGCGAACAGCGGCAGCATCACCGCCCACAGGAAGGGCTTGCTCTTGGCCCACGACGAGCACAGCAGCAGCCAGCCCACGGTCGGCAGCGACCACAGCATGAACACCGGGATCCAGCTGAGGTGGCCGGCGGCGAGCAGCAGCGGGCTGGAGGGGCCCCAGATCAGTGCCATCGGATCACCGCCATGGGTCAGGGCGACGATCGAGATCACCACCAGGAAGCACAGCATGGTCACGATCGACGCCACTACGGCGATGATCGGCGCCACCAGCACCGCACTGATCAGCTTGGACAGCACCGTCTGGGTATCGGACAGCGGCAGCGACTTCCAGAACAGGATGCTGCGGTCGCGGCGGTCGTCATACAGCGCGCCCAGGCAGTAGAAGAACACCACGAAGCCAAGCACCACGAAGGGCCATGCCGAACTCAGGGCCAGGGTAGCGTCCAGGCCGTTGCCCAGTTCGACCAGGTCCTTCGGATCGAGCTGGCGGGTCAGCAGGTCCAGGTCCAGGCCATTGACCTGGATGTCACTGTTGTTGATGTGCAGGTCGCCCTGCGAGGCGGCGCGGCGCAGGACGAACAGGCCGATGACGATGCCGACCGTGCTCATCACCAGCGAGGCGATGCCCGCGATGAAAGGGGCATACAGGAAACCGCCGCGGTTTTCCCAGTATTCGCGCTTGAGCAGCCAGCGCAGCGTGGAGACCTTGCTGATGGGATGGTTCACGGCGTTCATGCGTAGGTTCCCTTCATGATGGCAACGAACAGATCGGCCAGGCCGGGGCTGCGGATTTCGCCCAGGGTGGACAGCTGCGTGCGCGGTACGTTGTCGAACAACAGCACGGATTTGCCGAACGGCAGGGCGCGCTCGTCGATGGGCTTCAGCGCGCGGGCGTTGTCGACCTGGTCGGCGTTCACCAGCACCTCGGTGTAGCGCTCGCCTACTTCATCCATCTCGGCACTGAGCACGACCTTGCCATCGCGGATGAACATCACGTCGGTGAGAATGTGCTCGATCTCTTCCACCTGGTGGGTGGTGACGATGATCGTCTTCTGTTCGTCGAAATAGTCTTCCAGCAAGCGCTGGTAGAACTCCTTGCGGTACAGGATGTCCAGGCCCAGTGTGGGCTCGTCGAGCACCAGCACGCGTGCGTCGATGGCCATCACCAGGGCCAGGTGCAGCTGCACGATCATGCCCTTGGACAGTTCGCGTACCCGCTGCTTCGGCTGCAGCTTGGTGGTGGACAGAAAGCGTTCGCAGCGGGCACGGTCGAAGCGCGGGTGCACGCCGGCGACAAAGTCGATCGCCTCGCGCACCTTCAGCCAGCGCGGCAGCACGGCAACGTCGGCGATGAAGCAGATGTCATTCATCAGCTCATCGCGGTGGGTGCGCGGATCCTTGCCCAGTACGCTCAGCTCGCCCTCCACCGCGGTCAGGCCGAGCAGGGCCTTCAGCGCGGTGGTCTTGCCGGCACCGTTGGGTCCGATCAGGCCGACGATGCGGCCGGACGGAATGCTGAAACTGGTGTTGTCCAGGGCCAGCGTGCGCTTGTAGGCCTTGCGCAGGCCCCGCGCGGTAATGACATCCACATCCTGGGTTGCTACGGCATTCATTGGATTTTCCCCTGGGTCAGCAGATCGTTGACGTTCAGGCCCAGGCGCTGGATGCGCTCGAGCACGGCCGGCCATTCTTCGTTGAGGAAACGGTCGCGTTCGCTGCTGCGCAGCTGCGTGGCCGCTTCTTCGGTCATGAACATGCCCAGACCGCGGCGCTTCTCGACCAGGCCCTCATCAGCGAGCTCCTGGTAGGCACGGGACACGGTGATGGGATTCAACTGGTAATCGGCGGCCACCTGGCGTACCGAGGGCAGGGCGTCGCCCGGCTTGATTATTCCGTCAAGCATCATGGCGATCACGCGCTCCTTCAGCTGACGGTAGATAGGAGCGCCATCGCTCCACTGGATATCGCTCATGGTCAGCTCCGGGAATTCAGCGACTGTGCGAAAGAAAAATACGGCATGGACAAAGAGCTGTTCAGCCGCCGCGGGGGGGAGGGTGCCGGCGGTGCTTTCCCAGCTTCCGGCACGCCCGCATCCTGCAGGCTTTGAAGGGCGGGGGAGGTGTCGACGTTGCCGGCGCCCCCCGGCGCTGCACCAAACCACAATGAGAGCAGCAGCAGACCCGCCGCGGTGGCGGCTGTGCGGGTGGTACGACGTCGGTATGACGTATTCATCGGCTGCCCCTGTCTCAGGTGACTGGTGTTGTAGTCAACTATAACACCACCGATTCAGAGTGCAAGCTTTCTGTATGACCAACTGATGGCATAGGACGCCCGCTGCCGCTTTGGTGGCGTAACCTGTTGAAAATAAACAGGACGTTCTCATCGCATACGCTTCACCTCGATGACGGCGCGTTCAGGGCGCCGTGCGGCGGTGGCCTGCTGCTCTGGATTCGACGGCCGTCACCGGTGCCGCCTGGCGCCCCGCGCGGTGCTCCGGACAAGGCGGCGAAAGCCCCGGTGCTATAGTTCGCGGCGAAATCCGGGCCCTGTGTCCGGCCCGAAACTTCCCACCAGGATCATCCGCCATGCTGCGTTCCGTAACCTCCCAGCGCCGCACTCCCCGCGCGCTTTCTTCCGTGCTTGGCGCGTTCCTCGTGGCGGGCAGCCTGGCCCTGCCGTTGGTGGCCTCCGCCGCCGGCCTGCTGGATGTCTCTTACCGCCAGTTGGCGGGCAAGGAGCAGGTCAACCTGGCCCAGCGTTACCACGGTCGCGTGCTGCTGGTGGTCAACACGGCCAGCAAGTGTGGGTTTACCCCGCAGTACGAGGCCCTTGAGGCACTGCAGAAGAATTACTCCCCGCGCGGCCTGAGCGTGCTGGGCTTCCCGTCCAATGATTTCAAGGGACAGGAGCCGGGCGATGAGAAGGATATCCAGGACTTCTGCACGCTGACCTATGGCGTCAAGTTCCCGATGTTCGAGAAGGTGCATGTGATCGGTGACCAGGCTACCCCGCTGTACAAGGGCCTGACCGCTGCCACCGGCGTCGCGCCGGGCTGGAACTTCCACAAGTACCTGATTGGCCGGGACGGCAAGGTCATTGCCCAGTTCCCGAGCAAGGTCAAGCCGGATGCACCGGAGCTGGTCGCTGCCATCGAGCGCGCACTGGCTGCGCCAGCGGGCCATTGAAACGAGCGCGCGCGCCTCGACATATCCAGCGTGCGTGCGACAATGAGCGTTTTAGCGCCGACGTCGGCGTCTTTTCACTTCCAGGAATGCAACACATGAAGATGGGAATGCGTGGCGCTGCGGCGTCGGTTCTGATTCTGGCGATGGGCACCACGGGCGTGGCGCTCTCGCAGCAACCGGCTGCTGCCCCGGCAGCTGCCAAGGAGACCAGCAGTTTGAATTCAAAGCAGAAGCTCGGCTACGCCATCGGCGCCGACGTCGCCCGTTCGCTTGAAGCGATCAAGGCCCACATCGATCTGGCCGCCATGCGCGAAGCCGTGCAGGCCACCTTCGACGGCAAGCAGCCGCTGATCACCCAGGCCGACGCGCAGAAGACCGACGCCGCCCTGCGCGAGTCGATGGCCATCGCCAGCGGCCAGCAGGTACCGGGCCGTGCCCCGGGCAGCGCAGCGCCGAAGGTGGACAACCGCCAGGTCGGTCTGATGCTGGGCAGCTACATGGTCGGTCCGTCGCTGGCCGAGCTGAAGGGTGACATCGAGCTCGATGCGCTGTTTGATTCGGTGAAGACCGCCTTCGCCGGTGGCCAGCCGAAGATCAGCCAGGAAGAGGGCGCAGCCATCCTGCAGTCCTTCATGGCCGGCAAGCAGGCGGAAATGCAGGCCAAGGCCGCGCAGTTGGGCCAGACCAACCGTCAGGAAGGCAATGCGTTCCTGTCCAAGAACAAGACCGTGCCCGGCGTGGTCACCACCGCATCGGGCCTGCAGTACCAGGTCATCCGTCCGGGCAGCGGCGAACGTCCGATGCCGACCAGCAAGGTCAAGGTCAACTACGAAGGCAAGCTGCTGGACGGCACCGTGTTCGACAGCAGCTACCAGCGTGGCCAGCCGGTCGAGTTCGGCCTGGACCAGGTGATCAAGGGCTGGACCGAAGGCGTGTCGCTGATGCCGGTGGGCTCGAAGTACCGCTTCTGGATTCCCGGCGAGCTGGCCTATGGCGAAAACGGCACCCAGGGCGGTCCGATCGGCCCGAACGCCACGCTGACCTTCGACGTTGAACTTCTGTCCGTGCAGCCGTAAGGCACGCAGGCGCCCTGCCAAGCCCGCCGGTGCAGCATCGGCGGGACTGGCCTGATTCGGCATTGGCCGGGGATCCTCACTGCATGTCTGATATTCCGTCAAGCGAACGCGAGCAGGCGCTGGAAGCGCGTCTGGTCGAGCTGGAAATGCGTGTCTCCTTCCAGGAGCAGGCATTGGCCGAGCTGAGCGAGGCGTTGGCTGACGCGCGCATGGAAGGTACCCGCAACGCGGGCCTGATGCGCGTGCTGCTGGAGGACCTGGGCAAGGTCCGCAATGCGCTGCATTCCTCTGATCCGGTGGATGAGCCGCCACCGCCGCACTACTGACGTCCCCCTTATGACCGATTCCCTCCGCGACCAGCTGATGGGCCTGGGCTTCAAGCCTGCGCCGAAGCCTGAACGCAGCAATGAGCGCAAGCCGGACCGCAAACCGGACGCGCGCCGCGATGCGCGACCGGGCAGCGGCAAGCCGGCACATGCCGGTGCCCGTCCCGGCGGCAAGCCCGGCGATAACCGCTCGCCGGCCTCTCGCCCGGGCAATGCCGGTAACCCTGGCAACCGTGCGAACGCCAACCGTCCGCAGGGTGCGCGCAAACCGCGTTCGCAGGAAGAAATGGATCTGGCCAAGGCCTACGCCATCCGTGCGCAACGCGAGAAGGAAGAGCGCATCGAAGGCGAGCGCCTGAAGCAGGAAGAAGCACGCGTGCGTCGCGAGGCGAAGGCGAAGCTGGAAGAGCTGCTGAAGGACAAGTCGCTCAATGCCGAAGAGGCCGACATCGCACGGCACTTCCCGTATGGCGGCAAGATCAAGCGCATCTACGTCACCGCCGATCAGTTGAAGGCCCTCAATGCCGGTGAACTGGGCGTCGTGCAGGTGGCGGGGCGTTACATCCTGGTCACCGCCGAACTCGTGCTGCAGACCGAGGCGATCTTCGCCCAGGCTGTCGCGCTGAAGGTCGATCCGAACGCGCCTGCCGAAGACGATCCCTATGCGGACCCGCAGTACCAGGTGCCTGACGACCTGGTCTGGTAGTAGCGGTTGCGGTAGCGCCGACCCCTGGTCGGCGAGCGCAGCGGGCCTTTCGCAGGAATGCAACCGCCGAGCAGCGCTCGGCGTCACCGCGACAGTCTTCCCGCACCTCTTGCATCAATCGATGATCGGGCCGCTCACTTCCTGACCGGCCTGCCACACCGCGCGGATCTGCCGCGTATTGTCGATATCCGCCAGCGGATCCGCATCGAGCACCAGCAGATCCGCGCGCTTGCCTGCAGCAATCCTGCCGCGGTCGGCAAGCCCCAGCAGATCCGCTGCGTCGGCGGTGGCGACCTGCAGCGCACGCGCCGGGGTCAAGCCGGCTTCGGTCAGCAGCTTCAGCTCACGATGCTCGGCAAAGCCGATCACCCGCTGCGGCATTGCGCCAGAATCCGTACCGAAGCCCAGTTTGACCCCGCCGGCATGTAGCCGACGCAGGTTTTCCAAGCTCATCTCCACCGCCTTGCGTGCGCCGGCGATGTTCGCGCCCGCCAACTGTTCGCTCTGCCACTGCGGCTGCTGCCAACGGGCAAGCACCTCGGCCGGCAGGGCGGCACGCAGGAACGGTGTCTGCAGTTGCTGCGGGTTTTCGGCATACCAGTAATTGGCCTCGTCGATGTTGACGGTGGCGATGTAGCCGGTGCCTTGCTCGCGCATCTTGCGCACCAGCATCGGGTCGATCGCGCGGTCGCGGATGCCATGGGCGATGATGTCGACCTTGGCATCGATCAGGTCACGGGCCTGGTCCAGATCGTGGATATGCGCGGCGACCTTCAGGCCGCGGGCGTGCGCTTCGGCAATGGCGGCGCGATAGATCTCCGGCGGCATCATCGGCACCTTGCCGCCGAGGTTGTCCACCCACAGCTTGATCAGGTCGACCCCGTCGGCCTGTTGGGTGGCAACGGCGGCACGGGCTTCCTCGGCATTGCGCGGGCGGGCCACGGCATCACGCTGCAGGCCCATCGCCGCCGCAGGCGGTGCACCGTCCACCGCGCCAATGCCCCCACCTGCGCCGTACAACTGCGCGCCGAGCGTCGGATCGGCATTGACCTCGGTGCGGATGGCGAAAAAGTCGTGGCCGTTCATGCCCAGCGCGGTGACGGTGGTGATGCCGAAACGCTGGAACTGCCGCAGGTCACGCACCACGTTGTCGCGCGTGTAGTAGCGATCGCCGTGCTGCAGGCCTTCGGTATTGCCGACATGCGCATGGTCGCTGACCAGTCCCGGCAGCAGGGTCTTGCCGCTGTAATCAACGCGGCGGGCACCGGTTGCCGCCGCAGGCAGCGGCGCGCCGACATGCACGATGCGCGCCCCATCAATGAGCACCGGCGTCACACCGAGATCGCGCGTGCCATCGAAGACGCGGGCATTCTCCAGCAACACCGGCTCGGCGGCAGCGGGCAGGGCGATGGCGGCAAGCATCACAGGCCACAGGCGATTGAGGCGCATCGGCGATTCCTTTTTCAAGACGTACCCCGAGCCTAACCCGCACACCGTGACGGCACCAACGCCCCCTACCGCGCGACACATCCCCGATACCGCGCGAAAATCCAGGGGTAGCGCCGACCCATGGTCGGCGAGCGCAGCGGGCTCTACGCGGAAGGCATCCGCCGAGCACGGCTCGGCGCTACCGACAAGGGGGCCACTTTGCACGTGACGCGCCGCCGCCCCCATCGCGTGCCGACGGTAGCGCCGACCCATGGTCGGCGAGCGCAGCGGGCTCTGCGCGGAGGGCATCCGCCGAGCACGGCTCGGCGCTACCGACAAGGGGGCCACGTTCAAGGCCCGGCCTTACTCCGGATCGTAATCCAGGTTCGAGGCCAACCAGCGTTCAACCTGGATGCGATCCACGCCCTTGCGCTTGGCGTAATCGGTGACCTGCTCACGGCTCACGCGCCCGACAACGAAATACTGGCTGCCAGGATGGCTGAAGTAGTACCCGGATACCGCCGCCGTCGGCAGCATCGCGAAACTTTCAGTCAACTGCATGCCTGCATTTCCCGGCGCATCCAGCAACCGGAACAGGGTGTCTTTTTCACTGTGCTCCGGACACGCGGGATAACCCGGTGCGGGCCGTATCCCGCTGTATTTCTCGGCGATCAACGCTTCGTTGTCCAGCGCTTCCGCGCTGGCATGTCCCCAGAATTCCTTGCGCACGCGCTGGTGCAGCCGCTCGGCCAAGGCTTCGGCGAATCGATCTGCCAGCGCCTTCAGCAGGATCGAATTGTAGTCATCGTGCGCCGCTTCAAAGCGCGCCACATGCGCGTCGATACCGATGCCGGCGGTGACCGCAAACGCACCGATCCAGTCCTGCCGACCACTGTCGGCCGGGGCGATGAAATCCGCCAGGCAGAAGTCCGGCCGTTCGGCGGGCTTGTCCACCTGCTGGCGCAGGAAATGCAGCGTGGCCTCACCGTCGGGGTGCTGCACGCGGACATCGTCACCGACGCTGTTGGCCGGCCACAGACCGAACACCGCCCGGGCCTGCAGCCACTTCTCATCGACGATGCGCGCCAGCATCTCGCGCGCATCGCGGTACAGTTCGCTCGCCTGGCTGCCCACGATGTCATCGGTCAGGATCGCCGGATACTTGCCGGCCAGCTCCCATGCCTGGAAGAACGGCGTCCAGTCGATATAGTCGACCAGTTCGGCCAGAGGGTAGTCGTCGAACACGTGCAGGCCGGGCTGCTTCGGTGCCGGCGGCGTGTAATCCGTCCAGCCGCCGTCGAAGCGCTGCCCCCGCGCATGGGTCAGGCTCACCAGTCGTTTCGCATCGCCGCGGTTGCGATGGCGCTTGCGGATCTCCGCGTAATCCGCCTCGTTGGCGGCGACGAAATCCGCACGCAGATCGCGCGAAATCAGCGACTGCGCCACGCCGACCGCACGCGACGCATCTTTCACCCACACCGTGGGCGCTTTGTAATGCGGATCGATCTTCAGCGCGGTGTGCGCGCGCGACGTCGTCGCGCCGCCGATCATCAAAGGCAGGTCGAAGCCTTGGCGCTCCATCTCACGGGCGACATGGCTCATCTCCTCCAGTGACGGGGTGATCAGGCCGGACAACCCGATGATGTCGGCGTTCTCGGCGCGCGCGGCATCCAGGATTTTCTGCGCGGGCACCATCACCCCCAGATCGATCACCTCGAAGTTGTTGCAGGCCAGGACCACGCCAACGATGTTCTTGCCGATGTCGTGCACGTCGCCCTTGACGGTGGCCATGATGATCTTGCCATTGCTGCGTGCGGTGTCACCACTACGCGCCTTCTCTGCCTCGATGTAGGGCAGCAGGTACGCCACGGCTTTCTTCATCACCCGCGCTGATTTAACGACCTGGGGCAGGAACATCTTGCCGGCGCCGAACAGATCGCCGACCACGTTCATGCCATTCATCAACGGCCCCTCGATCACATCCAGCGGCCGCGTCGAGGCCTGGCGCGCTTCCTCGGTATCCAGTTCCACGAAGGCATCCAGGCCGTGCACCAGTGCATGTGCAAGACGCTCGGTGACCGGCTTGTCGCGCCACGCAAGATCTTCTACGCGCGTCGCTCCCTTCTTGCCCTTGTAGCGTTCGGCGGTCTCCAGCAGTCGCTCGGTGCCATCGGGTCGGCGGTTGAGGACCACATCCTCGACGCGCTCGCGCAGTTCGGGATCCAGATCGTCGTAGATCGGCATGGCGCCGGCGTTGACGATGCCCATGTCCATGCCCGCGCCGATGGCGTGATACAGGAATACCGAATGGATCGCCTGGCGCACGGTTTCGTTGCCGCGGAACGAGAACGACACGTTCGATACGCCGCCGGAGACATGGCAGTGCGGCAAGGTGCGCCTGATGATGCGGGTGGCTTCGATGAAATCGACGGCGTAGTTGTCGTGTTCTTCGATGCCGGTCGCTACGGCGAAAATATTGGGGTCGAAGATGATGTCCTGCGGCGGGAAGCCGACCTCATCGACGAGGATGCGGTAGGCGCGCGTGCAGATTTCCACCTTGCGTGCACAGGTATCGGCCTGGCCGTCCTCGTCGAAGGCCATCACCACGGCGGCCGCACCATAGCGCAGCACCTTGCGTGCGTGCTCGATGAACTGCGCCTCGCCTTCCTTCAGCGAAATCGAGTTGACCACGCTTTTGCCCTGCAGGCACTTCAGGCCGGCCTCGATCACGCTCCACTTGGACGAATCGACCATCACCGGGATGCGCGCGATATCCGGTTCGGACATGATCAGGTTCAGATAGCGCGTCATCGCGGCTTCCGAATCGATCAGCCCTTCATCCATGTTGACGTCGAGGATCTGCGCGCCGCTGGCCACTTGCTGGCGTGCCACGTCCACAGCTTCTTCGTAGCGCTCTTCCTTGATCAGCTTGCGGAACTGCGCGCTGCCGGTCACGTTGGTGCGCTCGCCGATGTTGACGAACAGCAGGTCCGGGGTAATGACAAGCGGCTCCAGGCCGGACAGGCGGGTGTACGGGCCGCGGGTGCTCATGCCGCCTGCTCCCGCTCGCGCGGCAGGGCGCGCGGTGGCAGCCCGGACACGGCGTCGGCGATGGCGCGGATATGCGCTGGCGTGCTGCCACAGCAGCCGCCTACCAGGTTCAGCAGGCCGTCGGTGGCGAATCCACGCAGCGTCGCCGCCATTTCCTCCGGCGTCTCGTCGTACTCGCCGAAGGCGTTGGGCAGGCCGGCGTTCGGGTGAGCGCTGACGAAGCAGTCCGCTACCTGGGACAAGGTCTCCACGTGCGGACGCATCGCGTCGGCGCCGAGCGCACAGTTGAGGCCGATGGAGAGCGGGCGGGCATGCGCCAACGAAGCATGGAAGGCCTCTGCCGTCTGCCCCGACAGGGTGCGTCCGGACGCATCGGTGATCGTGCCGGAGATCATCACCGGCAAGCGGCCGCCGCGTGCATCGAAGACTTCTTCCACCGCGAACAAGGCGGCCTTGGCGTTGAGCGTATCGAAGATGGTCTCGACCATGATGGTATCCGCGCCGCCGTCGATCAGACCTTCGATGGCCTCGCGGTAGGTGCCGCGCAGTTCGTCGAAGCTGGTGTTGCGGAAGCCGGGATCGTTGACATCCGGGCTGATGGAGGCCGTCCGGCTGGTCGGTCCGAGCACGCCGATGACGAAACGTGGCCTGTCCGGCGTGGTCGCCGTCACGGCATCGCAGCAGGCACGGGCAACGGCCGCGCCTGCCTTGTTCAACTCGTAAACCAGATGCTCAAGGTGGTAGTCCGCCTGGCTGACCGACGTCGCATTGAAGGTGTTGGTTTCCACCAGGTCCGCGCCCGCCTGCAGATACTCGGTGTGGATGCCGGCGATGATCTCCGGCCGCGTCAGCAGCAGCAGATCGTTGTTGCCCTTCAGATCCTGCTCCTCCACCGGCCCATGATCGCAACCGGCACCGTGCACGTGATGGTCCGCGTGCGTGTCGCTCCCGTCGCTGAAGCGCTCACCGCGGTAGTCCGCTTCCTGCAGGCCGTGGCGCTGGATCATCGTGCCCATTGCACCGTCGATGATCAGGATGCGCTCGCCGAGTGCGGCAAGCAGGGACGTGGCACGTTCGGGATGCAACCAGGGTAGGGCGGGCACGGCAACCTCAGGGTTTGTTGGCAATCAGCGAAATGACTTCGAAATGGGGTGGCCGTTTTTCACGTGTCACCGTTTCCAGGCTGGATACCTGCAGGCCAGCCTTGTCGACGAACTTCTTCAGTTCTTTGTCGCTGAAGCCAAGATTCACGTGGCCATACGCGTCAACCGCCGCCTTGTGTTCATGGCGGGCCAGGCTGCACAGCAGCAGGCGACCGCCGGGACGCAGGACGCGCGCTGCCTCGGTGACGGCCTGCGCCGGTTTGGCTGCATAGGTAAGCGCGTGCATCAGCACGACCAGGTCGAAGCTGCGGTCCTTGAAGGGCAGGGCATGCATATCACCCTCACGCACTTCCACGTTTGGCAGACGGCGCAGGCGCTCGCTCGCAGCAGCGACCACGCGCGCGCTGGTATCGATGCAGACATAGCGGCTGGCATGGGGGGCCACCAACTCGGCCAGCACGCCATCGCCCGAGGCGATGTCGAGCACATCTCCGGTTTCCAGCAGTGGCAGCGCGGTGCGCGCCAGTGCTTCCCAGGTCCGGCCGGGGGAGTAGTGGCGTTCCATGTCGCCGGCGACGCTGTCCGCCCAGTTCTGGTCAGCCGCACGGCTGGCCAGCACCGAGGCCACGCGCTCGGCGTCCTGGCGCAGCAGCGGGTCATCGCTGCCGGTGCTCAAGGCATGCCACAATGCGCGCTGCGCAGGATCCAGCTGCGCGTCATCGAAGCGGTAGTACGCCGAAACGCCTGCACGGCGGTCGCGCACCAGGCCCGCTTCCTTGAGCCGGGCCAGATGGGTCGATACCCGCGGCTGCGCCAGGCGGGTGATTGCCGAGAGCTCGGCTACCGTCAGTTCTTCCTGCTCCAGCAGCGCCAGCAGCCGCACCCGGGTGGCGTCGGCAAACACCTTCAGCCGAACCGACCAATCCTCGAGATCCATAAATATCCACCTATCGCGATAGAGAGATATTTTCACCGCCAACCGTCTCGTGGTCAAGGCGGTAACGAAATGGGTGTTCAGTGAAACCCAGCGTCCGGGAAGCGTCCGGGACTGGTAGCGCCGACCCATGGTCGGCGAGCGCAGCGGGTCGTGGGCGGAGGGTTCCGCCGAGCGCGGCTCGGCGCTACCAGAGCATCCGGGATCGGTAGCGCCGACCCATGGTCGGCGAGCGCAGTGGGCTGGGGGCGGAGGGATTCCGCCGAGCGCGGCTCGGCGCTACCAGAGCATCCGGGACCGGTAGCGCCGACCCATGGTCGGCGAGCGCAGCGGGCCGTGGGCGGAGAGATTCCGCCGAGCGTGGCTCGGCGCTACCGAGGTGGCAGGTAGGCAGTGACCGGACGGATTCCGCCAGCGCGTCCGGGATCGTTAGCGCCGACCCATGGTCGGCGAGCGCAGCGGACCGTTGGCGGGAAGCTTCCGCCGAGCGTGGCTCGGCGCTACCGGACGGGGTCGCCGCCGCGCAGTCAGCTGCAATCACGGCGCCCCCAGTACAATCCCGTATTCGTTACCCGGGAGGGGTTGTTGTGGATTTCAGCTTTACCGAAGAGCAGTTGATGCTGCAGGACGTTGCGCGCCGCATTGCGCAGGAAAAGATCGGCCCCAGCGCCGAACACCATGACCAGACCGGCGAGTTCCCGCTGGCCAATATCCAGCTGCTCGGTGAGAACGGGCTGATGGGGATCGAAGTGCCAACGGAGTACGGCGGCGCGGGCATGGACCCGATCGCCTATGTGCTGGCGATGGTGGAAATCGCCGCGGGTGATGCCGCGCATTCGACCATCATGTCGGTCAATAATTCGTTGTTCTGCAACGGCATCCTGACCCACGGCACCGAAGCGCAGAAGCAGAAGTACGTGCGCGCCATCGCCGAAGGTACGGCCATCGGTGCGTTCGCGCTGACCGAGCCGCAGTCGGGCTCGGACGCCACCGCCATGCGCTGCCGCGCCGTGAAGCAAGCTGACGGCACGTATGTGATCAACGGCAAGAAGAGCTGGATCACGTCCGGTCCGGTGGCAAAGTACATCGTGCTCTTCGCGATGGCCGACCCGGACAAGGGCGCCAAGGGCATTACGGCTTTCGTGATCGACACTGACAACGCCGGCTTCGGCCGTGGCAAGACCGAGCCGAAGCTGGGCATCCGCGCGTCGGCCACCTGCGAAATCGAGTTCGACGACTACGTTGCGCAGGCAGAGGACGTGCTGGGCCAGGAAGGCGAGGGCTTCAAGATCGCGATGGGCGTACTGGACGCGGGCCGTATCGGTATTGCGTCGCAGGCCATCGGCATCGCGCGTGCGGCGTACGAAGCCACGCTGGAATACGTGAAGGAGCGAAAGGCCTTTGGCGCGCCGATCGGCACCTTCCAGATGACCCAGTCCAAGATCGCGGACATGAAGTGCAAGCTGGACGCGTCCCTGCTGCTGACCCTGCGCGCGGCGTGGGTGAAGGGCGAGGGCAAGCGCTTCAGCAACGAGGCGGCCATTGCCAAGTTGACTGCATCGGAGGCTGCGATGTGGATCACCCACCAGGCCGTGCAGATCCATGGCGGCATGGGGTACTCCAAGGAAATGCCGCTGGAGCGTTACTTCCGTGATGCCAAGATCACCGAGATCTACGAAGGCACTTCGGAGATCCAGCGGTTGGTGATCGCCCGCAACGAAACGGGCCTGCGCTGACCCAATGGCGAGCGCGCTGAAGCGGGTCCATGACCCGCTTCGTGTCGCTGATCACCTAGAATGCCCGTCCTTTCAAAGCAAGTACGGGCATGATCATTTACCGCGGCGCAGGGTTTTTCACCCTGCTCACTCCCATCGTGGCCGTGTTGCTGCTGATGTGGCTGCAACAGGATCCGACCGTGGCCAAGGGCAACATGACGTTGCCGCAGTTCCTGCTGGGCTGCGGCATCGGTGCGGCGATCAATACGCTGCTGGGGTTCGTCCTCAATCGTGGCGTGCGTGCAGACGGCGAGCCGGCGAAGCATCACTTCTTCTACCTGCCCATGCAGTGGCCTTCGTTGGCCATCGTGGTCGTCTGTGCGGTAGTTGCGGCCGTTCGCTGAGTCAGCGTCCCCCGAAAATGAAAAAGGCCCCGGATCGCTCCGGGGCCTTTTCATTTCAACCGCAGCGGATCAACGATCCGGGCGGTGCGGGCCATTGGCCTCGCTCTGGCTCTGCAGGAACTCCTTGGATGGCTCGTCGATCTTGTCGCCCAGCATGCGGCGGACCACGACGAAGAACACCGGAATCATCAGCAGGCCCAGGAACGTGGCGAACACCATGCCGCCGATCACGCCCGTACCAATGGCGTGACGCGAGTTGGCGCCGGCACCGGTACTGATCGCCATCGGGATGACGCCCATGATGAAGGCGAAGGACGTCATCAGGATCGGGCGGAAGCGCAGGCGCGCCGCCTCGATGGTCGCATCGCGCAGCGTCTTGCCCGCCGCACGCTGTTCCACCGCAAACTCCACGATCAGGATCGCGTTCTTCGCCGCCAGGCCGATCACGGTGATCAGGCCGATCTTGAAGAACAGATCGTTGGGCAGGCCACGCGCCATCGAGAACACCAGCGAACCCAGTACGCCCAGCGGCACCACCAGCAGCACCGCCACTGGGATGGACCAGCTTTCATACAGTGCGGCAAGGCACAGGAACACCACTACGATGGACAGCACCATCAGCAGGGTCGCCGCGTTGCCCGCCAGGATTTCCTGGTAGGACATGCCTGACCAGTCGTAGCCGAAGCCGGCCGGCAGCTCGTTGCTGACGATGTCTTCCATCGCCGTCATCGCTTCACCGGAGCTACGTCCCGGCGCCTGCGAGCCGACGATGTTCACCGCCGAATAGCCGTTGTAGCGGCTCAGCGACGGCGGCGCCGACACCCATTCCGAACGCACCACGGTGTTCAGCGGGATCATCGAGTTGGTGCCATCGGCATTCTGGGTCAGCGTCGACGGGCTGTAGAAGCTCTTCAGCGATTCCTCGCCGGTGCGATACGGCGCATCGGCCTGCATGGTGACGCGCTTGATGCGGCCTTCGCTGAAGAAGTCATTGACGTACACCGGGGCCAGCATCAGCTGGATGGTGCTGTACACGTCCGACACCGACATGCCCATCGCCTGCGCCTGCACACGGTCGACGTGCAGCGCCAGCTGCGGAGCGTTTTCCAGTCCGTTGGGGCGCACGCCGGTCAGCAGGTCGCTCTTCTGTGCCGCCGCACCCAGCAGGGTGTTGCGCGCGCTGGTCAGCTGGTCGAAGCCGGCACCGGCACGATCCTGCAGCCACATGTCGAAGCCGCCGAACTGGCCCAGGCCCTGCACGGTGGGCAGGTTGACCACGAAGATCTGCGCTTCCTTGATGCCGTAGAAAGCGCCATTCATGTTGCCGATCAGCTCGGGCACGGTGACCTCGCGATCAGCCCAGGGCTTGAGGCGGATGAAGCCCATGCCCACGTTCTCGCCGGAACCGACGAAGCTGAAGCCGGCGATCTGCAGCAGGCCCTCGAAGCCCTCCTGCTTTTCCAGGATGCCACGCATCTGCGCGAACACTTCGTTGGTCTGGCCCTTGGTCGAACCCGGCGGCAACTGCACGATCGCCAGTGCGTAGCCCTGGTCTTCTTCAGGCAGGAAGCTGCCCGGCATGCGGGTGAACATGAAGGCGCACAGCGCACCCAGCACCACGAACAGGATCATCCAGCGCGGCGCATGCTTCACCGCCGAGGTGATGTGGCCCACGTAGGTGCCACTGATCTTGTCGTAGTACTTGTTGAAGGTGCGATAGACGATGTTGGGGTTGTCGTTGTGCGTCGGCTTCAGGAACGTGGCACACAGCGCGGGGGTGAAGCCCAGTGCCAGGAACGCGGAGAACGCCATCGAGATGGCGATGGTCAGCGCGAACTGCTTGTAGATCTCACCGGCCGCACCGCCCTGCAGGGCCGACGGGATGAACACCGCCGCCAGCACGACGGTGATTGCCACCACCGCACCGGTGATCTGGGTCATCGCCTTCTGCGTTGCCTGCTTGGGCGGCAGCTTTTCCTCGGTCATGATGCGTTCGACGTTCTCGATCACCACGATCGCGTCATCGACCACGATGCCGATGGCCAGCACCAGCGCGAACAGGGTCAGCTGGTTGATCGTGAAGCCGATCATCCACATGCCCAGGAACGTACCCAGCAGCGCGACCGGGATCACCAGGGTCGGGATCAGGGTGGCGCGGAAGTTCTGCAGGAAGATCAGCATCACCAGGAAGACCAGGATGATGGCCTCGATCAGGGTCTTGATCACTTCCTCGATCGAGATCTTCACGAAGGTGGTGCTGTCGTACGGCGAGAACCAGCTGACGCCTGCCGGGAAGCTGGGCTGCAGCTCGTCCATCTTGGCGCGCACGGCCTCGGCCACGTTCAGCGCATTGGCGCCAGGCAGCAGCTGGATGGCGAACGCACCGGTCGGCTTGCCGTTGTACTGGGTATCAAAACCGTAGTTGCCGGCGCCGAAGCCGATGCGGGCGATGTCCTTCAACAGCACGCGCGAGCCGTCCGGATTGGCACGCAGGATGATGTTCTCGAACTCTTCCGGGGTGCTGAAACGGCCTTCGGCCGATACGGTGGCGGTGAAGTGTTGGCCGACGGGAGCCGGATCCGAGCCCAGCGAACCGGCGGCGAACTGCACGTTCTGCTCGCGCACGGCCGCCAATACCTGGCTGGCCGACAGGCCGTAGCCCTGCATGCGCTCGGGGTTGAGCCAGATGTTCATGGCGTACTCGCCGCCGAACTGCTGGGTGCTGCCGACGCCGGGGATACGCGATACCTGGTCGAGCACGCGCGAGGCCACGATGTCGTTGAGCGCATCGCGGCTGTTGGTTCCCGAATCCGAGCGCAGCGCCACCACCATCAGGAAGCCGGCGTTGGCCTTGGCCACCACCACACCCTGCTGGGTCACTTCGGTGGGCAGGCGCGGCGTGGCCAGCGACACCTTGTTCTGTACCTGCACCTGCGCGATGTCCGCGTCGGTGCCGGTTTCAAAGGTCAGGGTGACCGTGGCGCGGCCGTTGGATGCCGATGACGAGCTGAAATACAGCAGGTGATCGATACCGGTCAGCTGCTGCTCGATCACCTGGGTGACCGATTTTTCCGTGGTGTCGGCGCTGGCGCCGGGGTAGGTGGCCGACACGGTGACCTGTGGCGGGGCGATGCTGGGGTAGGACTCCACACCCAGGTTGAGGATCGCGATCACGCCGCTGAGCGAGATCAGGATCGCTACCACCCAGGCAAAGACCGGGTGTTCGATGAAAAATTTAGGCATGACGGATGATTCCCGTTACTGCTTGGTCGAATCGGATGCCGGCGCCGCCGGTTCGGCGGGTGCCGGTGCCTGCGGTGCGGCGTCAGCTGCTGGGGCTGCATCGCCCTGCGCGGCGGGTGCGTCGCCGGCCGGCTTGCCGCCCGCTGCGCCGCCCTGGGCGGCTGCCTGCTCGGGGGTCCACGGCTTGGCCGTCGCCGGTGCACCTTCCTTCACCTTCTGGGTGCCGGCCACCACGACCTTGTCGCCCGGCTCCAGACCGGCGGTGACCAGCCAGTTGCCGCCCTGCGCGCCTTCGGTCTTGACGTTGCGGCGGACGACCTTGCCATCGGCACCGACCACCATCAGGTAGCCGCCGGTGGCGTCGCGCAGCAGTGCCGGCTGCGGTACCAGGTAGGCGTTGTTGCGCTCACCCAGGGTCGCCTGGAAGCTGACGAAGGCGCCGGGCAGCAGAATGCGCTGCGGATTGGGCAGGATCGCACGCAGCGACACGGCACCCGTGGCCGGATCAACGGTGGTGGACGAGAAATCCAGCGTGCCGTTTTCACCGTAAGTGGTGCCATCGGACAACTTGACCTGCACAGTGGCCTTGCCATCGCCGCTCAGCGCGAGCGCGCCCTTGGCCTGCGCGGCACGCAGCTGCGACAGCTCGTCCACGCTCAGCGAGAAGTTCACGTACAGCGGATCGAGCTGGTCCACGGTGGTCAACAGGGTCACATCCCCTTGGCCGACCAGCGCACCTTCGGTGACCTGCTGCTTGCCGGCGACGCCGCTGATCGGCGCCTTGACCTCGGCATAGCCCAAGCTGATGCGCGAGCTGCTCACGGCGGCTTCGGACTGTTTCACCGCCGCCAGCGCGGTGCGCTCGGCCGATTCGGCGTTGTCCAGGTCTGCCTTGGACACGTACTTCTGGGGGGCCAGCGAGCGGGCGCGATCAGCGGCCACCTTGGCATTGGCGTACGAGGCACGGGCCGAAGCCAGCTGGGCTTCGGTGGCATTGAGCTCGGCGCGCAGCGGTGCCGGGTCGATCAGGAACAGGGTCTGGCCCTGCTTGACCTCGCTGCCTTCCTGGTAAACGCGCTTGAGCAGCACGCCCGGGACGCGGGCGCGCACATCCGAACTGCGGTACGGCGACAGCCGGCCGACCAGCTCGCGCTGCAGCGGCAGGGTCTGCGGCTTGGCATCGATCACGCCCACTTCCGGCGGCGGCGGTGCTTGCTGCTCTTCTTTCTTGCAGGCAGCCAGCGCAACGGCGACAGCGCACGTCAAAGCGAGGGTGCGGAGTGGGGCGATCATCAGGAGAAACTCCGGTGTTGGTTTGAAGACGGTTGGGTCGAAGCGTCCGGCGCGAACGCGCGCAGGAAGCTGTCGACGGAGAATTCGGCCCAGCGCCGACGCGCCAGGGCGTCGTCGCGGTGGGTAATGAAGAAGCGTTGCCGGTCAAAATCCTGCCCGCCGATCATGCTGATTAGCAGCTCGGCCATGAAGTGCGGGTCGTCATGCCTCAGCTGGCCACGCGCAACGGCGGCGCCTATCCATTCAGCAAGATGAATCGTCAACGCGCCGGTGCCGTCGCGGTAGAGGTTGCGCGCCTCATCAGGGAACTGCGCGGCGTCGGCGGAAATCAGCCGACAGGCCTGGGCCACGTGCGGCTGGTTGAAATGATCCAGATAGTCGGTAGCGAACTGCAGCAGGCTGCCGCGCAGGTCGTCGCCGCGCAGGCTGCGCAGACCGGCCGTGGCACGGCAGACGTGGCGCTCCACCACCCGGCGCATCAGCTCCTGCTTGCTTCCATAGCGCGAATAAAGGGTCTGCTTGGAGCAGCCCGCGTGCTGGGCCACCGCCTCCATGCTCATCTGCATGCCATGCCGCGCCAACAGTTCGCGCACTGCGTCAAACACACGCAGGTCGCGCGCGTCCGTGGCGGAAGCGGGGAGGGAAGAGGGGTTCACGGAGTGGACTATACCGTCCAGTTCAGAATTGTGGAAACGTTTTGCGGTCAAACGCCGCCGCGCTGTCACACGCTTTGCCGATCCTGTCGGCAGACCTTGCCGATCGCGACAGCCGTACGTCTGCGCATGGGCCAGGTGTCGGCAATCGCATGTAAACCGCACCCAACCCGCGGATTCATATTCCGTCCTGCAGCAAGGCCTTTTCGTGCAACAGGGCTACACTTTCATTTTCCCAACTGGGCAACACGACTCGCTCTGCCATGAAATCGCAAAAGTCTGCAGTCAAAACCGTGAAAACCAAGCCCGCTACGGCGGAAACCCAGCTTGTCCCGGCAACTGGTTTCTCGCTGGAACCGGTGTACACGGCCTTGCGCAAGCGATACCCCGCGGCGGGGCAGGCCGAGGCCGTGGCCTTCGCCGCCGATTTCTACAAGCGCATGGAGGCGGACGAGTTCCCGCACCACAGCGCCGAAGAATGGGCTGCGCTGGCCGCCGATACGCTGGAATTCGCCCGCAACCGCAAGGTCGGCAAGGCCAATGTGCGCGTGTTCAATCCGACGGCCAAGGCCAACGGGTGGGAATCGCCGCATACGGTGCTGCAGATCGTCAATGACGACATGCCGTTCCTGGTCGACACCGTGACCATGGCGCTGGCCGAACAGGGCATCGGCGTGCACGTGCTGGGTCACCCGGTGATCCGCTTCGGGCGCGACAAGGCCGGCAAGCTGTCCACGGTCGGGGAGGGTGACGTCGAGTCGGTGATGTTGCTGGAGATGGACCGTCAGTCGCCCGAGGCGATGGCCGACATCGAGCAGAGCATTGGCAAGTCGCTGGAAGAAGTGCGCTCGATCGTGCGCGATTGGCAGCCGATGCGTGACAAGGCGCTGGCCGTGGCCGAAGACCTGGGCAGCCGCCAGCTGCCGGTCGACGATGCGTCGCGTCGCGAGGCGCAGGAGTTCCTGCGCTGGGCGGCCGACAACCACTTCACGTTCTTCGGCTACCGCGAGTACCGCGTGCAGAAGGAAGGCAAGGAAGACGTGCTGGCGCCGCTCAACGACACCGGCCTGGGCCTGATGCGCGGCCGTGACAAGTCTGCCGCACGTCCGGTCAAGACGCTGGCCGCCCAAGGTCTGAACACCACCACCGGGCTGAAGGATGCGTTGATCCTGACCAAGACCAATGCCCGCTCGCGCGTGCATCGTGCAGGTTACATGGATTACATCGGCGTGCTCGAGTTCGACGCCAAGGGCCGCATCATCGGCGAGCAGCGCTTCCTGGGTCTGTTCACCTCCAGTGCCTACAACCGCCGTCCGTGGGAAATCCCGCTCGTGCGCCAGCGCTACGAGCACGTGATGGAGCGTTCGGGTCTGTCGTTGTCCAGCCATAGCGGCAAGGCACTGCGCCACATCCTGGAAACCCTGCCGCGCGAAGAGCTGTTCCAGTCCAGCGAAGACGAACTGTTCCGCACCGCCATGGGCGTGCTGGGCCTGCAGGAGCGCGTGCGCAGCCGCCTGTTCCTGCGCCGTGACAAGTATTCCCGTTTCATCTCCGCGCTGGCGTTCCTGCCGCGCGAACGTTTCAACACAGACGTGCGCCTGCGGATCGAAGCCATGCTGCGCGACGCCCTGCAGGGTGAGCACGTGGACAGTTCGGTCGTGCTCGGCGATTCGCCGCTGGCCCAGGTGCACCTGATCGTGCGGCCGAAGGCCGGCCCGGTGGTCGATGTGGACACCAACGCGCTGGAACAGAACCTGGCCCACCTGCTGCGCAACTGGCAGGACGACCTGCGCGAAGCGCTGGTCACCCGTCACGGTGAGACCGAAGGCCTGCGTATCGCGGCCCGGATCGGCAAGGCATTGCCGGCCGGTTACATCGAAGACAACAGCACCGCCGTGGCCGCCAGCGATGTCAGCCAGCTTGACGCGCTGACCGGTCCGGACGATCTGCGCCTGAGCCTGCAGACGGTACCGCGCGAGAGCGGTGACGGCCTTCGCCTCAAGCTGTACCGCCAGCTGGACGACATCCCGTTGTCCGATGCGCTGCCGATGATGGAAAACATGGGCCTGCGGGTCATCTCCGAGCGCCCGTACCGGCTCTCCGTGGACGACGCGCCGGTGTACGTGCAGGACTTCGAAGTGGAGTCGGTGGCCGGTGCCATCGATGCCGCCAGTGTCGACGAAGCCTTCGGCCAGACCTTTGCCCGCGTGTGGCACGGTGACGCCGAGAACGACGGCTTCAACCGCCTGGTATTGGCCGCCGGCCTGCATTGGCGCCAGGTCGCCATGCTGCGTGGTTACTGCAAGTACCTGCTGCAGACCGGCGTGCCGTTCTCGCAAGCCTATGTGGAAGGCACGTTCACCCGCTATCCGCTGCTGGCACGCCTGTTGGTGGAGCTGTTCGAAGCGCGCTTCGATCCGGCGACCGGCAACGAGAGCAAGGACGACATCGCGGCCGGCCAGGCCACGCTGAAGGCGCATCTGGATGTGCTGGCTGCCGGTGACGACGCCACGCTGAAAGTGCTCAAGGGCGTGGTCGACGCTCGCAAGGGCGACCGCAACGGGCAGATGCAGGCCGCGCGCGATGCGCTGCTGAAGCTGATGGACCGTGTGTCCAGCCTGGATGAGGACCGCATCCTGCGCAGCTTCATGGGCGTGATCGATGCGACCCTGCGCACCAGCTACTACCAGAGCGATGCCAACGGCCAGCCCGGCCATTGCATCAGCTTCAAGTTCGACGCCGCGCTGGTGCCGGACCTGCCCAAGCCGCGCCCGTACCGCGAAATCTTCGTCTACGGTCCGCGCGTGGAAGGCGTGCACCTGCGCTTCGGCGCGGTGGCCCGCGGCGGCCTGCGCTGGTCGGATCGTCGCGAAGACTTCCGTACCGAGGTGCTGGGCCTGGTCAAGGCACAGATGGTCAAGAACACCGTGATCGTGCCGGTCGGCGCGAAGGGCGGCTTCTTCGCCAAGGTGCCGCCGGCCAGCGGTGACCGCGATGCGGTGTTCGCCAATGGCGTGGCCTGCTACAAGCTGTTCATCCAGGGCCTGCTGGACATCACCGACAACATCGTCAACAACAAGATCGTGCCGCCCATCGATGTGGTGCGTCACGACATGGACGACCCGTACCTGGTGGTGGCCGCCGACAAGGGCACCGCGACGTTCTCCGACATCGCCAACGGCCTGGCCATCGCGCACGGCTTCTGGATGGGCGATGCGTTCGCCTCCGGCGGCTCGGTCGGTTACGACCACAAGGGCATGGGCATCACCGCACGCGGTGCGTGGGAGTCGGTCAAACGCCACTTCCGTGCACTGGGCCGTGACAGCCAGAGCCAGGACTTCACCACGGTCGGGGTCGGCGACATGTCCGGCGACGTGTTCGGCAACGGCATGCTGTTGTCGCGCCACATACGCCTGCTGGCCGCGTTCGATCACCGCCACATCTTCCTTGACCCGAATCCGGATGCCGCCACCACGTTCGTGGAGCGCGAGCGTCTGTTCACCGTGCCGCGCTCCAGCTGGGCCGACTACGACGCCACGCTGATCAGCAAGGGCGGTGGCATCTTCCCGCGTTCCCTGAAGTCCATCGAGATCACCCCGCAGGTGCGCGAAGCGCTGGGCCTGGAGGACGGCGTCAAGGCGATGTCGCCCAACGACCTGATGAGCGCCATCCTGAAGGCGCCGGTCGACCTGCTGTGGAACGGCGGCATCGGCACCTACGTCAAGGCAGCCAGCGAGCAGCACAGCGATGTCGGCGACCGTGCCAACAATGCGCTGCGCGTCAACGGCGGCGAGCTGCGTTGCAAGGTGGTAGGCGAGGGCGGCAACCTGGGCATGACCCAGCTGGGCCGCATCGAGGCGGCACAGGCCGGCGTCCTGCTCAACACCGATTTCATCGACAACTCTGCCGGCGTGGACACCTCCGATCACGAGGTGAACATCAAGATCCTGCTCAACGACGTGGTGCGTGCGAAGAAGCTCACCGTCGAGCAGCGCAACAAGCTGCTGGCGTCGATGACCGATGAGGTCGCCGCGCTGGTGTTGAACGACAACTATCGCCAGAACCAGGCCCTGAGCCTGATGGAGCGGATGGCGGTCAAGCGCCTGGGTTCCAAGCAGCACTTCATCCGCACCCTGGAACAGCAGGGTCTGCTGGATCGCCAGATCGAGTTCCTGCCGTCCGATGCCGAGCTGTCCCAGCGCAAGGCGCGCGGCCAGGGCTTGACCCGTCCGGAGCTGTCGGTGCTGCTGTCCTACTCCAAGCTGGTGGCCTTCCAGCAGCTGCTGGAATCGGACATCCCGGAAGACCCGTACCTGTCCAAGGAGCTGCAGCGCTACTTCCCGCAGCCGCTGCAGAAGAAGTACGCCGATGCGATGGAACGCCACCGCCTGAAGCGCGAAATCATCGCCACGGCGGTGACCAACCAGACCATCAACCGGATGGGCGCCACGTTCCTGATGCGCATGCAGGAAGATACCGGCCGCTCCATCGCCGAGGTCGCCAAGGCATACACCATCAGCCGCGAAACACTGGATGCCCGCGCGCTGTGGGCGCAGATCGATGCGCTGGACGGCACCCTGCCCGAAGCCGTGCAGATCGACGCGCTGGAAGTCATCTGGAAGCTGCAGCGCGCCTTCGTGCGCTGGCTGCTGTCGCGCCCGGGCCCGATGCCGGGCATCACCGAAGCGGTCAACCGGTACCAGGCGCCGTTCAACGACATCCGCGTCGCGTCCGGCGTGCTGCCCGATTCCCAGCGCCCGACCTACGAGGCCCTGGTACAGCAGTGGAACGAGAAGGGGCTGCCTGCCGCGCTGTCGCAGCAGCTGGCCGAGCTGCACTTCCTGGAACCGGCGTTCGACATCATCGAGCTGGCCCGCACGCGCAAGCTGAAGCCGGTGGATGTATCGAAGATCCACTTCCGCCTGGGCGAAGCGCTCAGCCTGCCGTGGCTGTTCGAGCAGATCGACGCGCTGGAGGTCAACGGTCGTTGGCATGCGGTTGCACGCGGCGTATTGCGTGACGAACTGGCAGCGCATCACCGCAATCTGTCCGGCCAGGTGATCGGCACCAAGGGCAGCGGCGCGGAGGCCAAGGTGGCCGCCTGGATGGGCCGTGACGACAGCAGCCTGCGCTTCACCCTGGCCATGCTCAGCGAACTGGCCGAGCAGAAGACGCTCGATTATCCGACCGTGTCGGTTGCGGTACAGCGGTTGGGTCAGCTGGCGTCGCACGGTTCGTAAGCGCATCCGCACTGATGCCCCACGGTCTGCATTGCACACCGTGGGGCACGTGCAGAGCGTGCTTCCAGACTCCCGCGCCTCTTTGGCGCGCCCCCCTGACTGAGGGGGCTCTGGTCCGGATACCGTCCGGGCCGGCGGCACGTGGCGCGGTTTCCGCGCCACGTCCGGTTATGCTCTACCGGTACCCGCGCATCACCGGACAGCCTGCATGAGCGATTCTCCCCGCATTGCGTTTCTTGCCAGCAGTACCGAGCCGGCACGGCTTGCCTTGGCCGCGATGGTGGCACGGCATGGTGCCCATGCCCCCGAGGACGCGGACGTGCTGTGCCCGCTGGGCGGCGATGGCTTCATGCTGCAGACCCTGCACCGCTTCGGTCATCTCGGCCGTCCCGTGTTCGGGATGAAGCTGGGGACGGTCGGTTTTCTGATGAACCAGTACCGCGACGATGACGATGTCGCCCGGCGCATCGCAGAGGCCGAGCCGGCGCACCTGCGTCCGCTGCAGATGATGGCCCTGACCGAATCGGGTTCAACCACCGGGTCGCTGGCCTACAACGATGTGTCCCTGCTCCGGCAGACCCGTCAGGCCGCCCATATCGGCGTGGATCTGAACGGCCAGGAACGCGTCGCCGAACTCATCGGCGACGGCGTGCTGGTGGCAACGCCGGCGGGCAGCACCGCGTACAACTACTCCGCGCACGGTCCCGTGTTGCCCTTGGGCTCAGCGACCATCGCCCTGACCCCGCTCGCCCCGTACCGTCCACGACGCTGGCGCGGCGCCATCCTCAAGGCGGATACCGAAGTGCGCTTCCGCGTACTGGACCCGTACAAGCGACCGGTCAGCGTCACGGCCGATTCGCATGAGACCCGGGACGTGGTCGAAGTCACCATCCGGGAATGCCGCGATCGCCAGGTCACGCTGCTGTTTGACCCGGAGCACAACCTGGAAGACCGGATTCTGTCAGAACAGTTCGTGTTCTGAGCGACAATAGGCGGCCGGCAACCGCCGGCTGCAGCAAGGAACCGAGCCGATGGGCGACAACACCCCCCGATTGTTGACGGTCGCGGTGACAGCACGCGCGCTCTTCGACCTGGAAGAGAGCCACGCACTGTTCGAGAGTGACGGTGTGGATGCCTACGCGCAGTACCAGCGCGAGCACGAAGACGATGTGCTGGGTCCCGGCGTTGCCTTCCCGGTGGTGCGCAAGCTGCTGGCCCTCAACCAGGGGGCAGGCCCGGAAAACCCGCGGGTGGAGGTCATCCTGCTGTCGCGCAATTCGGCCGATACCGGCCTGCGTATCTTCAACTCCATCCAGCATTACGGCCTGGACATCATCCGCGCCACGTTCACCGCCGGTGAACCCACCTGGCCCTACGTGAAGCCGTTTGGCACCGATCTGTTCCTGTCGGCCAACCCGGAGTCGGTGCGCAGCGCACTGCTGCACGGAATTGCCGCGGCCACCATCCTGCCGAAGCCGCCGGGCGAAACGGCCGCTGCGGCGGCCGACCAGTTCGTGGACATGCGTCGACCGGCGGGACAGTTGCGCATCGCCTTTGACGGCGACGCGGTGATCTTCGGCGATGAAAGTGAGCGTATTTCGCGCGAGCAGGGCGTGGAAGCGTTCGGCCGGCATGAGCGCGAGCGCGCACGCGAAGCATTGAGCGGCGGCCCGTTCCGTAACTTCCTGTCTGCGTTGCACACGTTGCAGGAGGTCTTCCCGTCCGGCGAAGACGCACCGATCCGTACCGCACTGGTGACGGCCCGTTCGGCACCGGCACACGAGCGGGTCATCCGCACGCTGCGGGAGTGGGGGGTGCGGCTGGACGAGGCGCTGTTCCTCGGCGGACGGCACAAGGGCCCGTTCCTGCAGGCCTTCGGCGCGGATATCTTCTTCGACGACTCCCAGCACAATATCGACAGCGCCCGCGAGCACGTCGCCGCAGGCCACGTACCGCACGGCGTCGCCAACGAACGCTGACCTGCCGTCGCAACACACCCCGGGCGGCCTGCGTCCGGGATCGCGACGTCGCAGCACGCCCCGGTAGCGCCGACCCATGGTCGGCGAGCGCCCCGCGCGGCCTGTGTCCGGGATCGCGATGCCGGGACGCGGAGCCGCCGAGCGTGGCTCGGCGCTACAGAACACCTCCCAGGTAGCGCCGACCCATGGTCGGCGAGCGCCCCGCGCGGCCTGCGTCCGGGGTTCGCGATGCCGGAACGAAGGGCCGCCGAGCGTGGCTCGGCGCTACAGAACACCTCCCCGGTAGCGCCGACCCATGGTCGGCGAGCGCCCCGCGCGGCCTGTGTCCGGGATCGCGATGCCGGAACGGAGAGCCGCCGAGCGTGGCTCGGCGCTACAAAACACCTCCCCGGTAGCGCCGACCCATGGTCGGCGAGCGCCCCGCGCGGCCTGTGTCCGGGATCGCGATGCCGGAACGGAGAGCCGCCGAGCGTGGCTCGGCGCTACAAAACACCTCCCCGGTAGCGCCGACCCATGGTCGGCGAGCGCCCCGCGCGGCCTGTGTCCGGGATCGCGATGCCGGAACGGAGAGCCGCCGAGCGTGGCTCGGCGCTACAAAACACCTCCCCGGTAGCGCCGACCCATGGTCGGCGAGCGCCCCGCGCGGCCTGTGTCCGGGATCGCGATGCCGGAACGGAGAGCCGCCGAGCGTGGCTCGGCGCTACAAAACACCTCCCCGGTAGCGCCGACCCATGGTCGGCGAGCGCCCCGCGCGGCCTGTGTCCGGGATCGCGATGCCGGAACGGAGAGCCGCCGAGCGTGGCTCGGCGCTACAAAACACCTCCCCGGTAGCGCCGACCCATGGTCGGCGAGCGCCCCGCGCGGCCTGTGTCCGGGATCGCGATGCCGGAACGGAGAGCCGCCGAGCGTGGCTCGGCGCTACAAAACACCTCCCCGGTAGCGCCGACCCATGGTCGGCGAGCGCCCCGCGCGGCCTGTGTCCGGGATCGCGATGCCGGAACGGAGAGCCGCCGAGCGTGGCTCGGCGCTACAAAACACCTCCCCGGTAGCGCCGACCCATGGTCGGCGAGCGCCCCGCGCGGCCTGTGTCCGGGATCGCGATGCCGGAACGGAGAGCCGCCGAGCACGGCTCGGCGCTACGGGTGGGGTGCCGGTATCGCGTTGCGCAGGTCGACCACCCGCCAGCGCAGTCCCTGCGGTTCCAGCACCACCTGCAACGGCGGCTCGGCGGGACCCCGATCTACATCCACCACGAACCGATCCAGCCGCTCGAACCGATGCCGGGCTTCCTTCAGCGGTTGCGCCGGCTCGGTGGCACCGTACGCATCGCCCCCCTGCAACTCGTTGCGACCCCGCTTGTACAGCACGTGTCCCTGCAGCAGGGCGCCGATACCCATCGGGGTGATCATCGTATCGACCGCGGCACCGCCCAGCTGTCCACCCAGCCCGTAGAGCAGCGCACCGAACGGGCTTTCGGCCACGCCGGGTCCCGCCTGGCGGACCAGGTAGTCGCTGATCTGTGCGCGCAGGCTGACGCGAACCCGCGGGAAATCGACGTAACGTTCCAGGCGGGAGGTATCACGCTGCTCGATGGCAGTGGCCAAGCCATGGACGGTCAGATACGGGCCACTGAACCACCAGCCCGCAAGCGCCAGCACCAGCAACACGACAACGGTAATGAGTTTCTTCATCGGACAGGCAGCGCAGAGGAGGACACACAGCGTGCCGCATCGCCAAGGCGGCCGGGTTAAGCCTCAGTGACTGGGTGAGCCACTGCCGTCGCCGAAGGCCTCGACCAGCGCCGCCAGGTCGGCCTCCGTCAGCCGGTCCGGATCGGTCTGCAGTACCTGTTCCAGGCTCGCCACCCGGGTCGTACCGAGGATGCCAGCCGCCACCCCGGGATGCCGCAGCACGTAAGCAAACGCGGTCTGCGCCGGGCGCTGCGAGCGGATCGCCGCCACTGCCTGCTGCATCGCGCGGGCGCTGTGCATCACGCGCCGGCTGCTCGGTTTCAGCCACGCGCGGGCGAGATACCAGGCATCGGCGAGGCGCGGCACACGGGCGCGCGCAGGCAGCAGGTGCCCCTGCGCCAGCACCGTACCGGCCAGTACGCCGATGCCCGCGTCGTGCAGCCGGCTGATGTGCGTGCCGCGATCCTGCTGCAGTGCGTTGTAGTCCAACAGGACCACATCGAAGGCCGCCGGATGCGCCAGCATCCAGTCGAACGTCACCGCCGAATGGGTGTTGATGCCCGTGCTGCGGATAAGCCCGCGCTGTCGCAGCTGCTGCAGGGCGTGCAGTAGGTCATCGGTGATTTCGTGGCCACCGATGCCGTGCAACTGATACACGTCAAGGTAGTCCAGCCCCAGATTGCGCAAGGACGCCTCGCAGCTGGCGACGATCGCCGCCGGCGAAAAGTCGCGTTGCTCCGCTCCGCTGATTCCCGCTTGGCCGGTCAACGTGCCGCCCTTGCTCGAGATCACCAGCGAATCGCGTGGAAAACGTGACAGCAGCGGGCGCAGGATGCGACCTAGCCGAGGTTCCGCGTTGAACCCCGAGTAGTTGTGGCCCGTATCCAGCAGATTGAGTCCGCGTTCCAGCGCATGGGCGACCACGCGCGCGGCTTCGGCTTCATCGAAGCGCCGGTGCCCCCAGAATCCAGAGCAGCCCAGGCCGACGGGCGAAACCTGCAGGCCGGTGCGTCCGAGCGTTCGCCGTTGCTGAGCGAGCGGAGTGGTGCTCACGGGACTCAGAATTCCAGGTCCAGCGCAGCGCACAGGTAGTCCACGAACGGTCCCAGCGCGGCCAGGTCCTTGCCCAAGGTGGAGAGCAGACGCGGCCCCGTCATCATGGTGTCGTCGAGCGGACGCCACATGACCCAATTACGGTGCTTCAGGTCTTCGATGAACTCGAAATCCGCCGGGAATCCGCGCGGCGGCCGGACCAGTTTTTCCGTCTGCTCCAGCTCGAACCGTCGACGCAGTGCAGGGGCATGCGCGGCCTGTTTCCAGCTGCCCGGGTTGTCCAGGATGAAATGACGGATGCGCCGCTGGGTGTCCGGCTCCGGGTGCCACAGTCCTGCGCCGACGAAGCTCCCGCCGGGCTGCAGGTGGATGTAGAAAGACGGGGCGGCGACTTCACGGCGCCGCTCATGGAACAGGCGGGCGCCCTGCCAGTTCTTGTACGGTGATTTGTCGTTGGAAAAACGCGCATCGCGGTAGATGCGGAACAACGATCCGCCCATCGTGCGCGTATCGGCACGGAACTTCGGGCTGACCTCGGCCAGTGCGGGCTGCAGGTCGCCGATCAGGCGCAGGAACGGCTGGCGCACGTGATCTTCGTACTGCTGCTTGTGCTCGTTGAACCACGGCTTTTCGTTATGCAGGGCCAGGTTGCGCAGGAAGGCGAAGCTGGCATCGGAAAAATAGGCACTCACAGGCTGTCCTCAAGCTGCTTGCCCCAATCGCGCAGTGCCTGCAGCAGCGTGTTGCGGCGCAGGTCGTCGGCCGACTCGGCGGCAAGGGTATCGATCTGTTCGCGGTACTCGGCGAGATTCACCTCACCCAGACGGTCGTCGCCCCGCAGTCGCTGCTGCCGGTACGCCTGCCAGCGCGCCTGCGCGGCCGGGTCCAGGCTGCCGGGATGGTTGCGTGCCCGGTAGCGCAGCAGCAACTCGGGCAGACGCGGGTCGTTGAACTCGCCCTCCAGCGCAGCCAATCCGTCCGCCGCTGTAGTGCGTACGCGTGCCAGCAGCGGTTTGTCACCGGCACCGAGGAAGCCATCGTAGATCGAGGCATCCACATCGGAGGGGCCACCTTCGCGCGGGCGGGAAAAGACCAGGCGCGCCTTTTCGGCCAGCATCGGGGCGTGCGGACGCAGCCGCTCCACCTTGGCCTGGATGGCGTCGACGTCCAGCCCCAGCCGCGCGTGGTCGTCCGCACGCAGATGGTTCCAGGCGACCAGCGCCGGTACCTTGTTGGTGTGCACTTCTTTCAATGGCACGCGCGCCATGCCCTCGGGCATCTCACTGGAGCGCAGGTACAGCCGCTCGGCGATGGTCTCGGCCGGCAGTTCCAGCAGCGCATCGATATCGCCCTCCAGATCGAACACGATGTACCGGTTGTTGATCTGCGGGTGCACGGCCAGCCGCAACACCGGGGCCGCGCACAGGCGCGTGGCGGGGTACCGCATGGAGATGTGCAGCAGCGGTTGCAGTGCGGTCACATCCAGCAGGCTGGAAACAAAGCGCTTGTCACGCAGACGCAGCGCGTACTCCCACAGGCGCGGCTGCGCCTTGCGGAACAGGCGTGCCATGCCGATCGTCGCGCGCACATCCGACAGGGCCTCATGGGCGTCGCCATCGCGCACCCCGTTGGCCTCGGCCAGATGTTCCAGCTTGAAGGACGTGGCGCCGTCCTCGCGTTTGGGCCAGACGATGCCCTCCGGGCGCAGTGCATGCATCAACCGCAGCATGTCCAGCAGGTCCCAGCGCGAGTTGCCGTTGCGCCATTCGCGCTCATACGGGTCGAAGAAGTTGCGGAACAGACCATGACGGATGAACTCGTCGTCGAAGCGCAGCGTGTTGTAGCCCAGAGAGCAGGTGCCCGGACGGCTCATCAGGTCGTTGATGCGCGCCAGCGCGTCGGCCTCGCTGATGCCCTCGGCCAGCGCATGCTGCGGGGTGATGCCGGTCACCAGCGTGGCGTACGGCGAGGGCAGCAGGTCATCGGCGGGACGCACGTAAAAGCTGACCGGCGTGTCGATCTCGTTGAGCTCGGCATTGGTGCGGATGGCAGCGAACTGGGCGATGCGGGTGCGGCGTGGATCCTGGCCGAACGTTTCCAGGTCATAGAACAGGAAGCTGTCAGCCATCAGTGCGCGCCCTCCAGCACCGGCAACTTGGCGTGCACTTCGGATTCGAGGGCGGACCAGTCGATCTGCAGCAGCGAATCGAGGCCGTGGGTGGCGTTGCGCAGGATGCGGCGCTGGATCCGGGTGCGCTCCAGCGCGACCGCGTAGGGCGTGTGCAGGAAGGTAACCATGGTGTAGTGTGGCACGAAGCGGGTAGGCCAGCGCTGCTGCAGCGCAAGCTCCAGTTCACGCTGCAGCAGGAACGTCGGCTCGGCGACCTGGTCGCGCATTTCCACGTAGTTTTCCAGCGCCATCTGCTGGATCGCCCACGCATTCGGCGAGCGCTCCACTTCGAATGCGGCGTACGCGGTGCGCAGGTCCGTGGCCACATCCAGGTGCCGCGCCAGTGCCACGCAGTCTTCAAAGGCGCAGTTCATGCCTTGGCCGTGGAACGGCACCATCGCGTGTGCGGCATCACCGATCAGCACGGCCTTGTCGTCACTGTGCCAGCGCTCCAGATACAGCGTGCCGAGCAGCCCGGGCGGATGTGCATCCCAGTCCGCGCGCAGGTCGGGTATCAGGGGCAGTGCATCCGGGAATTCCCGCGCGAACAGCGCATGCGCCTGTTCACTGTTCACCACGGTGTTGAACCCCGGATTGCCCTTGTTGGGCAGGAAGACGGTGACCGTGAACGTTCCTTCGTGGTTGGGCAGGGCGATGCACATGAAGCGACCGCGCGGCCAGATGTGCAGCGCATTCGGATCGATCTGGAACGCACCATCGGGGCCGGGCGGAATCTCCAGCTCCTTGTACGAGTGGTCCAGGAATTCGGTCCGCTCACCCAGTGGCTGGCGGCGGTTCATTGCCCCACGCAGTGCCGAGCCGGCACCGTCGGCACCGATCAGGCTGTCGAAGCGGATGTCGTGCGGCGTATCGTCACGGTCATCGATGAACCGCGCCTGCTGCGCATCGAAGTCGACAGTGTGCAGGCGGCGGTGGAAATGCACCGTCGCACCCGCCGCCTCGGCAAGCTCCAGCAGGGTGATGTTGAGATCGCGGCGGTGGATCGACCAGATCACTTCGCTGTCGTCGCGGCCGTAGCGCTGCAACTGCGGCGCGTCGCCGTCGCGCAGATGGACCATGCGGCCGCGCATCATCACCGCGCGCGCCATCACCGCTGCTTCCACGTGGGCGCCGGCCTGGCGCAGTGCATTGCGTCCACGCTCGGCCAGCGCCAGGTTGATCGAGCGCCCGCTTTCATAACCGCTCACGCGCGGATCGCCACGGCGTTCGTACACCGTGATGTTCCAGCCCTGCCGCGACAGCAGGATGGCCAGCAGCGAGCCGGCCAGGCCCGCGCCGACAAGGGTCAAAGATCGCGGGCGGGCAGGGGTCTTCAGAGAGGGCTGCACGGGCTCAGGCACCGGCCCACGCTTCCACTTCGTCGACGAAGTGGTGCACGTCCTGGTAGCGGTTGTAGAGCGGCGTGGGGGAGATGCGGATGACATCCGGCTCGCGCCAGTCGCCCAGCACGCCAACCGAGCGGAGATGCTCGAACAGGGCGCGGCCCCGCTCGCGGCCACCGATCACCCGCAGCGAGAGCTGGCAGCCGCGCCGCTCGATTTCGGCCGGGGTGATGCGCTCCAGCACGTGCGGCAGTCGTGCCTGCACCAGCGCGTCAAGCAGGCCGGTGAGCACCTCCGATTTCTTGCGCAGCGCGTCCATGCCGGCGCGTTCGAACAGATCCAGCGAGGCACGCAGCGGCGCGAGGCCGAGGATCGGCGGATTGCTCAACTGCCATCCCTCTGCACCGTCCGCCGGGGTGAACTGTGGGGCCATCTGGAAGCGGGTGGACTCTTCATGACCCCACCAGCCAGCGAAGCGGGGCAGGGTGCGGTCGCGGTGATGTCGTTCGTGGACGAACGCACCGGCCACGGCGCCGGGGCCGCTGTTGAGGTACTTGTAATGGCACCAGACGGCAAAGTCCGGTGCCACGTCGTGCAGGTTGAGTGGCAGATTGCCGACCGAGTGCGCCAGGTCGAAGCCGATGGCGGCACCCTGCGCCCGCGCCAGTGCGGTAATGGCCTGCAGGTCGAACGCTTGGCCCGTGCGGTACTGCACGCCGGGCCACAGCACCAGCGCCAGCCGCGCGCCATGCGTGGCGATGGCCTGCTCGATGGCGGCGAGCGAAATCGTGCCGGCCGTCTCGTCGGGCTGTACTTCCACCAGACAGTCGGCCGGGTCGAAGCCGTGGAAACGGATCTGTGCCTCCACCGCATGGCGGTCCGTCGGGAAGGCGCCTGCTTCCATCAGGATCACCGGGCGCTGCGCGGTGGGGCGGTAGAAGCTCACCATCATCAGATGCAGGTTGACGCTCAGCGTGTTCATCGCCACTACTTCGCTGGGCAATGCCCCCACCACCCGGGCCAACTGCTCGCTGACCAGCCGGTGGTAGCCCAGCCACTGGGTGGGGCCGGTGAAGTGGCCTTCCACGGCCAGGTCGCCCCATTGGCCCATCACTTCCTGCACCATCGCCTGCGCACCGCGCGGCTGCAGGCCCAGCGAGTTGCCGACAAAGTAGATCTGCTGGCCGCCATTGTGGCGTGGGATCAGGAATTCATCGCGCAAGGCGCGCAGCGGATCTGCGGCATCCAGGGCCAGGGCATGGGCGCGGGTAAGCAGTTCGGACATGAGGGCAGCGGCATAGATTGACGTGGCACGAAGTGTACCGCGCAGCGGACGGGCCGATCGTCGTCGACCCCGGTGGCGCCGATCCACGCTGGGTGGAATGGCCGAGCCGTGTGAAGCGCCGCCGAGCACGGCTCGGCGCTACCGGATCGTGGCGGTGGCCTTGGCGGGGGATGCAGGTAGCGCCGAGCCATGCTCGGCGGGACGTTCCAGACTGCAGCGATGCCCATGGCCGCGCTGCCGTGCGTATCCCAGTCTTGATGGCTTCGGAGACCGGATACGAAGATGGGCGACGACGTGTTCTTTGATGTCGATGGCACGCTCCACGGCGGCGATCTGTTCAAAGACTATCTACGGCACCTGGCCCGCACACGTCCGCTCAGGCTGGCGCTGACGTGGCCGCTGGTTGTCACCGCGCTTCTTTGCTACCTGCTGCGCCCGCATGGCCGGCGAAGCCTGGGCTTCCTGCTGTGGACGCTGACTCTGGGGCTGTCGGAGGCGGCACTGCAGCGCGGCACGCAGCGCTGTCTGAGTGCGTTCTGTATGAGGGGCGAACGTCATTCTGCAGTGTGGGCTGCACTTGAGCGGCACCTTGCCCGTGGTGACCGTGTGTGGCTCATATCGGGAAGCCCGGAATGCCTGCTCCGGGGGCTGTATCCGCGATTTGATGAAGATCCACGGGTGAGGGTCATCGGCTCGCGGATGGCGCCTTTCCTCGGCGGGCAGGTGCTCGCGATGCGTTGCATTTCGCTGGAAAAGGCGCGGCAACTGGACCTGCGCGCGCAACGGGAAGTGACCTTCCGCGCAGGCTATTCGGACAGCGCGCAGGATATGCCGCTCCTCAGTCGGTGTCGGCGGGCGTACAAGGTGGAGCGTGCGGGCCGCATCACGCGGTGGCACTGACCGGGTCCGCGCGCAGAGCCGCCGAGCACGGCTCGGCGCTACCAGGCAGGTCGGCAATCGTGACCGCAGCGCCAGGTCGCCGATCATGGCGAACGCAGGGTGCAGGGTAGCGCCGAGCCATGCTCGGCGGAATGTCCATCCCGCGCGCAGAGCCGCCGAGCACGGCTCGGCGCTACCAGACAGGTCAGCCCGCAGGCAGCGGGTCGACGTGACCGCACTGCGCACACGTGCGCAGCGACAGATCGCCTTGGTAGCGGGCGAAGACTCTTGGCAGATCACTTTCGATGTTCTGCAGGTGGAACCACTCTTCATGCAGCAGGTGGTTGCAGCGCTCGCAATGCCACGCCACGCCGTCGCGCTCATGGGGAAGTCGCTTGCGCTCCACCACCAGCCCGACACCACCGGCGGGGCGACGCGGTGAGTGCGGTACGTTGCCGGGCAGCAGGAAAATTTCACCGGCGCGTATCGGAATGTCGCGGACCCCGCCGTCCTCCTGCACTTTCAGCACCATCTCGCCCTCGAGCTGGTAGAACCATTCCGGGCCGGCATCGATATGGAAGTCGGTGCGCGCGTTCGGACCGCCGACCACCATCACGATGAAGTCGCCGTCCTCGATCATCTTGTTGCCCACCGGCGGCTTCAGCAGGTGGCGATTCTCTTCTACCCAGGCCAGCAGGTTGATCGGCGACGCAAGCATGACGCTACTCCTGTGGAAAGCTCAGTCGCGCTTGCCGGTGCGCGGAACGAAGGACAGCGCCTTCTCATAAGCCGGCTGCAGTGCTTCGGCGCTGTCCACGTCGATGCCCATCTCGCGCACGCGGCCATCGCGCAGGCTGTAGACCCATCCGTGCACCGTCAGCTTCTGGCCGCGGGTCCATGCATCACGGACGATCGTCGACTGGCACGCGTTGGCCACCTGTTCGATGACGTTCAGTTCGCACAGCCGCGCATGACGCTGGTCCGGATCGTCGATCGCATCCAGGATCGCGGCGTGCTTCTGCGCCACATCGCCGACGTGGCGCAGCCAGTTGTCGGCCAGGCCCACGCGCACATTGTTGAGGCTGGCATGCACGCCGCCGCAGCCGTAATGGCCGACGATCAGGATGTGCTTCACCTTCAACTGGTCCACGGCGTACTGGATCACGCTCAGGCAGTTCAGGTCGGTGTGCGCCACGACGTTGGCCACGTTGCGGTGGACGAACACCTCGCCCGGCGCCATGCCGATGATCTGGTTCGCCGGCACGCGCGAATCGGAGCACCCGATCCACAGATACTCGGGACTCTGCTGGGTAGACAGGCGATGGAAGAATTCGGGGTCTTCCTTCTGCACCCGATCAGCCCATTCGCGGTTGTTCTGCAGCAGCTTGAAAACGTCTTTCATGAAAGTGTCCCTGCGGGAAAGGGGTTGGCTCAATCAGCCATACGCTATGGCGTGGCAAGGAAGCGGCGCATCCACTGCGCCAACTCGTGCGACGCGGGGGAGGGCAACGCCTCCAGCGCGCCCATGACGGCCTGCTGGTTGGCCACCGGATGGTTCTGGCTGAGCTTGAGTTTGAGTTGCACATCGTCCACCACGAAACGGAAGCCGATGATGCCGCGCAGTTGACTACGGTGGTCTTCGCGTTCGGGTTCGAACCGCCATGCCTGGCCCACGCCGGCTTCAAACAGATCGCCGGTAGCGGCAACCAGGTCGGCCAGCGCGTCGGTGTCGTCGAAGCGCTGCAGCTGGCCGCGCAGTTCGGCGGCGGCATAGTTCCAGGTCGGTACGCGGGCCATCTGTTCTTTGTCGGGATACCACGACGCCGAGATATAGCCATGCGGTCCGTCCACCAGCACCTTGGCGGCCCCGTCGCGACGCGACTGCGGGTTCGCCCTGGCCCAGTGGCCATGCAGTGTGATGTCACTGCCTTGGCGCTGGTACAGCACCGGCAGTCGGGTCAGCTCCGGCAGGCCATCGTCACCGGTGGTGAGCACGGTGATGAACGGATCGCGCGCGAACAACGCGTCCAGCCACTGCAGGTCGGTCTCGGCGAACGCGCGCGGGGTGAACACCGTGCTTAGACCGTGCGGCCCAGCGACTGCACCATCAGGCCGCGCAGGCCTTCGTCGCTGGACGCTTTCGGCGGCTGCACTTCATGCAACGAGAAACCGCGCACCAGCGCGTCTTCTTCATCCAGCCCTTCGAACTCGACGAAGTCGGCGTCGAACAGTTGCGCGCGCGCGGTGTCTTCGCCGTCATAACTCAGCGTGTTGCCATCACTGTCGAGCACCTCGGCGGTGCCGGCAGGCCGGATACGCAGGCGTGCCCAGATCAGCGTGTTGCCGAGGCTGGCCAGCCACCAGGTGTCCTGGGATGCGGTTTCTTCATTCATTTCGTGATTACCAGAGCGATGCCAGCCAGAGCAGGGCAGCCATGCCCAATCCTGCCAGCAGGGTCAGCAGCGACACCCAGGCCGGTGTCGCCAGCCCGGACAGCGAGCGGTCCGGCTGCGCGCGGTAGTCACGCCGCAGCAGCCAGGCCAACGCCTCGGGCTTGAGGAAGGCGCCGCTGCCGAAGCGCTGCGACAGCGCCGGATGGCGGTCGCGCAGGTGCACCAGGGTCAGCGGCCAGAAAATCACGAAGGCACTGAACCCGGCGATCGCCACGCCAAAAAAACACAGCGCGAAGAACAGGGTCATCGTTGCAGTACCTCCGTGAGTGCGGGATGGATCAGAAGTCGGCGCTGCCCGGTGCACGCGGATACGCAATCGCATCACGGATGTTGGACAAGCCGCACACGTAAACCACCAGGCGCTCGAAGCCGAGGCCGAATCCAGCATGCGGCACCGAACCGTAGCGGCGGAAGTCGCGGTACCAGCTGTAATGCTCGCGGTCCAGGCCGAACTGCGCCATGCGTGCATCCAGCACGTCCAGGCGCTCTTCGCGCTGGCTGCCACCGATGATCTCGCCGATGCCCGGCGCCAGTACGTCCATCGCGGCGACGGTCTTGCCATCGTCGTTCAGGCGCATGTAGAACGCCTTGATGTGCTCGGGGTAGTTGGTGACCACCACCGGACGCCCGATGTGTTCTTCGGTCAGCCAGCGCTCGTGCTCGGTCTGCAGGTCCAGGCCCCACTCGACCGGGAAGTCGAACTTCTTGCCCGAGTTCTGCAGCAGCTTCACCGCTTCGGTGTAGTCGATCTGCTCGAACGGGGCGTTGATGAAGTTTTCCAGCTTGCTGATCGCATTCTTGTCCACGCGCTCGGCAAGGAAGGCCAGATCATCACCGCGCTCGTCCAGCACCGCACGGAACAGGTATTTCAGGAACTCTTCGGCCAGGCGCGCATCTTCGGCCAGGTCCGCGAACGCGATTTCCGGCTCGATCATCCAGAACTCGGCCAGATGCCGCGTGGTGTTGCTGTTCTCGGCGCGGAAGGTCGGACCGAAGGTATACACCTTGCTCAGCGCCAGGCAGTACGCCTCGACATTCAGCTGGCCGGACACGGTCAGGAAGGTTTCCTTGCCGAAGAAGTCGCGGCTGAAATCCACTTCGCCGCGGTCGTTGCGCGGCAGGTTGATCATGTCCAGCGTGGAAACGCGGAACATCTGCCCTGCGCCTTCGGCATCGGAGGTGGTGATGATCGGCGTGCTGATCCAGTTGAACCCGTTCTGGTGGAAGAACCGGTGCACTGCCTGCGACAGGCAGTTGCGGATGCGGGTGACCGCACCGAACAGATTGGTGCGCGGGCGCAGGTGGGCGACTTCGCGCAGGAACTCCGGCGACATCGGCTTCGGCTGGATCGGGTAGGTAAGCGGGTCTTCGACCCAGCCGACCACTTCCACGTGGCTGCCCTGGATTTCGAACGACTGGCCCTTGCCCTGGGACTTCACCAATGTGCCCTTGGCGATGACCGAGCAGCCACTGGTCAGGCGCTTGATTTCATCGAAGTTGGCCAGTGATTCGGCCGCCACCACCTGGATGGGGGCAAAGCAGGAGCCGTCGGTGACATTGATGAAGGCCAGATTCGCTGAGCCACGGACCGTACGCACCCAGCCGCGCACCGTGACTTCGCCGCCTTCCGGGATCTTCCCCGCAAGCGCATGTTCAACGCTGACCACCGTCATGACTTGAATCCTCTGCTGATCGACTCGATCTGTGAATTCGAAGTTTACCGGTTGCAGCGTTCTGCTTGCGAGGCATTTCTGCCGGGCCGGTCCCCTTTATACTCGTCTGGTACCTTCGTGGAGCACCATCATGGCTGTCAGCCTGACCCCCATTGCCTTTGAGCGCGTCCAGCGCTTCGTTTCCCAGAGCCCGGGGGCGCTGGGCCTGCGCTTCGGCGTGACCCGTACCGGCTGCTCCGGCTGGGGCCATGTGACCGACCTGGCACGCGACGAGCGCGAGGGCGACAGCGTGTTCGAGCAGGAGGGCGTGCGCATCTACGTGGACGCACAGAGCCTGCCGCTGGTGGATGGCACGGTGATCGACTTCGGCAAACACGGCCTGAGCGAGACGTTCACGTTCAAGAATCCGAACGCGTCGGCCGAATGCGGCTGCGGCGAGAGCTTCACCACGGACGAAACCCACCGCTGAAGGGTGGTTGCCGGGCTGCGCCCGGCGCCCGCAGAGGCGGCGTCAACGGCAACGGCAACGTCCAGAGCCGTTTGGCTGAGGGCTGGCGGGGCGGGGTAGGTTGGCGGGGGACGGCAAAAGCCGCTCCTGCGTGCGTCGTTTCGCGCCATCCATGGCGGGGTCCACGTCATCGCATTCGCGCTGCCGCTCCCACGTTTTGCTTCGCAAACCGCGGGCCCCGCCTCACCAGCACCCACACCCCGCCGCTTAGCGGCCGCCCCTGACTCAGGGGCCCCCTCCACCAGACGGATTGCCATCATCGGTAGCGCCGAGCCGTGCTCGGCGGAATGTTCCCGCCAACGGCCCGCTGCGCTCGCCGACCATGGGTCGGCGCTACCGCTTTTCCTTTTTCTTTATTACGCGGCGGGCGGCCCCGGAACCTGTCAGGGGCCGGGCGGTGGGGCTGGGCGGGGGCGTTGAGTGCCATGGATGGCACGAAACGAGCGCTACATGGACGTACTTGTGCGCGTCCCCCGACCAGCCCCACCGCCCGGCCCAGGCCTAGATGCACTCCAGCCAGCCGCGAGGGGGTCTCACCCGTTCGACGCCGCCGCTGCCAGCGACCCGGCGCCACGCCGACGCTCGATCAGCACCGACACACCCCACAGCAGCAACCCCGCCGCCGCAGTCGCAGCGCCCACGTAACCGGTGGAGGCGTAGCCGAACCCGCCGCCGATGGCCATGCCGCCCAGCCACGGGCCCAGCGCATTGGCCGTATTGAACGCCGCGTGGTTGGATGCCGCCGCCAGCGTCTGCGCTTCACCGGCGGCATCCATCAGGCGGGTCTGCAGGGCCACGGCCAGCGCGCCCATCGTGCCCACCGCGATGATCGCCGGCACCATCGCCCACGCCGTGTGGGCCGCCAGCGGAAACAGCAGCAGCACCACCACCGACCACGCCAGCAGCACACCGGCCGCGCGGAACTGCAGGCGATCCACCAGCCAGCCGCCCATCATGTTGCCGATGATCGCGCCGACACCGAACAGGCCCACGGCCGCCGGCATCCAGCGCTCGTTGATGCCAGTGACATGCACCAGCGTGGGGGCCAGATAAGTGAAGACGCAGAACATGCCGGCAAAGCCGATCGAGCCGATGGCCAGCGCCAGCCACACCTGGGTGGTGTTGAACGCGCGCAGTTCGCGCATCGGACTGGTGCGCACTTCATTCGGGTCCGGCGCCAGGTGGCGGGCCACCATCACCACCGTGGCCAACGCCAGCAGGCTGACCAGCGCAAACGCGGTACGCCAGGTGAACTGTTGGCCCAGCCAGGTGGTCAACGGATTGCCGACCAGGATGGCGACGGACAGGCCCAGCAGCACCTTGGACACCGCGGCGCCGCGTTGCGCCGGCGGGCTGATCGACGCCGCCACCAGCATGGCAACGCCGAAGTACGCGCCGTGCGGCAGCCCGGCGACGAAGCGCGCCAGCAACATCGTGGGGTAGCTGGGCGCCAGGGCGCTGGCCAGGTTGCCGATGGCATAGAAGCCCATCAGTCCCAGCAACAGGCTGCGACGGCTGATCCCCGCACCGGCGAACGCCAGCACCGGCGCGCCGACGACCACGCCGATCGCATACGCGCTGATCAGGTGGCCGACCTGGGCTTCAGTGATGGACAGGCCGCGGCTGATGTCCAGCATGAGGCCCATGCTGGCGAACTCGCTGGTGCCGATGGCAAACCCGCCCAGCGACAGCGCCAGCAGAATGAAGGTGCGCTGGCGCGGTGTCAGTGTGGCCGCCAGTGAAGAAGTGACGACAGGGGCAGGGGACGGGTTCACGACAATCCGGGGGCATGTAAACGATTGCAGATTGTACTGCTGCGCTGCAGCACGGTCGCGCGTTTTCCGTCCTGTGCGCTGAACGCTGTATTTCCAATAGCCGGCAGAGATCCCGCCGAGCGTGGCTCGGCGCTACCCATGTCGGGCGCAAACAATGTGTCAGCTCCACCGCCCGGCCCACCCAAGCTTGCCCCGCGCGAGCCAGCAAGGCATACTTGGCGGCTTCCTGCGCCCAGCGCGGGAACCCTTGCCCCACCGCCGAACTTACTGCGGGGGGCTGTCCGGCCTAACGGCCACATCCGAAAGGTATATAAACATGAGTCGTCATTACGAAATCGTGTTCCTGGTCCACCCGGACCAGAGCGAGCAGGTCCCGGCCATGATCGAGCGCTACAAGTCGCTGGTCGAGAACGGCAACGGCACCATTCACCGTCTGGAAGACTGGGGCCGTCGTCAGCTGGCTTACCCGATCCAGAACTTGGTGAAGGCCCACTACGTCATGCTGAACATCGAAGTGGACCAGGCCGTGCTGAGCGAGCTGGTGGAAAGCTTCCGCTTCAACGACGCCGTGCTGCGCAACCTGGTCGTCAAGCGCGATGGCCCGGATACCGAGCAGTCGCTGATCATGAAGAGCAAGGACGAGAAGGGCGAAAAGCCCGAGCGTGGCGAGCGTCGTCGTCGTGACGACGAAGAAGGTGAGACCACCACCACCCCCGCCGCTGACACCGATGCCGGCGAAGACGCCGCTTCGGCCGCTTAAGGAGCACTGACATGTCCAAGTTCTTCCGTCGCCGCAAGTTCTGCAAGTTCACGGCCGAAGGTGTCAAGGAGATCGATTACAAGGATCTCAACACCCTGCGCCAGTACCTGACCGAGAACGGCAAGATCGTGCCGAGCCGCGTCACCGGTACCAAGTCGAAGTACCAGCGCCAGCTGGCAACGGCCGTCAAGCGCGCCCGTTTCCTGGCCCTGATCCCGTACACCGACAACCACGACATCTGATGCCGGCGGGCGGCCCCGTGCCGCCCCTCTGCACCTGATATTCGGACAGCCATCCGCTGCGGGGCCTTGCCTCGCTAACGAATACATTCTGGAGTAACACCATGCAGCTGATCCTTCTGCAGAAAGTCACCAACCTCGGCAACCTGGGCGACCTGGTCGACGTGAAGCCGGGCTACGGCCGTAACTTCCTCGTGCCGCAGGGCAAGGCCGTGCCGGCCACCGAGAGCAACAAGGCCGAGTTCGAAGCCAAGCGCGCCGAATACGAAGCCAAGGCAGAGTCGATCCATTCCGACGCCGAAGCCCGCAAGGCCAAGCTGGAAGGCAAGAGCGTCACCATCGGTGCCAACGCTTCGACCGAAGGCAAGCTGTACGGCTCGGTCGGCGCACGCGAAATCGCTGATGCCTTCACCGCTGCTGGCCTGCCGGTCAACAAGAGCGAAGTCATCCTGGGCGAAGGCGCTTTCCGCAACATTGGCGAGTACGACGTCCTGGTGCACCTGCACGCTGACGTTGAGACCACCGTCAAGGTCGTGGTTGAAGCCGAAAAGGCCTGATCCCACGCCGAAAGGCATGGAATCACCAGAACGGGCTCCCGCAAGGGGGCCCGTTTTGCGTTGGGCGGGCGGAAGGCGGATGCCGGGTGGTGCGCGATCACGCGGGCGCGTTCGTACAACACGGCCACATCGGTATACTCGGCGCATGACACCCGTCCGACGGCCCTGACCCAACCGGGCCAAGGGGTTGGCGGGTAAATGCAGGCCGTACCCCGGCCCCAGCCCGGAAACCCTATGCGTCTTTCCACGATCAAGCTGTCTGGCTTCAAGTCCTTCGTCGATCCCACCACGCTGCACCTGCCGACCAACATGACCGGCGTGGTCGGACCGAACGGCTGTGGAAAGTCCAACATCATCGATGCGGTGCGCTGGGTTATGGGCGAAAGCTCGGCCAGCCGGCTGCGTGGTGACTCGCTGACCGATGTGATCTTTGCCGGTTCGTCGGCCCGCAAGCCGGTATCGCAGGCGACGGTCGAGCTCATTTTCGACAACAGCGACCACACCATCTCCGGTGAGTACGCCTCGTTCAACGAGATATCGGTAAAGCGCACCGTCAGCCGCGACGGCAGCAGCAACTATTATCTCAACGGCACCAAGTGCCGCCGCCGCGACATCACCGATCTGTTCCTCGGTACCGGCCTGGGGCCGCGCAGTTATTCCATCATCGAACAGGGCATGATCAGCCAGATCATCGAGGCCCGGCCCGAAGACCTGCGTGTCTACCTGGAAGAAGCCGCCGGCATTTCCAAGTACAAGGAGCGGCGCAAGGAAACCGAGACCCGTATCCGCCACACCCGTGAGAACCTGGATCGGCTGGGTGACCTGCGCGATGAGATCGGCAAGCAGCTCGAGCACTTGAAGCGGCAGGCGCGGCAGGCCGAGCAGTACCAGGCATTGCAGGAAGAACGTCGGGTCAAGGATGCAGAGTGGAAGGCGCTGGAGTTCCGCGGGCTGGACGGGCGCCTGAGCAAGTTGCGCGAAGGGCTGGCGCAGGAAGAAACGCACCTGCAGCAGCTGATCGCCGAACAACGCGAGGCAGAGGCGCGCATCGAGACCTCGCGCGTCCGTCGCGAAGAATCCGCCGATGCCCTCAATGCGGCACAGGCCGAGGTGTATCAGGTGGGCAGTACGCTGGCCCGCCTGGAACAGCAGATCCACCACCAGCGCGAGCTGTCGCAGCGCCTGCACAAGGCGCGCGATGAAACGCAGCAGGCGCTGGCTGAGCTGGGCCACCACATCAGCGGCGACGAGGCGAAGCTGATGGTGCTGCGCGAATCGGTCGATGCCGCGACCCCGCAGCTGGAGCAGTTGCAGGAAGAGAACGAGATCAAGCAGGACAGCCTGCGTGAAGCAGAAGCGCGACTGGCCGACTGGCAGGTGCGTTGGGAGCAGCACACCCGCCAGAGCTCGGAAGCATCGCGCTCCGGCGACGTCGAGCGCACCCGCGTGGACTACCTGGACAAGCAGGTGCTTGAGGCGGATCGTCGTCGTGAGGCCCTGCAGGCCGAGCGTTCGGGACTGGATGTCGATGCCCTCGAAGCGGTGTTCGAGCAGCTGCACGTGCAGCACGACACGCAGAAGAGCGCGCTGGAAGAACTGGGCGAGCAGGTCGAGCTGCGCAAGCAGGAGGTTGCTGCCGTCCAGGAGCAGCAGCGCGGCACCCAGAATGAGCTGGCCGAGCTGCGCAAGCAGGGCAACGGGGTGCGCGGTCGCCTGGCCTCGCTGGAGACCTTGCAGCAGGCCGCACTCGGCCAGGAGCAGGGCGCCGCCGTTGCCTGGTTGAAAGCGCGAGGGCTCGATTCGGGCGCGCGCGTGGGTGAACGCCTGCAGGTCGAGGCGGGCTGGGAAAACGCGGTGGAAAGTGCGCTCGGCCAGTTGATCGAAGGCGTGCTGGTGGATGCACCCGAGCACCTCGTCGAGGCGTTGGGTGAGCTGGGCGAAGGCCGCATCGCGTTGGTTGCCGATGACGATGCGCCGTTGCAGGTCGCCGCCACGTCGCTCGCAGCAAAGGTGACAGGGCCGGCGGCGATCCGTCGCCTGTTGGCCCGCCTGCACGCCGCCGAAGATCTGGCGGACGCGGCACGGCTGCAGGCCACGCTGCCCGAAGGCGATTCCGTGATCACCCGTGGGGGTGAGCGCCTGGGTACAGGCTGGGTGCGTGTGTCGCGCTCCGGTGCCGCCAAGCAGGGCGCGCTGCTGCGCGAACGCGAGATCAACACCCTGCGCGAGCAGATCGAAGTACTGGCGCAGCGCGAGGCGCAGCTGGAACAGTTGCTGGTCGGCTTCCGTGAGCAGCTGCTCGACGCCGAGCAGCAGCGCGAAGACGTGCAGCGGTCGCTGTACCAGATGCACCGCGGCGTTTCCGAGCTCGCTGGCCAGCTGCAGGGCCAGCAGGGCAAGCTGGAGTCGGCGCGTACCCGTATTGATCGCATCGAAGGTGAGCTGAGCCAGCTGCTGGAGACGTTGGACGTCAACCGCGAGCAGGTGCGCGAGGCGCGGGCGCGGTTGGACAGTGCCGTCAACAGCATGGGTGACCTGGAGTCGGTGCGGAACGCCCTTGAAAACGAGAGGCGGCAATTCACCGAAGCGCGCGATCGCGCCCGTGACGCCGCCCGCAGTGTGCGTGAAACGGCGCATTCCCTGGCGCTGACCCTGGAATCACAGCGTGCGCAGGTGGCGTCGCTGAGCCAGGCGCTGGAGCGCATGAGCAACCAGCGCGGCCAGCTGGATTCGCGGTTGGGCGAACTGCATGCGCAGCTGGACGATGGCGATACGCCCGTCGAGTCGTTGCAGGCCGAGCATCAGGCCGCGCTTGAAGCCCGTGTCCGTGCAGATGGCTTGCTGTCGCAGGCCCGCTCGCTGCTGGATGGCATCGATGTGGAGCTGCGCGAGCTGGAGCAGACCCGGCACAAGCGGGACGAGCAGGCCTTGGCCCAGCGCGAAAAGATCTCGCAGCGGCGGCTGGACCAGCAGGCACTGGTGCTCAGCGCCGAGCAGCTTCAGGCGGCCGTGGAAAAGGCCGGGTTCGTGCTGCAGGATGTCATTTCAACCCTGCCGGACGATGCCCGGCTGGGCGACTGGGAACAGACCGTGCAGCAGATCGACGGCCGCATGCGCCGGCTGGAGCCGGTGAACCTTGCGGCCATCCAGGAATACGGCGAAGCCTCCCAGCGCTCGGAGTACCTGGATGCGCAGAACCTGGACCTGACCACCGCGCTGGAAACGCTGGAAGATGCGATCCGCAAGATCGACCGCGAAACCCGTGGCCGCTTCAAGGACACCTTCGACCGGGTCAACGCCGGCGTGCAGGCGCTCTATCCGCGCCTGTTCGGTGGTGGCCATGCCTATCTGGAGCTGACCGGCGAAGACCTGCTTGATACCGGCGTCACCATCATGGCGCGGCCTCCGGGCAAGCGCGTGTCGAGTATTTCGCTGCTGTCCGGCGGTGAAAAGGCGATGACCGCCGTGGCATTGGTGTTTGCGATCTTCCAGCTCAATCCCGCACCGTTCTGCCTGCTGGACGAGGTCGATGCGCCGCTGGACGAAGCCAACGTCGGCCGGCTGGCCAACATGGTGAAAGAGATGAGCGAGAAAGTGCAGTTCCTGTTCGTCAGTCACAACAAAGCCACGATGGAAGCGGCGCACCAGCTTTCCGGCGTCACCATGCGCGAGCCCGGTGTCAGTCGCCTGGTCAGCGTGGACCTGGAAGAGGCGGCGCGGCTGGCAGGCGCGGCCTGATACACGCTCTGCACGGGGGGATCAGGCATTCTTGCCGCCCCCCCGGTGCAAGAAGCCTTGCATCGTGCCATTCTTGTCTGAACGTATTTAGCCGGAGACCCTCTCGAATGTCCGACACCGCACTGCTGCGCATCGGCATCCTCACTGCCGGCCTGCTGTTGATCGCTGCGATCTTCCTGTTTGGCCGACCGAAAAAGAAAACCCAGGGGCGCCGCGTCGAGGGCGAGCCAGGTGGGGACAAATCCGCGCGTCGCGAGCCCGTGCTGGGTGGCGGCGTGCCAGGCGAGGAGGGCGAAGGCCTCCCATCCTCGGGTATGGAAGGCGAACAGCCCGAGCTGGGCCTGTCCGACGCGGATCCGCACGGAAACAGCGATCTGGGCAAGCGGGCCAGCCAGGACTTCGACAAGATCGTGTCGCTGTTCGTGGCCGCGCGTGCGGGTGAAAAGCTGCGCGGCGAAGACATCGTGGTGGCGGCGGAAAAGACCGGTCTGGTGTTCGGCCACATGAATGTGTTCCACCGTCTGGTTGAAGGCCATCCCGAGCGCGGCCCGATCTTCTCCATGGCCAGCATCATGAAGCCGGGTAGCTTCGACATGGGCACCATCCGCGAGATGGAGACCCCGGCAATCGCCTTCTTCCTGACGCTTCCCGCCCCGCTGACCGCGCTGGATGCCTGGGAAAAGATGCTGCCGACCGTGCAGCGCATGGCCGAGCTGCTGGACGCGGTGGTGCTGGATGACGGGCGCAATGCGCTGGGTCGCCAGCGCATCGCGCACATCCGTGACGACCTGCGTGCGTACGACCGCCAGCATCAGGCACCGCCGCTGACCAAGACGCCGCGCTGGTAAGCAGGGCGCTGACAGGGGAGGCGGGCTGCTGTGCTCGCCGTCCCTGGGTCAACGCTGCAAACGCCTGCACATCACGGACTGCACCGTGTCATGGCGGCCGGTGGCGGTAGAATCTCTGCCTGTCCAAGACCCACCGGATCTGCATGAACGTTACTCCCGCCGAGCGCATCGAAGCGCTGCGCCGTCAGCTTGCCAGTGCCAATGCGGCCTACAGCGAGCGCGATGAACTGCTGATCCCGGACGCGGATTACGATGCGCTGATGCGTGAGTTGCAGGGGCTGGAGCAGGCGCATCCTGAGCTTGCCGCTGCGGATTCGCCCAGCAGTACGGTGGGCGGACGACCCTCATCGCGCTTCGCCGAAGTCACCCACGCCCTGCCCATGCTGTCGCTGGGCAATGCCTTCAGTGACGAAGAGGTTGCCGATTTCGTGCGCCGTATCAGCGAGCGCCTGCGTCGCCCGGCGCTGCACTTTTCAGCAGAGCCGAAGCTGGATGGGCTGGCCATCAGCCTGCGCTTCGAAGACGGCCACTTCGTCCAGGGCGCGACCCGGGGCGATGGCAGCAAGGGAGAGGACGTAACCGCCAACCTGCGGCAGATCCGTGACATCCCGCACCAGCTGCAGGGCAGCGGCTGGCCCGCGGTGCTGGAAGTACGTGGCGAGGTCTACATGGCACGCGCGGACTTCGAGGCCTTCAACGAACGCGCACGACAGCAGGGCGGCAAGGTGCTGGCCAATCCACGCAACGGGGCAGCCGGCTCGCTGCGCCAGCTCGACCCGAAGATCAGCGCGCAACGACGGCTGAGTTTCTTCGCCTACGGCACCGGCCAGGTTGAAGGCGGGGAGCTGCCCGACACCCATTCGCAGACGTTGCAGCAGTTGCACGGCTGGGGCTTCCCGGTCAGCGAACTGTGCAAGGTGGTGAGCGGGACCGAGGGCCTGCTCGCGTATTACCGCGACATCGGCGCGCGCCGCGATGGGCTGGCATTCGATATCGATGGGGTCGTGTACAAGCTGGATGATCGCGAAGGGCAGCAGGCCATGGGCTTTGTCGCCCGCGCCCCGCGCTGGGCGATCGCACACAAGTTCCCCGCGCAGGAACAGAGCACGACGGTCGAGGCGATCGAGATACAGATCGGCCGCACCGGCGCCGCCACACCGGTCGCGCGTCTGGCACCGGTCGCTGTGGCCGGAGTGATCGTGTCCAACGCCACGCTGCACAACGCCGACCAGATCGCGCGGCTGGATGTACGGGTTGGCGACAGCGTGATCGTGCGCCGCGCGGGCGACGTGATTCCCGAAGTGGTGAGCGTCATCGCCGACCGCCGACCTGCCGGTACGGTGCCGTGGACCATGCCCACCGTGTGCCCGGTCTGCGGATCGGAGATCGTGCGCGAAGAGGGCGCCGCCGCGTGGCGCTGCTCTGGCGAACTGAGCTGCCCGGCACAACGCAAGGAAGCCATCGCGCACTTCGCCTCACGACGCGCGATGGACATCGACGGCCTGGGCGGCAAGTACATCGAGACCCTGGTGGATGCGGGCATCGTACGCAGCGTCGCCGATCTGTACCGGCTGACCCGCGACACCCTGCTGCAGCTGAAGCTGGTGCTCGATGCCGAAGATCCCTCTGCGCTGGCGGCCAGCTATCAGCCGCATCTGCCGCCAGAAGGCAGCAGCGCGGTACTCAATTCCGCGATGAAGCTCGACGGTGGCGATGCAGGCTGGCGTGCGCAGGCGCTCGCGCAGCCCGTAGCGTTTACCTGGAACACGAAGAAGATCGCCACGCGCTGGGCCGACAATCTGGTCGCCGCGATTGACGCCAGCCGTGACGCTACGCTGGAGCGCCTGCTGTTCGCACTCGGCATCGAACACGTGGGCGAGAGCACCGCCAAGGCGCTGGCACAGTGGTATGGCGAGCTCGAGCTGATCCGCCACCTGCCGTGGCCGCTGTTCAAGCGGGTGCCGGATATCGGCGGCGAAGTAGCACGTTCGCTGGGACATTTCTTCGAACAGGCAGGCAACCAGCAGGCCATCGATGACCTGCTGCAGGTGGGTCAGGTGCGCATCACCGATGCCCATCCGCCCAGCGCGAAGCTGCGCGAAGGACTGGATAGTGCACAGCTGCTGGTGGAAGCGGAGATTCCCGGCATCACCCGGCTGCGTGCCGAAAAGCTGGTGGCCGCGCTCGGCAACGCGCAGTCCGTGCTCGACGCCGAGCATGGCCAGCTGGTCAATGCCGGGCTGCCGGATGACACGGCCCGCGCCGTGGCTACCTGGCTGGACAGCGAAGGCCATGGCGAGATGTTGTTGAAGGCCGAACAGGCGATGCGCGAGATCCTGCAGAAGGCGCCGACGCAGGTGCAGCAGGCCGCTGGACCCCTGGACGGGCAGACTGCAGTGCTCACCGGCACGCTGACCGCGTTGACCCGCGACGCGGCGAAAGAGCGGCTGGAAGCGCTGGGTGCCAAGGTCGCAGGCAGTGTGTCGAAGAAGACCAGCTTCGTGGTGGCCGGCACCGAGGCCGGGTCGAAGCTGGAGAAGGCGCAGTCGCTGGGCGTACCGGTCTGGGACGAAGACCAGCTGCTGGCGTTCCTTGCCACACACGAATGACGGATACAGGCCGGGCCGATGCCCGGTCGCCCCCTTGAAGGAGACTTGCATGCAGACCGCCCCCCTGGATTTCCGCCTGGCCACGCGTGCCGACGAGGCGCAGCTGATCGAGCTGATGCGCGCGTTCTACCTCGAAGACCAGATCGAGTTCGATGATGCGCGCGTGCGCCGTGGCGTGGATGCGCTGCTGGCCGATCCCCGTAACGGCGAGGTGCTGATGCTGCTGGACGAGCACGGCGCGGTAGGTGGCTATGTGGTGATCGCGATGGGGTTCAGCCTGGAGCAGGGCGGGCACTTCGCGCTGCTGGATGAACTGTATCTCGCTCCCGGCGTACGCGGCCGTGGGCGCGGCAAGCAGGCGCTGGCGATTGTCGAGCAGCGCGCACGCGGGCGTGGCGTCGGCCGCTTGCGCCTGGAAGTGAACCGCCACAACGAGCTGGCGCGCCGCCTGTACACCGCCACCGGTTACATCGACGACACGCGCGACCTGATGACGCTGCCGCTGGACCACCCGCGCGACGGCGTGCTGTGAGCCCCTTGCTGCACGCGCTGCGGCAGCGCGCCGCGCTCAATGCGCTCATCAGGCACTTCTTCGCCGAACACGCTGTGCTGGAAGTGGAGACCCCGATCCTGTCGGCGGCCGGCAACACCGAGCCGAACATCGACAGCTTCCACACCGATTTCAGCGGCCATCGCGATGCCGGCGTGCGCCGGCGCTGGCTGCGTACCTCGCCGGAGTTTCCGCTCAAGCGTCTGCTGGCTGCAGGCGTGGGTGACTGCTACGAACTGGGGCGCGTTTTCCGCAACGGGGAAGCAGGCGGGCGGCACAACCCCGAGTTCACCATGCTGGAGTGGTATCGCATCGGCTGGGATCATCATGGACTGCTGGTGGAAACCGCCGCACTGGTGAATCAGGCGCTCGCGCTGGTGGGACGGCAGGCGACGCTGCAGGTCATCGATTACCGGTCGCTGTACCAGCAGCGCGTGGGCGTTGACCCCTTCGAGGACAGCATCGAGCAGTTGCGGCAGCCACTGGCCGACATCGCCATCGATCCCGCCGGCCTGGGGCGTGACGACTGGCTGGACCTGCTGATGACCCATTGCATCCAGCCGCGTTTCGACGACGCGGTCATGACCGTGGTGCACGACTGGCCGGCATCGCAGGCCGCGCTGGCCCGCATCCGCCCCGGTACGCCTGCGCTGGCCGAACGCTTCGAGCTGTATCTCGGTCCGGTCGAGCTGGCCAACGGGTACCACGAGCTGGGCGATGCGCACGAACAGCGCGCACGGTTCGAGGCCGACCATGTGCGCAGGCAGGCGCGCGGTGACGTATTGCCGCCGCTGGACGACGCATTGCTGGCCGCCCTGCCGGCAATGCCGGCCTGCGCAGGCGTGGCGGTGGGGGTGGACCGGCTGCTGATGGCGATGGCGCAGACCCCGCGCATCGCCGACGTGCTGGCGTTTGATTTCAGCCGTGCCTGAACGACGTGTTTTACGCTTGCGGCGCGCGCGTGATGATGCTCTTATCACGCCGGTTGCCGCATGGTGGCAAGTGAATCGCGATTACAGGCGGGGTTGTCGTTGAACAAGCTGTTGGCAAGCACGGGGGCCTCGATGGGCGCGCTGCTGCTCTGGACCGCGTTGCTGCCTTCGGCGGCCGCGGCGCCGGGGCAGGGCGGCTATGCCGGCGAAGTGGTGCGCTGCCAGTCCCGCGATCTGGAGTGGAAGCATTGCGATATGGACGTCAGCGGAGGCGTTGAACTGGTCCGCCAGCTGTCTGACAACGCGTGCGTGCGCGGCAGCGAGTGGGGCACTGATCGTTCAGGTGTGTGGGTCACCCTCGGCTGCCGGGGCGAGTTCCGCGCGCGCGGTAACGCAGCGCCTGCGGTCGAAGGGGCCGCGCCCAGACTGGTGCGCCGCGTCGTGCGTTGCGAATCCAACGGCCGCCCGCAGAGCTGCCCGGTGCGTCTGGAAGGGGCGCCGGTGCGCCTGCTGCGGCAGAACTCGCGCATGCCTTGCCGCGAAGGCCACAGCTGGGGCTACCGGCGCAACGAAATCTGGACCACCCGTGGCTGCGAGGGCGACTTCGAGATCGGCGCGGAAGACGGCGGCGGCTTCGTCGACGTGCCGCGCCGGTTGACCTGCGAATCCAAGGACCGGCGCAAACGCTTCTGCGGGGCCACCATCAGCACCGGCGCGAACATGGTCCGCCAGCTGTCCGGCAGCCCCTGCGTGGAAGGCCGCAGCTGGGGTTGGGACAAGCGCGGGGTGTGGGTGGACGATGGCTGCCGCGCCGAGTTCTCGGTGAACTGAGCGCGCATTACAATGGGCGCATGAACGCGCCTACCGATATCGATTACGCCCGCTACGACCACATCCGTCCGATCCTGTGGACCGGCGATGCCCTGCAACTGCTGGATCAGCGCAAGCTGCCCTTCGTGGTGGAGCACGTGGCCTGCACCACCAGCGACGACGTCGCCGCGGCGATCCATGCGCTGACCGTGCGCGGCGCACCCGCCATCGGCATCGCCGCCGCGTGGGGCGTCGTGCTTGCCGCCCGCGAGGTGGACGCCGACGACGGCGCGCAGGCGCTGATGAAGCTGGAGCCTGCGCTGCAACGCCTCAATGCGTCGCGGCCGACAGCGGTCAACCTCGCGTGGGCCCTGGCCCGCATGCGGCGCGTGCTGGCCGGAGCCGATGGCCAGTGGAAGCAGGTGCTGGAGGCTGAAGCCGAAGCGATCGCCACCGAAGACCTCGCGGCCAACCGCCACATGGGGGCATTGGGTGCCGGCCTGATCGAGCCCGGCAGCGGCGTGCTGACCCATTGCAACACTGGTTCGCTGGCCACGGCCGGCTTCGGTACGGCCCTCGGGGTGATTCGTGCCGGCATGGCGCAGGAGCGCATCGCGCGCGTGTTCGCCGGTGAAACACGGCCATGGCTGCAGGGCGCCCGGCTGACGGTGTGGGAACTCCAGCAGGACGGTATCGAAGCCACCCTCATTGCCGATTCGGCCGCCTCGCACCTGATGAAAACCGGTGCGGTGCAGTGGGTGATCGTGGGCGCAGACCGCATCTGTGCCAACGGCGATACCGCCAACAAGATCGGCACCTATCAGCTGGCGATCGCCGCGCGCCACCACGGCGTCAAGTTCATGGTGGTGGCACCGTCCTCGACGGTCGACATGGATACCGCTGATGGCACCGAGATCGAGATCGAGCAGCGTGACCCGGGTGAGCTGTACGGTGTCGGTGGCACGCGCACGGTGGCAGAGGGCATCGCCGCCTGGAACCCGGTGTTCGATGTCACGCCGGGTGAGCTGATCGATGCCATCGTCACCGAGCGCGGCGTCATTCTGGCCCCGTCGGTGGCGAGCATGCAGGCCGCTTTCGGCCGCTGATGGGCCGAGCTCGCTCCGATCATCGCGAACCGGTCCCTAAGTTGCTGATTTCTTCGGGTAAAAACCGGCTGAACAGGGGCGGAAAAGGCTGTGTTGTGGTAGACTCCGTCAGTTAATCGAGATTCCGTCGCTGCCGCTCCGCAAGGGCTGGCGCGACGGACTGGACCGCTACCAGACAACGGAACCCGAATGGCAGAATCCGCCAAGGAAATCATCCAGGTAAATCTGGAAGACGAGATGCGCAAGAGCTACCTCGATTACGCGATGAGCGTGATCGTGGGGCGCGCATTGCCTGATGCGCGCGACGGCCTCAAGCCCGTGCATCGCCGTGTGCTGTTCGCGATGAATGAGTTGAACGCGCACAGCAACAAGCCTTACTTCAAGTCGGCCCGTATCGTCGGTGACGTCATCGGTAAGTACCATCCGCATGGCGATCAGTCGGTGTACGACACGCTGGTGCGCATGGCACAGCCGTTCTCGCTGCGCTACATGCTGGTCGATGGCCAAGGCAACTTCGGTTCCGTCGACGGTGACTCCGCCGCGGCCATGCGTTACACCGAAGCCCGCATGTCCAAGCTCACCCATGAACTCATGGCTGACCTGGACAAGGAAACGGTCAATTTCCAGCCCAACTACGACGAAAAGGAACTCGAACCGACGGTCATGCCGACCCGGTTCCCGAACCTGCTGGTCAACGGCTCGGCCGGTATCGCCGTGGGCATGGCGACCAACATCCCGCCGCACAATCTCACCGAGTCCATCAACGCCTGCATCGCGTTGATCGATAATCCGGAGATCGATGTCGACGGGCTGATGGAATACATCCCGGGCCCGGATTTCCCCACCGCCGGCATCGTCAACGGCACGGCCGGCATCATCGCCGGTTACCGTACCGGGCGTGGCCGCGTGCGCATCCGCGCCAAGGCGGCCGTGGAAGTGGCCGACAACGGCCGCGAATCCATCATCGTCACTGAAATCCCGTACCAGGTGAACAAGGCGCGTCTGATCGAGAAGATCGCCGAGCTGGTCAAGGAAAAGAAACTCGAAGGCATCAGCGAACTGCGCGATGAGTCCGACAAGGACGGCATGCGCATCTTCATCGAGATCAAGCGCGGCGAGTCGGCGGAAGTTGTGTTGAACAACCTCTACCAGCAGACCCAGATGGAATCGGTGTTCGGCATCAACATGGTGGCGCTGGTCGACGGCCGTCCGCAGTTGATGAACCTCAAGCAGATGCTCGAGGCGTTCGTCCGCCACCGCCGTGAAGTGGTCACCCGCCGCACCGTGTTCGAGCTGCGCAAGGCGCGCGCCCGTGCCCACGTGCTGGAAGGCTTGACCGTTGCACTGGCCAACATCGACGAGATGATCGAGCTGATCAAGAGCTCGGCCAATCCGAACGAAGCCCGCGAGCGCATGCTGACGCGCGTGTGGGATCCGGGTCTGGTGGGTTCGCTGCTGGGCGCTGCCGGCGCCGAAGCATCGCGCCCGGAAGACCTGCCCAAGGGCGTGGGCCTGATCGAAGGCGGCTACCAGCTGACCGAGATCCAGGCGACGCAGATCCTGGAAATGCGCCTGCACCGCCTGACCGGGCTGGAGCAGGACAGGCTGACCGACGAGTACAAGCAGTTGCTGGAAGTGATCGCCGGGCTGATCCACATCCTGGAGAACCCGGACCGCCTGCTGGAGGTCATCCGCGAAGAGCTGATCAACGTGCGCGAAGAGTTCGGCGACGAACGACGCACCGAAATCCGCCACAGCGAAGAAGACCTGGACATCCTCGACCTCATCGCGCCGGAAGACGTGGTGGTCACGCTGTCCCATGCCGGCTACGCCAAGCGCCAGCCGGTCAGTGCATACCGGGCACAGCGCCGTGGCGGCCGTGGCCGCAGTGCCGCGTCGACGAAAGAAGAGGATTTCATCGAGCAGCTCTGGCTGGTCAACACCCATGACACGCTGCTGACCTTCACCAGCGCCGGCAAGGTGTTCTGGCTGCCGGTGCACCAGTTGCCGGAGGCCGGCTCCAATGCCCGTGGCCGCCCGATCATCAACTGGATTCCGCTGGAGCCGGGTGAACGCGTGCAGGCCGTATTGCCGGTGCGCGAGTACACCGAAGGCCAGTTCGTGTTCTTCGCCACCCGCAACGGCACGGTGAAGAAGACGCCGCTCAGTGAGTTCGCGTTCCGTCTTGCGCGCGGCAAGATCGCCATCAACCTCGACGAGGGCGATGCCCTGGTCGGCGTCGGGTTGACCGACGGTGTGCGGGACATCCTGCTTTTCGCATCGAATGGCAAGACCGTGCGCTTCGGTGAAGACAAGGTCCGCTCGATGGGCCGCACCGCCACCGGCGTGCGCGGCATCAAGATGCCCAAGGGCGAGGAAGTCGTCAGCCTGATCGTCGCAGAGAGTGCCGGCGTCGTTGAGGAAGAGATCGAGGACGACAGCACCGTCGAAGACACCAGCGTGGAGAGCGCAGACGTCGTGGTCGACGTCGGTGACGAGGCCGGCATGCAGTTCATCCTGACCGCCACCGAGAACGGCTACGGCAAGCGCACGCCGCTGCCGGAGTATCCGCGCAAGGGTCGCGGCACGCAGGGCGTGATCGGCATCCAGACCAGTGAACGCAACGGCAAGCTGGTCGCTGCGGTGCTGATGGGACCGGCCGACGAAGTGCTGCTGATCTCCGACGGCGGTACCCTGGTGCGTACGCGCGGCTCGGAAATCAGCCGTGTCGGCCGCAACACCCAGGGTGTCACCCTGATTCGTCTGTCGAAGGAAGAGAAACTGCAGGCCGTCGAGCGGATGGATGCCTTCATCGAAGCGGAGGAGCTGGACGTGGCGGTCGACACCCCCACCGAAGCGCCCACTGCCCCGGTGCCAAGCGACGAGCCACCGCAGGAGTGATGATCGAAGAACGCCGGCCGCAAGCCGGCGTTTTTCGTTACACCGGCCGCATGTAGACGGTAGAGCCGACTTCAGTCGGCTGCCGTTCGCCGGAAACCCAACGCAGCAGGTAGAGCCGACTTCAGTCGGCTGCCGTCCGCCGGAAACCCAACGCAGCAGGTAGAGCCGACTTCAGTCGGCTGCCGTCCGCAGGAAGCCCAACCGCAGCAGGTAGAGCCGACTTCAGTCGGCTGCCGTCCGCAGGAAGCCCAACCGCAGCAGGTAGAGCCGACTTCAGTCGGCTGCCGTTCGCCGACTAGTGAACCAGCCGACTGAAGTCGGCTCTACCCCCCGCCGTCGCCACTCACGGTGCATCTCTCACCCCACTTACCGCTGTGCCCCGATTCCGTGCACGCCCGGTGCTGCCCACCATGGACAGCATGTCCAGCCCACGGCTCCACCTCGGTCGCCACTCTTCCCTCGGCAACGTCTACGCCGTCACCACGATCTGTCGCCACCGCGCGCCGCTGTTCCTTGACCCCGCCAACTCGGCCATCATCAGGGAGGTCATCGCGTCGCTCGACGTCCGAGGCGTCACCAGTACGTTCGCATGGGTTGCCATGCCAGACCATCTGCACTGGCTCTTCCAACTGCAGCAAGGATCGCTGGCGCAGTGCATGCAATCCATGAAAGGGCGGAGCAGTCTGCAGATCAATCGGCAGAGAGGCGGGGGCGGCGCGATATGGCAACCGGGGTATCACGACCACGCCGTCCGAGCAGACGCATCGCTGCACAAGCACGCCCGCTACATCCTGGCCAACCCCATCCGCGCAGGTCTCGCCACCACCCTCGGCGAATACCCACACACCTGGTGCCGATGGACGCTCCAAGAAATAGACGACTCCCAGGCACCCGTAATGTGACCGCAGCAGGTAGAGCCGGCTTCAGCCCGCTGCCGTCCGCGTGGTGTCACGCAAGCCGACTGAAGTCGGCTCTACCCCTCCGCCGGCCGTTCGCGCGGTCACACAAGCCGACTGAAGTCGGCTCTACCCCCCCCGCCGGCCGTCCGCGCGTTGTCACGGAAGCCGACTGAAGTCGGCTCTACCCCCACCGGCCGCATCGGTAGAGCCGGCTTCAGCCGGCTGCCGTTGGCGCCTAGGTCGGTACCCGCACCATCTTCTTCAGCAGATGATCCACCACCCCCAGCGGGTCGGCGGTACGGCCGACATGCGTGCTCGACATCTGCACCACTGAGCTGCGTTTTGCCGTCAGAAAGTGGAAACGGGCCCGGGCCGGAAGTTGTGCGATCGGTCCGGCATTGGCGTCGCCGCGGCAGATGGCCACGATGGCGTCCAACCACGGCTGCAGGTCCTGAAGTTCCAGCGTCGGTGCGAATGCACGCAAGCGCGCCGGATCGATCTCAATTGCGGCTTCCAGGTGCTGGGCGCCGGGGCAGGACACGATCACACCGACATTGATGAACTCCTCGCGGTCGACCCGGGGTACCACGCGGATCACCGCGTAGTCATACGTGTGCAGCGTGGGCACGGATGGCCTCCTGGACGAAGGCGGCGCGGACGCGCAGGCGATGGACGAAATAGTCGACGTAAGCTTGTCGGTACATCGCCGGGGTCGGGAAAGCCGGCTCGTTGACCAGCCAGGCATCGGGCACCAGGGCCACGATGCGCTCGATCTCCTGCGGCGGCAGGCGCGCCGCCAACGCCTCGTCAACATCGGCAATGCATGAGGCAAACGGTAACAGCACGTGGTCACGGATCAGCACGAACGGCTTCGTGCAGGCTTCACCCGCACTGTCCCAGTCGTGGTGGAAGTACATCGCTGCACCATGGTCGATCAGGTACAGCTTGCGATGCCAGACCATCAGGTTGGGATTGCGCGCAGTACGATCCACGTTGCTGGTGAACGCATCGAACCAGACGATGCGCGAAGCCAGATCCGCCTCGACGGGCATGGCCGCAGGATCGTAATTGATGGCCCCGGGAAGATAATCACTTCCCAGATTCAGCCCCTCACTGGCGCGAATCAGTTCCTGGATTTCCGGATCGGGTTCGGTGCGGGCGAACTCGCGGTCCAGCTCGACGAACAGGATCTCCGGAATAGGCAGGTCCAGCGTTCTGGCAAGCTCGCCAGCAATCAGTTCGGCAATGAGCGCCTTGGGGCCTTGCCCGGCACCGCGGAACTTGAGTACCACCATCCCGTCATCGTCGGTCTCGACGATGGCGGGCAGCGATCCCCCTTCGCGCAGCGGGGTGACGTAACGCAGGGCGTGCACGGTGCGCACGGCAGGTTCCTTGGGCGGGGGACCGCAAGATTACCGCAAGGGCGATGATCCAAGCATGCCCAGGTAGCGCCGAGCCGTGCTCGGCGGAGTGGGCGGAGGGAACGGGGTGTGAGCAGCCGACTAACGTCGGCTCTACGCTGTCATGCACGGCGGTTCGGCAGCAGAGCGGCGACGATGCCGAGCAGCGGCAGGAAGGAGATCAGCTGGTACACGTGCACGATACCGGTGTGGTCGGCCAGCACGCCGAGCACGGCGGCGCCCAGTCCGCCCATGCCGAAGGCGAAGCCGAAGAACAAGCCGGACACGGTGCCGATGCGATGCGGCATCAGTTCCTGCGCATACACCAGGATCGCCGAGAACGCAGAAGACAGCACAAAGCCGATGATCACCGCCAGCACGCCGGTCCATGCCAGGTCCACATACGGCAGGGCGAGGGCGAACGGCGCCACGCCGAGGATGGAGGCCCAGATCACCGGCTTGCGGCCGATGCGGTCGCCCACCGGACCGCCGATCAAGGTGCCTGCAGCAGACGCCAGCAGGAACGCGAACAGATGCATCTGTGCGCTCTGCACGGACACATGGAACTTCTGTATCAGGAAGAACGTGTAGTAGCTGCTCAGGCCGGCGATGTAGAAGTACTTGCTGAAGATCAGCACCAGCAGGATGCCGATCACCCAGCGCACCGTGCGGGCAGGAAGCACCTCCGCCGATGCGGCAGGGTCTGCGGAACGCGGCCGCTGTGGTTCCGCTGCCACGCTGGCCAAGTGCTGCTGATACCACCGGCTGACATAGGTCAGCAGTGCGATGCCGATCAGCGCTGCGCCGGCAAACCACGCCACACTGGTACGCCCGTTGGGAACGATCACTGCCGCCGCCAGCAACGGACCGATCGCGGTGCCGGTGTTGCCGCCGACCTGGAACACCGACTGTGACAGGCCATGCCGACCACCAGAAGCCAAGCGCGCGATGCGCGAGGATTCAGGGTGGAAGATCGCCGACCCGATACCCACCAACATGGCAGCTGCCAGCACCAGCGTGAAGCTGGGGGCATAGGCCAGCAACAGCAGACCACAGAGCGTGGACACCATGCCGAAGGGCAGGGAGTAGGGGGCGGGACGACGGTCCGTGCGCAGCCCGATGAGCGGTTGGAACAGCGACGCAGTCAGCTGGTAGGTGAGGGTGATCAGGCCGATCTGGGCGAAGCTGAGATGGAACTGCCCCTTCAGGATCGGATACAGCGCCAGGATCAGCGACTGCATCATGTCGTTGACCAGATGCGAGCCGGTGATCGCGGCAAGGACGCCGCCAATCAGGCGACGGCGCGGTGCAGCGACGGAGGATGACAAGGAAGGGGTGGTGCTGGACATGGGCGCGCTGCATCAGCGGGGGGAGCCGCATGGTAAAGTCGCCGCCGAAGTCCCTCCCGCGCGATATGGTCATGGATCATCGAGAAAAGGACAGCTCGGCGCCCGCCGGTCAGGGACGTCCCCTGCCGATAGGCCTGTCCACGGCGGTGTCCTGCCGAGCGCGCAACTATCAGGCCGATACCGTCATCCCGCTGCACCATCACCCGGATCGGCACCAACTGGTCTATGCCGAAAGCGGGGTGCTGGTGGTGCATGCCGGCACGGGTCGCTGGGTGGTGCCCAGCACGCGCGCGATCTGGATGCCTGCCGGGGTCGGGCATCGGGTCGATTGCCTGGGGCCGGTGCGCATGCGCAGCCTGTACATCGCGCCACAGGCGATGCCGCATGCGGCCGCCGAGGCGTCCACCGTGTCGATCACCCCATTGCTGGCCGCGCTGATCCACGCCGCGGTCGAGGTGCCCCAGCCCTACGCGCCAGACTCCCGTGACGGCCGGCTCATGCAGTTGATCATTGATGAATTGCAGACCCTTCCCGTGCTGCCGCTGCACCTGCCCGAACCCCGCGATCCACGCCTGCGGCGCATTGCACGCCACTGGGAGCGCACGCCCCACGATGTCTCGACCCTGCAGGACTGGGCGCAGCGCCTGCAGATCGACGTCAAGACCATCCAGCGTCTGTGCGCGCGCGAGTTGGGCATGACGTTCGGGCAGTGGCGGCAGCAGGCGCGCCTTCTGCGTGCGTTGGAACGGCTGGCGCAGGGCGGCAAGGTGATCGATGTCGCCCTGGCATTGGGGTATGACAGCCCCAGTGCGTTTGCCAGCATGTTCAAGAAGCGGTTCGGCCTCAGTCCGAGCCAGTTTTTTCGCTGACGCATTACCGCCGTTGGTAGAGCCGGCTTCAGCCGGCGCCGCTATTGGTAGAGCCGGCTTCAGCCGGCTGGCTCGGTGCAGCCGACTGAAGTCGGCTCTACCCGGGCGGGGTGGGTGCAGCGCTTGGTAGAGCCGGCTTCAGCCGGCTGGTTCGGTGCAGCCGACTGAAGTCGGCTCTACCCGTGAGCTCTACCCGTCGGCTGCCGGGGTGTGGGCGCGGATGTGGTCTATCAGTGCGCGCAGCTTCGCCGGCGGATTGTGGCGGCTTGGAAAATACAGAAAGAAGCCCGGGAAGGGCGGCAGGTAGTCGTCCAGCATCGTCACCAGTTCGCCGCGCGCGATATACGGGGCGAAGGTTTCTTCCATGCCGAAGGTGATGCCCCCGCCGGACAGGGCGGTACGGACCATCAGCAACATGTCGTTGGTGGTCAGCTGCGGGGATACGGTGACGTCGAACGCGCGGCCGCCCTCGGCGAACTCCCAGCGATAGGGCGCTGCTTCCGGCGCGGGTCGCCAGCCGATGCAGCGGTGGCGGGAGAGCTCGCCGGGATGCGTGGGAACGCCATGCTCCGCGACATAGCCGGGCGAGGCGACGACGACCTCGCGCTGTGGACCGGTAAGCGCGATGGCCACCATGTCCTGTTCGATCACCTCACCCAGCCGCACACCCGCATCGAAGCCGGCCGCCACGATGTCCGATGGCGCGTCGGTGACGGTGACATCCAGCGTGATGCCGGGATGCGTCTGCAGGAAGTCGGATATCAGCGGCCCGGACAGGAAGCGCTCGGCGATGGAGGTCACTGCAACGCGCAGCAGGCCGCGTGGCTCGCCCACACTGGCGGCATCTTCGAGTGCCGAGGCAACAAGGTTCAAGGGCGCGGCGATCTGGCCGAGCAGCCGCTCGCCGGCTTCGGTCAGCCGCACGCTGCGGGTGGAGCGCTGCACCAGCGCGATGCCCAGGCCGTCCTCCAGTCGCCGGATGCCTTGGCTCACCGCAGAGCGGGTCACGCCCAGGCGGTCAGCCGCCGCACGGAAGTTGCCTCCCTCGGCAACGGCAAGGAACAGGCGCAGCAGGTTGAGATCGGTGTCCATTGGTTACCGATACTAACCACTCTGTCCAGCGGGCGGGGAGTTCTCTGGACACTGCCGCGCTCGTAGGGTGGCTGCTCTTCCACGAAGTCACCACAGGAGTTCGCCATGAACCAGATTCAGGACAAGATCGTGCTCATCACCGGGGCCAGCAGCGGGATCGGCGAGGCCACCGCGCGGCTGCTTGCGCAGCAGGGCGCGACGGTGGTGCTGGGGGCGCGCCGCATCGATCGGTTGCAGGCGCTGGTGACCGAGATCCAGGCTGCCGGCGGAACCGCGATGGCGCTGGCGTTGGATGTCACCGATCGAACGCAGACGGCGGATTTCGTCCAGTGTGCCGTGGAGACCTACGGGCGGGTGGACGTGATCATCAACAACGCAGGGGTCATGCCGCTGTCCCCGTTGGCGTCGTTGAAGCTGGATGAGTGGGATCGCATGATCGACGTCAACATCCGCGGGGTGCTGCACGGGATCGCAGCGGTGCTGCCGCAGATGCAGGCGCAGGGCCATGGGCAGGTGATCAACATTGCCTCCATCGGGGCGCATGCGGTTTCACCGACGGCGGCGGTCTACTGCGCAACCAAGTACGCGGTCTGGGCGATCTCCGAGGGGTTGCGGCAGGAGAGTCCGTCGATACGGGTGACCACCATCAGCCCGGGGGTCACCACGTCCGAACTGGCGGACAGTATTTCCGATGCGCAGGGCCGCGAGGAAATGAGGGCGTTCCGCGCGACGGCGATCCCGGCCGAAGCAGTGGCACGTGCGATCGCGTTTGCGGTGGCGCAGCCGGCTGATGTGGATACCAGTGAGATCATCGTCCGTCCGACCGCCAGTCCGCATTGATTTCCGCACGTACGCTGTGAGGAACCGAGACCCGCAGCCCGCACGAAATGGAGACCGCAGCCCTGGTAGCGCCGAGCCATGCTCGGCGGAATGCGGGACGGCGAGCGCGCCAACAGCAGCCGACTGAAGTCGGCTCTACCAAGCGATCAATCCACCGCCCCGTCAATCCACCAAGCGATCAATCCACCAAGCGATCAATCCACCAAGCGATCAATCCCCGCTTGATCCACACCTCACGCAGGCACTTCGGCGTCGGCGGAAATCAGTTTTTCTTTCTTCAGTTCCGCCCAGAAATCCGCCGGGATGGCGATCGACATCGACGCGACGTTCGCGCGGACCTGCTCGGGCGTCCGTGCACCGGGGACGATGCACGAGACCACCGACGGCGCGTCGGCAAATTGCAGCGCCGCCGTGCGCAGGTCGATGCCATGGCGCTCGCAGATCGCGGCGATCTTGGCGCGCTTGGCCGGCGCCCATTCCGGGATCGGGCTGCCGTACAGATAGCGCTCGCGGCCGGTCAGGTAGCCTGCCAGCAGCGGCGAGCCCACCATCACCGAAACGCCTTTTTCAGCGAGCTTCGGGAAGGTGTCGCGCAGGGTGGTTTCGTGGTCCAGCAGTGAGTACTGGCAGGCCAGCAGCATGATGTCCGGATCTGATTCGGCCACCGCGCGCAGTGCAGGCTGCGGCCGGTTCACCCCGAACCCCCAGCCTTTGATCAAGCCTTCCTCACGCATCTTCGACAGTTCCGGCATGGCGCCGCGCAGTGCTTCGGCAAAGCGCTGTTCCCACGGCATGCCGAGGTCTTTTTCGTTTTCCGGCGACAGGTCATGGATGAACACGATATCCAACTGCGATACGCCCAGCCGGTTGAGGCTGTCTTCCACGGAACGCCGTGCGCCGTCTGCGGAATAGTCGTAGCGATAACGGAACGGCGCCGGATCGTGCCAGTTGGTTTTCTGCAGGGGGCCGGCCGTGCCCGTGAGCAGGCGACCGACCTTGCTGCTGAGGGTGTACTGATCGGCGGGGTGCAGGTGCAGTTCATTGCCCATGCGCCTTTCGCTCAGGCCCAGTCCATACCAGGGCGAGGTGTCGAACAGGCGAACGCCGGAGGCCCACGCCGCCGCCATGGTGGCCTGCGCTGCGTCACGGGTAGTGGGTGCCAGGCTGCCACCCAAGGGCGCACCGCCGAGTCCCATGCGGGTCGGCGGACGGTAGCGGCCACCCGTGGGCTGCGGTCGCGCAACTGGGCTGCCGCCGCTGCGGGGTGTGCCACGCGTGGGCAGCACGCTGCCCGGTGCCGGTGACTGCGCGAACAACGGCGAGGCCGCCATGACCGCCGCGCTGGCCGCGGCAAGGGAAAGAAACTGACGTCGTGAGTTCACTGGGGTCTCCTGGAGGGGAAGGCGTGCAGGGCGCTCGCAAGCCACACGACCTTATCGCGGCACCGTGTCAACGCAGCGGGAACGGCCATCGCCGACGCCCGTTCCGCCGGGGGCGAGCGATTCCTGCAAGTGCGCTGCCAGCGCGCTGCCTAGGCTTTTCCCATGCAACGGAGGGGAGAGTGCGATGCAGGGTGCAGGCAAAGAAACAGGCAGCGATACCGGTCTCGAACTGCCTGCCTGGCAGCAGGTGGCACGGGAAGAAATCCGCCAGCGGCTGGCGGATGCTGATTTCCCGTGTCTGTTCGCGCGCAAGGCGTGGCGGGCCGGTTCCATCTGGTTCCAGTTCTGCGAGCGCGATCGCTACGTTGCCGCGCGTGAAGCACTGGCCGCCTACACCGACATGGTCAAGACGGTCGCCATCGAGGAGCGTCTCTATCGGCCGCTGTGCCTGGTCTTCCGCAGCGAAGAAGGCGAGCAGCCAATGGACCAGCATGCGGCGGCGTGGCAGCTGCTGGAATGGCTGCATCGCTACGATCCGCAGGCATGGCCGGCGAAAGTGCCCGATGACACCGACGACCCGGCCTGGAGTTTCTGCTTCAACGGCGTGCCGTTGTTCGTCAACATCAGCTCGGCCGCCCATGTGCAACTGAGGAGTCGCAACCTGGGCCGATGCCTGGTGCTGGTGGTCAATCCGCGCGAGAACTTCGACGTGGTCGCCAGCGCAGCCTCGCCGCATGGGCGAGCGTTGCGCGCGCGGATCCGTGATCGCGTGGAGTGCTACAACCAGGCGCCTGCGCCGGCGAGCCTGGGATTCCATGGCGAACCGGGCAACCGCGAATGGATGCAGTACCAACTGGACGAGCCAGGACTGGAGGCGCCTGCGTGCTGCCCATTCTCCACGCAGCGCAGGCGCCTGCGATGATCGGACTCGATCTGAACCTGTTACTGCTTTACATCGTGACGGTCACGGTGATGATCGCGCTGCCCGGCCCGGTGATGATCCTGGTGGTCAGTGCGGGACTGTCCGGTGGGCCGCGGCGCGCATTGTCGACCATCGCTGGTACCAATGCGGCGTCGCTGCTGCTGATCGCGCTGTCGGCGCTCATGGTCCAAGGTCTGCTGGCCATCGACGAGGCGTACTTCAACGGCGTCAAACTGCTGGGGGCGCTGTACATCGGCTACGTCGGCTGGGGGCTGCTGCGCGCGGTCCCCTTCGAAGGCCGGCCGCAGGCAGGCGGCGGTATCGGAGGCTTCGGCAAAGGCTTCGTGGTCGCCATCGCCAACCCCAAGGACATCATCTTCTTCGCCTCGTTCTTCCCGCAGTTCATCGGCATCATGCCGCAGCCGGCACTCAGCCTGGTGGTGTTGACACTGCTCTGGGTGGCGCTTGATTTCGCTACGCTGATGGTGATGTTCCAGCTGGTGCGTCGACTGCTTCGACCGGTGCTGCAGCGTGCGCTGCTGCGGTGCTCGGGCGTGCTGCTGATCGTTGTGGCACTGGTGGGGGTGGTGCTTGCCGGGCGCGCGTTCTGGAGCGCGTCGGGATGACGGTCAAGCGGCCGTCCCGGCGATGCGTCATCGCACTTAACCACCGCGCCCTGCGGCAGCTCGCCCAGCCAGAGCGGAATGCGAAAGCGCATCCGCACGCAAGCAGTTTTACTGAAACTCGTGAAATCAGGTGCGCTCCCCCCCGTGTTTCCGATCTCCCCTGTTGGCGGCCGCTCCATCCTGCGAGAGCCCTCTGCACCGGGCGCGCCCGTGACTGCGACCGCCCCCGGCCCGCTCCCGCTGCGAGCAGTTGGCAATGGAGGTGCCATGCAGGCCTCGCCCGTGCGCTCTTCCGATCCGGCGCGGGAGGACTGGAGCAAACGGCTTCCTGCGGTGTGGGAGGCGAGGCAGGCAAGCGTCACGGATCGCGCCCTGGAGCCATGGCGTCTGCAACAGATCGTTCTCGGTCTCGGAGACGATGATGTCTGGCGCCGCCTGAGTTCGCGCCTGGACGAAGCGGCAATGGCGCCGTATGCCGATGCGTTGAGAGACCTCGTTGCCGCGGTCAGCGCACTGCCAACCAGCGTGTGCAAGGCGTATCCGGGTCTGCCCGGCTTCACGCGCCATCAAGCGTTCAAGTCATTGCTGTAGTCCAGAACAGATGTGCCCGTACCCCCAAAGATGCTCGTCAGCATCATGGGATGGCAGCAGTCGGTCATCGGTGAGGTGTACGCCGCACTTTTCTCCGATGGCGAGCTTGACTGGGATAGCACGTGGTTCGACTTCGGCCTGGATCACGACAGTCTCGCCACCGGTGCCATACGCACGGAGTTGTGGGCCGCGATGGTCGTGGGGCCGACATACTCCAGTGTCGAATACAGCGGCGTGGTCTCGCCTGACCAATTCAATGGTCCGATTGTTCAGCGACTGCGGGGCGAAGAATCGGCTGAACAGGTAAGCGTTGCGATGCACATCAATGACGCTGCATTCAACAAATGGATTTCACGTGCGGCCGAGACGTTGCGACGTGGCGGTACCCTGTCGTCGGAGCATGTCCTGCCGTTGAACAGGGACGGTAGTGGACCTGCGCCTGCGGACACGCGCTAACGTTGCCTGATGCGCGTGGGACCTGACAGCCATCATGGTCGTGGCCGCGAGGGCCGCGAACATGGCGCGGCCCCACCCATCTTCGTTACAGCGTCAGTGCGCCAACAGTCGCGCGTAAAGTGCGGCGCCGTAATGCGGTGGATGCTGGGGTGCCTGCAGGGTGAAGTGCGGGCTGGCAGCGTGCAGCGCGGTCGAGAACGGCCCCATCAGTGCATCCCCTGCGCTGAAGGCACCGCCGGACCAGGACAGCGGCACGGTCTCACCCGGCGCGAACCCCAGGCTGATGCGCAGCGCGTCGGCGATGGCAGCCAACTCGTGCCCGGCCCGCTCGAAGATCGAGGCGGCCACCGGGTCGCCTGCCTGTGCTGCGCGCGACACCAGCGGCGACAGCTGCGCCAACTCACCCCGTGAGCCGTGGCCCTCGCCGTATACATGCGCGCAGATGTCCAGGTCATGCTCGCCCAGCTGGAAGTGCTCGCGCAGGATGCCGTGCAGCGGCCCGCGCGGCAGGCGCCCATCACTCATCCGCGAGAACGCATTGAGCCCCTGCACGGCGATCCAGTACGCCGACCCTTCATCGGAAAACGCTTCTCCCCAGCCGCCGGCACGTGCCGAGGCCGCACCGCGACGTCCGTAGCCCATCGAGCCCGTGCCGGCGATGATGTTGATGCCGTCGGCGCAGGCCAACGACCCGGCCCAGCCACAGACCATGTCGTTGTCGCAGCTGTAACGTGCGTGACCCAGCACGTCCCCGGGAATCGACTGCAGCCGGGCAGTGGCGCGGCTGTCTTCGCCGTACGCAGGCAGGCCGAAGAACGCCTGGCGGATGGCCTCGCGTCCTGCGTCAACCTGCGTCAGGACCTGCTCGATGCCTTCAGCAAGAATCGCACGCACGCCGTCCAGCCCCACCTGCGGGTGATACGTCGTCCCCAGCTGCGCCTCGGCCAGCAGCGTGGCCTGCGCATCGATCAGGGCGAAGCGGGTCTTGGTGCCGCCACCGTCCACGCCCAGGTACAGCGCGCCACTCATGCGTCCAACGCGTACAACTGCACGCCCTGTACCACGCGGTTGACGATGCCGGCCGGGTTCGGATTGTCCGGCGTCACCCCGCGCGCCAGCGAATGCAGGAACGCGTAGATCTGCGCCGCGGCGACATAAGGCCACAGGAGCTCGACATCGTGTGCGTCCTGCAGCCCGCGCACCGCCAGCGTATCGGCGGCGTCCGCGTCGCGCGGCTGGGCGGAGATCTCGATCACCCGCGCCGCACAGCCGTCGCGGCGCAGTTCGTCGATCAGGTCGTGGTCGTAGCGCCGCGTGTGCGGATCGTTGGACACGAACACCACCACCAGCGTGGAATCGGTGACGAAGGTCTTCGGACCATGGCGGAATCCCAGCGGTGAGTCATAGCACGTGACCACGGCCCCGTTGGTCAGCTCGCCGAGCTTCAGCGTGGCTTCGCGCGCCAAGCCCTGCAGCAGCCCGCTGCCCAGATACACCACGCGATCATGGCGGGCTTCGGCCAAGGTGTGGAGCAGGGGCAGGGCGGTGTCGATCACCTGCGCGGTGGCTGCCGCAATGGCGTCGACGCGACCGCCGCGCACGCTGGCAGGCACCAGCGCGGCCAGCGTGGCGTACATCATGCAGCTGAAACTGGAGGTCATCGCAAAGCTGGTGTCGTGCGTCTGCTCGGGCAGCAGCAGGGTCATCGAGCGGGCCACGGGCACCCGCGCCAACGCGCCGGTGGGATTGCAGGTCACCACCAGATGGTGCACCTCATTGACCAGCGATTCGGCCAGCTCGACCGCTGCCAGACTTTCCGGACTGTTGCCGGAACGCCCGAAGGACACCAGCAGCAGGCGCTGGGTCGGGTCCAGGTACAGGCGCGGTGCACAGACGATGTCGGTGGTCGGTACGGCGTCCACGCGTGCGGCCAGCTGGCGGTCCAGCAGCGGTGCAAGGCATTGGCCGATGTACGCCGATGTGCCCGCACCGGTCAGCACGACGCGCGCGGACGGGTCATCGATCAGGGGCCCGACGAACGCGCGCAGCTGATCGGCCATCGTCGCCACCAGGGCATCGGTGGCCTGCAGCATGTCCGGTTGCTGGGCGATCTCGCGCGCGGTCCACAGTGCACCGTTCGCTTCCAGCGTCGGTTCGGGGAAACCGAGAATGTCAGGTGAGGTCATGGTTCGTGCATGCATGGTGGTAGTCATCGAGGACAGCGCTGATATGGGCCATGGCCAGGGACTGCGGATCGAACGTTGCCGTTCCGTTGCGCACCGCGTTCAAGGCATGGGGAAGGTACTGGCCGATGAGCGGCATCGGCGGCGGGTCGGCCCGCAGGTTGTCGAACAGCTGCACCCGCGCCGCTTCGATCTGCGGGTCAGGCCAGTAGTAGCGGATGCGGTCGCTGAGGCTGTACTGCAGATCGGTGGACAGGGCACGGCCTTCGCCGTGGTAATAGCGCTGCCAATAACCGGGTGCATCCTGCATGCGGCGCAGGGTGACCTCGCGCAGCCGCGCGCGCTGGTCATCGGCGATCCATTCGCGCTCGATGGCATCGAGTCCCCACAGTGCTTCGCGCAGGGCGAATGTCAGGCCCGGACCCACCTTCAGGATCGCGAAGTGATCACGCACCAGCGCGGCCAGCGCATCGCGGGTCTGGTAGTCGGTGGAATGCGCTTCGAAGACCAGTCCCGGCACCGTGGTGACCGACTGGCTGAGCGCCTGTGCCTTGCTGCTGTCGTAGTCGATGACGTCGTGGTGGTCGAACTCCACGCCCGGTTGCACCACCGAGGCCAGCACGCGCAGCCACGCCTCGCCCAGGCCGGCGGCCTCGAAGGCGACGCGATGCGCCTGGATGGTGGCCAACGCGGCATCGGCAGTGGTCACCGCCAGGCCTTCGATGGACTCAGTGGCGCCGCCGGGCACGGGCACTTCGGTGCCGATCACATACACCGGCGCCTCGCCACCGGCCTGCTGCCACGCGGCCTCCGCAGCACGGCACAGGCGTACGGCACGCCTTACGATCTCGGCTTCCGGCAACGGCTCCGGATCGCCACTGCAGGCCATCGAGCAATCCAGGTGGATCTTGCGGAAGCCGGCAGCGACGTACTCACCGACCATCACCTCGGCCTTGTCCATCGCGGCCGCCGCGTCCAGCGACGTCCACGGATTGGGACCCAGATGATCGCCACCGAGCACGATGCGGCCGGCGTCGAAACCCACGCGCTCGGCGATGTCATGCACGAAGCGCACGAAGTCCGCCGGTCGCATGCCGGTATAGCCGCCATCCTGGTTGACCTGGTTGCAGGTCGCCTCGAACAACAGCAGATCCTGACCGGTGCGCTGCGCGTGGCGCAGGCTGGCCTCGATGACCAAGGGATGGGCCGAGCAGATCGAGGTCACGCCGATGGCGTGGCCTTGCCGATGCCGCGCGACCAGGTCGAGCAGAACGTGCATGGGAAGTCCTGTCAGGGGAGGGGGGAAGGCGGTGTCTGGCGCTCGGGTTCGAGCACCAGCAGCAGCGATGCGATCAGGGCGAGGACCAGGCCGACCGTCTTCAGCGGGCCCGGCACGACGCTGGCGAACAGCAGCGACAGCACGGCCGTCACCAGCGGTGCGCCTGCGTTGCTCAGCGGCGCCACCACCATGGCCTTACCGTAGCGGAAGGCAAAGACCAGGGTGAGCGCGCCGATCGCGTTGAGGATCTGGATGCCGGCGGTCATCCACGGCCCGGTCAGGCCCCAGTTGATCGGTTGCGAAAAGTCGGTCATCGCCAAGGCTACCGGTGCCAGCAGCAGCGCGCCGAGCGTCATGTAGGCAAAGATGCTCTCCGCCCGCACCGTGTCGTTGGCCAGTTTCATGAAATAGGCCTGCAGGCCCCACGCCAGCATGATCAGCAGGGATTGCACGAACCAGCCCAAGCCGGCTTCGCCGCGCCCGAAAGACAGGTCCAGCAGCGGCAGCGCCACCAGGGCCAGCACGATGCCCAGCGTGCCCTGCCAGCCGGTGCGCTCGCGCAGCAGCAGGAAAGACAGCGCAATGGTCACCACCGGCGACAGCGAAATCACCGGGAACACGAAGTACGCAGGACCGATGGTCAGCGTATGGAACAGCAGCATCTGCCCACCGGCACCGAGCAGGCCGATGATCAGGCCGTAGCCGATCGCCCGCTTCGAGCGCTCCAACTGCCAGCCGCCGCGCCACAGGATGTACAGCGCCGGCGGCACCATGGTCAGCGCCCAGACGCAGTACACCAGCGTATCCGGGAAGCCATGCGCAGCGGATAGCGGGGACAGCGCGCCCCACACACCCCACAGGGCCACCGTGGCCAGCGCGAATCCCAACCAGGGGCGACGGCGCGCGGGCGGGGCAGCCATCACGACGGCCTCCGCGCTCATGCGCGGGTACCGGCAGGGGTGGCCTGCAGCATCAGGAAGCGCTCGAACCGCGCGGGCAGGCGGGCCACGGTGCCGCCGTCCACCTCGCCCAGATCGGCGTCGTTGAACAGGTCACGCACCGCCCAACGGCCGGCCGGCAGTCCACGCAGCTCGACCTTGCCATCCCAGCGGGGCGCATAAAAGGTGTAGTAGCGAGCTCCGTCCTTGGCGATGGCATGCGCTTCGGGCTTGTCGAAGCCGATGTCGTACAGCGTGCCCAGGTACTCGCCCTTGGGCAGCATGTGCGTGTTGTACAGGCCCACCCACCGACGCCACAGCGCTTCGCGCTCGTCGGTCAGTACGAAGCCACCGGGCGGAAGGGGGACCGAGGGATGATCGGTGTCTTTCGGCCAGGTGAACTTGCTGGAGATCACCGCGCCGATGCCCACGCTGGAAGCGAAGTCATCGCGGTTGTCGGACAGCTCCACATGGTCGCCGGCGTAGCTGCTGCGGTCGCCGATCAGCGCCTTGATGGATTTACCCTTGCTGCGCACCTGCCACGACGACAGCGGATCCGACGACGGGAACTGGTCGGTGGCCGGCAGGTTGTGGAAGGCGAATGCGGTGCCGCAGGGGCACAGCTCGACGACGGCATCAGGGTTCGCATCGTGCGCCGCGCGGTAGATTGCATCCCAGAATTTCGCCAGGCCGACCACGGAATCCTGCGGGCTGGCGTGCTTGTGCGCCGGATTGAAGCAGGGAGCAACGGCATTGAGGTGCTGGCCATCCAGCTTGATGCCCTCGAAGCCCCAGTCGGCGATCGCCTTGCGGGTCAGTTCGACGTAGAAATCAATGGTCGGCTGGTAAGCCGGACACTGGGTCAGCGCGTTCCACCAGGTGACGGTCTGGAAGGCGCCTTCCTTGTCCAGCAACAGCATGTCGACATGGTCGTGCAGCACGTCGCTGCCCGGATCGGCGGCCAACGGCGCCAGCCACAGGCGCGGACGCATGCCGTGGCGGCGTACCTCCGCGGTGAACGCGCGCATGTCCGCATCGCCGCGCGGGAACTTGCGTAGGTCGATCTTCCAGTCGCCTTCGTTGGTCTGCCACCCGTCATCCAGTACCGCCCATTCGAAGCCGAGCTCCTTCGCCTTCGGCAGCGTGGCGAAGATCTGCTCCACGCTGAAGTCGCGCTCGTAGCCCCAGGCACACCAGATCGGCGCAAACGCCGAATCGGGCGGACGTGGGCCTTCGATGCCTTCGCCGCGCATGAAGACCTGGTACTGCTGCAGGGGCGCGTAGAAATCGCCTTCGTGCACGGCCAGCAGGGTCCGCTCGGTCACCAGTTCCTGGCCCGGTGCCAAGGTGACGGCCTGCGGTGATTCGATGGCGATGGCCGCACCCTTCGCAGTGCGCTTGACCGGCATGTCCAGTGGGCGCGGGACGGGCTCGACATGGCCAACGGCCAGGCCGACATCGCGGCGCCAGATATTGGCAACCGGCGTGCCGCCGCCGTAGTCCGATGAATCCATGGACAGCGTGTTGCGCTGGTCGAAGCCCGCATCCATCGGCTGCACCCAGTCGCGGCGATCGGTGTGGGTGGCACCGGAAAAACTCCAGAAACCGCCCGGCGCCTCGTCCAGCTGGTACGCGCTGTTGCGCCAACCGGTGACGGCCAGCGGCGCGCTGCCGATGTTGCGGTAACGCACCTGCAGCAGGGCCAGACCGGGCTGCTGGTCAAAACTGCTCACCGCAACCTGCTTTTCCACCCCGTCGCGGGAGCGGCCGGTGAAGACCACCTGCTTGCCGGAGCCATGACGGGGGTCATCCAGCACATGCGCCTGCTGATCCACCAGTGCAAAGTCGACGATCTCGCTGTCGGCCAGCAGCAGCGCTTCACTGGGCTGCCAGCCGGTCAGGGGCTTGCCGTTGCGGGAAACGCGGGTATGCATGCGCTTGTCGAAGGCAAGGCTCAGCACGGCATCGCCGGCGGCCTGATCCGTCGAACGGGGAGCCATCGCGGCGCGCGCCCAAGGGGCTGCACTCCACGCCATGCTGCCTGCCACGGTTCCGGCAATCAGCTTCAATGCGGTACGGCGTCCAATCGGTGGCATAACGTCATTCCGAGTAACGATGAGGGTCATTCTGCGCACGCGCCAAACGTTGATGCAAGCGTTTTGTTGCGATATGGTTCGATTAAGTTTCGTTTCCTAACAGTGGAGTGCGTCATGGCAGTGAAGCAGCAGGTGTTGGCCCTTGGAGTGGCGCTGGCGGCCATCAGTCTCACGGCCTGCTCGCCGTCACCCGGGGCCGGCAAAACCGATGCGTCGGTGCCCGCACCGAGCGCTGACGCCGTCACGACGAACACTACGCCCTATGCGATGGCCGACTTCGCCACCGTGCGCAAATTCGATGCCCATGTGCACGCCAACGACCGTGACACCTCCCTGTTGCAGCAGGCGCGCGCGGACAACTTCGAGGTGCTGTCGATCAATGTCGATTACCCGGACTTCCCCAGCCTGCAGGATCAGCATGCGATCGCCGTCGCGCAGGCGAAGCAGGATCCCGCGCACTTCCACTGGGCGACCACATTCTCGATGAAGGGCTATGGCAGCGAGGGCTGGCTGCAGCAGGTCAGCACGGGGCTGGACCGCGACATCGCCGAGGGCGCGCGGGCAGTCAAGGTCTGGAAGAACATCGGCATGGTGGAGAAGGATGAGCAGGGCAGGGCGATCATGCTCGACGACCCAGGCCTTGCACCGGTGGCCGAGCATGTGCGCGCGCTGGGTGTGCCGTTGATCGCGCACCAGGGCGAGCCGTACAACTGCTGGCTGCCGCTGGACAAGATGACCACCAACAACGACCGCGAGTACTTTGCCAAGCACCCGCAGTACCACATGTTCCTGCATCCGGAGCAGCCTTCGCACGCCGACCTGATGGCGGTGCGCGACCGCTTCGTCGCCGCGCATCCGCAGTTGCGGGTGATCGGGGCGCACATGGCCAGCCTGGAGTACGACGTGGACGTGCTGGCCGGCTTTCTTGACCGGTTTCCGAACGCGACGGTCGATCTGGCTGCACGCATGAGTCAGGTGCAGTACCAGTCCAATGCGGACCGCACGAAGGTGCGCGACTTCTTCATCCGCTACCAGGATCGGCTGCTCTACGGCACCGATCTGACCCAGTCACCGGGCGCGGATACGGCACAGTTCAAGGCGGAAACGCATGCGGTGTGGCAATCAGACTGGCGCTACCTGGCCACTGACGAAACCCAGCACATCGACGTGCTGGCCGCCGATGTCGCCGGACTGGCGCTGCCGCGTACGGTGATCGACAAGGTGTACTACGGCAACGCAGCACGCGAGTTCAAGCTGTAACGGCGGGCCCAGGAATCCGGGTGACGCCGCGCCGTGCCTCGCGGCTTCCGGGCGACCGGTGAATGGGATTTGGTAGCGCCGAGCCGTGCTCGGCGGAGTGGGTCGGCGCGTGTGGGTTGGGTGCAGCCGACTGAAGTCGGCTCTACCCGCCGGCTCTACCCCGCCGGTAGGCGGTTGACCACGCGCGGCGACCGGTGAATGGGCTTTGGTAGCGCCGAGCCGTGCTCGGCGGAGTGGGTCAGTGCGCGTGGATTGGGTGCAGCCGACTGAAGTCGGCTCTACCCGCTGGCTGTACCCCGCCAGCCGCCGCCGCCGCTGCGCTGCAAATCAGGTCAGCTGCAGGTCCACGCCCAGGGCCCGGCAGTGCTGGGCCACGTCGTCGGGGGCGCCGACATCGGTGATCAGCGTGTCGATGTCCGATACCGGAATGATCCGGTGCAGGCAGACCTTGCCGAACTTGGAGCTGTCCGTGATCGCGACCACCGCACGTGCCGCCTCGACCATCTTGCGGTTGAGCATGGCTTCGGGTTCGTAATGCGTGGTGATGCCGCGCTCCACATCGAATCCATCCACGCCCAGGAACAGCAGGTCCACATGCAGGGCATCGAGTGCTTCCACGGTCAGCCCGCCATAGAAGGCCATGTTCTTGCGCCGCAGTTCTCCGCCCAGCATCACCAGGTTGATCCGGGTCTTCGGGCTGAGCACGGTCAGCACGCCGAAATCGTTGGTGACGACGGTCAGATCAATGTCCGGCAGGGCCTCGGCCAGCTGCATCGCCGTGGTGCCCGAATCAATCGCGATGGTGTCGCCCGGCCGTACCATCGCCGCAGCGCGTGCACCGATGCGGCGCTTCTCATCCAGAAACACAGTGCGCTTGGTCTCGTAATGAGGCTCGGCCGCAGGCGCAGCACTCACCGCACCGCTGTCGATGCCGCCGCCGTAGGCGCGCGCCATGACCCCGCGCTCAGCGAGGTAGCGCAGGTCCTTGCGCACGGTCTGCAGGCTCACGCCGAACTGTTGGGCGAGCGAGGACACCTGCACACTGCCGTGCTGGCGAACCAGTTCACTGATCTGTTGGCGGCGATGGCTGGTGTCCCGGGTGGCGACCATGCAGAGAGCTCCTTTCAAACGTTCAAGAGTATGCGCCTTTTCGTTACATTTCGCTATTGATGCAAAACGAAACCTCATATACGCTCGGTTTCGTTGCTTCACCAGCCAGGCCCCCACAGCCACCGTCCTACGCTTCATGCCTCAGGAGAAAGAGCCCGTGAACGCCGTCCGTCCGCATCGCCATTGTCTTTACCATGGAATCACCCTTGCCTTGCTGCTGCCCGCCACGGCGTGGTCGCAGCAAGCCAGTCCCGACACGCCGCCGCCCGCCGGCACACCGGTGGCTGCTGCTGAGCAGGCACCTGCCGGCAGCGCCGTCGATCTGGAAACCGTGCAGGTCAGCGGTGTCCGCGCCGCGCTGGCGCGCTCCACCGAACTGAAGCGCGATGCGTCTACCGTGCAGGATTCGATCAGCGCGCTGGAACTGGGCCGCTTCCCGGATGACAACGTGGCCGACTCGCTCAGCCACATCACCGGCGTATCGATCACCCGCACGGCCGGTGGCGAAGGGCAGAAAGTCAGCGTCCGTGGCCTGGGCCCGGAGTACACGCTTACCACCTTCAACAATCGCATCCTCGCCACCGACGGCGCAGGGCGCGACTTCGCCTACGACGTGTTGCCGTCGGACGTGATCAGTGGCGCCGATGTGGTCAAGGGCGCGCAGGCGTCCCTCACGGAAGGGGCGATCGGCGGCCTGATCAATCTGCGTTCGGCCAGCCCGTTCGACAACAAGGGCCAGCATGCGATCGTGCGTGCAGAGGGCGACCACAACCAGATGTCCGAGTTGAACGGCCGCAAGTTCTCTGCGACCTACAGCAACACCTTTGCCGACGACACCATGGGCCTGCTGATCGGCGCGGTCTACGCCGAGCGCAAGGACCGCACGGATATCGCGGGCAATGACGGCGGCTGGACCCGCAATCCGGATCCGGCCGACCCCAGCTGGGGTGGCAATGCCTGGGGCGGCAACATCGACCCGAACGGCAATGGCGAACTGGATCCGGACGAATACGGTCTGATCGCGCCGGGTCAGTTCCGCGTCGGTTCGGTGCTGGAAGACAAGAAGCGCAAAGCCTTCTCGGGCAAGTTCGAGTGGCGTCCCAACGACGACGTGCGCATCGTGGTGGACGGCCTGAAGACCCGCCTGGATTCGCCGCAGGTGTCTTACCAGCAGTCGTTCTACCCGCTGTTCGCACCGGGTCGTTGGTCGGATATCAACGTGCAGAACGGCATCGTCACCGGCTTCACCATGGACAACCCGGATCCGGAGCAGCGGATGAACCCGGAAGTGCTCAACCAGACCGAGCACCGCGTGGTGGATACCGATCTGTTCGGCATCAACGGCAGCTGGAAGGTCAACGACAGCCTGACCATGACCGGCGATGTGTACCGCTCCACTTCCGAGCGCAAGTCGGGCGGGCAGGACACCTACGTGGTGCTGCGCATGAACCAGCCGAACGTCACGCGCATCGATCTGACCGGCGACGCCGTGCCGAATGTCACAACGACGTTGGATGACGGCCGCGATCTGTCCACGGGGCTGGCCAACGGCCAGTTCAATGACCGTGATTTCAACACGCACTACATGGAACTGCGTGGCGACAACATCAAGGACGAGATCACGGGCGGCACCATCGCCGGCAAGTTGTACGTCGGCGAGTGGGGCGTGGACTCACTGAACTTCGGCATGACCCGCACCGAGCGCAGCAAGCGCCGTGACCTGGTCAACAACACCCTCAACGGCGGCGCCGACTACTACTCGGTGGACAACGCGATCAACGTCGGCGACCTGGGAGGCGGCGTGCTGGACCGCACCCTGTCACTGCCGAACTTCATGAACAAAGTGGGCTCGAACTTCCCGCGCAGCTTCCTGGGCTTCGACGTGCCGAACTACCTGGCCAGCCTGGAAGCCTACAACGGCAACCCGCGTCCCGACGGCAGCGTGTACGACTTCGCCAACGCCGCACCGCAGTGGAATCCGCTGGAAAGCTACCGCGTGGAAGAAAAGACCAACGCGTTCTACGTCCAGGCCGACCTGTCCGGCGAGCGCTGGAGCGCGGACGTGGGGGTGCGCGTGGTCAGCACGACGACGCGCGCGCAGGCGTGGGATGCAAAGATCATCAGCATCACCGAGAACGGCGCGTTCAACTACACCGCACGCTACGCCGACCCGACGCCGGTGCTGCAGGACGGCAGCTACCGCTACATCCTGCCGTCGGGCAACTTCACCTGGCGCTTCACCGATGATCTGCTGCTGCGCCTGGGTGCGGCCAAGACGATGGCGCGCCCGCCGGTGGACAAGCTCGCACCGACCAACACCACGGCCAGCGTGTCGTGGGGCGAGTTCACCCAGATCTACGGCGGCAACGTGGATCTCAAGCCGTACACCGCGCAGCAGGGCGATGTCTCGCTGGAGTGGTACTTCGACGAGCAGTCGATCGCCAACATGGCGGTGTTCTACAAGCGGATCGAAAACCAGATCACGACCAGCTGGGAGCCGGGCCAGGACATCGGCGTGCCGGGTTACCTGTTCAACGTGATGCGCCCGATCAACGGCGACTACGCCAAGGTGCACGGCATCGAAGCCGGCCTTCAGCACTTCTGGGAGAACGGCCTGGGCTTCCGCGCGCAGTACACGCGCAACTGGTCCAAGAGCTTCGTCGGCGGCGAAGAGCGCCCGCTGGAAGGCATCGCGCCGTCGGTGTATTCGTTGGGCCTGATGTATGAAAAGGGCCCGTGGTCGGTGAGTGCGACGGCCGATTACAGCGACGGTTTCGTGACCGCCACCAACGTGCTGGGAGCGGGCTACAACGAACAGGCCGACGAGATCACCTGGCTGACCGCGAGCATCTCGTATGAGATCAACGACATGTTCAGCGTCAGCCTGCAAGGCCAGAACCTGCTGGACGAAGCACAGACCTACAGCATCAACGGCAACCCGTTGCTGTCGCAGGGCTACTACCGCTACGGCCGCTCGTTCACGCTGGGCTTCAGCGCGCGCTTCTGAGCGAGCGAAGCGTAGTGCCGGTGCGTGACGGTCGCAGACTGTCACGCATCGGGTGAACCTGACCGGGTGAACCTGACCGGGTGAACCTGACTGGATGAACCTGACTGGATGAACCTGACTGGATGAACCTGACCGGATGAACCTGGACTGGTAGAGCCGACTTCAGTCGGCTGCTTTTGCACCTGCACCTGCACCTGCACTTGCACCTGCACCTGCACCTGCACCTGCACCTGCACCTGATCCCGCTCTTGCATTGGTAGAGCCGACTTCAGTCGGCTGCTTTTGCAGGCCGAAGCCGACTAAAGTCGGCTCTACCATTCTCGGTGAAGCCGACTGAAGCCGACTGAAGTCGGCTCTACCATTTTCCGTGCAGCCGACTGAAGTCGGCTCTACCGGTGTCGGCGCTACCGGGCCGGCAGCAGCCGGGGCTGCTTTTCATACCATTCCTTGGCGCCGGCCAGATGCCACTGGCGGTTCTCACCGTCCAGTTCGATGCCGGCGCCCAGCACGCCCCAACGCAGGTACAGGTCGCCGCGCTTGCCCGGCTTGCCGATGTCCAGCCGCCCGCGCAACGAAAGCCGTGCGTTCTCCGCTTCCAGATCATCCACCACCAGCTGGCCCTGCCGCCAACGCAACTGGCCGCTGGCCTGCACCTCACCCGAATCCACCAGCCCCAGTACCCACCGGGGATAGGCGCTGCGTTCGCCGAATACATCCAGCAACGGTCCTGCATCGCGCAGGCGGATGTCGGCCACCGCATCGGCATTCAGCGGCGCCGACGCACCCAGATGCCCGCTGCGCACCGCCAGCTCGCCCCACCACCCGGCATCGGTGCTGTCGGCGATGCGGACGTCCTGCAGACGTACGGTGGTGCCGCCCAGGTCGAACTGCTTCTGCTCGAAATCCGCCCGCTTGATGCGTGCCCGCAGCAGCGCATCGCCGCGCATCGCGACACCGGCCAGCTGCATCCGCGCACCTTCGCCACGCAGGTCGGCCTTGCCCGTCCCGATGCGGCCGGAGGTATCCAGCTCGACATCGCCACTCAGCAGGCCGGTGCCGCCCAGCAGCCGCAGCTGGTCATTGCCCACGAAGCGGTTGTAGCGCGACAGGTCGGGCACGCGCGCGTCGTTGAACCGCAACCGGGCGCGCACGCCTTCCTTCAGCTCTTTCAGGCGTGCATCCCCGGTGAGATCCAAGGACATGGCGCGGCCGTCAAACAGCACCTGATCGGGCGCATTCATCGGTGCGGCGCGGAACTGGGGAATCTCCACCTTCAACTCCGCCTGCGGCGTGGCGCCTTCGGTAATGCGGCCCTTGGCATGTGCATCGCCGCGCATCCGCACCCCCGCCACATCGGCAATGGCCACCACCTGCGGAACCTCGGCGGTGCTGCCCGGTGCCAGTTGGCCATTGGCCAGTTTCAGGTCTGCCTTCACCAGTCCGCCACCATCCAGCCGGAACCACGGCTTGCGCACGATCAGCTCGGAGATCCAGTTGAGCGATTCGAACTTCCAGCTCGCGCGTACGTCGCCGGAGGTCCGTGGCAGCAGGTCGGACAGATCATCGAAGGGAATCGTGCGGCCGGCGATGTGCAGGTCGGCGTCGATCTCGCTGCCGGTGTCCTCGTCCTTTGGAAGCCGGGCCTGCAGGCGGATCTGCTCGGCGACGTTGAGCTGCAGTGCCAACAGGCCGCGATCGGTCGCGTGATCACCGGCGTGCACCGGCAGGCGCCACACCAGATGGCTACCCGGCCGTAGCACGCCGCCGTGATCCATTGCCAGATCGGCCTGCAATCTCGCCGTAGACGGAATCGTGCCGACCTTGACGTGGGCGCCGGCCGTGTCGATGCGCAGGGCCTGGCTGCGCGCATCCACCTTCAACTCGGCGGTCAGGATGCCGAGCTTGCGGCGTCCCGGCGCTTCGTCGCGGTAGTGGCGCGGAAAGCTGGCACGCGCGTCAAGGTGGGCCTGGTCCAGCACGGTCGTGCCATCGAGGCTGATCGTGGCCTCATCGAACGTCGCCGTGCTGTCGAGCAACTCGGCGGGTCCGCCGCGCAGCTGCTTGACAAATCCCACAGTCGCCTGGCCCTTGCCGGCTATCAGCAGCTTGCCGAACTCGCCGCTGCGGATGCTGTCGCTATGGATCTCATCCATACGCACGGTCCATCCCTGGTCGCTGCGCGGCGGGGGCGGGATGGCCTTGTCGACCTGGCGGATCACCGCGCGTACGCCGGCGGCATCCACGCGCGGGATATGGATCTCACGACGCAGCAGCGCGGGCAGCGAAATATACGCGCTTGCCCGCTCACCACTGAACACGAACACCGTCCGGTTGGCCTGCACCCGTACATGCACGTTCCACAGCACTGCATGCCCTGGCACCACGGTCAGGGCAGGGCCGCTGTGCAGCTGGAATTTGTCCGGCTTGCGGTTGGTGACCATGTCGAACAGCGGCGTGTTGAGGAAGATGTTGCCTGCAAGCAGATACAACAGATACAGCGCCAACAGGGCTGCCAGCGCGATACGGACAGGTCGGGGCCAGCGCGGCAGGCGCTGCAGACGCGCAGGAATCAGGGGCATGGTGGACCGCAGGCGGGAATCATGCCGCTACTATCGGCAGCGGCCGGCGGCAACAGCGTGAAGGCTGCAGGCTCAGGTGTTACTTTCTGCAGGGGGGCTGCACGTCCCTGTTGCCTGTCACTGGAGTGAACCGCATGTCGCTGCTGTCCAACCTGCTGCCGATCCTGATGATGGCCAGCCCCGCCGCACTGCCGGAACCGCCGGCCAGTGACCCGATGTTCCATGCCGAGCCCGGATCGCTTCAGCCCGAACAGATACGCGCCATGCAGCAGCGCCTGGCCGACTGGCCGCAACTGGGGTATTACCGCGAACAGAATGCCGCCTTGCCTGCCGCCCCGGCCGACCGCCCGCGTGTGGTCTTCTTCGGCGACTCCATCACCGAAGGATGGGGCGCCACCGGCAGCAGTACGTTTTTCCCCGGCAAGGGCTACATCAACCGCGGTATCTCCGGACAGACGACGGCGCAGATGCTGCTGCGCTTCCGCCAGGACGTGATCGCGTTGCGCCCGGCGGTCGTCGTGGTGCTGGCCGGCACCAATGACATCGCCGGCAACACTGGCCCTGCGACACAGGCGATGATCGAGGACAACCTGCACGGCATGGTGGAACTGGCCAAGGCCCATGGCATCGCGGTGGTGCTGTCATCGGTGCTTCCCGTGAGCAGTTACCCGTGGCGCGCAGGGCTGCGGCCAGCGGACAAGGTGCGGGCCCTGAACACAGCGCTGAAGCAATACGCAGGCACAGAGGGAATCGTGTTCCTGGACTACCACGCGCTCATGACCAACAAGGAAGGCGGGCTGGATGTCGCGCTGTCGGCGGACGGGGTGCATACCACGCCGGCCGGATACGCGCGCATGGCCCCCCTGGCCGAGGCCGCGATCGCCGACGCACTGGCTGCGGCGGGCGTGGTGCCATCAGGCAGGACGCAGGGGACGCAGCGGTGAAACGAGCCGGGCGGTCTGGTCGCTCGCCGGACGGAATGCTGCGTTGAGCGTGCCCAGCACACCGGATGGCCGTTACATTGTCGTCCGCGGACGTCTGTGGCGTGCAGCCAACCCTGGATTGGACGAGGTCACCCGGGCGGCGTTGGTGGCCCAACTGATGGATGCGCGGCGAGCGGTGAAAACGGCCTTGGCTGCAGACGACGCAGCGCAGCTTGCTGCCGCGCGTGCCGCGGTTGACGCCGCGAAGATAGGGCTGGGAGAGCGTGGGCCGGTCTGGTGGAGCGATGGGGCGAAGGACTTCAACCGTCATCTGGTGAAGAACACGCCGTATGCAACGTGGTATGCGGGTGCACAACGTTAGCGCCGAGCCACGCTGGGCGGAGTGCTGCACCGCGCGGCCGCTGCGCTCGCCGACCATGGGTCGGCGCTACCGGGGCGTCGGCAGATATCAGTAGCGCCGAGCCACGCTCGGCGGAGTGTTGCACCACGCGGCCGCTGCGCTCGCCGACCATGGGTCGGCGCTACGGGGGCGCCGGCAGATATCGGGGCGTCGGCAGATATAGGTAGCGCCGAGCCACGCTCGGCGAAGTACCCGATCAGTTCGCCATCGACGGCTGTGCGCGGTCCATCGCATCGAGCTGCAGCTGTGAAGCATCCAGCTGGATGGTGCAGCGCAGTCCATCATCGGCAAAGCCGTAGTCGACGTCGGCGCCGATCTGGTACGGCAACGCGCGTTCGATCAGCTCACGTCCTGCACCACCGCCACGGATCTGCTGGGGATTCTCCGGCAGGTCGTGTACATCGTGTTCGTTCCAGTCGATGCGCAGCGTAGGGGCACCGTCGGCAGCAGCGCCGGCCTCCAGCAGCGACCACCGCACATGCAGCCGACCTCCCTGCTGGCGCAGCGCGCCGTACTTGACCGCGTTGGTCGCCAGTTCGTGCAACGCCATCGCCAGGGGCTGCACGCTGCCTGATCTCAAGGGAATGTTGTGCGGACCTTCCAGTACGATCTGATCGCCCTGTGCCGCCGGATCGCAATGCGCGGCCAGCTCCCCGCGCAGCAGCGCATCGAACTGCACCCGGTCCAGTTCGCCGAGCCGCGACAGCAGGCCTTGCGCGCGTGCCAGGGCATCCAGGCGGGCATCGAAACGGCCGGCGAAGTCGGTCATGTCGCGGCTGGTGGCGAGGGTGCGGCTGGCCATCGCACGCACTACCGACATGATGTTCCGTGTCCGGTGTTGCAGCTCATCGACCAGGATGCGGAGCATCGCTTCACTGCGTCGCCGTTCTTCTTCATGTTCGCTGCGCTCGGTGACATCGCGCGTGGTCCCGACGATCGCTTCGACGTTGCCGCGCGCGTCCAATTGCGGGACGAAGATGTAGTCGTACATGCGACGCCCCAAAGGACCTTCGAACGGGACGTCGCCACGTACGGGCTTGCCGGTCGCGATCACTTGATCGAGCTCGCGGCCATGCATGGCTGCATGCCAGTCGGGGTAGCCCAGCTCCAGGCAGTTCAGGCCCAGCGCCTCTTCCTCGGTCTTGCCCCACATCCGCAACAGGGCACGATTGGCGTAGGTGAAGCGATGATCGAGGTTGAAGATGTAAGCAAGGTCCGGTGAGCTGTCCAAAAACGCTTTCAGGCGGCGACGCTCGCGTTCTGCGTCATGCAGCGCGTGCACCACCGCATCGGCCGCCCGCTCCAGTGCCAGCTGCTGGTCTTCGCGGTCCAGCACGACGGCCGCGATACGGGTGCCGAACTGCGCGACCTCTTCTTCCCATCCGCTGAGCGGGCGCGCCTCGGACAGGCACATCAGCAGCCATGCACGCGGACCTGCACCGGCGTGGGTGATGGCAATCGGGTTGCACGCCTCTAGTCCCTGTTGCTGGCAATGGCCCTGCCACTGCGTCGCCCATGCCGCGTCCGTCGAAACGTCTGGCGACACAGCAGCGACAGACCCGCCAGTAAAGCGGGCGGCGAGCGGGGAGCAAGACGCGCGCTCGAGTTGCTCCAGCAGAGCAGGGGGCATGCTGCTCCCGATGACATAACGCACCAGCGGCTCACGTGCGGAGGTGACGATGACGCACGCCCGCAGACCCGGCTTCATCCGTTCAATCGAGTCGATCAGTACCTGCAGGCACTCGCGCGGCGGTGTGCCCCGTGCCAGCGTATCCAGCAGTGTTGCTTGTTCTCGTACCAGCAGTTCGGCGCGCACCCGGCGGGTCATGTCCAGGCACATGCCGTTGATATGGTCACGCTGCCGATCCAGCCGCCCGCGCAGCATCAGCCAGCGTCGGCTGTTGCCATCGGTCCAGGGGAGTTCGATCTCAAAGTGCGGGGCGTCGCGGGTCTGCCGATGTACGCGCCGCCATGCAGCGCGCAACACGGCAGGTGCGATGCCGCCCAGTTGATCAGCGGCGGTACCCGACGCCGTGAGCTGCCGTCGAGCGATATCGAAGTGCCAGACACCCAGGCGGGAGTCGTCGAGGATCGTTTCGACGGCGACGTCGGACAGGGCAGGGGGCATGGTGGCGAAGGGAAAGTTCGTCAGGCCCACCGTTTTGCCAACCCCGACGCAAAGAGCACGTGAAGGCTGCCCGGTAGCGCCGACCCATGGTCGGCGAGCGCAGCGGGACTCGAACGGTGCAGGAATCCGCCGAGCGTGGCTCGGCGCTACCCGCCAGTACGCGCAGGGCGCGCCATCACCAACGCAATCGTGCGCCGGCGTACACGCCGAATCCTTCGCCCGGCGTGGAACGGGCCACGTCACGTCCAGCGTCGTCATACCCCGGCGTCACCGTGGCGGCGTAGTGCTTGTCGCCCAGGTTGCGCAGCTCCAGCCACCCCTGCCACCTACCACTCGGGGCATCGAAGCCCACACGGCTGCCGAAGATGACATGGCCGTCCGCGCGGAAGCTGTTCGCGTAGTCAACAAAGGTCTTCGACGCATACTCGGTGTTCACCGCCGCATACAGACCGGACGCGTGGTCGTACCGCAGCTCGGCCTGGTAGTAGTGCCGGGGCAGCCCAGGCAGCCAGTTCTCGCCGAACCGTGCGTCATGCCGGTACCGGAAATCGCTGAACGTGTAGGCCTGCCGCAGTGACATCCGCCCCGTGCTGCCCTGGTACAGGGTGCTGTCCAGCCCGGCTTCCACACCGCGATGCACGGTGGGGCTGGCGTTGTTCTCCGCAATGAACAGGTTCGGGACCGGCGCCACTTCCACGCTCAACAGCTCATGGTTCACGTGCGCGTAGTAGCCGATAAGTTCCCATTGCCCGATGCCCGCCGTGCCACGCGCGCCGAGCTCAAGCGTCGTCGCGGTCTGGTTGTCCAACGCCACCGGCGCACGCTGCCGTCCACTCGATGCGCCATTGCCCGCAGGGAAGAACAGGTTTGATCCCCAGATCATCGACCAAGGATGTGCCGGCTCGACCGAACGGCTGAGATTGCCGAACCACTGGGCGGCCGGCGAGGCCTGCCACGTGAAGCCGAGCCGCGGCGCGTAATCCCAGTCGCGTTCGTTCAAGCGTTCACCGGTGCGTGGCCAGGTGACCTCCACCTCTCGCCGCGTCTGCACCAGCGCCACGCCCGTCTGCACGCTCAGGGCATCGCTCAGCTGCAGCTCATTGCTGACATGCAGCGTGCTGTCGGTGCCGTGATGGGAGAAGTCGCGCGTGTGGGTTCCGGCGGGATAGCCATTGCTGGGGAAGCGCAGCGTCTCGCGCACGTCCGCATCCAGGTCATGGGTGACGCGCAGGCCGATGGTGGTCACGCTGTCACGGCCGAACACTGTGTGGCGGCGGCGGTAATCCAGCGTCGCGTTGAGGTTGGCGTAATCCAACTGCTGCCGGTAGAGGCTTTCGTTCAAGTCCATCGGGTACTTGTGATACACCACGCCAGCCTGCAGCGATGAATCCTCATCCACCTGCAGCGTGGTCATGTTGCCGATCCACGTGCTGCCGGGTTGTGGCCGGCTGGCATCGATGGCCAGGTTGGCTGGGTTGGCCGCGCGCGGGTCGTTGCGGATCTGCGCGCGGGTCAGGCGCCCGGGCGTCTCGTGGTGGGTCTCGCGATAACGCACGAAGAAGCGCGTCTGCAGGTCCGGGGTGATCTGCCAGCCGATGTTGGCCATTGCGCCTTTGCCGTCGCCGGACGCATGCCGCTGGTAACCGTCGAACTGCGTGTCGGTGTAAGCGACGTAGTAATCCAGTGCGTCCTGCACCCCACCGTAGCCGACGCTGCGCTTCTGGTAGCCACGGCTGCCTGCTTCGTAGTGCAGCTCCAGCCCTGGCGCGTCGCGGCCGCTGCGGCTGACGTAGTTGATGGCACCGCCCAATGCCAGCGCGCCACGCTCGAACCCGTTGGCACCGCGCAGCACGTCCACGCGTGAGAGCCACAGCGGTTCCAGCAGTTCGTACGGCGTACCGCCGGCGCCGGTCAGGGGCAGCCCATCCAGTGATACCGAAATGCCCGAGGCATGCGCACCGGGACCGCGATTGATGCCAGATCCGCGGATGGACACCTTCGTGCCTTCGTTCCCCGGTGACTGCGCGGTGATGCCCGGCTGATAGGCGAGCACGTCCGCGGTGCCGACGACCCGGCCCTGCGATACCTTGGCCAGATCCACGACATTGCCGGCGCCCGGCACCCGCGCAAGCGCCTTGCGGGCGGCGTCGGTGGTATCGGCTGCGGTGACATCGACCCGGTCCAGCGTGGTCGGCTGGGCCGCAGTTTCAGCGCGGGCGGGCAGGGCAGCAAGGGCGGTCAGTACCGCAACGGCAAGCACGCAGGGAGGCAGGACAACAGGCGTCATGAGGAGTAAAACCAGCAGCGGAGTGAGGCCGCGGCCGGGCATGAGCCCTGTAAACCGCAGCGAGGCGGCGAAAGTTAACAGGGCGCATGCAGGTTGTCGAGCCCGCGCTGAAGGGGGCGACGGGTATCGGTAGCGCCGAGCCACGCTCGGCGAGCGCAGCGGCAGGGCGTTGACGGCCAGCGGCCGTCACTACCGATCAGATGGCTCAGCCCAGAATGCCCGGCAGGTCCAATCCCTTTTCCTTCGCGCACTCCAGCGCGATCTCATAGCCGGCGTCGGCATGCCGCATCACGCCGGTGGCCGGGTCGTTCCACAGCACGCGGGCGATTCGCTTGGCGGCCGCCTCGGTGCCATCGCAGACGATCACCATGCCGGCATGCTGCGAGAAGCCCATGCCCACGCCGCCACCGTGATGCAGCGATACCCACGTCGCGCCGCTGGCGGTGTTCAACAGGGCGTTGAGCAGCGGCCAGTCCGATACCGCATCGGAGCCGTCCGCCATCGCTTCGGTTTCGCGGTTGGGCGAGGCCACACTGCCCGAATCCAGATGATCGCGGCCGATCACCACCGGCGCCTTCAGCTCGCCACTGGCAACCATTTCATTGAACGCCAGCCCCAGGCGATCGCGATCCCCCAGCCCGACCCAGCAGATACGCGCGGGGAGGCCCTGGAACTTGATCTTCTCGGCGGCCATATCCAGCCAACGGTGCAGATGCGGATTGTCCGGAATCAGTTCCTTTACCTTGGCATCGGTCTTGGCGATGTCTTCCGGATCACCGCTCAGCGCAGCCCAGCGGAACGGGCCGATGCCGCGGCAGAACAACGGACGGATGTAGGCCGGTACGAAGCCGGGGAAATCGAACGCATCTTCAACGCCTTCTTCCAGCGCCATCTGGCGCAGGTTGTTGCCGTAGTCGACGGTCGGGACGCCCAGCGCATGGAAGGCGAGCATGGCGCGGATGTGGTTGGCCATCGATTCGCGTGCGGCTTTCTCCACCGTCTTCGGCGCGGACACACGCTTCTCGTCCCATTCCTCCACGGTCCAGCCCTGCGGCAGATAGCCGTTGACCGGGTCATGTGCGGAGGTCTGGTCGGTCAACAGGTCCGGCTTGACCCCGCGCACCAGCAGTTCGTCCAGCACGTCGGCGACATTGCCGAGCAGGCCGACCGACAGCGGCTTCTTCGCCGTGCACGATTCCTCGATCAACCGCAGCGCTTCATCCAGGTCGTCGGTCCAGGTGTCCAGGTAGCCAGTGCGCAGGCGCATCTCGATGCTGGACCTGCGGCATTCCACCGCCAGGCACGAGGCGCCGGCCATCACCGCAGCCAGCGGCTGTGCCCCGCCCATGCCGCCCAGCCCACCGGTGAACAGCCACTTGCCGGCCAGGCTGCCGTCATAGTGCTGGCGGCCCATCTCCACGAAGGTCTCGTAGGTGCCCTGCACGATGCCCTGCGCGCCGATGTAGATCCAGCTGCCGGCGGTCATTTGGCCGTACATCGCCAGTCCCTTCTTATCCAGTTCGTTGAAGTGGTCCCAGTTGGCCCAGCGCGGTACCAGGTTGGAATTGGCGATCAGCACGCGCGGTGCATCGACGTGGGTGCGGAACACGCCTACCGGCTTGCCGGACTGCACCAGCAGGGTCTGGTCGTCGTCCAGCCGGGTGAGCGCGGCCACGATCGCATCGAAACTTTCCCAGTCACGCGCGGCGCGGCCGATGCCGCCGTACACCACCAGTTCCTGCGGTCGCTCGGCCACATCCGGGTGCAGGTTGTTCATCAGCATCCGCAACGGCGCTTCGGTCAGCCAGCTCTTCGCGGTGAGGGTGGTGCCGGTGGGCGCGATGATGGTGCGGGACGGGTCGTTACGGGTCATGCGGCGCTCCGGGTCGATGCGAATTCAAGGCAGGCGTTCAGTACCTGCGCCAAGGTGTGGCGCAGCGGTGCGGCGTGGTCGTCGTCCAGCGGCGTAGGCCAGCTGTGCGCGTCCAGCGCGGCGGGGGCCGGCTCGTGCATGTAGCCCCGGCAGGCCAGTTCCATCTGCAGGCTGTGCACACCGCCCGGGATGTCGCTGTAGTGACGGGTGATCCAGCCACCCTTGAAGCGGCCGTTGCGCACGTGGGGCATGCCGCTGAGTCGGCAGAAATTCTCCACCACGTCCGACAGCGCGTTGTCGCAGGACGTGTCCACCGCGCCCGACGGACCGGCGGTGCCCAGGTTGAACTGCGGCAGTTCACCGTCGAACAGGTGCGGAATCTGCGATCGGATCGAATGCGCGTCGTACACCACCACGGTGGGGTGGCGCTCGCGCAGGCGCGCGATCTGTGCGCGCAGCGCAGCGTGATAGGGCGCGAAATACGTGTCGCGGCGCCGCGCGATCTCCGCTGCATCCGGCTCCATTCCGTCCGAATACAGGGGCTGATTGTCGAAGGTCGTCAGCGGGCACAGGCCGGTCGTATTCTGGCCCGGATACAACGACACGCCGCTGGGGTCGCGGTTGAGGTCGATCACCGATCGTGAGATCGCCGAACGCACCGTGGTGGCCCCCAGCCCGCGCGCGAAGGCGTAGAGCTCATGCACCCACCAGTCGGCGTCACGTCGCGCCAGCCATGGCGAGACGAAACGGCCGCGCAGGTCGTCGGGCAGCTCACTACCGGTGTGGGGGAAGCTGATCACCAGCGGCGCATCACCTTCATGCACCTCAAGCCAGGACGGATAAGCGTTCATGCAACTGGCTCCACGCTCGGCAGTACCTCGGCGAGTCCAGCAGACAGCGCACCGCTGCGCACCAGGTTCGTTGCCGCCACCATGTCCGGGTGGAAATAGCGGTCGTCTTCCAGCGTCGGCACCTGCGCGCGCAGCAGCACACGCACCGCTTCCAGCGCCCCACTGGACTGCAGCGGGGCATGGAAATCGCAGCCCTGCGCGGCAGCCAGCAGTTCGATACCGACTACATTGGCGGCGTTCTCGGCCATCTGCATCAAGCGGCGTGCGCCATGCGCTGCCATCGACACGTGGTCTTCCTGGTTGGCCGAGGTGGGAATCGAATCCACGCTGGCCGGGTAGGCGCGCTGTTTGTTCTCCGACACCAGCGCGGCGGCGGTGACCTGCGGAATCATGAAGCCGGAGTTCAAGCCAGGACGCGGGGTCAGGAACGCAGGCAGGCCGGACAAGGCAGGGTCGACCAGCATCGCAGTGCGGCGCTCGCTGATCGAGCCGATCTCGCAGATCGCCATCGCCAGCATGTCCGCGGCAAAGGCCACCGGCTCGGCATGGAAGTTGCCACCGCTTAGCGCTTCACCGGTATCGGTGAACACCAGCGGATTGTCCGTCACGCCATTCGCCTCGATTTCCAGCGTCGTGGCGGCCTGGCGGATGATGTCCAGCGCCGCGCCCATTACCTGGGGCTGGCAGCGCAGGCAGTATGGATCCTGCACGCGCACGTCGTTGTCGCGGTGCGATTCGCGGATCGCCGAGCCCTGCATCAGGGTGCGCAGCGCGGCGGCGGTGACGATCTGTCCGCGCTGTCCGCGGATGCTGTGGATGCGCGGATCGAACGGGGTATCAGAGCCCTTGGCCGCTTCCACCGACAGCGCGCCGGTGACCAGTGCAGCCTGGAACACGATCTCGATCTCGAACAGCCCCGCCAGCGCATACGCGGTCGAAAACTGCGTGCCGTTGAGCAGGGCCAGCCCTTCCTTGGCACCCAGCTGCAGCGGCTGCAGGCCCGCCTGCGCCAAGGCCTCGGCGGCCGGCAAGCGAGCGCCCCCCACGAACGCCTCGCCCACGCCGATCATCACGCTGGCCAGGTGCGAAAGCGGCGCCAGATCGCCGGATGCACCGACCGACCCCTGCGCCGGGATCACCGGCACCACGTCGTGCTGCAGCAGCGCTTCAAGCAGCTGCAGGGTCTGCACGCGGATGCCCGATGCGCCCTGCGCCAGGCTGACCAGCTTCAACGCCATCATCAGGCGCACCACCGGCGGCGGCATCGGCTCACCCACACCGGCGGCATGGGACAGCACGATGTTCCGCTGCAGCGTCGCCAGGTCTTCGGGCTCGATGCGCACGCTGGCCAGCTTGCCGAAGCCGGTATTGATGCCATAGACCGGCGCGCCCTTGGCGACGATGGCGTCCACGGTCGCGGCGCTGGCCTGCACGGCCGGCAGGCACGCCGGATCCAGTGCGATGCGTGCGCCGCGATACACCTGCCGCCACTGCGCAAGGGGTACATGGGCGGGGCGAAGGACCAGCGGGGTGTTGCGCGTGTCATCTTGCATTGAAGCGTGCTCCATCAAACAGGGTCGGGCTGCCCGCGCACCACGCGCGCGTGCAGCGGATTGAAGCCGATGCGGTACACCAGGTCGGCCGGCGCGTCGATGTCCCATATCGCCAGGTCGCAGTCCATGCCCACTGCCAGCCGGCCGATGCGATCACCCCGGCCCAGCGCCTGGGCCGCATGCCGGGTGAAGCCGGCAATGCACTCTTCCACCGTCAGCCGGAACAGCGTGGCGCCCATGTTCATCGCCAGCAGCGGGCTGGTGAGTGGTGAGGTGCCGGGATTGCAGTCGGTGGCCAGTGCCAGCGGCACGCCGGCTGCACGCAGCGCCGCGATCGGCGGCAGGGTCGTGTCGCGGGTGAAGTAGAACGCGCCGGGCAACAGCACGGCCACGGTGCCGGCCTCTGCCATGGCGGCGATGCCGGCCGCATCCAGATGTTCGACATGGTCGGCCGACAATGCGCCGTGGCGCGCGGCGAGTTCGGCACCGTGCTGGTTGCTCAGCTGCTCGGCATGGATCTTGATCGCCAGCCCGTGCGCCTCCGCGGCGGCGAATACCTGGCTGGCCTGCGCGGTGGAAAACGCAATGTTCTCGCAGAAGATGTCGACCGCTTCAGCCAGCCCCTCCGCTGCAATGGCCGGGATCATCACGGTGCAGACTTCGTCGATGTATTCCTGCGCCTCACGTCCCGGCGGCACCGCGTGCGCGCCGAGGAAGGTCGGCACGACGTGCACGTTGCACGCTTCCCCCAGTGCGCGTGCAACCTGCAGTTGCTTGCGTTCGTCGTCCAGGGTCAGGCCGTAACCGGATTTGACTTCCAGCGTGGTGATGCCTTCCGCACGCATCGCCAGCAAGCGAGGGCGACTTTGAAGCGCCAGCTCCTGGTGGTCTGCCGCCCGTGTGGCGCGCACCGTGGAGACGATGCCGCCGCCGGCGCGGGCGATGTCGGCATAGCTGACCCCCTGCAGGCGCTGCTCGAACTCGTTGGCGCGGTTGCCGGCGTACACCAGATGGGTGTGGCAGTCGATCAAGCCGGGGGATATCCAGCGGCCTTCGCCGTCGATACGGCGCGTGGGCTGCAGGTGGGCGCCGCTGCCTGCGGGTCCGACATGGAGGATGCGACCCTCATGCGCGGCAAGCTCGCCATCGCGCAGGATGCCCAAGCCGTCGCCGCACAGGGTGATCAGGTGTACGTTGGTCCACAGGGTGTCGCACTGCATGGGCGTCGCTACACGGTTGCGCTGATATGTCTATACAATATAGGCGTCCTTTCCGGGTTGTCCAGCCATGACCGATGCGATGTCTCCGCCTGCCTTCCACGCTGCCCACGCCCTGCTGCCTGATGGCTGGGCGCGCGATGTCAGGTTGCAGGTACGCGACGGATGCATTGCGTCGGTCGACGCGGGTATTCCGGCGCAGCCCAGCGATACGGCGGTGGAGATTCTGGTCCCCGGCCTTCCCAACCTGCACAGCCATGCGTTCCAGCGGGGCATGGCCGGGCTGACGGAGATCGGCGGCGGCGACGGCGACAGCTTCTGGAGCTGGCGCGAGCTGATGTACCGCTTCCTGGCCCGGCTGGTACCCGACGCGGTCGAGGCCATCGCGGCACAGGCGTACATGGAGATGCTGGAGAGCGGGTTCACCCGCGTCGGCGAATTCCATTACCTGCACCACGATGCCGACGGCAACGCGTATGCGGACCCGGCCGAGATGTCCGCGCGTATCGCCGCTGCGGCCGCGCAGACGGGCATCGGCCTGACCTTGCTGCCGGTGTTCTATGCGCATGCGGACTTCGGTGGCGCGGCGCCCAATCCGGCGCAGCGGCGGTTGATCCACGACGTGGACGGGTTCGCGCGATTGCTGGAAGGCGCGCGCGCCGCGTTGGCCTCGCTGCCGGACGCGGTGCTCGGCATGGCCCCGCACAGCCTGCGCGCGGTAACCGGCGATGAGCTGTCCGCGTTGCTGCCGCTGAACGACGGTCCGGTGCACATCCATATCGCCGAGCAGCTGCGCGAGGTCGATGCCTGCGTGGCGTGGAGCGGCGTGCGCCCGGTGCGTTGGCTGTACGAACACGCCGCAGTGGACGCACGCTGGTGCCTGGTGCACGCCACCCATATCGACGAAGACGAGCGCGCACGCATCGTGGCCAGCCAGGCCGTAGCAGGGCTGTGCCCGATCACCGAAGCCAACCTGGGTGATGGGCTGTTCCCGATGCAGGCCTTCGCGCGCGAGGGCGGGCGCTTCGGTGTCGGCTCCGATTCCAATGTGCTGATCGATGCGGCCGAGGAACTGCGCCTGCTGGAATACGGGCAGCGCCTGAGCCTGCGCGGGCGCAACGTGATTGCACCCGATGCGTCGCGTAGCTCGGGACGGTTCCTGTTCGACGGCGCGGTTGCCGGGGGAGCACAGGCCCTCGGCGTAGCCGCCGGGCTGCAGGTGGGCGCAAGCGCGGACCTGCTGGAACTGGATGCAGCGCACCCGGCCCTGGTGGGCCGCAGCGGCGACGCCTTGCTTGACAGCTGGGTGTTTGCCGCACGTAATGGCGCGCTTCGCACGGTGTGGCGACACGGTCGCCCGTGCGTGTCCGGTGGGCGCCATCATCAGCGCGATGCCATCACCGCCCGCTTTGCCCAGGCCCTGCGCGGCGTGCTGGGCTGATTTCCCTACCTCAAGAGACATCCGTGAAGGCCAGCAAGTCCGCCACGCTCAATCAGCGCATCCGCAGCGAACTGGAAGGCCGCATCCTGAGTGGTGAGTGGGCGCCCGGTTTCCGCATCCCGTACGAACACGAGCTGATGGAACAGTACGGCTGCTCGCGGATGACGGTGAACAAGGTGCTGACCGCGCTGGCGGAGAGCGGCATGATCGAGCGCCGGCGTCGCGCCGGTTCGTTCGTGGCCAGGCAGTCACCGCACCTGGAGCAGGTCGCGCTGGAGATTCCGGATATCGCGATGCAGGTCAGCGCGATGGGTCATGCCTACGCGTATCGGCTGCTGCGGCGGCAACTGCGTACCGCGCACGAAGGGGATGCGGGCGAGGCCGAATTGGCAGGTACCGCGCGATTGCTGGCGATGGACTGCCTGCACCTGGCGGATGGTCGGCCGCTGGCGCTGGAGCATCGCCTGATCAGCCCGACCGGTGTGCCGGAAGTGCTGGAAGTGGATTTCGCGGTGACGGCGCCGGGCAGCTGGTTGCTGCAGAACGTGTCCTGGACGCGCGCACAGCACCGCATCAGCGCATGGGGGGCGGACGCTGCCACGGCCAAGCTGCTGGACGTCAAGGCAGGCACAGCGTGTCTGGTGATCGAGCGGCATACGTGGCGCGGTGAGCAGGCCATTACCCGCGTGCGGCAGATATTCCTGGGCGATGCCTGGGACCTGGTGGCCCGCTTCGCACCGGGAAACCGGTGAATGGGTGAGGGCGGGTAGTGACGGCCGCTGGCCGTCAAACGCCGGGTTCGGGCATTCCGCCGAGCGTGGCTCGGCGCTACAGACATCGCGCGGATAGGGACGGCCGCGGGCCGTCAATCGCGTGATCCAGGCATTAAAGCGTGGTGCACTGCCGCCAGCGCACGGGCTCGTCCACGCCGGGACGGGCGTTGAGCTGTACGCGTACGTTGCGCAGGGCGGGGTAGCGCATCACTTCCTCGCAGATGCGGGGCCACACCTCGTCGATCTCCGCGGTGCGGTTCACCGCCAGGGTCTGCCGGGTCTGCCAGATGCCGCTTGCCACGCCGGGCAGGCGGCCCAAGGCGCGCGACAGCTCCTGCTGGTAGCGATCCAGCGTTGCGGTATCCGGATTGATCTCCTGGCCCGCCGGTTCGCGACCCGGGGCATCGGCGGGCGCTGTCGGAGCAGCCGCCGCAGGCGCCACGGCAGGGGCGGCTTCCGCACGGGGTGCCGCTGTGGTCGACTCCACCACCGGTGCCTCGCTGTGCACCGTCTGGTAGCCCACGCCCACCAGCAGCCCCAATGTGCTTGAGGCCAGCGCGGCAATCATGATCCGGCGCAACGCTTCGTGCCGCGCGGCATTCTTCACGCCCGATTCGATATCGCCCGGCAGGTACGGTGACAGCAACGGCCACAGGCGCCGACCGTCCAGCACTTCCACGGACTGCTTTTCAGCAATCGCCTGGCCGTCGCCGTCCACCAGCCCTTCAGTGATCAGGATCCCGCCGCGTGCACCGGCAAGGCGGGCGGCGGCGCCCAGCTCGTTGATGGCGGCCGTGCCGATGCGGTAGGCCAAGCCGTGCTTGCACGACACCAGCCACTGGTTGGCACCCTCGGCCATCAGGAAGTCGCTGCGCGGTTCGCGGCTGTCGTCCTCATGGCGTCGCATCTCTTCCAGCCCGCGTCGCTCACGCAGGGCGCGCTTGACCAGTTCAGAGAAATCGCGCCAGTGCATGCCGGCCAGGGCCTGCAGCCCGAGACTCATTTCCTTGCGCCGCCGTTTCACCAGCCACAGGTAGGCGGTGGCGAGCAGGAAACAGGTGAGGGCCAGCAGCAGGGCCAATATCCAGGAGAACATGCAGGCGGGAACGCTGACGGCAGAGGGGGGCGGACAGTGTAAAGGTCCTGCGTGCCCATCGCGTCAGGGCCACCCTGACACAGCATCAGCCAAGCCAGGTGCCAGACATGAAAAACCCGCCATTACCTGAAGCCGTGAGGGGAGGGACAAACGGCGGTAACAGCGGGTTGGGGTGATTCTGTTCCAGCAGCCTGCTGCTTTGCAACAAAGCAGCAGGAACGCTGTGTTTCCCGCAGCAACTCCAATCAGGGCGTGCTGCCCGGCGACTGGTGGCTGCCCGGGGTGGGGTCGCCGCTGGCGGTGCTGGCAGTGCGGCTTTCCAAGCGGTTGAGACGGGTGGTCAAGGCATCGATGCGCGCATTGAGCGTTGCCACGTCTTCCGCGTTCGGCACGTGCAGACGCTTCAGCACACCGTGCACGCGGTCTTCGAAGGCTTTCTCGACCTTGTCCCAGGTGCCGGATGCTTTCTCACGTGCCTGGCCCAGATGCTCTTCCACGTTGTCGCGCCAACCCGGGCCGTCTTCGGTGGATTTCTCGCGGCGGCGGTTTTCGAACGCTTCGCCTTCCTTCACCAGGCCATCGAAGAAGCGGTTGCCTTCCGCCTGTGCGCGGCCCAACGCGCCGAGACCGGCCAGCCAGACCTGCTGGGCCGAATCACTGAGGCGTCGGGAAACGCGCTCGGCCTGATCCTGGAAGGACGCCTTGTCCTGCGCGTCGTTGCGGGGGTCGTGCTCGTCGTACTGGTTCATGGGGTCTCCTGCATGGACGGATGCAGGAGTCAGCCTAGCGCTGCGAATGCTGGGGCGGCGTGATGGCCGCCCGCCCGGTCGATCCGTGATTCAGCCGGGCGTTGGCTCAGCCCAGCTTTTCCTGCAGCACGCGCTGGATCTCACTTTCCACCATGCCCTTCATCGCTGACAGCAGGAAGCCCAGCTTGGCCGTCACCCGCACGGCGCTGGCCTGCAGCTCGATGGCACCGTCCACGCCGCTGCCGGAGAAATCCAGCACATCGCCGCGCCAGTTCGACTGCACGCCGAACCGCTCGGTGAGTTTGGCCGCCACGTCCTCGATGGCCTGGCGCGCAGCGGGCGCGGGCAGGGCGTGGGCGTGGACGATATCGATGCTGGACATGGCGGTTCCTTGCGAATGCTGGTGGTGTTTGACCGTGCATTGTGCGCATGGCGACAGCAAACGCCAACTGACAAGGTTCTTCTGCGAATGTCAGCCACCTGCTAGGCTGCGCCGCATGCCTAATCTGCACGTCCATTACAGCCAGAACCCGCAGCCCGACCAGCCCTTGTTGCCGGGGGTGCAGAAAATAGTGCGCCAGGCCAACGGCAGCATCAAACTGGTGGAAGGCAGCCAAGGCAGCCTGTTGCTGGCCCAGCTCAGCCTGGACCAGCGCGGCCTGTGGCTGCAGGTGGCTGCCGGGGTGCGCGGGCTTCATGTCAACGGCCGTCCGGTGCGGCGCATGGCGCTGCTGCGTGCCGGCGACGCGGTGTATGTGGAAGGGGTGGAGTTGTTGATCGTGGGTGAGGTGGACACACCGGTGATCGCCCCGTCGGCACAGGCCGCACACCCGTCCGACGAACCGCGCCTGCTGCGAGGCGTCGGCGGACCGCACCACGGCCGCGGCTTTCCGCTGGATCGCCCGCTGGTGGTGGGGCGCAGCGCCGACGCAGATATCCAGATCGACGAGCCGGCCTTCGCCGATCAGCATGCGCGCGTGGAGAGTCACGGCGAACGCATCCTGCTGCGCGACCTCGGCACCGGCGAAGGCAGCCGGGTGAACGGCGTGGCCGTGCGGCATTGCTGGCTGCAGGGCGGCGACCAGGTGGTGTTCGATGGCCAGCATCGTTTCGTGCTGGAGCTGCCGGATGATCCGCGCCAGCGACCGCAGCCGATGGACGAGTACACGTACAGCGAGCCGGATGAAGCCGCGACGGATCTGGCACCGCGCCGCGTCCGGCGTTGGCCGTGGTTGTTGGTGAGCGCGCTGCTGCTGGCGGGTGTGCTGAGCCTGCTGCTGTGGTTCGGCGCGCGCTGAGAGATGGCCGCTGCGCTCGCCGAGCGTGGCTCGGCGCTACCGATGTATCCGGGCGCGCGCCGATGGATACCGATGCAACCAAATTTCCCTTGAACGGCCGCCTCTAAAGGCTGGTGCGCTGCGGCATACTAGGGGTCTTGCCTCACAGGTGTGACATGACCCGCGCGTACAACTTCAGTGCCGGCCCTGCAGCGTTGCCGGAAGTGGTCCTGCGCCAGGCGCAGGAAGAGATGCTGGAATGGCATGGTGCTGGCGCCTCCATCGTGGAGATGAGCCATCGCGGACCGGAGTTCATGGCCGTGGCCGCCGCTGCCGAAGCCGATCTGCGGCAACTGCTCAGCGTGCCGGACGACTACGCCGTACTGTTCCTGCCCGGTGGTGCCACCACCCAGCAGGCGCTGATTCCGCTCAATTTCGCCAGCGCCGGCCAACGCGCCGATTATGTGCTGACCGGTCATTGGGGCAATACCGCGGTCAAGCAGGCCTCGCCGTACGTGTCGCCGGTCATCGTCGCCAGCAGCCAGGCCGACGGATTCCGTGACATCCCGGCGCGTGCCGGATGGCAGCTGTCCGACGATGCGGCTTACGTGCATATCACCGCCAATGAAACCATCCACGGCGTGGAGTTCCGCGACACGCCCGATACCGGTGGCGTGCCGCTGGTGGCCGATTTCAGTTCGTCCATCGCCAGCGAGCCGCTGGATATCAGCCGCTACGGCGTGATCTATGCCGGCGCGCAGAAGAATCTCGGCCCGGTGGGTATTGCGGTGGTGATCATCCGCCGCGACCTGCTGGAACGCAGCGGGCAATCGCGCGCCGACATTTTTGATTACCGCTCGCACGCCGCGCGCGACTCCATGCTCAATACCCCACCGACCTGGAACTGGTACCTGGCCGGGCTGGTGTTCAAGTGGATGCTGGCCGAGGGCGGCGTGGTCGAATTCGCCAAGCGCAACGCGGCCAAGGCGGCGCTGGTGTACGCGGCGATCGATGCGTCCGGCGGGTTTTACCGCAACGAGGTCGCCGTCGCCGCGCGCTCGCGGATGAATATCCCGTTCTTCCTGCCCACTGCCGAGTTGGATGCGCGATTTGTCGCCGATGCCAAGGCGGCGGGACTGCTCGCCTTGAAAGGCCACAAGGCCGTGGGCGGCATCCGTGCCTCGCTGTACAACGCCATGCCCGTCGCCGGCGCCGAAGCGCTGGTCGCCTTCATGGCGGACTTCCAGCAACGTCACGGTTGAGTCGCTTCACTGTCCATCCCCGGCGCGCGCTGACTGCGCGCCCTGCATCAAGGAACACAGATGGCTAGCAAACCTGCCAAGCCGGCTGCCGCCAAGGCCGCCAAGGCCAAGCCCACCGCGCCGGGCAAGCCGAACGCCGCCTCGAAAGCCAAGGCCGCGAAGGTCGAAGCACCCGCATCCGCACCCCCGGTGCTGGCCGATGTGCGCGGCAAGATCGACCAGATCGACCGTGACATCCAGTCGCTGATCGCCGAGCGCGCCCGTTTCGCCCATCAGGTGGGCAAGGCCAAGGGCAAGCTCGCCGCGGCCGTGGATTACTACCGCCCCGAACGCGAAGCCCAGGTGCTGCGCATGGTGGTGGACCGCAACGAAGGCCCGCTCAGCGATGAGCTGCTGGTGCATGTCTACCGCGAGATCATGTCGGCCTGCCTGGCCCAGCAGGAGCCGCTGAAGATCGGTTATCTCGGTCCGGAAGGCACCTTCAGCCAGCAGGCTGTGCTCAAGCATTTCGGGCGCTCGGCGCTGGGCCTGCCGATGGGCAGCATCGAAGAAGTGTTCCAGGAAGTGGAAGCAGGCAACGCCGATTTCGGCGTGGTGCCGGTGGAAAACTCGGGGCAGGGCACCATCCAGATCACCCTGGACATGTTCCTGACCTCCAACCTGAAAATCTGTGGCGAAGCCGAACTACGCGTGCAGCAGTTCATCATGTCGCGCAGTGGCCGACTGGACGACATCGAGCGCATCTACGCGCATCCGCAGTCCTTCATGCAGACCTCGGCTTGGCTGCGTGCCAACCTGCCGAAAGCGGAGAAGATCCCGGTATCGAGCAACGCGGAAGGCGCACGTCGCGCGCGGAACGCCGATGATGCGGCGGCGATCGGCGGCGAGAACGCCGGCCACGTGTACAACCTGAAAAAGGTCGTCACCAAGCCGATCCAGAACGACGCCGACAACACCACGCGCTTCCTGGTGATCGGCCGCAACATCTTCCCGACGTCCGGCCATGACCGCACCTCGGTGCTGGTGTTCATCCATGACAAGCCCGGCGCGCTGTTCGACGTGCTCAGCCCGTTCGCGCGCCATGGCATCAGCATGAACCGCATCGAGTCGCGGCCCTCGCACCACGGCAAGTGGGAGTACGGCTTCTTCATCGATCTGGCGGGGCACATCGACGATGAGCCGATGCAGGCCGCACTGGCCGAGCTGGAAGCGCATGCCGCACAGATCAAGGTGCTGGGCTCGTACCCGGTCGCCGTGCCCTGAGTTCATTCCTGCGGGGCCGCCCATGCGCCCCGCACCCAGTTCCATCGCCGCACGGCGGCGCTGACGGAAGCAGCAGACGATGAGCAACACGCAGCATTGGATCGCCCGCAAGGGCCAGCCCCTGCAGGGCAGCCTGGTCATTCCCGGCGACAAATCGGTGTCCCACCGCGCGGTGATGTTCGCCGCGCTGGCCGACGGCACCTCCACCATCGATGGCTTCCTGGAAGGCGAAGATACCCGTGCGACCGCGCGCATCTTCAGCCAGATGGGCGCACGCATGGAAACGCCATCGCCGTCGCGGCGCGTGGTGCATGGCGTGGGCATTGACGGCCTGCAGGCCCCAGTGGGCGAGCTGGATTGCGGCAATGCCGGCACCGGCATGCGGCTGATCGCCGGCGTGCTGGCCGGGCAGGCGTTCGACAGTGTGCTGGTCGGCGATGAATCCTTGTCGCGTCGCCCGATGCGCCGCATCACCGGCCCGCTTGCGCAGATGGGTGCCCAGATCGATACGCAGGAGGACGGCACGCCGCCCCTGCACGTGCGCGGTGGCCAGGCGCTGCACGGCGTCGACTTCGCCTCGCCGGTGGCCAGCGCGCAGGTCAAATCCGCTGTGCTGTTGGCCGGGTTGTATGCCAGCGGCGAAACGTCCGTGGTGGAACCCCATCCGACGCGCGATTACACCGAGCGCATGCTCGCCGCTTTCGGCGTGGACATCGAGTACTCGCCGGGCAAGGCCCGCCTGCGCGGTGGCCAGCGCCTGCGTGCGACCGACATCGTGGTGCCGGCCGATTTTTCGTCGGCCGCGTTCTTCCTGGTCGCCGCGAGCATCATCCCCGGTTCCGAACTGCGACTGCAGCAGGTGGGTTTGAATCCGCGCCGCACCGGGCTGCTGCATGCGCTGCGCCTGATGGGCGCGGACATCCGTGAAGAGAATCCGGCCGAGCAGGGCGGGGAACCGGTCGCCGATCTGGTGGTGCGCTACGCACCGCTGAAGGGCACGCAGATTCCCGAGGCCCTGGTGCCGGACATGATCGACGAGTTCCCGGCGCTGTTCGTGGCCGCCGCCGCAGCGGAAGGCAACACCGTGGTGACCGGCGCGGCCGAACTGCGGGTGAAGGAATCCGACCGTCTGGCCGCCATGGCGACCGGCCTGCGTACGCTGGGTGTGCAGGTGGATGAGACCGAAGACGGCGCCACGATCCATGGTGGCGCCACGCTGGGCAGCGGCACGATTGAAAGCCACGGCGACCACCGCATCGCGATGTCCTTCGCCATTGCCGGGCAGTTGAGCAACGGGGAGGTGCGGATCAACGATGTGGCCAATGTGGCGACCTCGTTCCCCGGGTTTGATGCGCTGGCGGGTGGTGCGGGGTTCGGGTTGGCGTGAGGGCAAAGACGGCCGCTGGCCGTTCCCGGAATTGAAAATGCCGACCCGCTGGGTCGGCATTTTCGTTTCACGTCACGCGATGTTGCTTAACGCTGAGTACGGAAGTCCACCGGCACGTTGACCACGCTGGCAACGGCACGGCCATTCTGCATGGCCGGCTCGAACTTCCAACCGCGCACGGTGCTCAGCACGGCGCGGTCGAGGTCGCGATCACGCTGGCCGGTACGCGACACGATGCTCGCATCGGTGACGGCACCCGTCGGCGCTACCTTCAAGCTCGCCACCACGCTGCCCTGCACGCCATTACGCAGCGCAGTGGTCGGGTAAGTCGGCTTGGCATTGCTGGTCAGCGGACGCGCCTCGCGATTGCGTACGGCGGGGGCCGCGCGCTGCTGTGTGGCAGGGGCTGCGGCACGCGGGCGCTCGGCTGGCGCGGTGGCCACGGGGGCATTGGTGGCGGGCAGCATGCGCTCGCCGATCGGCGCTGGCGCCACTTCGGTGTCCGCCATCCGCAACCACACCAAGGCCGCCGCAAACATCGCCACGATCAACGCCATCCACAACAGCGGTGAGGGGCGACGGCGTTCTACTGCGAGGTCACCATCGGCCTGGTGACGCGACGAAGCGGGCATATCGGGAGCATGGGTCGCACTCATGGTGATTCTCCTGCACTGTCGTTTCCGACGTCGCCCCGAGTCTTGCGCGGTCGGCATGGCGTGTGCGTAAGCATCGCGTCAACGCGGTGCATGGAGTTCAGGTTCGGGTATCGGCACCGTTCAGCGATGCAGACGGGTTGTGATCAACGACCCGGCGTGAAATCGAACGGCACTTCGACACTGCCCGTCACCGGCTGGCCATTGCTCACCGCAGGGGTGAACTTCCAGCGGCGCACCGCTTCCATGGCGGCGCGATCCAGATCGCGCGAACCGCTGCGCTGCACCAGGGTCACGCCATACGCGCGGCCGGTGGCATCCACATCCACGCGCACCACGACGGAACCGGCGTCGCCGCGGCGCAGGGCAGCGGGCGGATAGGTCGGCGGCGGCGACTGGCCCGGGATCGGCATCGGGCGGTCATTGGCCGGGGCACCTGCGGTAGCCGGGGCAGTGCCCGGTGCCGGAACGCCTTCGCTCATTGCCGGCGGTGCAGGCGTGGTCTCGACCAACTGCGGTACTTCTTCCGACGGCGGGGCAGGGCGCGCCTCGGGCATGTCACTGGACCCGGCCGCAGCGGCCAAGGGCTCCGGCAACGGCTCGACTTCCGCCACTTCCTGCGGCGTCTTCGCTGCCGGTTCGGCCTGGAAGAAGCCCTTGTCGCGGCTTGCCAGCCAGACCGCCACGAAGAGCAACAGCCCGACGGCAAACGCGATGCCGGCGATTTTCAGGCTGTTGCGCGGAATCTGCAGGGTGATCGACTTGCCGGACGTAGAACGGGTAGCAGGCATGACTGAAACCGTGAAGGGACCAGGCGATTCTGGCACAGCCCCGATGAACCGGCGGCAGAAATCCGCATAACAAGCGATAATCGGCTTCCTGATCCACAAACGACCTTCCGCCATGCTCGATCCAGCCCTGCTTCGCCAACAGCCCGCCGACCTCGCCGAACGCCTGCGCACCAGTCGCGGCTTCGAGCTCGACGTGTCTGCACTGGAGTCGCTGGAAAGCGACCGCAAGCGCATCCAAGTGCGCACGCAGGAGCTGCAGAGCCTGCGCAACAGCCGTTCCAAGGCGATCGGCCAGGCCAAGGCGAAGGGCGAAGACGTGTCGGCGATCATGGCCGAAGTGGCCGCGTTCGCAGATGAGCTGAAGGCATCGGAAGTGACCCTGGACGAACTGCGCGAGAAGATCGACGCGATCGCGATGATGATCCCGAACATTCCCTCTGAGGACGTGCCAGCCGGCGCCGACGAGAGTGACAACGTGGAGCAGTCCCGTTGGGGCACCCCGCGCCAGTTTGATTTCAAGGTGCTCGACCACGTAGAACTGGGTGCCCGCAACAAGTGGCTGGACGGCGAGACCGCGGCCAAGTTGTCCGGCTCCCGCTTCACCGTGCTGCGCGGCCCGATCGCGCGCCTGCATCGCGCCCTGGCCCAGTTCATGCTCGACCTGCACAGCGGCGAGCACGAATACCAGGAAACCAACGTGCCGGTGATCGTCAACGCCGACAGCCTGTACGGCACCGGCCAGTTGCCGAAGTTCGAAGAGGATATGTTCATCACCCATCTGGGTGAGCAGAAGCGGTACCTGATCTCGACCTCGGAAATCTCGCTGACCAACATCGTGCGCGACGAAATCGTCGACCCCGATCGCCTGCCGCTGCGCATGACCGCCCACTCGCTGTGTTTCCGTTCCGAAGCCGGCAGCGGTGGCCGCGACGTGCGCGGCATGATCCGCCAGCACCAGTTCGAGAAAGTGGAACTGGTCACCGCCTGCCGCCCGGAGGACAGCGATGCCGAGCACCAGCGCATGACCCGCTGCGCCGAAGTGGTGCTGGAAAAGCTGGGCCTGCCGTACCGCAAGGTGCTGCTGTGCACCGGCGACATGGGCTTCAGCGCGGTAAAGACGTACGACCTGGAAGTGTGGCTGCCCTCACAGGACACCTACCGCGAGATCTCCTCGTGCTCCAACACCGGCGACTTCCAAGCCCGCCGCATGCAGGCCCGCTGGCGCAACCCCACCACCGGCAAGCCCGAGCTGCTGCACACGCTCAACGGCTCCGGCGTGGCCGTCGGCCGCGCCATGATCGCCGTGATGGAGAACTTCCAGAACGAAGACGGCAGCATCACCGTCCCCGACGTCCTGCGCCCCTACATGGGCGGCCTGGAAACCATCGCCTGACCGACCAACCGGGTAGAGCCGGCTTCAGCCGGCTGCCCTTCGCACCACACCATGGTGCAACGACGGCCCCCGGCCGTCCAATCCACCGCACCTCGCGCCACGCCATCGGGCAACGACGGCCCCGGCCGTCCCACCCGCCCCGCCGCCGCACCCGCGTGCGCGCTCGGTAGAGCCGGCTTCAGCCGGCTGCACTTCGCGGCAATGTCGGCCGCCGGCCGTCAGCCCACCCACCGCTGCGCTCGCCGAGCACTGCTCGGCGCTACCCCGCGCCCCAACACACCGCAAAAAAAAACGGCCCCACATCTCTGCAGGGCCGCTACACGGGCTGAAACGGGGGAGGGACACTTTCAGCCCACGGTCACCGGCCGACGACGAGCCGCCAGCAACCGCTGGAACACTTCAACCACCTCAGGCCGCAGCCAGCTCCGCTTCCGGCAGGTTCGCCAGTGCCGCCGCGATCGCTTCTTCGCGATGCTTCGGCGAATACGCGATGCCTTCAGCACGCACGAATTCCACGTCATTGATGCCCATGAAGGCAAACACCTGACGCAGCAGCGGCTCCTGGAAGTCCGCCGGCGAATCGGTATAGATGCCGCCACGGCTGCTCACAATGATCACCCGCTTGCCACCCGCCAGCCCAACCGGGCCTGCCTCGGTGTACTTGAACGTCTTGCCGGCCACCGCAACGCGGTCGATCCAAGCCTTCAGCGTGGACGGGATGCTGAAGTTGTACATCGGCGCACCGATCACCACCACGTCAGCAGCCAGGAACTGCTCCAACACCTGCTGCGCATCGGCGGTTTCTGTCGCATCCAGCTGGGCCAGCGAGCTGCCGCGCAGGTGGGGGATCGGGTTTGCGTCCAGATCGCGGTACGCCACATCCAGGTCCGTAGCGGAATCCTTGAAACGGCCAACCACCGCCGCGGACAGCTGGCGGGAAACCGAATTGTCGCCAAGCGCGCTGGCGTCGATATGCAGAAGCTTCATGGCAGTCACCTATGTATGGGGGAGGCTTAAGCGCCGCCGACAGGGCACACGATAGGTTGTTGCCAATGTGGGATAAAGATGGTTGAATGCCACGTATTGTTCTACCTATGGAACTGCGACATGCAAGACCTCAACGATCTCTACTACTTCGCCATGGTGGTCGACCACGGCGGTTTTGCCGCAGCAGAACGTGCGCTCGGCATCCCCAAGTCGCGCCTGAGCCGCCGTATCAGCCAGCTGGAAACCGACCTCGGCGTCCGCCTGCTGCAGCGCTCCACGCGTCGCTTTGCCGTCACCGACGTCGGCACCAGCGTGCACCGCCATGCGCAGACAATGTTGGCTGAAGCCCAAGCCGCCCGCGAGGTCGTGGACCGCCTGAGCGCCGAGCCGCGTGGCCTGGTACGCGCAAGTGTGCCGGTATCGCTGGCGCAGATGCAGTTGCCCAAGCTGCTGCCGAAGTTCCTGGAGCAGTACCCCAAAGTGCGGCTGCAGTTGAACATCAGTAATCGCCGCGTAGACATCATCAATGAAGGCTACGACGTCGCCCTGCGCGTCCGTTCGCGGCTGGATGACGACGGCAGCCTGGTCATGCGCAGCTTCGGCCAGGTGCAGGAACTGCTGGTCGCCAGCCCGAAGTATCTGGATCGGGCCGGCCGCCCGAAGGATCCGGATGAGCTGATCAACCACGTAACACTGAGCATCAGTGAAGACGAGGCCCGCCAGCGATGGGAACTGCATGGACCGGAAGGCGCCGTGCGCCGCGTCGACCTGCAACCGCGCGTAGCCGGCTTCGATTTCCCGCTGCTGCAGAGCATGGTCAAAGACGGTTTCGGCATCACCATGCTGCCGGAAACGGTCTGCGCCGATGCCGTGCGCAAGGGCGAGCTGGAAGTGGTGCTGCCCGAATGGTCGCTGCCGCAGGGCATCTGCCACGCGGTGTTCGCCTCACGCCGCGGCTTGCTGCCGGCCGTGCGGGTGTTCATCGATTTCCTGGCCGAGCACCTACCGCCGCAACTGGAAGCCTCACGACTGGATTGCGGCGGCGCGTGCGAACGGGCCAAAGAGAAGATCAAGGCGACAGCCTTGGGCGCGTTGGCCGTAGACGCCGGCTGACCCAACAGGCTGACCTCTGGTAGCGCCGAGCCATGCTCGGCGTAAACCTTCACCATCCGGGCTACTGGCACGCGCCGAGCCATGGGCAAACGCCCCCGACGCATGCGAGAATACGCCTCCCCGGACAGCCTCCGGGACTGCAGCACATCGGAGAGATGGCCGAGCGGTTTAAGGCACCGGTCTTGAAAACCGGCGAAGGGTCAAACCTTCCGTGGGTTCGAATCCCACTCTCTCCGCCAAGACCTTTTGTAAGTGACTGAAAAGGCAGTGGAATACTACGCTGCCAAATCCTGTCCCATACAGTCTCCCATACTTCCGTCTCCGATCACTTCAGCGCAGAAGCGGTCGATATCCGATTTCGCCCACACCGTACGTGCGCCCAGCTTCCGCTGCTTAGGGAAGCTGCCTTGTGCCATTCGGCGATAGATCGACGCCCGACTCAATGAGGTGCGGATCATCACGACCTCGATGTCCTGGAGGTCGGCGGCCAGATCGGCCGCGGTCTTCTTGCCGCTCATCATTGCTCCTTCGCCGCGTCGATCGCGGGCGGTTTCGTTTTGCCAGTGCGGCCTTTCGCATGCGCCATGATCCTGGCCACCTCTTCTTTGTCGCCGCGCACCAGCGCGATCAGCGCCAGGCCGCGTGCTTGCCACAGCCGCACGACGCCTTTCCGTGCGCGCGTCAGGTCCACCCCGGAGCGCCGGGCCAGCTCGTGGCCCACCGCCCGGTGGTCGGGCGCTTCTTCCTTCAGCAGGTCAGCCACCTGCCACCTCCACGCGCTTGAACTCAATCACCCACACCCACGGGTTGTTGCCCCAGTCGCCGCCGGTGCTGGTCCAAAGGTCGCGGAAGGCGAACTGCTTGCCGCCACCCGACATAGTGGTCGGCAGGCCGCCCCACGGCCCCCAGCGCTCGCCATCGGCGCGGTGCTGGCCGTGCGTAGGGAAGATGGCGTGCGTCTCCCGCACCCACAGCCGGTCGCCGGGCTGGCCGAAGGGGCAGTTCACATCCACCAGCGAAGTGCCGACAACACGATTGGCCACGCTGTCGAACATAGGCTTCCGACGTAGATGCGAACCGTGCCTTGCTGCGCCAAGATCGACGGGATTCTGGTCGCGGAGCGCACGCCGCGTCTGCGTCTTCGCGCCGGCCAAAATGGCGCGCACCATGGCGCCGTTGAACAGGATGGGTCGTTCGCGGGCTGTCATGACAGAATCGGCTCCTGGCCAGGTGAGGAAGGACGGCAGTGGATAGCCGATTGCGAGACGTCTTGCGGCATGGGGCAAGCCCTTGGTTCTTGGCGCCTCTTTGTTTCGGGCTCGGAGGTGCGGTAACCATCGGCTTTATGGGCGTCCCTCAACTTGCGAGCGCTGAGGCTGCCGGTTGGGCGTCGGCGGTTGGGACCTTCGCTGCCGTGGTCGTTGCGCTCGTGCTTGCTCAAGCAGAGGGCCGACGCAGGCGACGTGATGCAGTAGATCAATCTCGCGGCATGAGTGTTTTGCTTTTGACCGGCTTGATCGATTGGCAGCACAAGATCAGGCAACTGGCGCACCACGTTAAGTTGAAGCGTCGGATGGCAATCACCGAAAGCTTCGACGTGGAGGGTGGCGATATTCTCCGGATTCCGCCCATGCTGGAAGCGCGTCTGGAGAAACTGCACGTTCTCGGTTCCGCTGCTGTGCCGCTTAGCCGAGCGGTGATGGGAGCAGCGGCCGCCAAGCGAATGGAGTGGGCTGTTCGTGACGCGGTGAAGAATTACACCGGTGACAACGTGGAAGTCATGGATGTTTTTCAAAGCACTCTGGAGAAGGCGGCTGCCGATCTCTTGGTTGCGATTAACCTCATCGGTGGAGCTTTGCAGGCTGAGGAAAGTTGAGGGGCTGCCAGCAAGCAAGCGCTTTGTCTCAACCATTCGCCTGCTCCTGTGGGAGCAGCTTCTGGTGCTGCACGTGCTCGATGACCGTCTGCCCGCTGGGCAGCAGGATGTGCGACAGGAACGCCGCCTCGAAGGTCAGCATGCCGATCTCGATGGCGGTGACCTGACCCTTCACCCAGTCGCGCAGGATTGAGTAGACCGCGATACCGCCGATCTTCATTGCCTTCGATTCGTGCTCGGCCTTGGTGGCGCGCACGCGCGGGCCGTATGGATGCTCGCGTAGCCAGGCGGCGGCGTAGCCCCGCGCGCTGGCCTTCAACTGCACCTGCCGGCCGCGGTGCTCGAACTGGATGAACAGCTCGCCCGTGTCGTAGTCCTCGCCGGTGGCAAAGCGCTGGCAGCCGAAGGCGCGCAGCATCTTCTGGATATCGTTGATGGCGTTGCTGCCGCTGGTGGCGTTCTCGTAGGGCAGGCTCACGACTGGACCGCCTGGCCGTCGATCAGGGCTAGCGCGTCGCGGAACTGGCTGCGCATGTTCTGGCCGAACGCATTCAACTCACTGCGCGAGTATGCCATTCGGGCGTGCCTTGGATCAGGTTGACGTCGACCTCCGCGGCATGCCGTTCATGCCACTGGACGTTGCGAGGCTCCGTGACAGCGATCTAGCCATCATGGCCACCGGCGACGAGTTCCGTGCTGCGGTGCTGCTGTGGTGCGCTGCCTGGAATCAGCTGCCGGCGGCGAGCCTGCCGGACAACGATCAAGCACTGGCAGCCTATGCCGGCTTCGGTCGCGATGTTCGCGGCTGGTTGGCCGTCAAGCCTGGCGCGATGCGCGGCTTCGTCGTATGCAGCGATGGGCGCTGGTATCACCCCGTGGTCGCGGAGAAGGCTGTCGAAGCGTGGGCCGAGAGAAAGGAATACCGCGCCGGCAAGGAGCATGACAACGACAGGAAGCGCCGGGAGCGCGAGTGGCGTTCCTTGGCATTCAAGGCACTGCGCGCGGTGGGTATCTCCCCCGTATGGAACATCAGAACCGGCGAGCTGAGGAAGCTGCTGGAGCGATACGAGCTACAGGTCGTGCAGGTCGATAAGCAGTGCAGCGGCGGGGAAGGCGACGACGATTCGGACGACTGTGACGGCATGGAGCGTGTCACTCCACCTGTCACACCACCTGTCACAGGGACAGGTCACGGACATGTCACGGCTAAGACAGGGACAGGGACAGGGACAGGGACAGATATATCTACTCCAGATAGATCTCAGCAAGCACCAGAGATCTCTGAGGGCGCGACCTTGGCGGGGCAGGCGTGCTTGCTCATGCGCCGAGCTGGTTGCCACACGACGAACCCGAGCCATCCGGACCTGCTGGCCGCTCTCGGCGAGGGCGTCACGCCGCAGGCCTTGGGCGACACCGTCACTGAGGGCCTGAGCCGCGCACCACCGGTGGCGAAGCCCTTCGCCTGGGCGATCACCACCGCCCGGGCCCGCCACGCCGAAGGCCCCAAGCAACCACCGCAGAACACCGGAACCCACCATGGAACACGTCGCCTCGCTCCTGCCGACCAAGTTGAGCAGTTCATCCGCGCCCGAGAGCAGGGCGGAAACGTCATCGACGCCACGTCTGCAATCGCAGCACGTCATGGATCAGCTCTGGAAGCACATGGCTCAGATCTACGGACACAAGTGGACGAGTGGGTATACGGCGGATCCGGCGGGGGCAGCGGCGAAGACGTGGTCGAAGGGTCTTTCCGGGTTGTCGGGACGGCAAATGGCTGACGGCCTCGCCGCCTGCATTGCCACTGCGGATCCGTGGCCGCCGACGCTGCCGCAGTTCCGGATGATGTGCCTGGGCATTCCTCCATTCGACGCGGTGCGCGCCGATGCTGGCCAGCAGGACGGCTTCACCCGGCTGGTGTGGCACTACCTGGACGGACACCGCTACCGGCTGGCCAGTGCCGACAAGGCCGACAAGCTGCTGCAGGCCGCCTACAACCGGGCGAAGGAGTTTGTGATGCGCGGCGGTGACCTGCCGCCGGCGCCGGTGGCTGAGATCGAGCACGAGGTGCGGCATCCGGTTCCGGCGACCCGCGACCAAGTTGCCCGCCACATGGACGACATCGCGGACTTGCTGGGAGTTGCGGATCCGGCGCCGGAAGTGCAGGCCGCTCCGGTTAGCGAGCCCGATGAGGTCCGACATGCAGCCTGAGGTCAGCAAGGAGCTGCTGCTGCGCGCGCGCCAAACAGGCCGCTACATGCGCGAGGCGCACAAGCCGCGCAGCTCGGTGCCGCTGTACGAGATGGGCACCGCCGGACATCTGCAGCGCAAGGAATGGGAAGCCGGCTGGGACCAGCGGGACTACGAAATGAAACTGGGAGTGGCGGCATGAGCGACCTTACCCATACGGACCTCGTCAAGATCGCCGGTCGCTGGCTACGCAATACCGCGGGTTGCCCGGTGGTGTTGGAAGAGCTGTGCGCAGCGACGGCCAACGGTGAAAACCCGGATGCCATTGGCTGGTACACCGGGCGTTCGATGCTCATCGAATGCAAGGTCAGTCGCTCGGACTTCCTCGCTGATCGGAAGAAGCCGTTCCGCGCGGAACCTTCCAAAGGCCTTGGCCTGTACCGGTACTACATGGCCCCGAGGGGTTTGCTCCGTGCGGCCGAGATACCCACCGGCTGGGGCCTTCTGGAGGTTTCAGGGAGGCGCGTGTTCCTGACCTCCGGCCACGAGCCGAAGACCTGGCACCAAGGTCACAACCCATGGGCATTCGAGCGCCGTTTCCACGAAGGCGAGATGCAGATGTTGTTGTCGGCCATGGCCCGCATCAAGGTGCGCGTTGGTGCGGCGGAGTTCCATTCCGTGCTTCACCAGCGGCTTATGCAGCCAGCGCCGCAACCGAGCACTCGCGCGGCGGAGACCGCTGCGGCGTTGGCGGCCGTCGCTGCGGAGAAAGCAGCATGAGCGGAATCCAGCCCTCCGACTGGCAGGACCGCGGCGAGGGGATGATGACGACCAAGCAGCAGCGCATGCTCAACGCCATCTGCGGTGATCTTGCCGCCGGCCTGTCCTGGCACGGCCAGCGTCTTACGAAGGACGACTGGCGGCACATGGTGGCCGGCACGATGCTGGGCTGGCGCCTAATACCCGCGATCGACCGGGGGCAGGGCGCACCTGGCCACATCATGCTGGGCGGATCCAGCATGAAGCTGACGAAGTCGCTGGCCTGCGATGCCATCACCGTGCTGGTGCACATCGGCGACCACCCAGACGAGCAGGGCATGCACGCGCGGCCGGTGCGCTGGTCGGACACGGTGCTCCTTGGACTGGGGCACAACCCGCGCGATTTCGCGGAGGCCGCATGAGTGACGAGCTAGGGGCCATTTCCAACAGCTTGAACTGCAGCGGCCTTCTTGCCTGCAACTTGAGCCGGAAGAGTGAAGGTGTAGGTAAGGAACAGTTCTGTGAAGCTAGCGAGCTGTGCGATCTCCTCTCGCGTGAGTTCTTCGTCGTCGTGGGCGCCATGATTCCCATCCAATCGAATCATATGCGCCCAGTCTTTGAGGTCCTGAGTCAGTTTCCCCGCCTTATGAAGTGCATCGATTCGCGGCGCGAGATTTTTACCAGCAAGGCCTGCATCAAGCTCCTTCGTCGCCAGATCGAGGGCCTTTCGGTACATCGCCGCTGCAGCATCAGATTGGCGCCTGGCGGCGTTGTCTTCGCCTTGGAGGAAAGCCCGCTTTACTGCGTTCGAGACGTGTTCTGGTGCGTATGCACGCTCCTGCTGCGGGTAAACATGCTGGATCCGGGCGTGGTTTACCCGAGATACGTCATCCAAGTTCCCCGCCGACTGCTCAATCCAGTGGTACATGCCGCTGTCAGATTTAAGGAGAGCGCACACCAAATTAAGGCAGCTATTGCAACGAAAAACGACCGTTGGATCACTCCTGCGCGGAACAGATGTCGCGACGTAGGTCATTCCGACATTTTCCGTTCGGCAGTGAGGGCAATTCGCAACGTGGGTAACAGCCATGTCTGATATTCCTTTCCAGTCCAAGAAAATTGAGGGCGAGCTTGATTACCTCGACGCTACAACCGCAACGCGTCTCTTTGAGCATTATGATGGCTGCTCAGCCGACGGCAAATTTGATTTCGTCGCGGCTTTGATTGCGGCGCTGTTGGTTTCTCGCGCCCGCTGCAGGGGTGACGCCGGTGCATAGCAACTACCGCGACCGCGCGTTACTGGACGCTGTCTACCAAGTCGAGTGCAGCCTGCAGATCGAAAACTGCTGCGACGGCGGCTTCGGCGAGCCCGCGCACAGCAACCAGAGCCGGCACGGGTAGGGCGGCGGACTCAAGGCCCACGACTGTTTTGTCGCCAGCGGTTGCCGGAGCTGCCACCGCGAGCTGGACCAAGGGAGGCGCTTCACCCGCGAGGAGAAGGCTGAGATCTGGCTACGCGGGCACGAGCGCACGATGCTGGCCCTGTGGCAGATGGGCGCGATCCAGGTGGCCGCATGAGCATCCGCATCGTGGTCTACGGGTCGCCGGCGCCGCAGGGCAGCAAGTCGTTCAAGGGGCTGGCCAAGGATGGCCGGGCGATCCTGGCCGAGTCGTCGAAGAAGGTCAGGCCGTGGAGACAGGACGTCAAAGCTGCGGCGTAGCAGGTGCGTGCGCAGCTGGGCCTCGCGCTGCTGGATGAGCCCCTGCGCGTGCGGATGACCTTCACCCTGCCCAAGCCAACCAGCGCCCCGAAGCGCCGCGTAACGCTGCCCAGCAAGCTGCCCGACCTGTCGAAGCTGGTGCGTTCCACGGAGGACGCCATCACCGACGCGGGCTTGTGGCGCGATGACGCGAGGGTGGTCGAGTGCACAGCCTCGAAGCGTTACCCAGGCGAGGGCGCGCACGCTCTCGATGCGCCGGGTTGCGTAATCGAGATCGAGCGGCTGCTGCCATGACCACGCGGCGCTACAGCGAGGAGATCGGAGGGCCCCGGCACTCAGTTCGCCTGGGCCTGCTGATCGCCTGCCGGGTTGCTGACAAGTACCGGCGCCGCCTCCCCACCTTCCAGGAGCTGATGGACGACTTCGGCATGCATCGAGCAACCGCATATCGCTGGCGCGCCACCCTTGCAGAAGCGCGCGGCATTTCTACCAACAGTAGTACCCCAGGAGAGAACACCCATGGTTGACCGCCGCGAGATGCTGGCCCGCCTGAACCCGCAGACCGTGCGCTTTGACGTGGGGCAGGGGGGAGGCGCGCCCAGCCTGACGACGTCCGATATCGCTGCCGCGCTCGGCATGGTCCCGGCCGGCTTGGGCCGCGAGGTGATGGAAGCGGTGTACCTGCCCGATGGCGCCTTGCGGCACCGGCCCAAGCTCGCTGAGGCGGTGCTGGCCATCGTCCGGCCTGAGTTCACCCGCCGCGCGCGAGCGCTGGCCGATGCGGAGGCCGACCTGGAGTTCGTGCAGGCCATCGTGTCGCTGGGGCGGCGCGGGATGTCGGATGCGCAGCGCCGCGCCCTAGAGCAGCGCAAGGTTGCCGTTGACCAGGCGCGCGCCGCCGCTTGGCTGCGCAACACCTACCAGCACCTCAGCCGAATGGTCGATGCCGTCGTGCAGGAGCTGGCCAGCGGCAACCACTGCGGTAACTGTCGCGGCACCGGGCTGGTCAGCGAGAAAGGGTGCCCCGAGTGCAGGTGCACCGGCATTGAGCCTCTTCCGGACCGACGTCGAGCTCTGGCGATGGGGTGTGATCCCTCGGCGTACCCGAAGCGTTGGAGGCCGGTGTTCGAGTGGTTACTGGCCGAGCTGCATCAGGCGGGCGAGGTGTCAGCGCGCAAGTTTTCCCGCGCACTGAGCAGCTCGGATTACGTGCCCGAGGCACGCGCAGCATAGGTCCGGAAAACGTGGTGTTGCCGGGTCCATGCTTTGGCCTGCAGAATCCACAACATCGCGAGACTTGGCCGCCGGCCAAACTTACCAGCCCCGCCATCGAGCGGGGCTTTTTCGTTCATGGGGTGCGTTGCCAGATGGGCGCTGGGCCAGTCTGCAGATCCGCCGTCTTCGACCCTCGTGCTTCAAGTCCAAGGCACGCCTCCAAATGCAACTCACTCTCTATCTTCTCAATGAAGTCGCACTGAGCAGCGAGCAGCCTCTCATGGCGGCGCGCGAGCCGGTTGAGGGGCCACACCGCCTCAGCAGGCATTAGCTCGGCACCCGTTGCCCAGGCGCGGATGGTTTGCTTCGAAATGCCAAGCAGGCTGGCCATTCCCGATTCCCAATCAGGGCCGCAGAGAATGCGGCCAACGCTGATCAGGTGTTGCTGGCGAGGGTAGGGGGCGAGTGACGCTTGTGTACTCATGGAAGTGATCTCCGCGATGGAGATGCCACTACAACAGTTCTGCGGGAACCGTCAACGGACGCGTCCCGAACACTTAGCGCGGGCCTGGCCGAGTGGCTCAGGCATCAGCCTTCCAAGCTGACCACATGGGTTCGAATCCCATGGCCCGCTCCAGCTACGCCCGCATCCCCACACCGGATCAACCCTCGTGCCCAGCCGGGAGCGGGGCGGGCACCCATACCCCGAGCGAGGTTCTGCCCCAGCGCGGTGATCGCTCACCGTACAGGGCGGCAACGAAGCGTTGTGGACTTCGTTCACAGCCGGCGGTGGCGTGGACATCACCAACGAGACGGACGGCCCGGACATCGCCAACTCGGCGTGGTCAGGTTCGATCACGTTGAACGACAGCGCCAACGGTGCGCTGGACCGCTCCTACCGCGCCGAAATCGTGGCCTATGGCGAGCAGTCTGTGACCCACAGTTCCGGGTCTTTCGACAGTCAGGCAATCACGCAGAACCTTTCCATTGTTTCCATCGAGCAGTAACCCTGCCTGGCCGCCAGCGCATGCGCGGCCCATCCTTTTCAAGAGGCGGAACACCATGAATTTTGAGACCGTATTGAACCTCCGTACCGAAAGCGCTTCCCAGCGCGGCGTGGTCATCCTGCAGTTCGTCCCGCAACAGGCCATTGGCACTCAGCAGCTCACGCTCTCCACTGCACCCGCGACCGCCGCAGCCATGGAGGTCGGCGCCCGCTATAACTGGACCGCCGTGAAGGTGGAGGCGGGCGAGGCCGGCGCCGGTGAGGCGTCCGCAGCCATGAGCTTCGCAGCCAGCCTCAATCAGCGCACCGAGTCCGCAAACCAGCCTGGCGTGGCCACGCTGCAGTTCCAGCCGGAGGCCAGCATCGGTGCGGCCCAGCTGACCATGACGGTGCCGCTGGCCATGTCTTCGCCGCTCGAGGTCGGCTCTACCTACCGCTTTGAGGCGGTCAAGGTCGAAGAACCGACGGAAGGCACTCTGTAAACGACGGACGCAAACTTCTCAGAAGTCTCCTGTCCAGACAGCTTGCCCCCGAGCCGCTCCGCGATCCGGCGGCTCGCCTGATTGGCAACGGCCACAGGATAGCGGTAGGCGGCGGGACAGAACCGCACGTTCGACCAACCAATCAGCGCTTTCACTGCCTCGCCTCCGTAGCCATGCCCGTGCTCTTGCTCGCTGACCCAGATGCCTAGTTCGGGCTCGCTTATATCCCGCCTGTGCAGGGTTGCGACTCCGACGAACTGATCCGTTTGGAGGCGGCGCACGACGAACGTGAACTCCGACGCATCCTCCATTGAGCGGACCCACTGTTGCCAGATACCCTCGAACTCGTCCCGCGTTGGCGGTTCGAAAGACATGTAGCGTGTCAGAGTCGGCGTCAGCGCACCAAATACCTCGTCCGCGTCGGCTGGAGAGAACGGGTTGAGTGAGAGGCGCGCGGTTCGTATTGCATCTGAGAATTTGGCGTCTGGGTGCATCCGGATCTTTCGCCCCACGAAGAGGTATGAGCGTAGCATTCCGGTGTTCCGCTCAGGCCACCGGCTCAAGTAACTGTTCCACGTTGTTGCGGGGCGAGTTCACAGCACGGCTGACGCGGTAGGTCTCCATGGCTGGAGGCTCGCTGGCCAGCAGCATCCCCATGGCGTCGTCGGGCTCGGCGGCCATCCAGTCGTCCACCTGCCCGGGCTGCAGCCACACCGGCATGCGGTCGTGGATATCAGCCGATACGCCGCTGCTGTCGCCGGTGATGATGGTGAAGGTGCCGAGGTTGCCCTCGGCCAGCAGTGGGCTGTTGTCTTCCCACAGGCCGGCCGCCAGCAGGGGCCCGGCCGCGTGGATGAACCACGGATCCTTCTTCCCGTCCTCGGGGCTAACCGATCATTCGTAGTAGCCGGCAATCGGCACCACGCAGCGGCGTTTCTTGAAGGCCGTGCGGAACGCTGGCTTCGTGGCCACGGTTTCGATCCGCGCGTTGATCGTCGATCCCTGCAGGCCCTTGGCCTTTGCCCAGAATGGCAGGAGGCCCCACGCCAGGCGGGTGACCTGCCGCCCTGCGCCGCGGTCGAGGATGACCGACGCGCGATGGGTCTGCGCCAGGTTGTAGCTGGGCGGCAGCTCGACCAAGTCCTGCGCCAGATCGGGCAGGCCGAGCTGGTCAGGCTTGAAGATCGGGGTTTGGACGAATCGGCCGCACATAGCTCTAGCCTAAGCCTGACCGTGTGAGGGCGCTTGCATCGGCGTTGTGGTCTGGCAGGCAGTCACATCGTGGGCCGGCGGACCAAATGATGCTGGCAGGGTCATGAGGAATGCTGAAAGCAAGAGGTTGGCGCGCGTGGTGCGGAATTTGAGCTTCAGTTGCAAGGCGAACATCGGCGGGTGTGTCCTTCTGGTGGTTTGACGATGCAAGTTATTCATTTCCGCAGCGCCGTAAATACCCGCTTTTGACGCGTGTTCAGTTGCCGATGACCTTCCATGAACTCGCGTGATCTTCCGTGTTTTTTGGTGTGATAGCGTGACGTCGAATGGGGAAGGAGCATTCATAAAAATGTTGCCGATCACACGCTGTCACGCCACATGCGCGCGTGAAACTGCGCTGAACTGACAGGACTGTCGTAGCCCGTGAGACTGAGCCTGCCTACCCGTGCCCAACGTGTGACCCATTTCGTTTGTCTTTGCACGCCGACTGGCGAAGGTCGGCTTTCGGTCCAGTTGCGCAACAACTATCACCTGCATCGTTACCCTGGCTCTGGTCCGAGCCATCGTCGGAACTGCCGCTTCTACTCACCGGATGCCACCAGTTCGGGGTTGCAGGCTTACAGCCTCAAGGCGGTCAAGGAACTTGAGGATGGGGGGCTGAATGTCCGGTTGGACCTTCCACTGCGTCAGCCGCGTCAAGCCAAGACAGAGGCCAAGCCAGCACCGCCGCGCGTTGCGGGACCGGGCGTGAAACGCGACGCGATGTCGCTGCTGGGACTCTTGCATCTGCTCTGGACCGAAAGCGGTCTGATCCAGTGGTACCCGGCAATGGATGGAAAGCGTGGCGAATGGCTTGTCGCCCGTTTGATGGCCGAGCAAGCGCAACGGATCAGTACTGCAAGAATGACCTTAAACGACGTGCTGTTGGTGCCCGCCGCTGATGGTTCCAAGGAAAAGGAAAGGAACCTCCAGGTCGTGGCGACTGCCCGGCAGCACAAGCGCAACGTGGTGGCCATTGCGCCGCTGGCAAGATACAACCCGGATCGTGATGCAGTGCTCGAACGACTGCCCCTGCGCAGCGCCGCCGGCATGCCAGCTATGTACTTGGCCGATATGGCGAGGACGGCGGTAACCGAGAGCTTCGTAGCCGAGTTGAATGCCTGGGAGGCGGGGGCTCAGATCTATGCCATCTTGCATGTGAGCGTTCGGGCCGGAACCAAGCCCTATGCGGACGTGAACAAGGTCGCGCTGATGCGGGTCAGTGAACGCCTGATTCCTCTGGATTCCGGCCATGAGGCGACAGTGGAACAGTTGCTCTACGACAACCAACGCAGCTTCTACAAGCCGCTTCGTTTTGACTCGGCGCTTGATGCGGTTTTCCCGGATTTTTGGCTGCTGGACATGTTTCGCGATTACCCGATGGAAGTGTTCGGCATGAACACGCCGGAGTATCTGGCGCGAAAGGTGATCAAAGTTGCTCACTACAATGCGAGCTACCCATCTGGTTGGTGGCAATGGGATGCCTATGCGACTGCTACGATTCCGCCCCTTCCTGTGTCGGCTGAGTCTGCTTAGGTCAGTCGTCCACTGCGGATACGCCGCCAAGGGACTTGGCTCGGCTGCGTGGTCAACTAATGCCTCGCCTGCGTCATTGCGCACCAATAGTATGATAGCCTTTGCGCTGCTGATGACGATACAGGACGCCGAATCATGGGAACCGTGCGTAAGACCATCACTGTGACCGACAAGCAGGACGGCTGGATCAAGGCTCAGATCGATGGCGGTCACTACACCAACGACAGCGAATACATCCGCGACCTGATCCGCCGTGAGCAGGAGCGTAGCGCCGAAGTGGAGGCGATCCGTTCGGCGCTGATGGTCGGTGAGTCCAGCGGCGAACCGCGCCCCTTCGACGCTGACGCCTTCAAGCAGCGGATGTCGGCCAAGCATGGTTGAGTATCGCCTTGCACCGGCCGCCGAGCGTGACCTGGAGGTGATCTGGGCCTATACCGTTCAACAGTGGAGCGTGGAGCAAGCGCATCGCTACATCGACATTCTGACCGCCGCTTTTGCTGCTTTGGCGCAGTCGCCCAAGACCGCCCAAGCTTGTGACCACATCCGGCCGGGTTACCGTTGCAGCCGCGTTGAGCGGCACATGGTCTACTTTCGCATCACCGAGTATGGGATCGCGATCATTCGTGTCTTGCATGATCGGATGGATGCGCTGCGTTACCTGTGAGGTTCCCCAATTCCCCCCGTTTCTAGCGGTCGCCTAAAGTGCAGCTATGCTGTTGACGCCGGCCTTCTTGAGTACGGCGATGATCTGGCTGTCGGTGAATCGTGACGTTTCATGGGATCTCCTCGGGTTAGGTTACGAGAAGATTCCACTTATGGCTTCTGCTTACCTGCGGGGGAATCACCCCGGCAGCACGAGTGAAGCCAGCAATTTGGCCAACCGAATCTATTTCCCCGCCTCAAACGGCACCAGCGACGCCCACACCAGCAACAACACCAGCCACAGCCATCTCCAACGCCCCATGCCGTGCCATGCCGCGCGCCAAGGCCCCGGCAGCTTCTCACCACTCATGCCTGCCTCCTCTTTGCTGCCGATCGCAGGGAATCCACGGTACGCAGTCCATAGAGATATACCCCGGTAAAGCACAGACCGGTCAGCAGGGTGCCGGCCAGCAACCAGAGCAGTCGGATGGACCAGCCACCGAAACTGCCGAAGTGCAGCGGATCGGCCATTTCTGCAATGCGCTGATGCACGCCCAGCGCGCGGCCGTCATGCATGCCCATCACCTGCCCGGTATGCAGGTCGACGGCGATGTTGTTTGCTCGCTCCCGCACCAGCCAGGCGTCGGCTTCGCCCATGAAGAGGATGCTGCCGCCATCGACCGCGGGAATGGCCGCGAGGATGGCGAGCCCGGGCCATTGCTGGCGGACGCTCGCTACCGCGTCATCGACGGCGGCCGGGTCTACGGGGGCAATGCGGTCGCTGCCCTTGGCCAGTTGCATCGTGGGCGCAGCCGGTGCATCGCCGCCGAGCGATTCGATCAGGTACCACGCCCCGGTCAACCCGATCAGCAGCAGAAACCAGAGTGACCACACCCCTGCCAAGCGATGCACATCGCCCCACAGGCGGCGCGGTCGCGAAGGGTCGGGCCGTTTGAAGAAACCCCGCCACCACTTCTTGTAGATGTAGAGGCTGCTCACTAGCGAAAGCAGCAGCGGGATGGAGAGCGCCGCCACCAGTGGCACGCCCCAGACCACCGGCAGCATCAGGTGGCGGTGGGTGTTGCGGAGCAGCCGTTGCGTATTGAACCAGCCGGTGTCGCCGGTCACCCGCGCGGTATACGGATTGACCCAGACGAAGCGTCGCTTTCCATCGGGCAGGTGCATCTGCGCGCGCGCCGCGAACAGGCGGGTATGGCCGGCGGTGATGCCTTCCAGTTCCCAGTCCGGATGTGCCGTCTGTGCGGAATGGATGACCGCACCCCAGCTGGCCTGCTCGCCCCCGTCAGCCACGCGCATGGGGGAGTGCAGCAGCCAGTCGATCTCCTGCGAGAACACCGCCAGCGTTCCGGTGAGGCAGACAAAGCCCATGAACAGGCAGAGCTTCAGGCCCAGCCAACTGTGCAGGTCGAACCACAGCCGGCGCCCACTCCCGCTGCGCGCAGGGCGGGTGGGGTGCGCTGGCGTAGGCTGGCGCATGGGCAGGCTCAGAAGGAGTAAGCCGCTTGCACGTACACGCGGCGTGGCTCACCCGGGAAGTGGCCGGTGCGCTCGGTGAACCCACTGGCGGCATAGACCTTGTCGAACAGATTCTTGATGTTGGCCTGGAACTGCCACTGCTGCCACTGCGTCTTCCAGCTCATGTCGAACACGGTGTATGGCTTGACCCGTTGACCATCCAGGCTGACGCGCTCATCCACGTAATCGGCGCCGAAGCCGATGGCGGAGTTGATCGCCGGCAGGTCGTAGCGTGTCCACAGGCCGAGCTTGTTCTGCGGCGCATTGGCGAAGCGGTCGCCCGAAGCATTGGTGATGCCGTTGCTGCCGGCATCCTTCACCCGCGCATCGTTGTAGGCGTAGGTCAGGTTGAGCACCCAGCGCTCGGTGACGTCGGCCAGCAGATCCAGCTCCATGCCCGTGCTGCGCACGAGGCCCAGGGCGGCCAGCTGGTTGACGCCGTCCACGATCTCGCCGGTGGCCTGCACGATATTACTGCGGTCGATCCGGTATGCGGCCAGGTTCAGGGTCACACGCTCGGCCAGCAGGGATTTCAACCCGACTTCCCATTGTTTGCTGCGCTCGGCATCGAACGGGCCGCCCGCCTCGGCGCTCTGGTTGGCCGCGCTCTGGGGCATGAAGCCGCTGGCGATGTTGGCGTAGACATTGACGCCGTCGCGCACGGTATACGTGCTGCCCAGCCGCCAGCTGATGTCGTTGCCATCCACGCTGGTGCCGGCAATGCGGTCATCGTCCTTGAACCCGTCCCAGCGCAGTCCGGCCAGCACATGCCAGCGCGGTGTCAGGGTCAGTTCGTCCTGCAGGTAGCCGCCATAGCGCTTGCTGCGCGTGCTCGTGCTGCGCCAGGGCAGGGCGGCCAGGTTGTAGTCGCGCCACGAACTTGCGCCATACACCGGGTTGAACAGGTCGATGCCCGGCACCGGGCCGGCACCCCGCGCCAGGTCGGCGCTGTTGGCCGTCTGCGCGGTGAAGTCCGCATCCTGCTGGTACACATCGGCGCCGAACAGCACCTTGTGCTCGATACTGCCGGTGCTGACGCGCCACACGGCGTTGCCGTTGGCCGTGAATGCGTCGTTGTCGCGGATCTGGTTGCGCAGCTGGCGGGTCATCCATTCGGGCACGCCGTCGCGGTTGCGGTCGATCAGCCCCATCGGCTCGTGGTAGATCTGATGTTCGTTGTTCTCGAACCAGCGTGCACCCACATCCACGTCCAGGTTGCTGCTGGGCGAGAAGCGGTACTGCGCCAGGGCAACCTTGGCGCGCATGTCGAGAAAGTCGGTGGCTTCGTTGTGGTTCCAGCGACGGTCGGTCAGAAAGCTGCCGTTGTCGTCCACAGGCACGCCGCGCAGGCGGTTGCCGCCCAGGTTCTGGGTGATGTCGGTGAACTGCAGGGTCAGCTCGCCGGTGTCGCCGACGTCGAAGGCCAGCGATGCATCCCCGATCACGCTCTCGCTGTCCGCGTTCCAGCGCACGCCCTGTTCGGTGTCGCCATACAGCCCGGCGCGATAGCGCACGGTGCCCGCCGCATTCAATGGCCCGGTGGCGTCGATCGATGCGGCCCTGAAATCGTTGTTGCCGGCCTGCAGTTCGATGCGGCGCTCCGGGGTGGCTTTCGGCTTGCGCGTCACGTAGTTGATGACGCCCCCAGCATCGCCGCCGCCGTACAGAGCGCCGGCCGGCCCCTTCAGGACCTCCACGCGCTCGATGTTGAACAGCTGCGGCACCGAAAAACCAGCATAGGGGTCGCCACGCAGGCCGTCATACAGCACGTTCTCCTGGCGAAAGCCGCGCAGGGTCACGCCGGCATAGCTGAAGAAACTGATGCCGCTGATGCTGCGGTACAGGTCGGTGATCTGGCGGGCCGCCTGGTCTTCAATCAGCTCGCGCGGCACCACCTGGATGGACTGCGGCACCAGCGCCAGTGGCGTGTCCGTGCGCGTGCCGACCGTGGCGTCGTCCACCCGGTAGAGGCTCTGGGCGCGACCGAGCACCTGCACAGCGTCCAGCTGGCGCACATCGGGCGAGGAGGGCGGGGCCGCATGGGCAGACGCACAGGCCGAGGTCAGGGCCAGGCCCAGGGCAGAGAAGCGGAGCGGCTTGCAGGTCATCGAGGCGGCGGTCAGTAGGTGCGAATGAGAAATATTAACATGTAGGCCGATCGCGTCGACCCTTCGGTTTGAGGTCCGGTCTGATGTCGTGGCGACGCCGAAGAGGCTGCAGGCGCAGGACATCGTCGGCGATTCCAACGCTGGGATCGCCACAGTGCCGCGTCGACCCTGCCACTTCGCCAGGCCATCCATAGCCGTATCCGTGACCAATTTCGTTACCCGCCTTCGCCTGCAGTCAATTATGCAAGCCCGCCTGTGCAACGCATCTGTAAAATCGTGTTTACCTGTCGATGGTGATTGAGGTCAGCTCTTGTCAGTTCGCGCGCTCGCTCCAGACGATTTCGAAGCCGCCAGTGCAATCTGCGTAGCGGCATTCGCACAATCGGTTGCTCCTACGGTTACCGCTCAGGGTGTCGCGACATTCGGCTCGATCGCAGCCGCGTCATCTTTCGCCAAGCGTTTCGTAGGCGACAACAACATGTTCGTGTTCGAAGAGACTGGACGCGTAGTCGGTGTGATCGAGCTCAAGGAAGGCCGGCACATTTCCATGCTGTTCGTCGACCCGAACGCCCAGGGGCGCGGCATTGGGCGACAGCTGGTTGAAGCGGCGCTGGCGCAGGCTCGGGCCGATTTGATCACCGTCAGCGCGTCGCTGCCCTCGGTGCCGGCATACACGCGCTACGGATTCGCCTTGGCCGGTCCGGTGGCTGAAGCTGCTGGGCTTATCTATCAGCCCATGAATCGCGCTCTGGCTGCCTGAGTGGCGTCCAAAAAATGATCGGCCAGGCGTGGGCAACGTCGGTCAGGCCAAATTTGGTAGCGCGCAACGCCGGGCCAGAACGAAGCGACCGCACTTGGCCATTTACGCTCTGGCGGCGTCAGAGCGAGCAGATGACAAGCCCGCATTGGGGAGCGCTTGCCGATTGCTGCACTGCTCGCATTGCATTACCAAGCCCCCGGTCAGGTGGTGGATTGCCCCGTCGGTGATGGTGGTAACGTGGCCACACCGCAGGCAACGGGCCGTGATGGAATCGACCACCTCGTCTTCAGCCTCGGGAATACGGACCATTTCGAATCTCAGGATCTGGAATGCGCCGGTGTTCGTCATAGCTGATCCATGTTGTGACCTGCACTGAACGTACGCTCGCGCATGTGAAGTTGACCTCACCCTTTCGTGGGCCTAGCATCAAGGGCTCTTGAGGGCATGAGCACGCTGCTTTCATATTTCCCAAAGTGGGCGCAATGCCAATTCGAGCAATTGCTTACACCAGCAATGCAAGTCCGGGGCTTTCCCTGGCGTCAGTCCAAGATTTAGTCCGAAAAGCCGCTGCGTTCAATATGCAGGCCGGCGTGACGGGCGTGCTGTTATTCGACGGCGAACGGTTCTTCCAGTACATCGAAGGGCCGGAGGACGGCTTGTCTGTGGCCTTCGCCCGTGTGATCCATTCTGAGGCCCACACCGGCATTACTGAGCTGGGCCGCGCGCGGACAGGTGGGCGCCACTTTCCTTACTGGTCTATGCGGGTGCTGTCCACGGATGAGCGGGACATCAGCAAGCTTGTGGCCAGTGCGTGGGACAGTTTTGCTCTCCGTCCGGTTCGTGATGAGCAGACCTTGCCTACCGGCGTGGAGGAGCTGTCTCAGATTGTGCTCCCGCACGTGGTGGGCGGCCTTTCGATCTCTGTCCCAAGCCAACCGTAGGCGATGCACTGCTTGTGCGTGCAAGGCCGACTATTTGAGCAACGCCTGCCATCACTATCAGGCAACGGTCTGCCAGGAAGACGCGGTCATCGCCGACGTTTCGGTCATGATGGGTAGTGCTTGCCGTGACTGGGGGTTAGGGCTGTTTTCTTGCATCTGCGGAACGTGAAAGGGTTTGCCTGGAATCACGAGCACGTGTATCGCATCTACTGCGAGCTGGAACTGAATCTCCGGATCAAGCCACGCAAGTGCATCATCCGAGAGACCCTGGAGCCGCTGGCGGTACCGGAGGCGGCCAACCAGACCTGGTCGCTGGATTTCCTGCAGGATCCGCTGGCCGATGGGCGAAGCATTCGGCTTCTGAATGTATTGGACGATTTCAGTTGGCACGGACTGGCGACGGAGGTCGATATCTGACTGAATGCAGCGAGGCCCGATAGGTCTTCAATCTTCAGGAAAACTTGCAGTCTAGGTACTGAAACACGGACCGGGCGGCGTTGATCGCGAGCATGGCCTCATCTTTATCCAGCAGAGCGTCGTTGGCATGAGCCAAACTGCCGTGGTTGCGAACTGGATTGAGGCAGTCAATAACATTGCTCAACGACCTCAAAATATTGTTCATTGTTTCCGATTGGCTTCCCAAGTCGCGCAGGCTCGGGTGCTCTGTTCGAAGAAGCTTGAATAAGTTAGTGATTGTTGCGCTTGGCGGTGTTTCAAGGCCTTGCGCGTGACAAACAGCTTTCAGGTAGGCATGAAGCGCCGTATGGACGCGATCAACCGCGTGCGTTGGGCCCGCGCTTTGGATCAGCGTATTGGCGTCGGCAAGTGCGCGCTTCAAGATATCGCTCGTGATGACGGGGTTGCTTGCTTGCACTGAAAGCCCATCGGCGCATCGCATAGCCAGCGCTAAAAGTTTTTGATAGGCCTGTGGCGTCCGAAAGTGTTCCCCTCCATGCGGATACTTCTCGGCAATGCCTCGAAGAATGGCTGCTTGTTGGTGTCCTTCAACGCCACTTAGGATGGCCAGAAATCGCTCGCGCGTTGTGTTACCGCCGAAGGCATCGAGATCCAGGTCCAGGTCGCAGAAAGCTGAATAAAACTCGCGGTGGGTACGGTAGGAGAAGTCGCCCAAGTAGCCACCCTCCACGCCGACGTAGTGGTGGACTACCCAATGAATCTCACTGCTTCGCAACTCGCCCACAGATCACCCCTTAATCGGCTGGAACACTCGTCGCATTAAGAGCATTATAGGCAGACGCTTTGGGGCAGCGAAGGGGCGTTCGACGCCCGGCCTGGCCCCGTAATCAGGGAAAAGTCAATGGATCAGACGGCGCTGGCACAGGCAGGTGAAGAGTCCTCCTCGCTCCGGGGGGCTGGTGGCCTTAATGACAAGATCGAAAGGGCCCGCTTGGAGCTTTTGGATCTGTCGACGCGTAATCGACTCCTTCACACGCCCCGAGGCGGACGCGCGAAGACCATCGAGGTTGCCCATGAGCTGGCCAAGGCGATGTATCAGACCTTGGTCATCGACGGTAAACGCTTCACCTTCGTAGCAGGCAAAGAAGATCCAAAGCGGGGCAGCGCGATGCCTGGCATGGATGAAGATGACACGGAGGTTTTCCTGGATGAAGCGCCGGAAGACCCGGATCTGATCGCGCAACCAGACTTTGAGCTCGATGAGAACGGGCGCGTCAAGGCGCATTGGGATGCGCATCTCACAACGCGCCTAACGCCCACGGGCCTGCAAAAGCGTTTATTGGATCTCTATATGGACGCGCGGACGCTCCAAGAAGAGCAGGGCGTCAATGTCCTTTACTTGGCGGTCGGCTACTTGCGCTGGCGCGCTACCTCCACGCCGCAAACTGACCGCTTTGCGCCTTTGGTGTTGATCCCCGTTCAATTAGAGCGCAGCACAGCAGGCGAGAAGTTCCACCTTAAATGGACCGGCGACGACATCCAAGCGAACTTGTCATTGCAGCTTTTTCTGCAGCGCGAGTTTGGTCTTCGTTTGCCGGGCATTGAGGAGTTCGAAACACTCGATATAGATGCCTACTTGGCGTCGGTTGAAGTGATGCTGGAAGGGAAAGAAAGCTGGGGCGTGCTTCGCGATGACGCCATCCTTGGGCTTTTCTCTTTCGCCAAGTTCATGATGTATCGAGACTTGGACCCCCAAGGCTGGGTGGCGCTTGGCGGTATGGAGTCCATCCCGACGCTTCGCGGCGTCGTTCAGGACGGCTTTCCGGGTGCGAGTCTGACGGATGAAGCAAGCAATCTGGATTTCATCATCCCTCCCGAGAAGATGCGTCATGTCGTTGATTGCGATTCGTCGCAAGCCTTGGTGGTGCACGATGTGCTCCAAGGCAACAATATCTTGGTGCAAGGGCCGCCTGGAACGGGTAAGTCTCAGACCATCGCGAACATCATCTCTGGCGCTGTGGCTGAGGGTAAGCGCGTGCTGTTCGTGGCCGAAAAGATGGCCGCGCTTGAAGTTGTCAAACGGCGGTTGGACCATGTCGGTGTGGGCGTGGCGTGTTTGGAGCTTCACAGCAACAAGGCCAACAAGCGTTCTCTTCTGGAAGAACTTCGGCAGACGCTGAGCCTAGGTGAACCGAAGCGAACCAGCACGGCGCCCATCATCGAGCAGCTCACCGAGCGACGCGACACGCTCAACGCCCATGTTGCGCGAGTCCACGAAGCTCATCAGCCGTCTGGACTGACGGCCTACCAAGTCTTCGGACACATGGTGCGCCTGCGTCGCTTGGGCTACACGACCCAAAGCCTGCCTCTCGCAGAACCGACCTCTTGGGCGTCCCATCAAAAAGACGAGCGGGAATCGCTCCTGCGCGAACTTATCGAGCGAATTGAGGTAATCGGCGTTCCAGATGAGCACGCTTGGAGCGGCGTTCAGAACGACGGCCTCTTGCCGAGTGAACGCGATCGGTTGCTCATTTTGGTCGCGGAAGTGAGCGAGCGATTGAACGATTGGGAGGCATCTACCACCGAGCTTCACAGTGCGCTGGATCTTGCCCCTCCGGTTCGGTTTGATGACGCCGGCCTTGCTGTTCAACGCGTTAAGGCTCTGCTCGAAGCGCCGAAACTTGGTTCCAATGCGCTTCAGAGCAAGGTTTGGGATGAGCCTGATCGTGCTTCGAAAGTCATCGATGCGCTGGAAAACGTTCAGAAGGCGAGGGCGTCGGTCGAGGGACGGATCAAGGTAGAGGCGGTGGAGCAAGACTGGGACGCTACCAGGGCCGCTTTGAGTTCCTTGCCAGACAGTTTCGTTTTGGGGAAAGAGCTTGCAACGCTAGGTGCTGCACACAGTGCCTTGGCCCGGATCCTGCCTGACCTGACTCGGTTGACGCAGCTTCTGGCCGAGAGGGCGCCACTTACTCTGGATCTGGCCCTTCGACTGGTTGCCATTGCTGAGCGCGCGACGAGCATTCCGGAACTCGACCGCGATGCGTTGGTAGCTCACATTTGGGACCGAGGCGTTGATGCAGTCGAAGATATCGTGGTCGACGTTGAAACGGTCCAGCGGGCAAAATCAAACTTGTCCACGGTCTTCCGAGACGCAGCTTGGAGCAAAGACAGCGCGGAGCTTGAAGAGGCGCGTGGGCAGCTGGCCATGCGCGGCACAAGCCTGTTCCGCTTCCTGCGTGGAGATTGGCGTCGCGCCAATCAGACAGTCCGCACACTGCTTTCTAATCCCAAGCTGCCGGTTCTGGACATGCTTGGGTCGCTCGATGTGCTCTTGGATGCCAAGAGCGCTCAGAAAAGAATTGTTGAACACGACACCCAAGGACGAGAGGCATTTGGCTCGAATTGGCAGGGTGAGCGTTCGAATCCATCGTTCCTCAGAGGAGTCGTGGCCTGGATGCGTACGCTTCGTCCCTTGGGAAGCGGAGTGCGCGAGCGTTTGGCCGATATCGGTGATCGGGTGCTGGCAACCGAGATCGCCAAGCGTGTGAAGCCATTCTTGGAAGAACTCAGTCGCAATCTTTCGCCCGTGCACGAAGCGCTGCTTGCAGCTGAGCGTAATCCTTGGGGCGAGGAGACAGTCTTAAAGCGTGTTGCGCTCTCTGATCTCACGGATAAATCTGCCCTGTGGTTCGCCGCATTTGAACAGGCAGCATTCTTGCGCGGGTCAGAGGATCTGCCGGTTGAGCAGGCGCTTGCCGTGATTGGGGAGATCCAGCAGGCACAAGCAGCACATGCTGCTTATGAGGCCATGGCAGAGGATGGAGGCGCTGCGTTCGGCTCGTTCTGGCTTGCGCTTGAAGGTAAGCCGGAGGAGCTTCGCGAACTTGTGTCTTGGATTGAGCAGAATCCTGAGCTTCGCCCATTGGCAGCACGTATCAGTGAGCCTCAGCTGCTGTTGGGCCAAGCCGAGCGCGCTTCGTCGTCGGCAGGCGTCTTGGCAGGGGAAGTAACAGATCTTCTGGTTGGCCTGCAGTTTGAAGGTAGCGACGAGATCACGCGCAATCCGAGCCACGCTCCTTTGGCAACGCTCAAAGCACAGCTGGCAAGCTGGCAAGCCGACCCGGAGGGCCTTAGGACTTGGGTGGCGTATCTGGCCATCGACAACGAAGCCAAGCGCAAAGGACTCGGCGCGGTGGTGGATGCGCTTGCTGAGGGCAACCTCGCCGTTGCTGATGCTTTGGGCGTGTTTGAGCTGTCTTACTACGAGGCGGTGCTTCAAGCATTGGTGCAGCGCGATCGAGCCCTTGCAAGCTTTGACGGGCAGCGGCAATCGCAAGTGGTGGCAAGCTTCGCAAGCCTCGACCAAGAGCGCATGCAGCTCGCTCGCTACGAGGTCGTCAAAGCGCATCACAGCAAGATCCCGCGTCAAGGTGGCGCGACTGGGCCGACCGCCGTCTTGATTGGCGAGATGGCGAGAAAGAAGGGGCATCTGCCGATCCGCCAACTGATGCAACGGTGTGCCCCCGCGATCCAGGCGCTCAAACCCGTCTTCATGATGAGCCCGCTTTCGGTGGCGCAATTCCTGCCGGCAGGGGCGCTGGACTTTGACATGCTGGTCATCGACGAAGCGAGTCAGGTGCAGCCCATTGATGCGCTCGGTGCTATTGCACGCGCCAAGCAGTTGGTGATCGTCGGTGACGAGCGACAATTGCCGCCAACGCGCTTCTTTTCTAAGGCCCTTGGCGATGGCGGTGACCGGGATGACGACGAAGGCGGGGCGCAGGCGTCAGACGTTGAGAGCATCTTGGGGCTTTGCCGTGCGCGAGGCTTGCCCGAGCGCATGCTTCGTTGGCACTACCGGAGCCGCCATCAGTCCCTGATCGCCGTTTCCAATCAGCAGTTCTATGAAGGCAAGCTCTTCATTGTTCCCAGTCCGTACACCAGCGAGGCGGGTGTTGGTTTGCGACTGCATCATCTGCCAGAGGCCATCTACGACCGGGGCAACACGCGCACCAATCCGAGAGAGGCCAAGGCCGTAGCGCTCGCGGTGCTGGCGCATGCCCAGAACACACCGCAGCTCACACTCGGTGTGGCGACCTTCTCCACTGCACAGCGTCGTGCCATTCTCGACGAGCTGGAATTGCTGCGCCGCCAGCACCCGGAAACAGAAGGATTCTTTGCGGATCATCCGGCAGAGCCCTTCTTCGTGAAGAGTTTGGAAAACATCCAAGGTGACGAGCGCGATGTCATCTATATCTCGATCGGCTATGGCCGTGACGCTCAGCGTCACATGACGATGAATTTTGGTCCCGTGAGCAGCGACGGCGGCGAACGCCGCTTGAATGTGCTCATCAGCCGTGCCAAGTCGCGCTGCGAAATATTTACCTCTATCACCGATGAGGATATCGACACCGATCGAGCCAAGGGCAAGGGTACCTTTGCCTTGAAGCTCTTTCTGAACTACGCCAGGACTGGTCGTCTTACGCTCACCGCGGAGGAGCGCGACGCCAAGCAAAGCGTGTTCGAGCAAGAGGTCGCCCAAGCTCTCCGCGCGCGGGGCTACGATCTTCACACCGATGTGGGCCTGGCTGGCTTCTTCATCGATATCGCGGTTGCCAATCCGGACGAACCTGGGCGCTACATCTTAGCGATCGAGTGCGACGGACAATCGTATCGAGACGCAAGAAGTGCGCGTGATCGGGATCGCTTGCGTGAGAGCGTGCTCCGTGACAAGGGCTGGCAGGTTTACCGCGTTTGGAGTTCGGACTGGTTCCATCGTCCGGAGGCCGAGCTTGAAAGGCTTGTTGCGGCCATTGAACGCGTGAAGTCCGAGGCAGGCGCCTTCGCGTCCAAGACTAAGGTTTCGCACCGTGCGGTGCCTGTTGAGATCCTGACCGTTGATCGCGGTGAAGTGGCCGAGATGGGGCTCATCGAGGCGCAAAGTCCGCTTGACACTGAGCATTACATCGAAGCTTCCTTTGCCGTGCCAAGCAATCAGTTCGAATTGCATCTGGTTCCAACAGGGCAACTCGCGACCATTGTGCGGCAGATTGTTGAGGTGGAAAGCCCCATTCATCGCAGCGAGGTAGTCACGCGCGTCCGAATGCTTTGGGGCTTGCAGCGTGCTGGCTCGCGCATTCAACAGGCGGTTGAAGAGGCGATTAGGTCGGTAGTGTCGCTGGGTTGGGTGCAGATAATCGACAAGGACTTCTTGGCCGTTCCGGGGAAAGAGGTCCGCGTACGGGACCGCTCGATGGTCGAGTCATTAACGCTGCGCCGCCCGGAATTCCTGCCCCCTTCCGAAATCGACTCTGCTCTGATCAAGGTCGTGCGGGATAATTTGGGCGCGAAGGCTGAGGAGTTGGTAACGATGGTCTCGCGGCAGCTGGGATACAAGAGCACAAGTCCACAACTTCGGCGGGTCATTCTTGATCGCTGTGAGGCCCTCGCCGGTGCGGGGCGATTGGTTTCGAAGGCTGATCTTTTAGTGGTGCCCTGATCGGCCGCTGGGGCATTTACCCTTGACGTTGATCTTCGCCGACTCTAAGGATGGTCTGAGCAGATCAACCGCGTTCGTGAATTCGCGCGCCGAGCGGGTTCTGCGCTCTATCTGAACAGCAGATCTTGTTGTAAGCGGGGTTCGGAGGGGGCCGGTCGGCACTTCCAAAGCCCCACTTCCATCGAAATCCACCGCAGCAGTCGGTTGCGGGTTGCGCTTGCCTCACAAATCGAGCATTGCGGGTGATCGTCTCAGACTTTGCCTAGCCTGCCGGCCAGCGGCCGGCACTACCGTCGGATTTCGTGCAGATTTATTCAGGCCTTCCCTAGGGAGAGCCACGAAGCTCAATCCCTACGATGCAGGCGGCGACGCAGAGCGCCCGCTGCCGCCGCGATAGCCAAAGCAGGCACGGCCAGCACCAGCGTGTATACCAGTCCGGCCAGCAACAGGGGGCCAAAGCCCGACGCCACGACAACCACCGGCACCTGCACCACCATGAACAACACTCCCCATAGCCACGCGCGCCGTGGAAAACAGGCGCCTAGAACCGCCGCAATGGCCAATGCAATGGGATAGACGACAGTCCAGTACGCGGGCGCGTCCCAAGGCTCGCCCCCCGGAGTGCGCCAGGCCACCAGCACCCAGAAAATCACCCCGACTGTCAGCGTTACGACGCTCGCTGCAAGCAAATTATTTTCTTTCCGCATTGTTGGTCTCCCGCACGAACATGCAGCATCTCACCTTCGCTATTGATGGTGTATGACCAGCACCCGCATCAGGCACGCAGCAGCCAGGCACGTTAACTTGCTATCGCATTTCGTGCAGCTCCACTCAGACCTTCCCTAGAGAAAGTGGCCACCAGGCGCCCCAATGCCTTGGGCCTGAACCTTGACGCGCAGCGCGATAACAATGCTTGCAACCAGCATGGTGATCGCCGCGACCACGAAGACCGTCGTGATGCCGCCCATGCCGAAGACGAGGCCGCCGAGTGCCGCCCCTGCTGCAATGGATGACTGCACAGCAGCGACCACCATCCCGCCGGCACTCTCTGCCTGATCCGGAAGAGCGCGAGCGACCCAGCTCGACCACGCGACCGGGACGCCGCCGAACGCCAGGCCCCACAGCAAGACGAGGAAGCTCAGCCCCGTGACGTTCACGGGGAGCAAGACCATGCCAAGCGCCGCAATGGCGACCAGCGCGGGCATCACAACGAGCGTGGCGCGCAGAGTGCGCTCCATCAGCCAGCCCGCAAATAGAGTGCCGACAAAGTTGGCCACGCCGAAGCCGAGCAGCATCAGGGCGATGCCATCAACATCGATCGCCGCTAAGGTTTCCAAGGCGGGACGGATGTAGGTGAACAGCGAATACTGACCGGTATGGGCCAGCACGCAGCCTGCCATCCCGACGGCAATCCCGGGCCGACGCAGCAGTGCCACTACGGACACCGCATGCGTGGTCGAGCGAGGGGCCATACGTGGCAGCGTGAACCACTGGAACAGCAGCGTCAGGCTGCCGACCCCAGCAGCCGCCCAGAAGGCGCTCCGCCAGCCAAACAAGCCGCCCAGGTAGCTGCCGAGCGGAACGGATACGACGGTGCCCACGGCGATGCCACTGAAAATGATCGAGAGGGCGCGCGGCACCCGATCTGCTGGCACAAGGCGCATCGCCACGGCCGCTGCCATGCTCCAGAAGCCGCCCAGTGCGATGCCCAGAAGAACGCGCATCACCAGCAGGGTGACAAGGCTGTTCGACACCGCGACCAGCAGATTGGACAGGATCATCAGCACTGTGAAAGAGAGGAGGACATGCCGTCGGTCAAACCGCTGGGTCAATCCAGGCACCAGCAGTCCGGCAAACAGAGCGACGACCGCCGTCACCGTTACCGCCTGTCCTGCGAGTGCTTCTGACACGCCCAGGTCTGTTGCCATAGGCGTGAGGAGGCTTGCGGGCAAGTATTCGGCCGTGAGAAGCCCAAAGACGCCCATGGCAAGCGAGAACACAGCGACCCATGCCGGCGGCGGCAGCTCTCCCACTGGCTCTGCGGGCACCTCGCGTGCCGGTTCAACGACGACATTACTCATTGCATGGTTCTCGACGAAGCGTGGAATGCCGAGAGTCTAGGGATGCGATGCCGGATGATCTATGATCATATGACCTGAAGTTTTGATCGAAACACCGAGCCCTTTATGAGCGAGCATGCTCCCGCGCCTGCGGATCTGATCAACCAGCTGCTGGGCGATATGCATCTGCACGGCGTTGAATATCGCCGTATCCAGACCGGCCCAGACTTTGGTTTGGGATTCGAGTTCAAGCCGGGTCACGCCTACTTTCACTACATTGCGGTTGGCAGCGCTGTGCTGCGTTGTGACGACGGAAGCGAGCACGTGTTGACTGCTGGGGATGCGGTGTTCATGCCGCGCGGCGAGGGTCATTCGCTGGTGTCCAGCCAAAAGCAGCGGGTAAGACCCATCGACAGCTTTTCAGCAGCGCCCCTCAGCGATTCAGTGGCGGGGGTCGACACGTGTCCGAGCACGCATGCGGTGCCCAGTGCGGTGCTCTTCTACGGACGCATGGCGTTTGATCTTGGTGGCATGCAGGGCCTGAGCAAGTTGATGCCGAGCGTGATGCTTGCCGGTTACAACGACGCCCAATTCGCTGGACTTATGCCGTTGATCGATTCAATGAAGCGCGAGGTGTGCTCAGGTCGGATCGGCTTTGCCGGCATATTGGCGCGACTGGCGGATGTGATTGCGGCCATGATCGTGCGGGGCTGGGTGGAGCGGGGGTGCGACGATGCGTCGGGGTTGGTTGCAGCATTGCGCGATCCCCGCTTGGCTCGGTCATTACTGGCGCTGCATGACAACCCGGGCCGGGACTGGACGGTAGACACCTTGGCGGCGGAGTCGCACGTGTCCCGATCCGTCTTCGCCGAGCGCTTCCAGAGCACCATCGGCGTGCCGCCCCTCCGATATGTCACGCAGATCCGGATGCATCTGGCGACACGGTGGCTCTCGGTCAACCAGCTTCCGATCGAAGAGGTCGCGCTTCGCTTGGGCTACACCTCGCAAGCGGCGTTCAGCCGAGCCTTCAAACGAGTGAACGGTCAATCGCCTGGCGCGAGCAAACGAAATCGGCTCGCCTGACGGCACGTTGCCACGCTCAGCTGCGCCCACGCGACAGCCCTCCCGGGCCCGCGACAAATCGGCAGGACGCGCGGAGTCAGTCAAACACCCCCGCAGCCGAAAGCCTGAGCAACTCATCCACGACGTACCGCACCTTGGGACGCAGGTTGCGTGTGCGAGGCCACAGCGCGTGAATCTCGATGTAGTGCTGCGCACAGTCCTCCAGGACCAGCTGCAGTGAGCCTGCCTCCAGATAGGGGCGCACCAGGGAAATGGGCATTTGACAGACGCCAAGACCGCCGACCGCAGCTGCGATGACCCCATCTCCATCGCTCAGGTGGTGCGTCCCCCTCGGAACAAAGCCAGGCTTCATATTCTCTGGGCCGACGCGCCACGGGACGGCTTGTCCATAGCGGAGTCCGACGATGCTGCGATGGGTGCGGAGGTCATCTATCGTACGGGGCACCCCGAAGGTCTGGAGATAGGAAGGTGATGCGCAAAGCACCAGCCGTTGGTGGCCAAGCTTGCGCGCAACCAGACTGGCTGAATGTTCGAGCGCTCCGAATCGAATCGTCAGATCGATGCCTTCTTCAACGGGATCGACCAGGTGATCCGTGAACGTCAGCGTGTAGTGGAGGTCGGGATGCGCAGCACCGATGCGCAGCAATATCGGCAGGAGTACGTGGCGCCCGAACGAGGTCGGCATGTCGATGCGTAGCCTTCCGACAGGCAGGGATGACCTGGACGCCAAAGATGCCTCGGCGCTGGCGATTTCCTCCAACGCGGCAGCGCATGTGGCGAAATAGGATTCGCCGTCCGCCGTGAGGGCGATTCGCCGCGTCGTGCGATGGAAGAGGCGCACCCCCAGCCTGCTCTCCAGTCGCGCGATGGCCTTGCCCACGGCCGACCGCGATATCCCGAGCGTCTCGGCTGCCTCCGTGAACGTAGTCGACCGGGCGGCGGTCACGAAGGTCGTCAAACCTGTCAGGGATTCGACAGCAAGCATGCGGATCCTATTGGGGAATTGTGTTCCCTAATGAGGGGATAGTTGGCTCCTTTATGCCGCATCCTGTCAACCTTATCTTGGTAGTCACTACATCGTTCGAGACGTCCGTTATGACACCCAAGCTGTTTGCACCCTTTGACCTCGCTGGAACACCGCTTAGCAACCGCGTCGTGATGGCGCCGATGACTCGCGCCCGGAACCCTGGCTGCGTTGCCAACGCGTTGACGGCGGAATACTACGCACAGCGATCCAGTGCGGGCTTGATCATCAGCGAGGGAACGCCCGTGTCGCCGGAAGGTCAGGGTTACATTGATGTCCCGGGGATGTGGTCCTCGGAACAGGTTGCCGGTTGGAAACGTGTGACCGACGCAGTGCATGCGGACCAGGGCAGGATCTTCGCCCAGCTGTGGCACGTAGGGCGCATGTCGCACTCCTCTCTGCAGCCCGGCGGTGCGGCTCCGGTCAGCGCAAGCAGCCGGCCGGTTGCTTCCAGCTCGAAGAGTTTTGCCTTCATCTACCGCGAAGACGGGTCGCGTGGGACGGCGGAGCCAAGTCAGGCGCGCCCACTCGAAACCGAAGAGGTGCAACGGGTTGTGAGCGACTTTGTCGAGGCGGCCCAGCGGGCGCGCGAGGCCGGCTTTGATGGGATCGAGATTCACGCCGCCAACGGCTACCTGTTCGAGCAGTTCCTCAACCCGGTGACGAATGACCGGACGGATGCTTACGGTGGTTCGCTGCAGAATCGGGCGCGCCTGATCCTGGATACGGTCGATGCGATCGCCAGCCGGATCGGGTCGAGCAGGGTGGGTATCCGCCTGGCTCCGAATAACCGTCAGTTCGACATGCCGGAGTACGCGGAGAACGAGGCCAGTTATCTGTACCTCGCCAAAGAGTTGGGCACCCGGGATCTCGCGTACGTCCACCTCAACAACAATTTCTCCCATGGCGAGTCAGCCCTCGACGAAGCGTTCCTGCGCACATTCAAGCGTGCTTATGGCGGGGTCGTTATCTTGGCCGGTGGCATGACCCGCGAATCCTCGTTGAGGCTGGTCGAGGAGGGAGTAATCGATCTGGCAGCCTTCGGCCAGCCCTTCATTGCCAACCCCGACCTGGTAGAGCGACTGGAGAGCGACCTTCCGCTCGCGCTGCCTGATCGCGCGACGTACTACGGCGGCGGCGCAGAGGGATACACCGATTACGCGCGGGCTACCTGACCGTTAGAGATGGATGATCGGCCCCGGAAGGGGCGATCATCCGCTCACTGATTTGCTATGTTGAACACGCCCGATCCAGGGAAACCAGAGGTGTGGCGCTTCAGTGATAGAGACCCGCCTGCTCCAACAGTTCGTTGCCGTCGCCGAAGAGCTCCATTTCAATCGGGCTGCCGAGCGGTTGCACATGGCGCAGCCCCCGCTGAGCCAGGCGATCCGCAAGCTTGAGAGCGCTGTCGGTGCACCTCTCTTCGTGCGCACCCATCGCAGTGTGGCGCTGACCCCGGCCGGTGCGGCATTTCTTGTCACGGCGCGCACCACCCTGAGCGCTTTGGAGGAGGGGGTAGCGCAGACGCGACGGGTTGCGCGGGGGATTGAGGGCCACCTCACGCTGACTTTCATCAACATTGCGCCCTATACCCCTCTGTTACGAGCACTGCGTGGTTTTCGAAACGCCTGCCCCGGCGTTGCGTTCACCATGGTGGAGGCCACGACCCAGGAGCAGGTCATCGCGCTGGAGCAGGGCAGGGCGGATATCGGATTCATGCGGACGCCAGGAACGTCTGTCCCGCACTTGCGCATGGCCACCGTATCCAGCGAACGGATTTACGTGGCGCTGCCCGCCGGCCATCGGCTGGAAGCGGCCCCGACCATTGAGCTGGCGTCGCTCAAGGACGATGCGTTCGTCGCCTCACCGCGGACGCTTGGCAAGGGGTTCCATGACCAGCTGATCAGCCTTTGCCAGGCAGCAGGGTTCGTTCCCAACATCGTGCAGCACGGCCGACAGATGCAGACCCTGATCGCCTTGGTGGCCGCCGGGTTTGGTGTGGCACTGCTCCCCGCGTCCTTGGCGACGACTGCGCGGGAAGATGTAGTGTTCCGCCCACTCCAGGCGGACCCATCCGATGAAATGGCCCGCCTGGACCTGTTCATGGCGTGGAACGAAACCCGGGCATCCACACTCCGCGACCGGCTGATACAGGCTGTCCTGCAGAGTCTGTCAGCGTCGTGACCTGACAAGACGCGCCGCGTCTTGCTGCAGTATGTAGAGCGTCCTTCACCAGCGCCACGCCAGCCACTACGCTTCGGCAGCATCGCTGTTGAGGATTTTAAATGCCTGCCGCCATCTATGTATTTTCGCTGTGCGCATTCGCGTTCGGCCTTTCCGAGTTCGTTGTCGCTGGCCTGTTGACCGCGCTTGCCGACGACCTTGATGCACCAATCTCCCTCGTCGGCACGGCCATCGCCGCCTATGCACTGGGCGCCGCCATCGGTGCGCCTTTCCTCACTGCGCTGGTCGCCCACTGGCGGGACAGGAACATCCTGCTTCTGGCAACGGCATTGCTTGGGGTGGGCAGCTTGCTGATGAGCGCGTCACCCAATCTGGTGTTCCTGCTGGTTGTTCGCTTCGTGGTCGGGCTGGGCCACGGCGTGTTCATGGCGGTGGCCTCCGACGCAGCGACAAGGCTCGTGGATCCACAGCGGTCAGGCCGGGCGCTGTCGGTGGTGTGGATTGGATTGACGCTTGCATTGGCAATCGGTGTTCCCCTGGGCACCTATCTGGGAAGCCTGTGGAGTTGGCGGGTGGTCTTCCTGGCCATCGGCGTACTCAGTGTGGGGGGAATGCTGGGATTGGCACTGTCCATGCCACGCGGCGAGGTCGCGGTGGACTCAACCGGCGGCGGCGCGTGGAAGGGCATCCAGGCGGTCGCCCATCCCCAGCTGCTGGTGACGGCCAGTATCGGCGCACTCGTCAGCATCGCCACCTTCGCGTTCTTTACGTTCGTTTCGCCCTACTTGCAGCAGGTAACTGCGGTGGATATGCAGTGGCTGAGCCTGGGGATGTTGTTGTTCGGCGTCTGTGCGATCGCAGGCAATCTGCTGGGTGGATTCCTTGCCGACGCGATGGACGTGGATCGCAGTATCCGATTTGCGTTGATCGCATTGGCGCTGAATCTGCTGGGGTTGTACGGCTTCGCACGCATGCCGGTCCCGATGATGATTCTGATCGGCACGCTGGGCATCTGCTTCTTTTCTATTGTGACGCTGCTGACCCTTCGGCTGCTCCGGCTGGCTCAGCGCTTCATTCCTGCCTACAGTTCGGTGGCAGCGGGATTGAATATCGCTTCCTTCAATCTGGGGACCGCGCTGGGTGGTGCGCTGGGAGGCCTCACGATAAGCTTTGCGACCTTGGCTTCCGTCCCGCTGACGGGCGCGTCGGCCGCGGTGCTGGCCCTCGTGGTGCTGTACCTGCAGAGGCGGTGGATGAGCGAGCCGTCAGAGGACATGCCGCAACAAGCCGGGCAGGGCACTTGACTCAAACACTGGCACTGCAAAATAAGGGAATGGCATGAAGGCGTACTGGAATGACTGCGGCGAAGGGCCAACGTCTGATGCCCCCGTGGAGCTTGATCTCGCGCAGACGCAGTTGGTCTGGTCCGATGAAGTCCGAGGGGTGGAGGGTAACTTTCTGGGTATCACGGATGGTTCCGGAAACACAGTCCAGTTCTATTTTACCGAGGGCATTCCAGACGACGTTGAAGATGCGAGTCATCTCACTATCGTTCTTGTCGACTTTCCCGTCATCGAAGAGCGCGGCTCGTACTCAAAACAGGTCGCCATAGGTGAGGTCGCCGGACTTGTAGCAAAAGTGTTTGAGATGGGAGCGAGCTATCGGTCTTTCAGTGGCTTGCGTTTTGTCGAGTGGTAGATATCGAGGAAGTGCGGGCCCTGCGGACGCGCGCGTGACTGAACATCCCGGTCCGGTACACTTCAGATAGCGCGTTCGCCACCTTCGGAGAGTCCCGGTATGCCGTATCTCAGTTTCCATGTCTCTGCGGACGCATCGCAAGCCCAGTCAGACGACGTCGCACGTGTCCTCACGGAGCTTACAGCGACCGTGCTCGGCAAGAAGCGCGAGCTCACTTCGGTCGAGATAAAGGCAACGTCGCCTGAAAGCTGGTACATCGGTGGCAAGCGTGTTGCGGGGCAGGACGTGGTGACGTTCTACCTGGACATCAAGGTAACCGAGGGGACCAATACCAAGAATGAAAAGTCCCAGTACGTCCGCCAGGTCTTTGATGCGGTGGCTGAAATCTTCGGGCCACTGGCACCTGCGAGTTACATCGTGATCCACGAAGTGCATGCAGACGCGTGGGGCTATGAGGGGAAGACGCAAGAGTACCGTTACATCTCTGGTGCCTCGCTCTAAGGCGCCTATCGGTGCATTTCAGGATTTCGTTGCGGCTGGCCTGACGGTGATTCCCTTGGACTACGGCCACATCCGAAAAAGTGAGCGATGCAGCCGACTGCCCACTCAAATTCCCCTGCTCTCCACATCCGGAAACACCCGCTCACAGAGAAAATCAACGAGCGCCCGGATCTTCGGCGAGGGATGCTTGCTCGCCGGCCACAGCACATGGAACACGCCGCTGCGCTGCACGTAGTCACTCAGGATCGGCGTGAGCCGGCCATCAGCCAACGGCTCGCGCACCGCGAAGTCCGGAAGGTAGGCAATCCCAAGCCCGCGCAGTGCAAAACAGACGCGCGTCTCGATGTTGTTGCAGATCATCGACGTGGGCAGCTGTAACTCTGGGTCACCTGATGCCTGCACCAGTGCCCAGGTCTCCAGCTTGCCGCTGTTGGGAAAGCGGTAGTGCAGGCAGGTGTGTTGCCGTAGATCGTCTGGCGCCATGGGCGTCCCTCGACGTGTCAGATACACCGGCGAGGCCACCAGCCGCATCTGGAAGGCGCCCAGCCGACGGGCCGACAGGCGTGAATCGGCCGGCTCGCCCGTGCGAACCACCGCGTCGAAGCCTTCTTCGATCACGTCGACCATCCGGTCGGTGAAGTCCAGATCGAGCTCGATCTCCGGGTACGCCTGCATGAACTCGCCGAGCACCGGCAGCACCAGCGAGCTGACCAGCGGCAGGCTGATCCGCAGCCGTCCGCGCGGGGCGGCGCTTGCCTGCGACAGTTCCATTTCGGCCGCCTCGATCTCAGCCAGGATGCGGCGGCTGCGCTCCAGGAAGAGCGTGCCCTCGGCCGTCAACGTGACGCTGCGCGTGCTGCGGTGGAACAAGCGCACCCCCAGCTTCTCTTCCAGCCGCGCCACGCTCTTCCCCACCGCCGACGCCGATACGCCCAGCAGCCGTCCCGCCGCGACGAAGCTCCGCGTTTCGGCGACCTGCACGAACACCACGAAGCCGCTCAGGCTGTCCATGATCTTTTCACTGTCCATTGCGGACAAGGTGTTCCGCACATCGAGGAACTGTAGCCCAGTTTTTCTTTAATCGCCCGGTATCTATCGTCATGGCCTGACCCACGAAACGAGTTCAATGCCATGGCGCGTCATCCAATTTCTCTGCGCGAGCATCTCCGGCCTTCATCGCTGGCCCAGCGTGTGGAGCAGGCTGAGTTCCGTCCCGTGTTGGCTGACGACCGCCCCGCAACCCTGACGACGCAGAGGGGCACTGCCGCCCAAGAGCGCCTGCCGCTGGCCTCGCTGCTGGCGCTGGCGATGGCGGCGTTCATTACCATCCTGACCGAAGCGCTGCCTGCCGGTCTGTTGCCGCAGATGGCGCACAGTCTGGCGGTGTCTGAAGCCTGGGTCGGGCAGACCGTCACCCTCTACGCCGTGGGCTCCCTGTTGGCGGCGATTCCACTGACGGCCTCGACGCAGGGCCTACGTCGCCGACCCCTGTTGTTGGCGGCCCTTGCGGGCTTTGTAGTGGCCAATACCGTGACGACATTTTCTGCCAGCTATGTGCTGACCATGGCGGCGCGTTTTGTGGCGGGCGTGTCGGCCGGACTGGTGTGGGCGCTGCTGGCCGGTTACGCCGCGCGCATGGTTCCGGCCCATCAGAAGGGCCGTGCGATTGCGGTTGCGATGGTCGGCACACCGTTGGCGCTGTCGCTGGGCGTACCCGCCGGCACCTACATTGGCAATCTGGTCGGCTGGCGGATGTGCTTTGGCATCATGAGCGCGCTGGCGCTGGTGCTCATGGTGTGGGCACGCATCAAACTGCCAGATTTTGCAGGCCAGCCCGCCGGCAGGGCGTCGTCGCTGCGACAGGTCTTCACGTTGCCCGGCGTGCGCCCGGTCCTGTTCGTCGTCCTGGCTTTCGTATTGGCGCATAACGTTCTCTATACCTACATCGCGCCGTTTCTGTCGGCGGCGGGCATGGTGGAGCGGACAGACGTGGTGCTGCTGGTGTTCGGCGTCTCGTCGCTGCTGGGGATCTGGATCGTTGGTGTACTGATCGACCGTCGGCTGCGTGCACTGACGCTCGCCAGCATGGCGTTGTTCGGAATGGCCGCGTTGGCGCTCGGCGTGGCCGGTGATGCGCCCAAGGTCGTGTATGTGGCGGTGGCAGCCTGGGGCCTGGCGTTCGGTGGGTCGGCGACGCTGTTCCAGACAGCATTGGCCAACGTGGCAGGGGACGCTGCAGATGTCGCACAGGCGATGCTGGTCACGGCGTGGAACCTGGCGATTGCCGGCGGCGCCCTGGTGGGAGGCGTGCTGCTTGAGCGGGTGGGCGTCCACGGTTTCCCGCCGGTCTTGCTGGGGCTTTTGGTGGCGGCGCTGGGGGTGGTGTGGGCAGCCAGGCGGCACGGGTTTTCTGCTCCGGTGCCCCCGCCACCATTTGCCCACAAAACCGAGCAGCGCTAACCTCCCGCAATGACAATTCCACTCTCCGCAGCGCCCGAGACCGTCCGCGGCCCCGCTGAGCATGATGTGCGCACCCAGATCATCGAGGCGGCCACGGCGCACTTCAGCCACTACGGTTATGACAAGACCACGGTGTCCGACCTGGCCAAGGCCATCGGCTTTTCGAAGGCGTACATCTACAAGTTCTTCCCGTCCAAGCAGGCCATCGGCGAAGTGATCTGTGCCAACTGCCTGAGTCAGATCGAAGCGGACGTGCATCAGGCACTCAGTGCGACGGCTGCGCCGCCAGAGAAGCTGCAGGTGCTGTTCACGGTGATTGTCGAGTCCAGTCTTAGGCTGTTTCTGCAGGACCGGCGCCTCTACGAAATCGCGGTCGCGGCCGCGACCGATCAGTGGCCCTCGGCGCAGGCCTACCAGGCCCGTATCCGGAAACAGGTCGAGGGCATCCTCAAAGAGGGGCGTGCATCGGGCGAGTTCGAGACCGTGTCAGACCTGCAGATGACGAGCCACGCGGTCTATCAGCTGCTGGCCCCGTACCTGAACCCCGTAACGCTTCCCCATCTGAAGGCGTTGCACGCTGAACACCCTCAAGCGCTGCAGCAGCTGGTCCTGCGGAGCCTTGCGCCACAACGATAGTGACCATTGACGAAAACGGTCACTAGGAACAGAATGCATCCGGATATCCCACTCCGGAAGACCGCATGCGGCGCCGTCTTGTAGTCATAGCCCTCTCCTGTGTTGTTCCGCTTTTCCTTGTGGCGTGCGGAAAGTCGGAAGACGTCGACCCCCGGACCGCTCCGCCCATCGTCCGGGTTGCTCAGGTGCAACCGGCCGCAGGAAACGCGCGCACGTTTACCGGTACCATCGCCGCCCGCGTGCAGAGCGATCTCGCCTTCCGCGTGGGGGGCAAAGTCACCGAGCGCTTGGTAGAGACCGGTCAGACCGTCAGGCGAGGCGATGTGCTCTACCGGATTGATCCGCTTGATCTGAACCTGGCAGCGGCCTCGCAACAGCAAGCCGTTAACGCGGCCCGGGCGCAAAGCGTGCAGGCCACCGCGGACGAAGCGCGGTACCGCGATCTGGCGACCAAGGGCGTCGTGTCCCGGTCGGCCTACGATCAGATCAAAGCGGCGGCAGATGCAGCATCGGCGCAGCTCAAGGCGGCCGAGGCGCAATCCCGGGTTGCACGCAATGCCAGCCAGTACACCGTGCTCGTCGCCGATGCCGATGGGGTGGTGATGTCGATCTCCGCGGAGCCCGGCCAGGTCGTCGCGGCGGGACAGATCGTCGCCCGGCTTGCCCGTGCAGGTAGTCGAGAGGCGCTGGTCCAACTGCCCGAGACGCTGCGTCCCTCGATCGGCTCGGTGGCCTCGGCGTCCGCGTTCGGGGGGAGCGTAAAGATTCCCGCCCGGTTGCGCGTGCTCTCCGAATCGGCCGACCCCGCAACCCGCACGTTTGAAGCGCGCTACACCCTGGAAGAGGGCGGCACGGCGCTGCCCTTGGGTTCAACGGTGGCCGTAGAGATGGCCGGTGCTGTACCTGCCGGCGCGTCCGCGGGCGTTGAAGTGCCGCTGGGTGCGCTGTTCGATCCTGGCACCGGTCCCGGCGTCTGGGTGATCGGCGGTAAGCCGCTCAAAGCCCGTTGGATGCCGGTAGAGGTCAAGCAATTGGGCGATGACCACGCCCTGGTTGCGGGTGCCCTGAACGCATCGGATCGCGTGGCGGCCCTAGGCGCCCATCTGCTGCGCGAAGGCCAGCTGGTTCGCCTGGCTGACACGGCCAGCAACGCCGCGGCAGACGGAGTGCGTCCGTGAGTGGCTTCAACCTCTCAGCGCTTGCGGTACGCGAGCGCGCCATTACGGTCTTTCTGATCTTTCTGATCTCTGTTGCCGGCATCGTCTCTTTCTTCCAGCTGGGCCGCGCCGAGGACCCGGCGTTCACCGTAAAGGTGATGACCGTGGTCACGGCCTGGCCGGGCGCCACGCCGACGGAAATGCAGGACCAGGTCGCAGAGAAGCTGGAAAAGCGCCTGCAGGAGCTGCGCTGGTACGACCGCAGCGAAACCTATACCCGACCGGGGTTGTCCTTCACCACGCTGACGTTGCAGGACGGCACGCCCCCTTCGGCCGTGCAGGAAGAGTTCTATCAAGCGCGCAAGAAAATGGCAGACGAAGCCGCCAATCTGCCGGCGGGCGTCATCGGTCCGATGGTCAACGACGAATATGCGGATGTCACCTTCGCGCTGTTCGCCTTGAAAGCGAAAGGGGAGCCGTTCCGTTTGCTCGCGCGCGATGCGGAGACCCTGCGCCAGCGATTGCTTCACGTGCCCGGTGTAAAGAAGGTCAACATCATCGGCGAGCAGTCCGAGCGCATCTATGTGGAGCTGTCCCATGAGCGGCTGGCGAACCTCGGCATCACACCGCAGGACGTGTTCGGGGCGCTGAACGGCCAGAACGCCCTCACGCCGGCCGGCTCTGTGGAGGCCAAAGGGCCGCAGATCTTCATTCGCCTGGATGGTGCGCTGGATCAGCTGGAAAAGATCCGGGATACGCCCATCGTGGCACAGGGCAGGACGCTGAAGCTGCGGGATATTGCCACCGTCAAGCGGGGTTATGAGGATCCGTCGACCTTCATGATCCGCAACGGTGGCGAGCCGGCCATGCTGCTGGGCATCGTCATGCGTGACGGCTGGAATGGCCTGGATCTTGGTGAATCCCTCGATGCAGAGGTCAAGAAGATCAACGACGGGCTGCCGGTGGGGATGGCCTTGGACAAGGTCACCGATCAGGCGGTGAACATCAGCTCGTCGGTAGACGAGTTCATGATGAAATTCTTCGCCGCGCTGCTGGTGGTGATGCTGGTCTGCTTCGTCAGCATGGGCTGGCGGGTGGGTGTGGTGGTGGCGGCGGCCGTGCCGCTGACGCTGGCTGCGGTGTTCATGGTGATGGCCGCCACCGGCAAGAACTTTGACCGCATCACGCTGGGTTCGTTGATCCTGGCGCTCGGCCTGCTGGTCGACGACGCGATCATTGCCATCGAAATGATGGTGGTGAAAATGGAAGAGGGCTACAGCCGGGTCAAGGCATCGGCCTACGCGTGGAGTCACACGGCAGCCCCCATGCTGGCGGGCACGCTGGTGACCGCCGTGGGCTTCATGCCCAATGGCTTTGCCCGGTCCACCGCGGGCGAATACACCAGCAACATGTTCTGGATCGTGGGCATCGCGCTGATCGTGTCGTGGGTGGTCGCGGTGTTTTTCACGCCCTACCTGGGCGTGAAGCTGCTGCCCGAACTCAAGACCGTCGAAGGCGGGCACAGCAGTCTCTACGACACGCCGCGCTACCACCGTTTCCGATCGATCCTGACGCGTGTGATTGCGCGCAAGTGGCTTGCCGCTGGCTCGGTGATTGCGCTGTTCGTGCTTTCGGTGGTGGGGATGGGGTTGGTCAAGAAGCAGTTCTTCCCTATCTCTGATCGCCCGGAGGTGTTGGTCGAAGTGCAGATGCCCTACGGCACGGCCATCGAACAGACCAGCCTGTCGACGCGGAAGGTCGAGAAATGGCTTTCTGCGCAGGAAGAATCGAAGATCGTCACGGCCTACAACGGCCAAGGGGCGCCACGGTTCTATCTGGCCATCTCGCCGGAACTACCGGATCCCGCGTTTGCCAAGATCGTGGTGCGCACCGACAGCCAGGAACAGCGCGATTCCCTGAAAGCAAAGCTGCGTCAGGCGGTGTCCGAGGGACTGGCACCGGAAGCACGCGTGCGTGTGACGCAGCTGGTGTTTGGTCCTTATTCGCCCTATCCCGTGGCCTATCGGGTCAGCGGACCAGATGTCGACGTGATCCGTGGCATAGCGGCCAAGGTCGAGCAGACCCTGCACGCCAGCCCGATGATGCGCACCGTCAACAGCGACTGGGGCGTGCGCACGCCGACGCTGCACTTCACCTTGGATCAGGACCGCCTGCAGGCGATGGGGATGACCTCGGCCTCTGTTTCGCAGCAGCTGCAGTTCTTCCTGAGCGGGGTGCCGGTGACGGCGGTTCGCGAGGACATCCGCACCGTTGAAGTGGTGGCGCGGTCCGGTGGGGAAACACGGCTGGATCCTGCTCGGATTGCGGACTTCACCCTGGTCGGGGCGGCTGGCCAGCGCGTGCCCCTGTCCCAGATCGGCGCGGTGGAGGTCCGGATGGAAGAGCCGGTGCTGCGCCGTCGTGATCGCGTTCCCACCATCACCGTGCGCGGTGACATTGACGATGCGCTGCAGCCACCGGACGTATCCACCGCGATCAGCACGCAGCTGGAGCCGCTCATTTCCTCGCTGCCCGAGGGCTACGCCATCACCCAGGCGGGCTCCATCGAGGAATCCGGCAAGGCCATGAGCGCGATGCTGCCGCTGTTCCCGATCATGTTGGCGGTGACCCTGCTGATCATCATCCTGCAGGTACGCTCCATCTCAGCGATGATCATGGTCTTCATGACCAGTCCGTTGGGGCTGATCGGCGTGGTGCCGACCCTGCTGCTGTTCCAGCAGCCGTTCGGCATCAATGCGCTGGTGGGTTTGATTGCCCTGTCGGGCATCCTGATGCGCAACACGCTCATCCTCATCGGGCAGATCCACGAGAACGAAGCAGCAGGGATGGAGACCTTCCACGCCATCATCGAGGCGACGGTGCATCGCGCGCGCCCGGTGATCCTGACTTCCTTGGCGGCGGTGCTTGCGTTCATTCCGCTGACCCACTCGGTGTTCTGGGGAACGCTCGCCTACACGTTGATCGGCGGCACCATCGCCGGCACGGTGATGACGCTGGTGTTCCTCCCGGCGATGTATGCCATCTGGTTCAAGGTCCGGGCGGAAAAAGCCCCCGCTGTCTGACAGCGACCCGGACCTCTTTTATATGGGAAGTAACTCATGAGCATTGCTGACAAAGATCGCATCGTGGTGACCGGAATGGGCGCGGTCAGCCCACTCGGCTGCGGTGTCGAAACGGTTTGGTCGCGCCTGTTGGCCAGATGCTCCGGCATCGGGTCGCTGGGTGCCGAGCTTGCGGAGGGAACCGGCTGTGCAGTCGGTGGTCGCGTGCCTGATCGTCTCCAAGACCCGGAAGCGGGCTTTGATTCCACCGGCATCATCGCGCCGAAGGACCTCAAGAAGATGGATCGGTTTGTCGAGTTCGCGCTGGTCGCCGCCCACGAAGCGCTCGAACAGGCGGGCTGGCGCGAAGCGGATGAGCGCGGGCTGCTGCGAACCGCGACGGTGATTGCCACCGGCATCGGAGGGTTCGGATCGATCGTCAATGCCGTCCACACCACCGAGAGCCGGGGGCCTGGCCGGCTGTCGCCGTTCACTGCGCCCACGTTCCTGGCCAACATGGCGGCGGGGCAGGCGTCGATCCGTTATGGCTTCAAGGGCCCGCAGGGCGCCCCTGTCACAGCCTGCGCGGCAGGGGTCCAAGCGATCGGTGATGCGGCGCGCCTCATTCGTTCCGGCGAGGCGGACATCGCCCTGTGCGGCGGCGCCGAGGCTGCAATGCACCGGGTCAGTCTGGGCGGCTTCGCTGCTGCCAAGGCGTTGAGCACGTCCTTCAATGACACGCCCCACGCCGCGTCTCGCCCGTTTGATGAGCAGCGCGATGGATTCGTCATGTCCGAAGGGGCAGGGCTGTTGGTGATCGAGCGGCTGGATCATGCGCTGGCGCGTGGTGCCACGCCACTGGCAGAACTGGTCGGCTATGGCACGACGTCGGACGCGTATCACCTTACTGCCGGGCCCGACGACGGCAGCGGCGCGCGGCGGGCAATGGAGATTGCGCTGACCCAGGCCGGCATTTCTCCGGATCAGGTCCACCACATCAACGCGCACGCAACGTCGACCCAGGTGGGCGATCGGGCAGAGCTTGCCGCCATGCGCGCGTTGTTTGGTTCGCGTGCCGATCTGCTGATCTCCGCCACCAAGTCGAGCACGGGACATCTTCTGGGTGCAGCGGGTGGCATCGAGGCGATCTTTACGGTGCTCGCGTTGCGCGACCAGATCGTGCCTGCCACGCTCAACCTGGAGCATCCCGATGCGCTCGCCACTGGGCTGTCGATTGTCTCCGGGCAACCCCAGAACGCCGACATCCAGTTCGCGCTGACCAACGGGTTTGGCTTCGGCGGAGTAAATGCCAGCGCGTTGTTCAAACGCCTGTGAGCATCTGCGGGCCCGCGCACAGTGCCAGCAGAACGGCATTGCGCTGGGAAGATGCGAGATCGAGAAGTCGGCAACGCATGCTGGAGGCCGCCAGCACGGTGTTTGCGCAATACGGCTTCGAGAACGCGACGATGAATCGCATTGCTGAAGGGTGCGGGATCACCAAGGCGACGATCTACGCGTATTTCCGTGACAAGGAATCTTTGTACCGGGTGGTGATGGACGGCCACCTTGATGGGCTCCCTGCAGCGGAAGTGGATCTGCCGAACAGCGCCCCTACCGCCAAGGCGTTGCAGCGGATACTGGAGGGCATCGCGCGCCTTGCTGAGCATCCGGGCTGCCGGGCGTTTTGTCAGGCGCTGGAACGTTCTGGGCACGATCGCAGCATTTACTTCGCCCGCTGGGAGACGGTGCTGCACCCATTTCTGGCCTTGGCAGCGCGGACGTTTGCAAACGCGCCGCCACAGCTGGAGATGTGGGATGACGGCGAGACCTTCATCCGGCTGGTAGCGGAAGAACATGGCTTGCCGCGTGGCCCATCACCGATGTTCAGACGCGGGATGGCCGAAGCGCTCGTTGTCCAGGCTTGCCCGCTCAGATAGGGGGCGCTCGACACCCTGCGGGCGAGGCCGCCCGTCGCGGTGACTGTCAGCAATGCCTTGGTTCTGATGCGATGCCATGACGAGAAAGGCAGCAATCCTCATGGACGCTCGAGGCTGTCCCACCCACGATGTCGGTGCTGACCCGCAGGGCCAGCCGGGATTGCCATCCCGAACGTCGTTAGCAAAGCATCTCTGTTGTCGCCTTCGGGCACGGCGGAGCATGCGCCCTCGTGCCATCCTTTTGGCGGACGGTGCGGGGGATCGCATGATCCGCCGGTTAACTGCTTTGTACGACACCGGTATGGCAACCCGCACCGTCCGCCGCCCAGCGCCTGCGCGCTGGCGGCCGCATGCGAGGCCTTTCATGTCTGTAGAACTCACTGCCGGCGCACGCCTGTACGCCGTGATCGGCGAAGCCGTACACGACCTTCCGCCGCGTTTCGTCAGCCGTCTTGAAGGCATCCTGAAGGCGCAGGAGGACGCGCAGTACGCCGGGCATCCCGCCGTGCCATCAGCCTCCCCGCAGCCCGGTCACTTCAATGGCGGCAAACGCGCTCACTTGATGATGATCGAGCGCAAGCTCTCCGGTCTGGACGCCATTCTGGAGATCCTCCATGCCGCGCATATCGACGCCGCCGACGGAGCCGACGAGCCGGTGATCGGCGAGCATCTGGTAGAGGGTCTGCTGGTGGCAGGGCGCGATCTGCTGAAGACCTCGCGCGATGCACTGAACGGCGCGCTGTGAGCGCCTTATCGCGACGTTGCGAGGCGCGCTGCACGCTGCCGTATCAATACCACCCCAGATACAGCGTAGCGACGCCCCACGTATCGATCAGGCCATGCGCCACGATCATCGCCCACAGATTGCGCCCGGAGCGCAGATACACATAGCCGAAGAGCACGCCGACCACGCCGGTGAGCAGGACGCCGGACAGGCCCTGCGACGCGTGCATCAGGCCGAAGGCCGCGCCACCCAGCAGCGCGGCGAGCAGCATCCCGCCGAGCAGGCGGCCGACCAGGCGCTCCAGCTGATGCATCAAGAAGGCACGGAACACCAGTTCCTCTCCCACTGCGGCACTCAGCCACGCACCGCCGACGAGCTGGGCGGCGGCGGCGATGTTTCCCCGCAGCGCGCCGTAGCCGCTGTAGTCGGCCTTGGTCCCGGTCAGCTGATCCATCAGCGGCTGCACGAAGGGATTGACCAGCCCGATCACGATCACCAGCAACAGGAGGATCCAGCCCAGCGTCGCGCGCAGGGAGCGCGGCTTCAGTCCGCAGGCGTCCCATGAGCGCGTTTCCACCCAGACCAGACCGACCGCGAGAGCACCCACCACTGGCATCCGCCACGGGAAGGACAGCCAGTGGAAGTGGGCGAGAGCCCCGATGAGCATGATGGCAGCGACGCGCGCAAGCGGATGGCGAAGCGCCGACATCAAGGCGGCTGGTGGTGGGGCAGGGTGGCCAAGCGGAGGCATGCGAGTGCGCGATCAGGACAGGGATCCCGAGCGTAGCCAGCCGTAGCGCCAGTTCCCCGTGCCAGAGGACATGCGTCGACCTTGTTATCGAAACTGTGATGCGCTCGTTATATTTCGCTATTGATGCATAACGAAACATAAGATACCGTCAATCCCGCCATAGATGCGGCCTGACGACTGACAGCCCGCATGCACCGCCCCTCGTTGCCGTCTTTCCCCGCGCACCTGAAGAGGTAAGTCCATGTCGTCACGTCCCGTCCGCGCAGCATTGGCTGCCGCTGTTCTGGCGAGCGCGCTCAGCGCCGCCTGTGCCCACGCCGGCACCCTGACCCCGGCCGTATCCACCCAGGAGTTCGACAACCCGCACCGCGGCTTCATGCTGTGGGGCAGTTCCTATGCCGTGGATGGCGGTGTGGACAACTTCCACGGTGCGCACATCTATCACGTGTACCTGCCGTGGCGGATCATCGAAACCGCAGACCAGGTATTCGACTGGAATGCCGTGGAAACCCATTACCTGCAGCCGATCCTCGCCGACGATCCGTTGGCGACTTTCGTACTGCGCCCGGTGGCCGATTATCCGGAAAGTGCCGCCAGCCAGATCGACGCGCATTACACCGGCGGTGAAAACGAGCGCGACTATCCCAAGTTCCTGGAACAGGCGCCGCTCAATATTCCGTACACGGTACGCGCCAAGTGCGATTCCGATGGCCCCATCCGCAGCCTGGATTACAACAACCCGGCGGCGCGACAGCAGATGCAGCAGTTCGTGCAGGCGCTGGCCGCACGCTTCGACGGCGATCCGCGCATCACCGCGATCCAGGTCGGCTTGCTGGGGTTCTGGGGGGAGTGGCACACCAGCGGGTGCGACGACCTGCAGCCGAACGCGCAGACACGCTCGCTGATCCGTGACGCGTATACGGCAGCCTTCATCAAGACCCCGCTGCAGACGCGCTATGCGCGCGCATCGGACGTGGGCTCGGCGATGTTCGGCTTCCACGAAGATTACTTCCCGTCCTTCACTGGCAAGTGCAATGCCTTCAGCCCGCAGATGCCGGACTGCAGCGACGATGGCTGGTGGAACCTGGAGTACGGCCTGACCAACGAGGTGCCGGCGGCGCGCCAGAACTGGATGGTCAATCCGATCAGCGGCGAGAGCCCCAACACCGACCAGAAGAGCACCTGGATCAACCGCACCGCCAACGTGCGCAAGCTGCTGCGCGATTATCACTTCAGCTTCCTCGGCCCGGCGGGTGCCCACGAAACCAGCGGCAATGCGAGCAAGCTGAAGGACATCAAGCGCGACCTCGGCTATCGCTTGGGCATTACCAAGGTGACCTGGCCCAATACCCAGGTGCGAGGCCAGCAGGCCGCGCTGCAGTTGGACATCACCAACCATGGCTCAGCCCCGCTGTACAACGCATATCACGTGGAACTGCACTGGGTGGCGGCCGACGGCAGCACCAAGGCCCGCACCTCCATCCCGGCCGTAGCCCTGAGCGAGATCATGCCCGGCACGGTGCAGGCACGCAGCACGACGTTCACCGTGCCCGGCACGCTGGCGGCAGGCAGCTATTCGCTGCGCCTGGCGCTGGCCGACGACGCACCGGGCCGCCGCAACATCGCTCCCCAGAACGACGGCCAAGACACACAGCGTCGCCTGCCGCTGGGACAAGTGCAGGTCAACTGAGCCCGCAGGGGCAGCCAGGGGGCTTCCAAGGGTAGAGCCGACTTCAGTCGGCTCCTCCCTTCCATGGATTGATGACATGCATGCCAGCGGCCTCAAAAGCGCTGACATCGCGAGTCGCCACGGCGACTCTCTGACACAACGTTCGTGCTCAGGACGAGCATTACAGATCCAAGGGCACGGCTGGCGTCGTATCGCGGTTTCGCTCAAACGCGTCGACATCCGCATTGGTCATCCCAGCCTCCCGACCGAGTTCAGCCAGTGCCTTGCCCACAAGCAGGCACTCACCAGAGTGAACCGCATCTTCCAGCATGGTGTTGATTTCGGCCTCCGCGCTGCGCCCGTGCCGCGCGGTGCGGACCTTGATTGCCTGTTGTGCCGCGCATGGCAGGTGGCGGATGGTGGTGATGGGCATCGAGTGGGCTCCTTCAGGAGTGCACCGTATGCCATCACATTAAAAAATACTGGTGCCTTTCCGTCTAAGGCAGGCGTCAGCCCTTGCCCATCAGGCCATCGGCACCTTTCCACGTCGTCACATTTGCGTCATCATGCCGCCCATTCCTTTACCTCAAGCCGCCGCCAGAGGGAGTCATTCCTGCCTGGAGGCCTTGCCGTGTCCGTTGTCCCGTTCCGCGCCATCCCCGCTGTTTCCCCGTTGACCCAGGCCATCCTGGCCGGCCTTGCCCTGGGGCTGCTGACCTCTGCCGCCCATGCGCAGCAGACCACGGCGCAGGTCGACGACGAGGCGGCCCGCACGCTGCAGACCGTGCAGGTCACCGCGAACCAGCTGGGTACCGTGACCGAGGGCAGTGATTCCTACACGCCCGGCACCATCGCCACCGCCACGCGCCTGGTGCTGACGCCGCGGCAGACCCCGCAGTCGATCAGCGTGATCACCCGGCAGGAAATGAATGACTTCGGCCTCAACGGCATCGACGATGTCATGAAGGTCACCCCGGGCATCAGCATCGTGACCTACGACAGCGAGCGCACCGAGTACTACGCACGCGGGTTTGCGGTGCAGAACTTCCAGTACGACGGTATTCCGATGGCGCGCGACTCGGCGTACTCGGCGGGCAATACGCTCAGCGACATGGCCATCTACGACCGTGTGGAAGTACTGAAGGGCGCTACCGGCCTGCTGACCGGCATGGGCGACCCGGGCGCCACGATCAACCTGATCCGCAAGAAGCCCACCCGCGAGCTGGCCGGTAGCGTAGGTCTGGGGGTCGGCTCGTGGGACAGCTACCGTGCCGAAGTGGATGTGAGCGGCCCGCTGACCGAAAGCGGACGCGTGCGCGGCCGCGCGGTGGCGGCGCAGCAGGACAAGCATTCCAACGTCGACCATTACCAGCGCACCAACCAGGTGTTCTACGGCATCCTCGAAGCGGACATCGATGACAGCACCCTGCTGACCGTCGGCGCTGATTACCAGGACAGCGATCCGCAGGGTTCCAGCTGGGGCGGCATTCCGCTGCTGGACAGCACCGGCAACTTCAACAAGATGCCGCGCTCGTTCAACAACGGCGCGCGCTGGAGCAGCTGGGCGCAATACAGCCGCACCGCCTTCGCGACGCTGGAACATACCTTCAGCAACGACTGGGTGGCCAAGCTGCAGCTCAACCACCAGGTCAACGGCTACGACGCGCCGCTGGGCGCAGCAGCCGGCGGCAACCCGGACCCGGTCACCGGTGAGGGCGTGAGCATGTGGCTGGGCAAGTACGTGGGCAAGACCACCAGCAACGCCGCGGACCTGTATGTCAGCGGCAAGTTCGACTGGTTCGGTCGTCAGCACGAGCTGGTGGTCGGTGGCAGCGTGTCGCGCAAGCGCTGGATCAACAACGGGTACTCGCCGCAGCCGGGATACGTGAGCAGCGTCGCCGATTATTACGGCTGGACCGGCGATGTGCCCGAGCCGGACTGGCAGTGGGGCTACGGCGATAACCAGGTCACCCGCGAGAGCGGTGCGTACGTGGTCGGCCGCTTCGACCTGGCCGATCCGCTCAAGCTGATCCTGGGCACCCGCATCGCCAACTACACCTCACCGGACACCGACGAAAGCGGTGTGGTCGTGCCGTATGCCGGCGTGGTCTATGACCTCAACAAGAATTACTCAGTGTTCGCCAGCTACAGCAGCATCTTCAAGCCGCAGGGCAACCAGGACGAGCAGGGTCGGGTGCTGGATCCGCTGGAAGGACGCAGCGTCGAGGCCGGCCTGAAGGCGGAGTTCCTGGAAGGGCGTTTCAATGCCAGTGCAGCGGTGTTTCAGCTGGAGCAGGACAACTATGCCGAGCCCAGCGGCGGCCTGACCCCCGGCGGTGGTATCGCCTACCGTGGCCTGATGGGCGTGCGTACCAAGGGCTACGAGCTGGAGATGTCCGGCCAGGTTGCGCCGGGCTGGCAGGTGCAGGGCGGCTATGCGCACAAGATCGCACGCCAGCAGTCGACCAAGGTCTCCACGCTGGAGCCGGAAGACCAGTTCAGCGTGCACACCACCTACCGCCTGCAGCGGGGCGTGCCGGGCCTGAGCATCGGCGGCGGCGCGCGCTGGCAGGGCACCACCTTCGGCACCATCACCAACCCGGTGGATGGGGGCAGCCTGGTGCATCGCACCGAGCCGTACTGGCTGCTGGATGCAATGGCGCGGTATGAGTTCAACGACCAGCTGTCAGCCACGCTCAACGTCAACAACCTGCTGGACAAGCACTACTACACGATCTTCAACTGGTACAGCACGTACACCTGGGGCGAGCCGCGCAATGTCCGACTCACGGTGAACTACAAGTTCTAAGAAGCCGCCTGCGTGGCAGCTTCGGGATGAGAGCCGCTGGGGTCGGACACCCCCAGCGGCCATCGTCACTGCGCCGGGTATCAGCCCGCCGCAGCCGCTTCCTTGGCGCCTGCCTTGGCGATCATCGTCAGCTTCTCGTCGGTGACCTTTTCCTCTTCCAGGGTTTCCAGCAGCAGCGGCAGGGCGTCTTTGTAGCCCAGCTGCTTGGCCAACGCGGCGATGGTGCCGTACGAGGCAATCTCGTAGTGCTCCACTTTCTGCGCGCCACCAATCAGTGCCGCATCGCGCACCGGGCCCTTCTCCACGCTGTCGATCACTTCCTTGCCTTCTTCCACCAGGCCTTCCATCGCGGCGCACTTGATGCGCTTCAGGCGGATGCCCAGCGTCTCGACCACCTGGTCGATGCGCTCGATCTGGCCTTTGGTTTCTTCCAGGTGGGTCTCAAAGGCCGCCACCAGGTCCGGGTTGGTCGCTGCACGGGCCAGGCGGGGCAGCGCCTTGGTCAGCTGCTTTTCGGCGCTGTAGATATCGGACAGCTCGTGGATGAAGAGGTCTTCGAGGGTCTTGATGGCCATGCGGATTCTCCGGCTGGGTGGGTGGGAGCGCAAAGGTAGGCGCGGGTCCGTTAGCGTCCGCTGGAGGAAGGGTGAAGGGGGCATGCAGGTGGGTCGGGGAGGGGTGGGCAGCCGACTGAAGTCGGCTCTACCACGTCGGCTCTACCACGTAGGCTCTAGCACGTCGGCTCGGGGAATCAGGCGCTGGTCGCGTAGTTTCTGGAACAGCGCAAAGAACGCGTCGTCGCTGGGCTGGTAATCCAGGAAGCCCATGCTCCGCTGCCAGCTGTGCCCACGCTGCGGCACCAGCTCCTCGGCCAGTTCTTCGACCAAGGCTTGGGTCTGGTCGCATCGCTGAGTGACAAAACGCACCTGGTCGTTCACATACACGGTCTCAGCGAACGGGCACAGGTTCAGGCCGATGACGATCTGCTCGAGCCAGGTGCGGGGGCCGGCCCGATATCGCGGCAGATGATATCGCAGGGGCCTTCCGCGCCGGCATATCGGCGGCCCGGTCCGGTGCGGTCCAAGAGCGTCATCCCCTGGGCTTGCGTAGGGTGACGTTTTAGGCCTGGAACTATGCTTCAGCCCCAAGGGACTGGATAGTATCTACCTCGTCAGGACCGGCCAAGGCGAGGAACGGCAAGCGTTTCAGGCAGAGTCCCATGAGCAGTTTAGGTCGCGTCCTATCTCAACAGTCAGTATCAGCTGTCATGATTAACCCGTACCGAGAAAGGCACTGAATGTCAAGCGCTCCATTTACAGCACCAATGAACTGAACGTCCTTCAGCACCGGCAGTCATCCCGGTCAACGTATCGAACACCAAGAGGTCCTTCTTATGCGACGCACACTGATTGCCCTGGCGCTGACTTCGCTCGCCGCCACCAGCCATGCCGCTTCGCCGCAGATCAATGTCGGCCCGATGTTCGAATACATGCCGGCCGGTAGCAGCCAGTATCTCAAACGCGTGCGCAACAGCGGCGACGCCACAGCCTACGTGCGGGTGGAAATCACCCGGATGAACTTCGACTCTGCAGGGAAGATCAGCGAAACGCCGGTGGACGCTGCTGCGCTGGCACGCAACCAAACAGATGCAAGTGGCCTGATTGCCAGCCCCAGCCGCATGATCATCCCGGCAAACAACGGCATGCAGGCTACGCGCCTGATCTTTCGTGGCCAACGCGATAGCGAACAGTACTACCGCGTGCGCTATGTTCCGGTGGTCCCCGAATCGGGCGAATTCTCACTGGATGAGCAGCAGTCCGAGGATTACAAGCGGGGCATGAGCGCCGGGGTCAACGTGTTTACCGGTTTCGGTACGGTGGTGTTCGTGCCGCCAAGCAATGCGCGCTATGACACCCGGGTGGAGGGTCGCCAAGTAAGCAACCATGGCAATGCAACCGTCGTTCTCGACAACGTCAAGACGTGCCAGCTGGCCAAGCCTGATCAATGCGTGAAGGGCAACAAGGTTCATCTGCGCCCAGGCCAGAGCAGCGCACTCCCTGCGGATGCTGCCGTATACAACCGTTTCGATGTGATCGAAGGCGGCAACAAACGCAGCGTGGATTCGCGGCGCTGAGTCAACCATTGCCGCGATGGGTTTCCTGTTGAACCAGGGTGTGACGCCCTGAGGCGGGGCGATATGCATCGACCCGGCCACGCGCTGCTTCGCTACACCCGAGCCATCCCGTAACCCTGAATATCGAGGGCGGCTTTGAATCTCCAATTTTTCCTCACCAGTCCTTTGCCGGGGCTGCGGGGAGCGCTGTATCCAAAAACCGGCATCTTCCCTTGTTTCAACCTATTAATACTCCGAGGAATATCCAACATGAACATCAAGAAGACCCTGCTGACCGCTACCGCTGCTCTGATCATCACCCCCGCCGTCAGCTTCGCTGCCGATTCGGCCATTACCGTGGACGTTCGCGCGATCGTGCCGAACGCTGATGGCATGTCCATCACCGCCGAAGGCGGTTGGGATTCCACCGCGCAGACGCTGCGCTGGGATGAAGACAACGAGGTGTTCGCGGCCTTCCGCAACAACATCAGGGCCAAGAGCACCGCCCCCATTGAAGCTTACCTGGATGTCACCCCGCAGCTGCGCTCGGGAACCGACACTGTCAACATTTCGGTGAAGCTGGACGGTGCCGAACTGGGTGTGGGCGCGGCCAGCAGGAAAGTCGTTGCCAACTTGGCCCAGGCCACTGCCGGGAAGCTGATCGAGACCGAGATCAATGCCGTCGAGCCGACTGGCGGCTTCGTTCCGGGCACCTATCAGGGCAACGTCACCATGATGTTCGAAAGCGCGGTCACCGACAGCTCGCCCGCTTTTTAACAGCAAATGCTGGCACTCCGGGGGGGCGGCTCCCGTCCCCCCCATTTTGATCGATTCGAACCTCTGCGGGACTCCTCGCCATGCGTACCATCCATCGTCTCAATGGGCTGGCCGCTGCAACGTTGTGCCTGCTGGCAACGATGGCAGCGGTACCTGCACACGCCTCCGCCGATGGGGGCTTGGGCACGCTGCTGCATCAACGCGAGCGGATGCCCGCAGAGTTCCGTGAGCACCTGTTCGGTACGCCATTGACGGTGCGAGTGGAGCTTGACGGAACTTACCTGGGCAATGCCGATGTGGTGCTGGGAGAGGACAACAGCGTGCAGCTGATCGGCTTTGTTGAAAGCCACGACAGTGAATTGCCGGCGAGCGACCGCGCGCGCTGGTCGGCCCTGTTGGCTGATCCGGTGCCGTTGGGCTTGCGCGGCAGCAGCAGCCAGGGCGTGGCTGCGGTGCATTACAATCTCGAAAATTCCCTGCTCTCGCTGATCAGCAGCGAGGGCCAGCGTGCCACCGTGGACGGGCGCTATCTTCTGCAGCCCGAGGGCGGTAGCACCGGTCTAGTGCTGCGCAACAGCCTGAATTTCAGCGGTGGCCAACAGCAGGACAGCGCGCTGCGCTACAACGCTGACCTGCAGGGTAGCCTGGGCCAGTGGACAACACTGGGCAGCTACCAGTACTACCACTCCAGCGCCAATAGCCGCGCGTCCGGGCACTATCTCAGCGCGCTGTATGCGCAGCGCGAGTTCCGCGACAATTTCCTGCGGGTGGGTTATTTCCTGCCGAGCTTCGAAGGCGCTACCCGCCAGCCGCGCGCACCGGGCACGGCCAACTACACCAGCCTGGGCATCATGCTGGGTTCCTCCGATGCGCTGCTGGCCGACAATGGCAGCGCCAGCGTGTACCCGATCTACGTCACCGCCAGCCGCGAAGGCGTAGTGGAAATTTATCGTGATGGCAGGTTGATCAACGTTCAGCCGGTCAAGCCGGGCATGCAGCAGGTGGATACGCGCCGGTTGCCGGGCGGCATCTACGATGTCGAACTGCGCGTGGTGGCTGATGGCCAGACCCTTTCAAGTGAATCGGCGGCGATCCACAAGCCCAACAGCTGGAGCGATCCCTCGCGCCGCTGGCGCTACAGCGTGTTCGCCGGACAGCAGGCAGGCCTGCTCGACAGCGGTGGCGATCAGCAGGATGGCAAGCTGGCTGCAGGGGCGGTGGTCAATTATCTACTGCACCCGCGCGCCGTGGTGGGCGCCACCGTGCAGCAGGTCGGTGAGCGGCGCAGCGCGGGTGTTTCCCTCGATTGGCAGGCCAGCGATCGTTTCAACCTGTATACCAATCTCTATGATTCCACCGATGCCGGCCGGGGCATGGACGTACAGGGCATGTTCCGCCTCGGTAGCGGCTCGATCGTTGCCTCCCATGCCAGAACCTGGGTGGAACAGCGCGATCGGATGCCGCCCGGCGATGGGCAGCCTTCGCGTTGGGAAACCCGCAGTGGCTGGCAGGACAGCAGCAGCGTGTCGTTCTCGCAACGCATCGGCAGCCGCGACGACCTTACCGTGCGCGTGGGCCAAAGCAACGGTTTCAATGCCGGCACATCCTGGGATGCGTCCTGGAACCGGCGCCAGCCGTTGTTCGGCAACAATGCCAGTTGGCGCGTGTCGCTCTATGACCGTCCCAGTGGCACGTTCGCCACCCAACGCCGCGATCGTGGTATTGATTTTTCGCTCAGCCTGTCGCTGGGTAACGATAAGCGCAACTACAGCGGCAATCTGGGGAGCCGTAACACCCAGGGCGGCATCGGCGATCTGTACGCCGGTGTGGGCGTGCAGCAGGAGCTGGATGCCGCGTGGCTGAAGAGCGTGACTGCCAGTGCCGGTTTTGATCGGAGTGGCGTGAGCGTGGCGACCGGTGGGTACTTCGACCAGCAGCAGTTGCAGGGCAACGTGCAGCTGCAGCGATCTGCGGCGAATGGCGAAGTAAGTGGCAGTGCCAATCTGGAGAGCACCTTGGCCCTGGGCGGCGGTAAGGTTGCGCTGCTCGGTACCACGCAGGCCAGTGGCAGCGGTGCCGGCATGATCGTGGACGTACGTTCGGACTTCGCGGATCTGCAGTTGCGTGCCGACGATAGCCGCGGTGGCGGCACGGTGCTCAAGCCTGGCCGCAACTTCGTTCCGGTCACCGCTTACCGTCCCGGCCAGGTGCAGTTCGACTTCAGCGGTGCCACGGCGCCGGCGGCGGCCATTCATCCGGCCACGGTCAGCTACCACCTCAACCGAGGCGGCGTAATGCATGCACAAATCGATGTGCTGCGCACGTTCACCGTGATGGGGCAGGTGCTGGATGCCGACGGCAACGGCGCGCGCGGCGTCCAGGTCATCAACCATGCCGGGCGCAGTGTCAGCCAAGAGGAAGGTTTCTTCACCGTGGAACTGAGCAGCCGCGAGCCTGTGGTGGAGCTGCGCCACCCTGACCAGAGCCGGTGCATGCTCCGCCTGGATGAGGCCCGCTACCCGCGTGAGGGCGATGTGTTGATGGTGGGGGGGCTGCAGTGCCCGGTGCAGGTGGCCGGGTCTTGAACGTCATCGCCTCGTCACTCTTTTACAGGGAATAACAATGTACTTGTGGTCGCCCTTTCCCCACCCGCATCCCCCCTCTTGGATGGGAGCAACACGATGCGCCGCGGGCCGCGATGCACGCGGGCTGCCCCTGCCGCGAGCCGAGGGTCGAAAAGTGCCATCTTGGCCAGCGCGGGTGTACGCTCGGCCAGGACGAGGTCCGTTCACGGGAAGAGCACGATGAAAGCAGTTTCGTGGATTACCCGAGGCCGGGTGAAGTATGTAGTGGCAGCATTGTCGGCGCTGGCCATGCCGCTGGCATCGGCTGCGGTGGTGGAGGTGACGGCCGAGTACAGGCCCACGCCGGGCGGGGCGCTGGAGTTTACCAACACTACCGTGGAGTCTGGAAACTGCACCAATCCCGGTCATCGGCCACGGTGCTTGGCTGCAAAAATGTTCGGCATTTCGGTTCCCGGTATTACCGGAACCAAAACACTCTACCGAAGCTCGCTTCGAAATCGCTGGTACATGGGTATGCCGTTGGGAACTGTACAAGTGCCGCTGCAAAGTGAGGACGGGCGTGATTTCAGCGTGAACTTTTCGGTAGTGGCAGGCGGGCACCGTTACATCGTGGGTAACGGGTCGGGGGGGCGTCTCATCAATCCGGAGGATCTGAGATTGGACAACGGCTGCAGCGTTGTCGTTGACGGGCAGGGCGTCCCTCCCAATGAGGCAACCCTTTTCATCCTGGCAGTGAGAAATCCTGCTCATCGTGTCTGCAGTAATCAGGGATTTAATAGTGGATATAATGGGGCGGCATTCAGGGATTTCGAGTTTGGATTCAGGATCTCGGCGGATTCGCCAACTTCGCTGCCCAATGGCATATACCGGGGGGTCAAAACATTCAGCGTAGGCGGGGAGGGGGCCGATTTCGATCTTGGCAACATCCTCACCATCAGCGACCCCGTGTTGACCGTCAATTTCACCCTGACCGTCGAGCACGCGTTCTCGGTTGTGTTTCCAGATTATTCGACCGTTTACCTTACGGCAGTCGGAGGATGGGACCGGTGGCTCAACGGGGGGGCGCCCCCGGCCCGGCTGGAGCGGGAGCTGCCTTTTTCCTTGAGTACAAGCAGTGAGTTGAGCGTCAAGATGCGCTGTGAACACCTCAGTACGGCGGGGCGCTGCGGTATCAAGAACACCGCAGCGGCTACGGTGGTGCCGATCGAGGTGGATGTCACCATCCCTGGCATGGCCGAGTTGTCCACCAAGGCGCCTGCCATCCAGTTCCCCCTCGTGGAAGAGGCGTCAGGCGCTACCGCGCCACGCTTCCTGCCGGACAGCTTCCTGGAGAATGCCGGTTCCAAGCTCCGGTTCTCTGCCAATGGGGCCGCCATCGGCGAAATGGTCAAGGCCCCAGGCTCCCATTGGCAGGGCAATGTGACGGTCATCATCGACACCATCCCATAATGCAGCCGGCTGGTGTGCCAACTGGCGCGTCTGTCATGTCAGGCAGCCCACCGCATTGCGCCAGTGACCCGGGAAAATAGAACGGACGGCGGCTGCGCTTGCACAGCGAGGCATGCAACGCCAAATCTCTGAGATTCCCGAGCCAAGTCAGTCCGCTGGAGGAGGGGTCAAGGGGGGCATGCGGGCGGGTCTCGCAGCCGACTGAAGTCGGCTCTACCACATCGGCTCTACCACATCGGCTCTACCACGTCGGCTCAGGGAATCAGGTGCTGGTCGCGCAGTTTCTGGAACAGCGCAAAGAACGCGTCGTCGCTGGGCTGGTAATCCAGGAATCCCATGCGCCGGCTCTTGGACATGTCGGTGACGACTTCCAGTGGACGCCCCAGGTCGGCATCGGTATGCCACGGTGATACCAGCCGGTTGATGTCCGCCTCGGCCAGGCCATGCTCGGCTGCCAGCTGTGCCCACGTTGCGGCGTCGTCGGCCATCTGCTGCTCCAGTGGGCGGACCTCACCGTTGAAGGGGGCAGCGTCCAGGTCGAACCAGTGCGCGATGCGGCCCCACATCCAGCTCCAGCGGAAGATGTCGCCGTTGACGATGTTGAACGCCTCGTTGGCCGCTGCGGGCGTCTGTGCCGCCCATAGCAGCTGCCGTGCCAGCTGGCCTGCATCGGTCATGTCGGTCAGGCCATCCCATTGCGCCTGCGAGCCGGGGAAATAGAACGGCCGCCCGGTTGTCTGGCACAGGGTGGCATACACCGCCAGGGTGGTTCCCATGTTCATCGCGTTGCCAACGGCTGCGCCGATCACGGTGTGCGGGCGGTGCACGCTCCAGGTGAACCCATCGCGCGCCGCTGCGGCAAAGACTTCGTCTTCCTGCGCGTAGTAGAAGTTCTCCACCGGCAGGCGCGGCTGTTCTTCGCGGAACGGCGTCTGCGGCAGCACGCCCTGGGCGTAGGCTTCAAACGGGCCGAGATAATGCTTGAGTCCAGTCACCAGGGCGACGTGCTGCACGCTGCCCGCCGGCTGCAGGGCGTCGAGCAGGTTGCGCACCATCTCCGCATTGACGCGGATGTTCTCGGCCTCGGTGGCCTGGCGGGACCAGGTGGTGATGAATACATGGGTGGGGGACAGCCCTGCCAGTGCGCTGCGGGTGGCCTGTGCGTCCTGCAGGTCGGCCGATACGCCGGTGACCCCGGCCGGCAGGTTGCCCAGGTTGCGTGCCATGCCATGTACCTGCCAACCGGCCTGCAGCAGCTCCTGTACGAGGGCGCTGCCGGTAATGCCGGTCGCGCCGACCACCAATGCGTTCTGGTTCATCATGTCGCCTTCTCATCAAATGCAGGGTCACACCTTAAAATAGCGGCCTCGGCTTCGAAAGAAGGCACCAAACGGTAACCAGGGCATGAAGTCAGGTAGCGCGGAAGAAGAATGGCGGGAGGATTGCGCCCCGCGGAGGGTGCTGGAGCTGTTCAGCACGAAGTGGACATCGATGGTGCTGCACACCCTGGCGGTACGGCATGAAGGCACCGCCCGCAGCAACGCGCTCCATCGGAGCCTGCCCGCCATTTCCAAGAAGATGCTGATCCAGACCCTGCGGGAGATGGAGACGGCCGGCATCGTGCTCCGCACCGAGCACCCGACCGTGCCGCCATCCGTGGAATACGGGCTGACCGTGCTGGGCCGGCAGTTGGTGGAGCCGATCGAGCTGATCTACGACTGGGCGCGGCGGAACGCCAGCACGCTGGATGCGCTGCAGCCCCGGGCGACCTCGCGGCGGCGCTGAACGCGCAAGGGCTAGCCGCCGCTGACCACGTGCACGGACCATGCCCCGGCTTTGCCCTGCACGTGGCGAAGCACATCGTAGGTTTTGATCATCTTCAGCAGCGTGGAATGGCCGTACTTCTTCGATGTAAATCCAGGGTGCGCCTTGCGCAGGTGCTGTCCCAACGCGGACAAGCCCACCTTGGTGCTGGGGTCGATCCCCCCCAGCGCCCGTACCGCCTTCACCAGCAAGTCCGGCTTCTGTTGGGCGACGGCCGGGGTTGCTGGTTTCTTCACAGCCGGCGCAACGGGTGCCTTCACCGCATTTGCAGCAGGCGCAACGGGGATTTTCACCGCCTTTGCGGCAGGTGTGACCACCACCGGCGCGGGACAGGCCCACTCATGGAAGACGTCGCAGGCGTTCCGTAGCGTGATCGGTGATTTCGTTTCCCCCACCACGGCGACAACCGCCCCGCGCTCCCGCAGCTTTCGGCACAGGTAAGCAAAATCGGAGTCGCTGGTCACCAGCACGAAGTGATCCGCCCGATCATCCAGCAGAGCTTCCAGGGCATCCACGGCGAGCGCGATATCGGTGGTGTTCTTGCCCGCTACGCAGGCGTACTGAAGGCAGGGCGTGAAGGCTTCCCGTACCAGCTGTTCCTTCCACTTCTTTGCCAGCGTGTCATGGTTGCCGTAGCCGCGCCGCATCATGACCCGACCGGCCTGCGCAGCGACCCGCAGTGCGACGCTCAGTATTTCCGGCCTGACATTATCGCAATCGACGAAAAGCGCGACGCGCGGTTCGTGGGGTAGGGCTGAGCTGCTCATCCGTGGCTGCCAGTGGTGGTGGGTGACAGGGCGACTATGGGGGGAACGGTCGTCCGTCGGCAATGCCCCGCTGGATCAGGGCGCTGAGGGACAGGGGCCTTCGGTTCCGTGGCGGATAGCACCCCGATGGCGCTCGGAGGATGCCGTAGATCCCAAGGCCGGCGTGGGCTGAGGCTGGACCTGCCACGTCCGCTGCCGCCGGGTGTCGCGATTGAGCAAGGACCCGTGCGCCTGGTCGTGTCACCCTCCCGGCGGTGTCTACGGCGCGCGCACGGCGTCCGCTCCAGCACGCCGAATCGCAGAATGTAGAGGTCCATGATGTCCGTCCACCTGCATGTCAGCACACCCCTGTATGTCTGGAGGAACGCGTAATGACCGTCCGTGCCCGGTGCGCGCGATGCCGGTGCGCCATCCCCCTGAGTTTCAGCGACTGCTGCCGCCAGCAGGGGCTTCCAGATGGTCGCAGCGCGACGGTGTGGAAGGTCGATTGTCCGGTGTGCGGACGGGAGCTGAAGCTGCCCTTCCTGGTGGATTTCACCGCAGTGATGGTCGCGGTGGTCGTCACCGGCGTGGTGGGCTATGGACTGATCCGGGTTGCCGGCCTTGGATGGTCCGCCGCACTGCTTGCCCTGCCACTCCTTTGGCTGGTCGCGGGTCTGTGGCGATACTGTTTCGTGGAAAGAATGTTCACGCGCTGACGCGCAACGGTAAGGTCGGCCATACCCCGCTCGTTACGAACCACACCGCCATCAGCGCTGCGGAAAGCCCGGCCCACGCCGCAGTCGTATCGGCCCAGCGTCGATCGTGTCCGGATCGCGTTGCGTATCGCCCTGGGTAATGATGATCATGCCGGCGCGCGCCAGATCGGCTGCCGCATCGCGGACCGGCTGCATCAGGGCGCGCCACGCTGTTTCACTCTCGGCCAGTGCCCGTGCAGCGTCGGAAGGGCAGATGGAAGAGGTGGGAGCGCGTTGGTGCAGCAGTGCGATGATCGTGTGGGCGATATCCATCCCGGCACCCTAATCGGTTCCGGGTGACCACGGTGTCTGGCGCGGTTCGGCGCGGGGGCGACGCCGCCCATCCACCTGCTTACGAGTGTTTCACGCGGCGCAAATGGCTGCTGGATAGGATGCTGGCCTCGCTGTCATCACGGAATGATCCAGTACATGAGCTCATCCACGCGCGTCTTCGCGTTGTCTGCTTTCCCGTTGCTGTTGGCTGCACTGGCCGGCTGCTCGAAATCGCCGGATGGCGAGCCCGCCGCGACTGCGGAGTCACGTATTGCGCGTGATGCGCCTGACCCGCAAGGCGAAGAGGCCGACGCCGATGCGCAGAATCAGGGGCCCGAGTTTCCCATCATTCCCAGCATCGTCGTCCCGGAGATAATCGGCGTCACCCCGGCGCAGCGCGCGCTGGAATCGTCCCTGCAGTCGATCCTCAATCCCGTTGAAGGCATCACCGTATCGCCTGCGCGCTGCAGTACCGATGGCAGCCTGATCAACGAGGGCGGCATCACCGAGGTGGACGAGCAGGGCAAGCTGACCCGCAACGGCGACGAAGGCATTTTCATGATCAACCCCGACGGTAGCGGCACGGCCAACTTCGAGGGCGGGCTGGTGCGGGTGAATGCCGACGGCAGCGGCACCATCAACGGCAATCCGTCCGGCGGTGGCGACGATGCGATCATCACCGTGCAGGCCGACGGCTCGGGCACGTACAACGGCGTCGCCGGCCTGATCCAACTGGACGGCAAGGGCGCGGGCACCTGGAACGGCGATAGTGGCCTGATCACCAACAACGGCGACGGCAGCGGTACCTGGAATGGCCCGAAGGGGCTGGTGCGGGTGAATGCCGATGGCTCGGGGACGTGGAACGGCGAAGCGGGCCTGGTCTACAACAACGGGGATGGCACCGGTACCGTGGGCCCGCCTGCGCGCCCGGTGAAGATGGCGCCACTGCCGCCGCTGCCCAAGGCCGGTAGCTTCCCGCCGCTGAAAAAGTTCGCGCCGCCCGGCGCGCCGTGCGGTTACGTGATCACGCTCAACGACCGCGTGCTGTTCGACTTCGACAAGTCCAACATCCGCCCGGACGCGGCCAGCCTGCTGGATACGCTGGCCGGTGCGCTGAAGGACGTGAAGTCGACCGGTATGCAGGTGCGCGGTCACACCGATTCCAAGGGCGCCGATGCCGACAACCAGCAACTTTCGGAACGTCGCGCGGCATCGGTGGTCGCGGCGCTGCGTGAGCGCGGCACGGCCCAGCAGGCCGATGCGAAGGGGTACGGCGAAACCGAGCCGGTTGCCCCTAATGAAATCGAAGGCAAAGACAATCCGGGCGGGCGGCAGTTGAATCGCCGCGTCGAGATTTTCGTCCGTTCGTAATAGATCGTCCGCCAATGCGGACTGCCATGGAGATGTGGATGAAAGCTACCGTTCTTGCCGCCTTGACCGCCGCTGCCGTGCTGCTGCCGGCGTTGCCCGCGGCGGCTGATGATTTCAGCCTGGGCTACGACGTGGACCGTTTCCCGGCCAGCAAGCTCAGCATGCAGGCCTGTCGCGCCGCCGTATCGCGCGGTGCCGCCGCACTGGGTTACACCACCCGCGTCGACCAGGACCAGAAGACCCTGGCGCTGCATGTGTCCGCGCCGCGCACCGATGGCCGGTCGTTGATCGCTTACTGCATCAGCGCAGGCGACCAGACCGTTTTCGTGATCCAGGCGTTCGACTACTCCGGACCTGGTAACCCCGACGTGGACCGGGTCAAGGCCCGCGTCGGCGCGGAAGTGCGCAAGTCAGTGCGGTGAGCCGAGCGCGTTGACCTCGCGGTTTTCCACTACGCGGGGCGGATTGGGCGTACGCACAAGCGCGATCATCGCGCGCCCGATCGCCCCGTTGGTGGTGGCTGCGGCCGGTACGTTCTTCACGATCAAGCTCTGCAGGGGAGCAGCCAGGGTGTGCATGGCGCGCAGCAGTCCATGCGGGCTGTGCGTGCCTTCCTCCGGCAGGATGCCACCCGGCCGCACCATGACGGTGGTGATGGGAAGTGCCTGCAGGGCTGCTTCGGTTTCGCCCTTGATGCGCAGTGGCATCAATCGGCTGTCCGGGTCCGAGTTGGCACCTGAGATGTAGAAGAACCGCCCCTGTGGATTGGCCGAGGCGTAGGCGCGTGCCACCGCCAAGGTGAGGTCCAGCGTGACGTGCCGGTAGGTCGCTTCGGCGGTACCGATGGGGGGCGCGCCGGCGCAGTAGAAACAGGCGTCGATGTCGGCCAGCTGCGGCGCGACAGTCGCGGCCTGCGCGAAATCTTCCAGCCGTACTTCGTGCAGCTTCGGATGAGGGCGGTCGATCGCACTGCGTGTCAGCACCGTAACGCGGGTGACGTCTGCCGCGTCAAGGCAGGCATTGAGCACGCCCTGGCCCAGCAGGCCGGTCGCTCCGGTCAGAAGGATATGCATGGTGGGAGTTCCTGCGCGGTGGGGCCATCGACTCTACAAGCGCAGGCAGGGAAGGGTGGTGATGGCCGCTGGCCGCCAGCCCCGCGCGTCAGATCACGTCCTCTCCCGCCGCATCGGTCGGTGCCGCCACCTACCCGCATCACGGCCAGTTGTGTACAGTCCGCGCAATCATGCGCTCAGGGAGGAATCGGGTTTGGCCACGCAGAAATGGGTTCGTCTTACCGTCGGCATCGTATCGACGCTCGTCGTGGGTTACCTGCTTTCAGGCTACCTGACCCTGGTCTTCCTCGGTCTGGATACCGCGCACTGGTCCTGGGATACGTATCACCAGTACTTCAGCGCGCTGGACCAGCCGCAGGTCGCCCCGTTCGTGGGCAAGATCAAGGCCGCCGGCTACGTGGGCTTCGGCCTGCCGCTGCTCATTTTCTTCGTCGTGTGCGCCTTCCTGCTGCTGCGTCGCAAGAAAAAGGGCCTGCATGGCGATGCACGGTTCGCCAACGGGTCCGATCTGTCGTCACATGGGCTGTTCAAGAAGACCGGCGACAGCATCGTGGTGGGCAGTTACAAGGGCAAGCTGGTGCGCCTGTCGGGCCAGCAGTTCGTGATTCTTGCCGCGCCGACGCGCTCGGGCAAGGGCGTGGGCGTGGTGATCCCGAACCTGCTGGAATACGAAGAGTCCGTCGTGGTGCTGGACATCAAACAGGAAAACTTCGAGCTGACCAGCGGCTGGCGCGCCCAGCAGGGTCACGAGGTGTTCCTGTTCAATCCCTTCGCGGAAGACCGCCGCAGCCATCGCTGGAACCCGCTCAGCTATGTGTCCAACGACCCCGCGTTCCGGGTGTCGGACCTGATGAGCATTGCGGCGATGCTGTACCCGGACGGCTCGGACGATCAGAAATTCTGGGTCAGCCAGGCGCGCAACGCCTTCATGGCGTTCACCCTGTACCTGTTCGACAACCATGACGATGAGCTGCGCAGCGGCTTCCCGGGCGGGCAGGGCGTGCCGACGCTGGGCGCGATCTACCGCATCTCCTCCGGCGACGGCAGCGACCTGCGCAAGTACCTGCAGACCCTGGCGGGGCGCCCGTTCCTGACCAGCAATGCGAAGTCCGCCTTTGCCAATCTGTTGTCGCAGGCGGACGAGACCTTCGCCTCCATCATGGGCACCTTCAAAGAGCCGCTCAACGCCTGGATCAACCCGGTACTCGATGCGGCCACCAGCACCAACGACTTCCTGCTGACCGACCTGCGCAAGAAGAAGATGACCATCTACATCGGCATCCAGCCCAACAAGCTGGCCGAAAGCCGGATGATCATCAACCTGTTCTTCAGCCAGATCATCAACCTCAATACCAAGGAACTGCCCAAGTCCAATCCGGACCTCAAGCACCAGGTACTGCTGCTGATGGACGAATTCACCTCGATCGGCAAGGTGGACATCATTGCCTCGGCGGTGTCCTACATGGCCGGCTACAACGTGCGCCTGCTGCCGATCATCCAGAGCATGGCGCAGCTGGATGCAACCTACGGCCGGGATGTATCGCGCACCATCATCACCAACCACGCCCTGCAGATCCTGTATGCACCGCGCGAGCAGCAGGATGCGAACGACTACTCGGACATGCTGGGCTACACGACGCTGCGCAAGAAGAACATCACCAAGGGCCGTGAGAAGACCCACAGCTTCAGTGAAGAGCGCCGCGCGCTGATGCTGCCGCAGGAGCTGAAGGCGATGGGCACGGACAAGGAGGTGTTCCTCTATGAGGGCATCCCGCATCCGGTGATGTGCGACAAGATCCGCTATTACAAGGATCGTCATTTCACCTCGCGCCTGCTACCAAAGGTCGACGTGCCGAGCTTGCAGATATGACGCATCGCTCCACGGCGCGTGTCGCATAAACGCGTTCATGACGCTGAAGTAGTGAAGTGGGTCATCTTTTTGGCGTGAACTTGTACAACTTTCATGCTTTCTTGACGCACTTTTGACCTCTATGTATGAGACCCTTCCGCATCGGTTCAGTGCATCGAACTGTTGGAATTGTTCAGGTGGCTGTATCGGCCACCGCAACAGGGATGGCTTCGAACGAGGTGAAGGTCGGTGCTGCAGGCCCACAGGGCAGGTACACCGACCGGTGGGCAGGCGGCCACGGCCGCAGGGGAGACGGTTTCACGCAGCGGCATAGGCCGGCGTGCAACCGGTTCCAGCGTGCAGATGCAACGCTGGACTGCCGAACCACCCGATTCGCAGCTGCTTTTTCGTACGTCAAAGGATGTTCGTATGCGGCAAGCGTTGGTAAAGACTTTTATCGCCGTGGCGGCGGTAGCAATGGCAGGCTGTGCAACCAAACCCGCACCGGACTTCGGTGGGCGTTGGAAGCCAGTCAATCGCTTCGACGCCGCGCCCACGGAAATCCCCCTGTACACCAGCTATGCCTTCCAGGCATCGCCGATGGATGGCACCTTGAAGGCCATGCTCGAGCGCTGGGCAGCGGATTCGGGCATGACCCTGGATTACCGCCTCGGATCGGATTACACGCTGCATGGCGGCGTATCCCGCATATCGACGACGAGTGCGCAGCAGGCGGTGGCCGATGTGACCACAGCCTATGCCGCACAGGGCGTTTACGTGAGCATCGTGGGCAACAAGATCGTTGCGGGCAGCAGTGCGGCGGTGCCGACGGCGGCCACTACGCCTGCGCCTGTCGTGACCGCGCCCGCACCGGTAAGCGCTGCGCCCAGCGGTAGCTGACAGCTGTTGTTTTTCTCCACGTAGTGTCCTGCACGCGGTGCGGGACATGGCGCTCATTGACGTCCACGTAGTCCGGAAGAATCCATGTTCCGTAAGAAAGACCCAGGCAACAGTCCCAAGGTCGAGCAGGCTGTGGCGAAGGCCGTCAGCTACGAGATCACCGTGGCCGACATGGCGCGCAAGAGTGAGCGTCGTGCGTGGTGGGTGGCGAGCGCCTCCTTGCTGATGTCCTTGGCGCTGGCGGGTGGGTACTACTACGTGCTGCCGTTGAAGGAAAAAGTGCCCTTCCTGGTGATGGCCGATGCATACACCGGCACGGCGTCGGTGGCGCGCTTGTCGGGGAATCTCGGCGAGAACTCGATCACCAGCAACGAGGCGATCAACCGCAGCAACGTGGCGCAGTACGTACTGGCGCGCGAATCCTACGACTACGCGATCATGGGCCTGCGGGACTGGGAACAGGTCTTCGTGATGTCCGATCAGGCGGTGGGTGCAGCGCTGCAGGCGCAGTACAACCGTAGCAATCCGCAGAGCCCGCTGGTGCTGTATGGCACCGAGCGCGCGCTGCGGGTGAAGATCCTCAGCATCACCCCGCTGGGCACGTTGCCCAACGGCGGCTTCCGCGGGGCCTCGGTACGCATCCAGCGCACGTTGCTGGACAAGCGCACCGGCGCATCGACCTACCTGGATAACCAGCTGGTCACGCTGCGCTTCGAATACAAGGCTGCCCTGGCACTGAGCGAGCAGGAACGCGTGCTCAATCCGCTGTCGTTCCAGGTGACCGAATACCGCGTGGACCGTGATTACGCCGCTGCAGGCGTACCGGTGCCGGATGCCTCGACCGCCGCCCCGGCTGCCACGCCGGCCGTGCCCAGCGACGTCGCAGCCCAGCCGGCAGCAGAGGTCCCGGTCGCCCGTTTCGATCCGATCACCGGCCAGCCGCTGGCTGAGCCTGTGCAGACCGCTCCGGGCCAGATGGTGCCTGCGCAGCCACTGCCGCCGGGCACGAATCCGAACCAGGCCGCGCCTGGCACTTACACGCCGCAGCCGGTCCCCGCGCAGGGCACCCCGGTTCCCGGCGCGCCGGCGCAGGCTGCGCCGGGCCAAGGCACGCCGCTGCCGGCGCGCAATCTTTCCAGCGGAACTGCTGATGGAGCAAGCAACCGATGAGTAGTCGCAAGATCAGGACATGTGCATGGTTGGTCGCCGGGGCGTTGGCCCTGTCGGCTGCCAGTGCGTCGGCGCAGGGCGTCGACCAGTACGAGTATGAAAAGGACCGGATCTATCAGGTGCGCACCGGCCTGGGTCTTACCACCCAGATCGAGCTCAGCCCGAACGAAAAGATCCTCGACTACAGCACCGGATTCAGCGCGGGCTGGGAACTGACCCGTCGCGGCAACGTGTTCTATCTGAAGCCGAAGAACGTGGACGTGGACACCAACATGATGGTGCGCACGGAAACCCACCACTACATCTTCGAACTGAAGGTCGTGGCCACCGACTGGCGCCAGCTGGACCAGGCACGTCGGGCAGGTGTGCAGTACCGCATCGCCTTTACGTATCCCAGCGACAGCGAGTTCGGTGTCGCCCAGGAAGCGGTGGAAGAAGAGGCCAAGCCGCTGCTCAGCACGGTGCTGGCCAAGGACCGTCGTTACAACTTCGACTATTCCTATTCCACCCGCCGCGCCAAGAAGATGGGCTGGTTGATTCCGGTCAACACCTATGACGATGGTCGCTTCACCTACGTGCGGCTGCCCGCGTCGCCGGAGTACAAGACCGGCATCTTCCCGGCGGTGTTCGGCCGCGAGACGGAAAACGGCGAAGACTTCGTGGTCAATACGACCGTGGAAGGCAACACGCTTGTGGTGCACGGCACCCATCCGTACCTGGTGATCCGCCATGGCGATAACGTTGTTGGCCTGCGAAGGAACGTCAAGAAATGAGCCAGACCACTCCCCCGGGTAATGGACCCGACGACAGGCGCGATGGCACGCAGCCGGAAAACAACCCGTATTTCAACCGGGTAGATCCGGAGCCTACGCCTGACCTGGACGCTGCGGCCCCGCGTCTGCGGACGGTGGAAGAGCGCCGCCTGGATCGCAAGGCGCTGCTGTTCCTGGGTGGCATCCTGCTGCTGCTGCTGGCCATGGGCTACCTGCTGTTCCGCAAGGGCAACGAACCGGAGCCGGCACCGGTGCCGCGTGCTGAAGCACGTACCACCACGCCCGTGCTGCCGACCATCCCGAGCGCGACGCCGATCGAAGCGCCTGCCGAGCCGATTCCGATGTTGCCGCCGCCGCCGGTCGATGACACAGCGCCGTCGTACGCCGGTGGTGATCGCGGTGATCGCGGCCCGCGTGGCCCGACCTTGCTGGAGCGCCGCATCGCTGCTGCCGAAGCACTGGGTGAAGGCCAGGGCCAGACCCTGGGGCAGTATCCGCAGCCGCAAGGCCAGGCCAATCCGTATCTGCCGGGCGGTCCGCTGGATCCGGCCGCGCAGGGTGCCGGCGGTGCTGGTGCCCAGGGTGCGCAGGGCGGGATGCTGGGCCGGGAAGGCGAAGCATTGCCGACCTCCGCTGCCTTCATCCGCAGTCCGGATGCACTGCTGGTGCGCGGCACCTATCTGCGTTGCGTACTGGAAACGCGGATCATCACCGACATCCCGGGCTACACCTCGTGCCTGGTGACCGAGCCGGTGTATTCGATCAACGGTCGGACGCTGCTGCTGCCGAAGGGTTCGAAGATCTACGGCAGCTACAACGGTGGCCCGGTGGCCAAGCGCGTGGACGTCATCTGGGACCGCATCACGACGCCGAATGGCATCGACGTGGCCATGTCCAGCCCCGGTACCGACGGACTGGGTGGCGCCGGCGTGCCCGGGCAGTACACCGCCCACTGGGGCAAGCGTCTGACCAGCGCGCTGATGATCAGCCTGCTGGCCGATGCCTTCAAGTACGCCGCGGCGGAAAACGGTCCGGAAACCACCACGATCGGCAGCAATGGGTTCGCGGTGCAGAGCCCGTATGAAAGCGCGACCGCGCGGACCATGGAACGCCTGGCCGGTGAAGCGTTGTCGGATCGGCCGCAGCCGACCGTCACCGTCAACCAGGGCACCGTGATGAACGTCTACGTCGCCAAAGACGTTGATTTCAGCGCCGTGCTCGGCCGCCGGATGTAAGGAGCGAGAAGGACCGTGGACGCAGAAACTTCCCCCATCGCACTGGTTTCCAGTGAATTCCTGCAGTACCAGTACGAAGTGCTGGGCATTGCCGGGTTCATGGAATCGCAGGACGTGACGGAAATCTGCATCAACCGTCCGGGCGAGCTGTACCTGGAAACCCGCAATGGCTGGGAACGGGTCGCTGTTCCCACGCTGACCTTCGAGCGCGCACGCCAGTTCTGTACGGCGGTGGTCAACGAGAGCAACACCGGGCAGCGCATCACCGATGCCGACCCGATGGTCTCGTTGACCTTCCCCAGCGGCCCGCGTGCGCAGTTCGTGATTCCCCCGGCGTGTGACGGCGGCAAGGTCTCCATCACCATCCGTCTGCCGTCCAAGCACACGCGCACGTTGTCGCAGTACCAGGACGATGGGTTCTTCGACCAGATCCTGGAGCAGGATGCTGGTCTGAACACCCAGGACCAGGAGCTGCTGGCGCTGCGCCAGTCGCGCGAATATGCCGAGTTCTTCAAGCGCGCCGTGCACTACCGCAAGAACATCGTGGTGTCCGGTGCCACCGGCAGCGGCAAGACGACATTCATGAAATCGCTGGTCAACCATATCCCCGCGGAAGAGCGCTTGGTGACCATCGAAGACGCGCGCGAGCTGTTCATCACCCAGCCCAATGTCGTGCACCTGTTGTACTCGAAGGGCGGGCAGAGCAGCAGCAACGTCAGCGCCAAGACCTGCATGGAAGCCTGCCTGCGCATGAAGCCGGACCGGATCATCCTGGCCGAGCTGCGCGGCGATGAGGCGTTCTACTTCATCCGCAACTGTGCGTCCGGCCATCCCGGTTCCATCACCAGCTGCCATGCCGGCAGCCCGGAACAGACCTGGGACCAGTTGGCGCTGATGGTGAAGGCGTCGTCGGAAGGCTCGGGGCTGGAGTTTGCCGTGATCAAGCGCCTGCTGCAGATGACCATCGATATCGTGGTGCATGTAAAGGCGCATGCGGGTTCGCGCTACATCACCGGCATCGATTTCAATCCCGGCCGCACCCAAGGGCAGGAGCAGTGACCATGGCCATGCAGAACCATCGACCGTACCGCGCAGGCAAGGGGAGGGCACGCTGATGCTGCCTGGACTCGAAGTACTGGCCTGTCCGGAAATGGCCGTCTCCATGGACGTGATGAAGCACGTGGTGCAGGTGGAATCCTCGCGTAACCCGTACGCGATTGGCGTAGTGGGCGGCGCATTGGCGCGCCAGCCGCAGCGTCTGGACGAAGCAGTGGCGACGGCCAAGATGCTGGAACAGAATGGCTACAACTTCTCGCTGGGGTTGGGTCAGGTGAACCGCTACAACCTGGCCAAGTACGGCCTGAACAGTTACGAGAAAGCGTTCGAGACCTGCCCGAACCTGCAGGCGGCCTCGCGCATCCTCGCTGAGTGCCACTCGCGTTCCGGCGGCGATTGGGGCAAGTCGTTCAGTTGCTACTACTCGGGCAACTTCACTACCGGTTTCCGCCACGGCTATGTGGACAAGGTGTTCAACTCGATGCGGCGTGGCCAGATGGTGGCCGCCGTTGGCGGGGTGCAGCCGATCCGGGTGATCGACCGACAGGGCCCGCGTCCAGCCTCTGCCACGCGGCAGCCGCTTCCGGAGCACGTCACGCGTTTGAACAACCGGATCGCCGGTTCGGCGTCGGCACCGGTAGTTGTTGCGCAGCCGGATGATCCGGCGCGCGCCTACGTGGTGTATCCCAATACGAATGACATGGTCCGTGGCAGCTTGCTGCGCACGGCCGACGGCGCCTTGTCGCGCGCGGTCATGGGCCTGGTGGATCGCGCGGTGCAGCCGCAGCAGTCCGCTCAGCCGGTGGCCGGCGGCATGTACGCCGAGCCGCCGCAGCAGCAGATGGCCGCGCCTGCGCCCGGATATGCGCAGCCGATGCAGGAGCAACCGGTACTGGTGCAGCCGTGGGGACAGCGCAACGCGCCGGCCCAAGGCGCCACACCCGTCCAACAGGCGCCGCAGCAGCGGGCACCGCAAGGCCCGCCTGTCGATGACGCCTTTGTTTTCTGACCCTTTTACCGGGGCGCCCCCGCACCCCTTCACCCGCAACACCCCTCCAGCACAGCAGAAGGAACGAAATCCATGAACAAGTCCCACATCGATCTGGCGCATGCCAAGCGCACTGCCAAGACCCTTGCACTGGCCACCGCCTTCGTTGGCGCTCTGTTCGTGCCGGAAGTGTTCGCGACCCCGGGTGGCTTTGCTGACACCGACAAGAAGGTCTGCGGTTTCTTCGACAGCATCAGCGGCCTGCTGAACATGGCCTCCATCGCCGTGGTCACCATCGCAGTGATCTTCGCCGGTTACCAGATCGCGTTCGCTCACAAGCGCATTTCCGACGTCTCGCCGATCCTGATCGGTGGCCTGCTGATCGGTGCGGCCAGCCAGATCGCCAAGATGCTGCTGGGTGACGGCGCTACCGAATGCACCGCCGCGCTGATCCAGGCGTCCAGCTCCTACTATGCATAAGAACGTCGTCTTCCGCGGATGCACACGGCCGGCGATGTTCCTCGGCGTGCCGTATGTCCCGTTCTTCATGGTCGCCGGCGGTCTGCTGCTGCTGTCCATGTACTGGAATCTGTGGGTACTGCTCGCGATTCCAGTGGCGGTTTTCATCATGCGGCAGATGGCAAAGCGCGACGAAATGATCTTCCGCTTGATGGGTCTGCGCCTGCAGTTCAAGTTCCGCGCGCGGAACCTGCAGGATCATGACGGCATGTGGGTGTTCAGTCCGAACGCGTATCGCAAGACCCCGGCACCGGACGACCATCGTCGTCCCGCGCGTCGGCGCTGACCGTTTTTCCAGCAGTACGTTCGTCCAGCGATCCAGGAGAGTTGCATGTTCAGTCCCGATACGTCGATCAGCGAGTTCATTCCCTTGTCCTCGCACGTTGCACCGTCTGTGGTGAAGACCACCGGTGGCGACTATCTGCTGACCTGGCACCTGGAAGGCCTGCCCTTCGTGGGCCGCGAAGAGTGGGAGCTGGAGCACAAGCACAACACGTTCAACCGGTTGCTGCAGTCCCTGCGCGCGCCTGACTTCGTCAATGTCGCCTTCTGGGTGCATGACGTACGTCGCCGCCGCAAGCTGAAGTCGCGCAGCACGTTCCGTGAGCGCTTCAACCAGGACGTGTCGGATGTGTACATGGACATGCTGTCCAGCCAGCGCATCATGCAGAACGAGCTGTACATGACGATGATCTACCGGCCCGTCGTGGCCGGTAAGCGCTTCGTGGAAAAGTCAGGGAACGTCGAACGCCTGCAGGCCGAACAGGAGCAGGCGGTCGACAAGTTGATGGAGCTGGCGGGCAACGTGGAAGCGGTGATCCGTGACTACGCCCCGTACCGGTTGGGGATGTACGAAGCAGCCAACGGCGTGGTGTTCTCCGAAACGCTGGAGTTCTTCGGTTACCTGATCAACCGGATCGACGAACCGGTGCCGGTGCTGGCCGCGCCGGTCGCCGATTACCTGCCGGTCAGCCGGCACATGTTCTCGCCGAAGACAGGCGATTTCGTGATCAACACGCCAAACGGCGAGAACCACTTCGGCGCGATCCTCAACATCAAGGAGTTCGCTGAAGGGACGTGGCCGGGCGTGCTCAATGGGTTGAAGTACCTGGATTTCGAGTACGTCATCACCCATTCCTTCAGCCCGATGGGTCGCCAGGATGCACTGAAGATCCTCGACCGCACCAAGGGCATGATGATCTCCTCCGGTGACAAGGCCGTCAGCCAGATCACCGAGCTGGATTACGCCATGGACCAGCTGTCCTCCGGCAATTTCGTGCTCGGCGAGTACCACTACATCATTGCCGTGTATGCCGAGAGCCAGGTCAAGCTGGCCAACAACGTGTCGGCTACCCGCGCGGAACTGTCCAACGCCGGCTTCGTGTCGGCCAAGGAAGACCTGGCTGTTACTTCGTCGTTCTACTCGCAGATTCCGGCCAACTGGCGCTATCGCACCCGTCTGGCCAACCTGAGCTCGTTGAACTTCCTCGGCCTGTCGCCGCTGCACAACTTCGCCACCGGCAAGCAGCAGAACAATCCGTGGGGCGAGTGCGTGACCACGCTGCAGACCACCAACGGTCAGCCGTACTACTTCAATTTCCATGCCACCCACCCGGCAGAGAACTCGCTGGGCGAAAAGGCGATCGCCAACACCATGGTGATCGGCAAATCCGGTACGGGTAAGACCGCGCTGATCAACTTCCTGCTCAGCCAGGTGCAGAAGTACGATCCGGCGCCGACCATCTTCTTCTTCGATAAAGACCGCGGCGCGGAGATCTTCGTCCGTGCCTGCGGCGGCAACTACCTTGCGCTGGAGAACGGACGCCCGACCGGCTTCAATCCGTTCCAGTGTGAGCGCAATGAATCCAACGTGCAGTTCCTGGCCGATCTGGTCAAGGTGCTGGCCGGCAAGACGCAGTACAGCGCTCGTGAAGAAGAGGACATCTTCCGCGCCGTGGAGAGCATGCTCGATACGCCGATGCACCTGCGCAGCATGACCAACTTCCAGAAGAGCCTGCCCAACATGGGCGATGACGGCCTGTATGCGCGCATGCGCCGCTGGACGTCGGGCAACTCGTTGGGCTGGGTGTTCGACAATCCGGTGGACACCATCGATCTGACGCGCGCGAACATCATTGGCTTCGACTACACCGAAGTAATCGACAATCCGGAAGTGCGTGTGCCGGTCATCCAGTACCTGCTGCACAAGCTGGAATCCCTGATCGACGGCCGTCGCCTGATCTACGTGATGGACGAGTTCTGGAAGATCCTTGACGGCAGCGGCGGCCTGAAGGAGTTCGCCAAGAACAAGCAGAAGACCATCCGTAAGCAGAACGGCCTGGGCATTTTCGCCACGCAGAGCCCGGAGGACGCGCTCAACAGCGATATCGCCGCAGCGCTGATCGAACAGACCGCGACGCTGATCCTGTTGCCGAACCCCAACGCCAGCCGCGAAGACTATATCGAAGGCCTGAAACTGACCGAAGCCGAGTTCAAGGTCGTCACCGCCCTGGATGAACGCTCGCGGTGTTTCCTGGTCAAGCAGGGGCATGCGTCCAACGTCTGCCAGCTTAATCTTCGCGGTATGGACGACATTCTGTCGGTCATTTCAGCCTCGACGGACAATATCGATGTCATGCACCATGTACTCCATGACGCTGCAGTGCGCGAGAAAGTCAGCGAGGCCGATCTCACACCGGAACAGTGGTTGGAAGATTTCTACAAGCAGCGGAAGGGCTCGGGTAAGCCGGCCTCTTCCAGCAGGGAGCAGGCCGCATGAACGCCAAACAGACTCACCGCATGGAGGTTCTCATGACTCGTCCGAATTCGAAGCGCCCGCGCACGGCGCGTCGCATGACCAAACTCTGCTCCAGCCTGGTACTGGGAGCCTCGATGCTGTTCGCGACCAACGTCGGCGCCTCTGGTGTGCCGGTGTTCGACGGCGCGAACTGGTTCGAAAACATGTGGTCAAAGATCCAGTCCGGGGCAGAGTTCGCCAAGGATGAACTGCGCTGGGCCGAGCAGCTGAAGCGCTACACCGATGCGTTGGTGACCATCAGCGGCACGATCAACAACTTCGGCCTGCCGGCGGGTGCACCACTGACCACCGTGCCGGACGACTACATGGTGGCCGAGACCTGCGGCGGCGCCGATCTCAGCCTGACCGGTCTGTTCAAGCGTTTCGTCTACCAGCCCGAGGGTGACTGGAAGGCCCAGCAGCAGACGATCTGCTCGCGCATCCGTGTCATCCGCAACCGGAAGTACAACGAGTCCATCGAGTTCGCCGGCGGCACCATGGCGCAGATGCAGGCCGCGCTGGATCGCATCAATAATCTGCGTACGGGGAGCAAGCTGCTAGGCAACGTGACCGCAGTTGACAGCGAGTCGCTGCGCACGGCCAACGATATCGCGGTCAAGACGCGCGAGTGGGAGACGCGCATGAAGGCCTACGACGCGTTCATCTCCGTCGAGGAAGAGAACCTGAAAGTAATCGCGATGGGTGCGCTGAAAGGCAAGTCCAACCGGCTTGCGCGTGATCTGGTGAAGACGGCAGCCCTCAAGACTGCCCTCAGCATCAAGTAAGACCGCTGCATCACCGTTTGATGCGCAACGACAGGCTGTCGCTGGGCAAACAGGAATAATTTCCAAGGATCGCAGGAATGATGTTCAGGGCACTCGACAATTTCCACTTCTCCGACGGGTTGCTGCACCTGCTGCAGAACGTCGCACGCGTGCAGTCCTCCATCGGTGACTTCGTTTTCTTCCGCCTGATCCTGGATTACCTGGAAAAGCGGATCAGCGATTTCGGCGTGGCGTTGCTCGGCAACATGATGACCTGGGTAGGCGGTATCGCCCTCACCCTGATGACGCTGTGGGTGCTGGTGCAGGGTTTCCGCATCGTCACCGGCCGCAGCCGCGAATCCATGATGGCGCTGGTGACCGACATGGCGCGTGCCGCGCTGATTGTCAGTATCGCCACGAGCATGGCCATGTTCGGCACCAAGGTGCATGACTTCCTCGCCAACGACGTCAAGAACGAGATTTCGCAGGTCGTCACGGATTCGGACAAGAAGCCGGAGGACCAGATCGATGACGCGCTGGCGTGGATGCAGGTTGCCATGTCCAGCATCGACGCGATCAACGTGGCGGGTGATCCCGTACTGGCAGGCGACAAGAACCGCGCCATGATGCTTATTGCCCTCGGTACGGGTGGGCCAGCGGTCACTGCGGGCTCCATGCTGCTGCTGTATCAGATCGCTTTGGCGTTGTTCATCGGCCTTGGGCCACTCTTCATCCTCTGTCTGCTGTTCGACCAGACCAAGGCGTTGTTCCAGAAATGGCTCTTCTACGGCATAGGCACGATGTTCTCGATGGCCGTCCTGGCGGCGATGGTGTCCATTGCGCTGGACATGGTGATCCGTGTCGCCGGTGCATTCTGGGCTACGGCTTTGGTTGATACCTTCCTGATGAATGGCAGCATGAGTGATGGCATGACCAGCCAGGCCATGCAGCAGGGTGGTATGGGCTTGATCCTGACGACGTTGATCTTGACTGCGCCGCCGATGGCAGCGTTCTTCTTCCAAGGCACGTTGGGTAACTACGCAGCGTATTCGCAGATCGGTGGCACTGCTTCGTCAGCACCGAGCGCGGATGGTCGTCCGCCGGGTACTTACACGCCGGCTGCACCGATGGCGCAGCCCGCAGCCGTAACCATGGTCGGCCAGTCCGATTTGGGTCGGACGGTTTCGGGGACGGCCCCCGCATCGCCCACAAGTTCTCCCGGACGCATGGGTAACGCGCCGACCGTATAAGTAGACTTTAGTAACAATCAACATACGTTGGCTGGAGATTTGGATGATCATGAGAAGCCTGGTTTTTCTCTCCCTTCTCTTACTTGGCGGGGGAGCCGCAGCAGAGGGGCGGTGCCCGCCTGGCCAGTTTCCTGTAGGAGGTCCTGGGATGCTTGGGTGTGCTCCTATCCCAGGGGGGCAGGCTCCAGCGCAGGAACCGCCCAAACCGAATGGACGCTGGCACTCCAGGTTTGGCGCTATCGCAGAGGATGCCTCCGCAGGTGAGCGTGGCGTCGTGCTATCCACCGGCGTGGCAGAGGCTCAACCTTCAAGTGGTGAAGCAAGCTCGCTCGCAATCAAGAATTGCGAGCAGAACGGCGGCTTGAGATGCAAGGTCGTGACTTCCTACACTGATAGCTGCATTGCCTTGGCGGATCCGATTCCTCGCCCTCGCCCTCCGTCAATGAAGTCTGTCAGCGCTGGTGGACGAACGGAGGCCCTTGCCATCGACGCAGCACGCAAGGGGTGCTCGCCCCAGGACGGTGGCAAGAGCTGCAACATTGCATACGCGGCCTGCAGCCTGCCCCTATTTGAGGCATTTCGCTGACTCGATTGCCTCGAATTCACGCTTGATCGGCGTAGGCAGCATGTACCTTTTGGCTCGTGCGAGCAAAGCCCTGCACCAGGGACGTCCTGAGTACTCCGATTCTCGCCGCTGCGCCGATTCCAGTGCTCTTCTTCCACGTCGCGATGTGCACGCTCATGGCTTAATCGCAGGTCGGTTGCACGATCTTCGGTCAGCGCCAAGTATCACGTGACAGCTGCGTTGCCTTGGTGGAGCGCAATGTTTACAGGATCCACGATATGTTTCGTTTCGTAGTCATTCTGGCCGTGTCCGTTGGCGCTCTACTTCCAATGGGCGAGGGTGTGAAGGCTGAAGGACGCTGCCCGCCTGAACAATTTCCGGTCGGAGGCCAGGGAATGCTGGGTTGCGCGCCGATCCCGCAGGCTGCTGCAGAGCCTGCTGCACCGCGTCCTACGGGCAGATGGATTGAGACGTGGGGGGGCTTTGCAGTTTCAGGCACCACCGGCGGAGCCGCGACGGGCTTGAGAAGCAAGGCGGAAGCATCCAGAGCCGCTATCGCCGACTGTGCGAAGGATGGCGCCAAGAACTGCGCAGTGAAAATGACCTATAAGAATCAATGCATGGCGGCGATGTATTTTGGCCCGGGATACGAGAGCAGGCTTCGGTCCGCCGCAACGGTCGACATCGCCAGCCAAGGCTTGGAACGTGACTGTAGGGCGCAGGTTCCGAACGGCGTATGCGAAATCATCTACACCGGCTGTAGCGAGCCGATTTTCGAGAAGTTCTAGCGTTCGATCAGGACTAGCGTCGGATTTAGGCCCCAGAGGATGTATGTTCAAGCAAGCACACTACTTCCAAGTCTTGGTCGCGCTTTCGGTGTTGGTTCTGCCTTGTTTCGCGGCCAGTGCCGAGGGCAACTGCCCTCCCGGTCATTACCCCGTTGGCGGACAAGGCGTCATGGGGTGTGCGCCGATATCCAATTATGGCGGAGCGCAGCCGGGGCAGCCTCAGCAGCCTGCGGTGGATCCTGGGCGGTATGAAGCGCGTTGGGGAGCGTTCGCACTCTCTGACACCACCACTGACGCGGGTGTTGCAGCAGACGAAGTGAGTCGCAGCGCGGCCGTTGCGACTGCGCTTGGAAAATGCTCGCGCAATGGCGTGAAGGATTGCCGGGTCATCTTGGATTACAGCAGCCAGTGTGCCGCGTGGGTTGTGCCACCGGCTGATGTGCCTGGTGCGAAGGTCGGCTTGGGCGTTGGCAAGACGACCGAAGCGGCCATCGGCGATGGATTGATGAAATGCAAACCTGCTGCAGGCGGGACGTGCACCGTCGCTTACAGCGGTTGCAGTCTGCCAAAGTACATTCGCTGAGTGTTTGTTCGGTTCGAGAAGGGGGCGCAGATAAATGGGCTCCCTTCAGATAGGCGGTTGACGGTGCGATCTGGCAACCTTGCCTTGCGCATGGATGGACTACAACCTCAGCAAGGCTGAGGTAACGTTTTCAAGTAAGTTGCAATGCCTCGTAAGTCCTCTGTAGGTCAGACTGGGGGAGGGTTTTCCGGCGTGATGGAGAGCGACAGTGATAAGGAGAAGTGCGTGCTTGAGCGATTAATCTTCATGGCAACGCTTGTCGCGTTTGCCTTCCTGCCGTTCGCAGCCAGGGCGGAAGGCCGCTGTCCGCCGGGGCAGTTTCCCGTGGGCGGGCCTGGCATGCTGGGTTGCGCACCTACCGGGGGCGGCGCACCGTCACCCCTCGCTGAGGCGTGGACCGCGCCATGGGGCGCTATCGCGACCTCACCGACACAGTTGGCCATGGGCGTTTCCAACACCCAGAACCGCAAGCGGCGCGCGGAGCGGGAAGCGCTGGATCAGTGCAAGCGCAGTGGTGCGAAGGACTGCGTGATACGTGTGAGCTATCAGAATTCCTGCGTGGCGGTCGCGTCGCCGCCGGAGCCGACGCCACAGCATCTTGTGGTCGGCAGAGCATTCACCCTCGAGAATGCGATCACAACGGCGACGGCCGAATGCTTCCTCCAAGGTGTGGGGGAATGCAAAGTGGGGTACTCGGATTGCTCGGTCGCGGTGCGTATACGCTGATTGCGATGCGCCGCGTGGGCCGGGTGTTGCCCGGCCCAACGCATCTGTAAGACGACTTCAGGCATTCATGCTGCGTGCTGCCGCCTGGCTCTGCTCGATCTGCATATCGCGGTCCTGCGAGGCCACCTGTTGGGCAGCCTGCTGCGACGCGACGCGTTCGCTGGACTGATCCAGCGGGATGTTCATCGCTTCAGTCGTCGCCACTGACACCCGCAGGTGCGCTGGATCGTTCACTTCACCCTGCACCCCGAAGGTGCGCGAGGCATCGTTGCTCATCAGCACGTTGTCGATACGGGTACCGCCATTGGCATGCATTTCCGCCGCCAGGCTGCCGGCCAACTGGCCCGTGTGCTGATCCGGCGTACGTCCCGCGCGCAGGTCCTGCGCTTCCACGCCGCGCAGAGCGTCTTGGAACAGCAGGTTGCCAGGGTGGCCGGGGCTGTCCATGCGCATGGCGCCGTCGCGCTTGTGCGATTCTTCTTCGGCCGCCTTGCGTGCGGGTTCGCCGGGGTCAAGCGGGCCGCGGATCCGGTCGTATATGTCCACTGCGTTGCCGATACCGCCGCGCGTGGCCGTGGTGAGGCCGCCACGCAGAAACTCCAGCTTGTCGCGGTACTCGTTGATCATGCCCGCGTTCTGCTTGGCCAGCGCTTGCGAGGCTGGATTGTCCAGCACCGATTGCTTGTCCAGGAAGTTCGTCATCATGTGGGAATCCAGCGAGCGACCGGCGGCCAGCAGGGCAGAGTCGGGCATCAGGAAGCCGGCAACGGCGCCGTTGCGGAAGCCGGATCCGTACAGGTTCTTGATCTCGGTCTCATTGGCGTAGACCTTGACCTGGCCATAGTGGCCGGAAGCCGCGCTGACCGGGTCGGCGGACATCACGTGGTTGACCATCGCATTGCCGCCTTCCGGAATGCGGTAGCCCAGGCTGGCCGCGCCATAGGCGTTGAAGGTTTCGCCCTTCAGGCCGTGGTGGTGCGCAGAGATCTGTGCGAGCGAGCCACCGAGCGAATGACCGGTGACCGTGACATCCAGGTGCTGTCCGCTACGGGTTTCTTCGCGCTGTGCGAACTGATTGGCCCGTGCAGTCAACGCAATCGCATCGTCTGCCTGCAGGTTGGTGCGGGCGACCACCATACCGAGGTCGGCAACCACGTCGTGCAGCGGCTGCTCGGTGCCCCGATGGGCGACGACGATTTCGTTGGTATCTACACGCTGGTAAATGAAACCCTGGTAGCCGTTCTTGTTGTTGACGTGCTCCAGGATGCGGTAGCTATGGTCACCGATCGGGACCACCTCCGCTTCATCGGGCGCCCAGCGGCCGACAGCGCGATCCTTGTAGGCATCATCGGCGAGTGCGGCGTAATCCTGGCTGCGCAGGCTCATGAGCGCGCCTCTTTACCGGTCAGCGTCACCGAGAACAGTGCGTCACGCAGCTCGGGCTTGAAGCCCTCCGGAGCGTCTTTTCCGTAATCGGCGTAGTTGTCCATCTCGTCGCGCGGGTAGCCGAGGTCGGCGTAGTGCTGGGTTTCCCGCTCACCCTTCACGAAACGGTCCGCATCGATGAAGGACACGAAGCGGGTCTCACCCTCCGCACCCGTAGCCTTCAGCGTGGCGCCGGCTCCACTGAACTTCCACTGGCAGACGCCGCGATCGTAGTAGTCCTCATCCAGCATGCGATCGAGGTAGACCGTCCCTTGGTACTCCGTGTCGGAGATTTTCTTCAGCTCTACCGGCTCCTGGCTGGTGATGCGACCCGCACGGCCGGTCGCCGGCACGATGCGCCCGCATTCCTGCTCGTTGACGACGTCGTACTGGGCGGTGCCGTTGACCACGGTGAACGGGCCGGGCGCATCGTCGATTTTCAGCACGAATTGGTAAGCCTGGCGGGGTGCGGGATTGAGCTTGGCCAGCCCGCGGCCGCCCTGTTCAACGTCCTGTTCTGCGGTAGCGATTTCCTGATTCATGGCGGTCTCCGAATGGCAGGCAGTAAGAAGCAGCAACACAGCGCACGGCAGAAGTGATCGGCGCACTGGGGGCCTCCTGGATGGTGGGGAAAAGAGTGAAGCAGGTGGGGTCATGGGGCAGCACTCACGGGCGCGCCTCTTTACCCATCAGGGTGGCTGAAAACAAAGACCCGCGCAGTTCCGGCTTGAAGCCCTCCGGGGCGTCCTCACCGTAGTCGGCGTAGTCATTCAGCGATTCGCGTGGATAGCCCATGTCGGCGTAATGCCGGCTTTCGGTCTCACCCTTGATGAAGCGGTCAGCTGGGATGAAGGACAGGAAGCGGGTCTCGCCGTCGGCACCGGTTGCCTTCAGCATGGCGCCCGCTCCGCTGAACTTCCACCGGCAGACGCCGCGATCGTAATAGTCTGCGTCGAGCATGCGATCCAGATGGACTGTGCCGTGGTACTCGGTGTCGGAGATCTTCTCCAGCGCGACCGGTTCCTGGCTGGTAATGCGCCCGGCGCGTCCCGTCGACGCCAGGATGCGTCCGCATTCCTGTTCGTTGATGACGTCGTACTGGGCACTTCCTTCAACCACCGCGAACGGGCCCGGCGCATCGTTGATCGTCACAACGAATGCGTACGCCTCGCGGGGGGCAGGATTCAGCGCGGCCAGCCCGCGGTCGCCCGTCTCCTGCTGCTCCACCCCGGAGTGACAGGCGGCAAGCAGCATGAGGACGAAGCAGGGCAAGACGGTGTTTCGCATGGAAAGCGTCTTCGCGGATCCGGTAAATGGCAGTGAGGGGCGATCAGGCATGCATCTGCCGCGTTGCATTCTGCTGCTGGGCCAGCTGAAGGTCCTGTTCCTGGCCCATGCGCTGTATGGCAGCCTGCTGCACGCGCTCGCTGCTCTGTTCCAGGGGAACCTGCATCGCCTCGGTGGTCGCTACGGAAACGCGCAGGTGCGCCGGGTCGTTGGCTTGGCCCTGCACGCCGAAGGTGCGCGAGGCATCGCTGCTCATCAGCACGTTGTCGATGCGGGTGCCGCCGTTGGCGTGCATTTCCGCCGCCAGGCTGCCGGCCAGCTGGCCGCTGTGCTGGTCCGGCGTACGGCCGGCGCGCAGGTCCTGTGCTTCCACGCCGCGCAGCGCGTCCTGGAACAGCAGGTTGCCGGGGTGGCCGGGGCTGTCCATGCGCATGGCGCCATCGCGCTTGTGCGCATCTTCTGCTGCCTTGCGGGCCGGTTCACCCGTATCCAGCGAGCCGCGGATGCGGTCGTAGAGGTCCACGGCGTTGCCGATACCGCCGCGGGTGACGCTTGTCAGGCCGCCACGCAGCGACTCGAGTTTCTCGCGGTAGCCGCCGATGAGGCTTTCGTTCTGCTTGGCCAATGCCTGCGAGGCGGGGTTGTCCAGCACCGAGCCTTCGTTCAGGAAGTTGCCCATCTTGTGCGAATCCAGCGAGCGCCCGGCCGCCAGCAACGCCGAATCGGGAATCAGGAAACTGGCGATCGCGCCATTGCGGAAGCCGGATGCCCGCAGCGTATTCATCTCTCCTTCGGTTGCGTAAGTACGCACCTGGCCATAGTGGCCCGACGCCGCGCTGACCGGATCAGCTGCCATCACATGATTGACCATGGCGTTGCCGCCTTCCGGGATGCGCAGGCCGAGGCTGGCCGCGCCATACGCATTGAAGGTCTCGCCCTTGAGGTCGAAATGGTGTGCGGTGACCTGGGCCAGCGCGCCGCCCAGCGAATGCCCGGTGACGCTGACCTCGGCGGCCCGTCCGTTCAAGGAGGCATTGACCTCCGCCTGGGCTACCGCTCGCTGGGTCAGGGCAATGGCGTCCGGCGCCTGTTGGTTGGTTCGCGAGAGCACCATGCCGGCGTCGGTCACCACGGCATCCAGCAGGATCTGCTCGGTGCCACGGTGCGCTACGACAACTTCGCCGGTGTCGGCGCGCTCGTAGACGGTGCCTTGGTAACCCGTGTTCCTGTTGTTTACATGCTCGATGATCTTGTAGGCATGGCCATTGAGCGTGACCAGCTCGTCCTTTGCCGTGTCTCGGCGGCCAACGGCGTAATCCTTGTACGCATCATCGGACAGCGCAGCATAGTCCTGGCTGGTCAAGCTCATAGCGTGACCTGACGCGCGGAAAGCTGGACAGAGAACAGTGCCTGTCGCAGCTCGGGTTTGTAATCGCCAGGAGCGGCCTCACCGCCTGCGCGGTAGTCGGGCAATGAAGCAGCGCGTGGGTACACGGCATTGGCGTAATAGCGCGTCAGTGGCTCTCCCTTGGTGAAAGCCGGGGATTCGAGGAACGCAGTAAAACGGGTTTCGCCCTCCGCACCGGTGGCCTTCAGCACCGCGCTGGCGCCGCTGAATTCCCAGTGGCAGACACCGCGGCCGTAATAGTCTTCGTCCTGCATGCGGTCCAGGTAGACTGTGCCTCGGTACTCGCCCTCGGAAATCCTGCGGAGCTCCACGGGCTCCTGGCTGGTGATGCGTCCGGCGGTTTCGGTCTCGGGTTGTATACGCCCACACTGCGCTTCGTTGGTTACATCGTATTGCGCGACCGCTTCGACAAGGTTGATGGGCCCCGGCGCGTCCTGGATCTTCAGTACGAGCTCATACGCCTGTCGCGGAGCGGGATTGAGCTTGGCCAGCCCGCGGCCGCCCTGTGCGACGTCCTGTTCTGCGGTGGCGATTTCCTGGTTCATGGCGGTCTCGGAGTGGCAGGCAGTAAGCAACAGCAAGGCGAAGCAGGACAGGATCCGCATGTGAATGGAAAACCTCTTCGCGGATCCGGTAAATAGCAGTGAGGGGCGATCAGGCATGCATCTGCCGCGTTGCATTCTNTGAAGGTCCTGTTCCTGGCCCATGCGCTGTATGGCAGCCTGCTGCACGCGCTCGCTGCTCTGTTCCAGGGGAACCTGCATCGCCTCGGTGGTCGCTACGGAAACGCGCAGGTGCGCCGGGTCGTTGGCCTGGCCCTGTACGCCGAAGGTGCGCGAGGCATCGCTGCTCATCAGCACGTTGTCGATGCGGGTGCCGCCGTTGGCGTGCATTTCCGCCGCCAGGCTGCCGGCCAGCTGGCCGCTGTGCTGGTCCGGCGTACGGCCGGCGCGCAGGTCCTGTGCTTCCACGCCGCGCAGCGCGTCCTGGAACAGCAGATTACCGGGGTGGCCGGGGCTGTCCATGCGCATGGCGCCATCGCGCTTGTGCGCGTCTTCTGCTGCCTTGCGTGCCGGTTCACCCGGATCCAGCGGGCCGCGGATGCGGTCGTAGACGTCCACGGCCACGCCCGGCACGCCGCGCGCGCCGGTGGTGACCGCACCGCGCAGCAGTTCCATCTTGTCGCGGTACTCATCGATCATCCGCGCGTTCTGCTTGGCCAGCGCCTGCGTGGCAGGGTCGTCCAGCACCGAGCCGCTGTCAGCGAAATTGCCGAGCTTGTGCGCGCCCAGCGAGCCACCGGCGGCGACCAGCGCCGAATCCGGAATCACGCCGTTGTACCACTTGTTGCTGAAACCGGCGTTGCCCAGCGTGCGGATCTCATCGGGCCTGGCGTACAGTCGCACCTCGCCGTAATGGCCGGACGCGGCGCTGACCGGATCCGATGCCATGGCATGGTTGAGCACGCTGCTGCCGCCTTCGGGGATGCGCAGGCCCAAACTGGCGGCGCCGTAGGCGTTGAAGGTTTCGCCCTTCAGGTCGAAGTGGTGGGCGGTGACCTGGGCCAGCGCTCCGCCCAGCGAGTGCCCGGTGACACTGACTTCCGGGGCCCGGCCTTCGTTCTCGCCGATGTGCTTGGACAGCGCGACCGCACGCTGGGTCAGCGCGATGGCATCGTTGGCCTGCAGGTTGTAGCGCGCCAGCACCATGCCGCCATCGGCAAGCACGGCGTCCTGCAGGATCTCCTCGGTGCCGCGATGGGAGACGATGATCTCCCCGGTGTCTTCGCGCTGGTAGATCGTGCCCTGGTAGCCGTTCTGCCGGTTGTTTACGTGCTCCAGCACCTTGTAGTTGTGCCCATTGAGCGGCACAACTTCTTCCTGGCCAGGCGCGCGGCGGCCGACCTTGTGGTCTTCATAGGCATCGGCGGAAAGCGCGGCGTAGTCGCGGTGGGTGAGCGGCATCAGCGCACCTCATGGGCGGTCAGGGTGGCGGTGAACAGCGCATCCTGCAGTTCCGGGCGGAACCGCGACGGGTCTTCGTGGCCGGCTTGGCCGAAGTCCGGCACCGACTCCACGCGCGGGTAATCGCGGTCCGGGTAATGGCGGGTCAGTGCCTTGCCGGCGATGAACGTGTCCGCTTCGATGAACGAGGTAAAGCGGGTTTCGCCCTCGGCGCCGGTGGCCTTCAACATCGCGCCGGCACCACTGAACGTCCATTTGCAGACACCGCGGCCGTAGTAATCCTCATCCAGCATGCGGTCCAGGTACACCGTGCCGCGGTACTCGGTATCGGACACCTTCTTCAGCTGCACCGGTTCCTGGCTGGTGATGCGCGCGGGCATGCCGGTGGCCGGGACGATGCGGCCGCATTCCTGCTCGTTGGTGACGTCGTACTGGGCCACGCCTTCCACTACGGCGAACGTACCGGGGGCATCGGCGAGGCTCAGCACCAGCTCGAACGCCTGGCGTGGGCTGGGATTGAGCTTGGCCAGGCCACGGCCGCCGTTTTCGACGTCCTGTTCGGCGGTGGTGATTTCCTGGTTCATGGCGTTCTCCGGGTGGCAGGCGGTGAGGAGGAGCAGGGCAGCGCACGGCAGAAACGTTCGGCGCACTTGGGGCCTCCTGGCTGCGGATGGGAAGGGGGAAGTCGATGCGGTCATGCTGTGGCCACGGAAGCCATCGAGCGCGCCGGTGGCAGGCGCAGAGCAGGGCGCATGCACGGGAACCCGGGGTTCGAACCGGCGTGCGGGGCTGCGATGTTGTCTCCATTCCTTGGCGACATGTGCTCGATTCGTGACGGTGAGACGTACGTTTTACCAAATTGGCGTTCCGATTGCGTCAAAGTGTTGGCGCGTGGGTAGCGGGATTGCATCGGCAGCGCCGGGCCACGCTCGGCGGAATGCCCAATCCCAGGCCGGATCAGCCGCACTGCAGACCCCCGCCGAGCGTGGCTCGGCGCTACCATGGCCTGGAGTTTCGAAGGCAATCACGTGATCAGGGGCACCGTTTGAATCCGCAGGAAGATGCCATTGACCGCGTGCCTGTCGAGCACGAGGCGTTCCTGCGTAGCCAGCTGATCACCTACATCGGCAACAAGCGGGCGCTGCTGCCCTTCGTAGAAGCTGGCATCGTGCATGCGATGGCGTGTCTGCAGAAGCCGACCATCCATTTCCTGGATATGTTTTCCGGTTCCGGCGTAGTGGCCCGGCTGGCCCGGCGCTATGCCGCGACCCTGCACTGCAACGATCTGGAGCGGTACAGCGAGGTAGGCAACCGCTGTTATCAAGCCAATGCGCAGGAGGTGGACACTGGCGCGTTGGCGGACGAACTTGACCGAGTGGCCCGCCGCGTTGCGCAGGATAGCGCCCCGGGTTTTCTCTGCGAGCTGTACGCTCCGCGCGACGATGACAACATCGAGCCCGGTGAGCGGGTGTTCTATACGCGGCGCAACGCGATGTTCCTGGATACCTTCTGCCAGGTTGTAGCCGATACGCCGGAAGAGTTGAAGCCGTTCCTGCTGGGGCCGGTGCTCGCCCAGGCGTCGATGTACACCAATACGTCCGGCGTGTTCAAAGGCTTCCACAAAAACCGCGAGGGCATTGGACAGTTTGGCGGCAGTGCGCGCAATGCGTTGTCGCGGATCCTGCGGCCGATCGAGGTGCAGCCGCCGGTGTTCAGTCGCTTTGCGTGCGAGGTGCAGTTGCATCGCCGCGATGCCAATGCGCTGGTGCGCGAGCTGGGCATGGTGGACGTGGCCTACTTCGATCCGCCCTACAATGAGCATCCGTATGGTTCGAACTACTTCATGTTGAACCTGCTGTGTGACTACCAGCGGCCGTCGCAGGTGAGTCGGGTGTCGGGCATTCCCACCGACTGGAATCGGTCAGACTACAACAAGGCCCGTCTGGCCGAGTCCGCGCTGTTCGACGCGGTGGCGCAGGTGCGGGCGCATTTCGTGTTGATCTCGTACAACTCCGAAGGGTTCATCAGTCACGAGCGGTTTGTGGCGGGGCTGGAGGGCATGGGGGCGTTGAGCGTGATGGATACGCGCTACAACGCGTTCCGCGGAAGCCGGAACCTGGCAGCGCGGGATACGCATGTGACGGAGTTTCTGTATCTGTTGGACAAACGGTGAGTCACATCCGGTAGTGATGGCCGCTGGCGGTCATGGGTGTGCCTTCCGCTGCGCTCGCCGAGCGTGGCTCGGCGCTACCGGAGGGTTGTGGGGCTGCGGTGCGCGGCTTTCGGCCCGCGTACAATGGCTGCCATGCCTGATACTGCCCGCCCCAAATCCGTCCTGCCCGCTTCCCAGGTCCATATGGAGGGCTTCGCGCAGGTGCGCGAGGCGCGGCGGTCCGAGCTGGTGGAAGATTATGTGGAACTGATCGCCGACCTGATTGCCGATGGCCGCGAGGCCCGCCAGGTGGATATTGCCAGCCGCCTGGGTGTGGCCCAGCCGACGGTGGCCAAGGCGCTGAAGCGGCTGGTCAAGGAGGGCTGGGCGATCCAGCGGCCGTATCGCGGGGTGTTCCTGACGCCGGCCGGCGAGCAGCTGGCACGCGATGTCCGCACCCGTCACCAGACCGTGGAGCGCTTTCTGCTGGCACTCGGCGTGGATGCCGATTCGGCGCGGCGCGACGCCGAGGGGATCGAGCACCACGTGAGCGAAGCGACGCTGGCTGCGTTCGAGGCGTTCCTGCAGAAGGCGGGCCGCCCATGAGCGACGCCTTGCCGGTGCACGACGCCGACGAGCACTGGATGCGCCATGCGCTGGCCCTGGCCGAGCGCGCGGAGCGCGAGTTCAACGAGATCCCGGTTGGGGCGGTGCTGGTGAGTGCACAGGGTGAGGTGCTGGGCGAGGGTTGGAATCTCAACATTGCCGAGCACGATCCCAGTGCGCATGCAGAGATCGTGGCGATGCGGCGGGCGGGGAGGGCGCTGCAGAACCATCGGCTGATGGGCAGCACGCTGTACGTCACCCTGGAGCCGTGCGCCATGTGTGCCATGGCGATCGTGCATGCGCGCGTGGGGCGCCTGGTCTACGCGGCCACCGATCCGAAGACCGGCGCCTGCGGCAGTGTGTTCAACCTGCTCGGCGATGCGCGGCACAATCACCGCGTGGAGATCCACGGCGGCGTGCTGGCGCGCGAGGCCGGCAACCGGCTGACCAATTATTTTCGTGCCAAGCGCGGGCGCCCGCTGCTTGCGTTGGACGCGCCGCCTGCCGACGCAGACTGAAGGGCGCGGTATCATGGCCGCATCCATTCATGGCGCGGTCGTCCGGCCCGCCCTCAGCGAGGAAGCACGATGGCCGACACCGGCGCAGGCAATGACCGATTGATCTGGATCGACCTGGAAATGACCGGGTTGGATACGGACAACGATTCGATCATCGAGATTGCCACGGTGGTCACCGATGCCCAGCTCAACGTGCTTGCCGAAGGCCCGGAGTTCGCGATCCACCATCCGGTGGAGCGGCTGGAGGCGATGGACGAGTGGAACCGCAACCAGCATCGCCGTTCGGGCCTGTGGCAGCGCGTGGTCGACAGCCAGGTCACTTTGGGCCAGGCCGAAGCGGCGACGGTGAACTTTCTCAGCGAGTGGATCAGTGCCGGCGCATCGCCGATGTGCGGGAACTCGATCTGCCAGGACCGCCGCTTCCTGCACCGTGAGATGCCGCGGCTGGAAAAGTACTTCCATTACCGCAACCTGGATGTGTCCACCATCAAGGAGCTGGCCAAGCGCTGGGCCCCGATGGTGGCTGCGGGCGTCGGCAAGAACAGCAACCACACAGCGCTGAGCGATGTGCAGGATTCGATCAATGAGCTGAAGCATTACCGACAGTTCATGGGTGCGTTGGCGGGGCTGCCCGACTGAAGGGCAGTGACGGCCGCTGGACGTCAAGGGGCTGCGGACGATGACAGATCTGACGGCCAGCGGCCGTCACTATCAGATCGTCGTCACCCGGCCGTTCAACCCCGCAGCGCTACCATCGGCAGCATGAACGAACCGATCCTGCTCCCCCGCGATATTGCCCAGCAGCCTGACGATTGGGCTGCCCTGCAGCGTGCTGTTTCCCTGTTGGAGGCACCGACCATCACCGCGCGCATGGCCAATCTGGTCGGCACGCCGCTGGAGTTCGCCGTCAGCCGCCTGCCCAATGCGGTGTCCAGTCGCATCCACGGCGCAGTGCAGGCGGCGTTGTACAAGGCGGTGCAGGGTGCGTTGATGAGCATGGACAATACGCCGGGCAAGGCGGCATCCACGCGCTGGCACAAGTTCGCGGCGGCGACCTCCGGCGCGGTGGGCGGCGCGTTTGGCTTCACCGCGCTGCTGATCGAGCTGCCGCTGTCCACGACCATCATGATGCGCGCCGTGGCTGACGTGGCCCGCAGTGAGGGGTTTGACCTGGCTGATCTGTCCACGCGCCAGGCCTGTCTGGAAGTGTTTGCGCTGGGCGGCAACGCGAAGAGCGATGACGCCAGTGAGACTGGCTATTACCTGGCTCGGGGTTTCACGGCGGACGTCGTGCGGCACCTGTCGGCCGAACTGGTCGGGCGGGTGGCGACGGGGCGCAACCTGACCTTGGGCGTTGCGCCGAAGGATGCCGGTAAGTTGCTGGCCAAGCTGGCGGAGAAGGTGGCGGCGCGCTTTGGCGTCGTCATCACCGAAAAGTTCGCCGCGCAGGCTGTACCGATCGTGGGTGCAGCGACGGGTGCGGCGTTGAACACGATGTTCACCGATTACTACCAGGACGTCGCGCGCGGGCATTTCATCGTGCGCCGGCTGGAGCGAAAGTACGGCGAAGACGTGGTGCAGGCGTGTTACCAGCGGATCGCCAACGGCTGAACAGCGCGGCGTGGCGTTGGACGCGGTTTTGGACGCGGCTTTGGGCGCGGCTTTGGACACGGCTTTGGACGTGGCTTTGGTAGAGCCGACTTCAGTCGGCTGGTTCATGAGCGCCGCCACAGCAGCCGACTGAAGTCGGCTCTACCGATCGGCTCTACCCGATAATAGCGCGCGCGGCAGCGTTGGTAGCGCCGAGCCATGCTCGGCGAGCGCAGCGGCAAAGCGTGGACGGCCAGCGGGCGTGGGTGCTAGGTGCGTCATGCGAAAGGCAGCCGACTGAAGTCGGCTCTACCGGGTAATCGCGGCAAAGCGTGGACGGCCAGCGGGCGTGAGAACCGGGTACGGCACGCTAAAGGCAGCCGACTGAAGTCGGCTCTACCGGTCGGCTCTACCGGTCATCGTGCGGTGAAAGCGTGACGGCCAGGGGCCGTCACGCTGCTTCGTCAGCTGGCCGACTTCAGCTTGGCCAGGCGCAGCCAGGTGTCGACTACGGTATCCGGGTTCAGCGATACCGATTCGATGCCTTCCTGCATCAGCCATTCCGCCAGGTCCGGGTGATCCGACGGGCCCTGGCCGCAGATGCCAACATACTTGCCCTTGGCGCGGGCCGACTTGATCGCCATCGACAGCAGCTTCTTCACCGCCGGGTTCCGTTCGTCGAACAGGTGCGCGACGATCGACGAATCGCGGTCCAGGCCCAGGGTGAGCTGGGTCAGGTCGTTGGAGCCGATGGAGAAGCCGTCGAAGATCTCAAGGAACTCATCGGCGAGCAGTGCGTTGGACGGCACCTCGCACATCATGATGATCTTGAGGTCGTTCTCGCCCTGCTTCAGGCCATTCTGTTCCAGCACCTCGATGACCTTGCGGCCTTCTTCCAGCGTGCGCACGAACGGAATCATGACCCACAGGTTGTCCAGGCCCATCTCGTTGCGGACGCGCAGTACGGCCTTGCATTCCAACGCGAAGGCTGCGGAGAAGCTCGGGTCGACGTAACGGCTGGCGCCGCGGAAGCCGATCATCGGGTTCTCTTCGTGCGGCTCGTAGTTGGTGCCGCCGATCAGGTTGGCGTACTCGTTGGACTTGAAGTCCGACAGGCGCACGATCACCGGGTTCGGGGCCACCGACGCGGTCAGCGTGGCGATGCCTTCGGCCAAGCGATCCACGTAGAAGCTCACCGGATCCTTGTAACCGGCGATCTTCTCGTCGATCTTCTTCTTCGTCTGCGCGTCCTGGCGGTCGTACTCCAGCAGCGCGTTCGGATGGATGCCGATGTGGCTGGCGATGATCATTTCCAGGCGCGCCAGGCCGATGCCTGCGTTCGGCAGCTGGCCGAAGTCGAAGGCACGTTCCGGGTTGGCCACGTTCATCATGATCTTCAGCGGTGCCGGCGGCATGTTGCCCAGATCGGTGGTGGTGCGCTCGAACGCGAGGATGCCTTCGTAGATCATGCCGGTATCACCTTCGGCACAGCTGACGGTGACTTCCTGGCCATCCTGGATGAGCTGGGTGGCATTGCCCGAACCGACCACGGCCGGCACGCCGAGCTCGCGCGCGATGATCGCGGCGTGGCAGGTGCGTCCACCGCGATTGGTCACGATGGCCGATGCACGCTTCATCACCGGCTCCCAATCGGGATCGGTCATGTCGGCGATCAGCACGTCGCCGGGCTGCACGCGCGCCATGTCGTCGAGGGTTTTCACCACGCGGGCGACACCGGCGCCGATCTTGGCACCCACGGCGCGGCCTTCGGCCAACACCTTGCCGTCTTTCTCGGTCAGCGCGAAGCGCTCGATCTGCGTGGCGTGGCTGCGCGACTTCACCGTCTCCGGACGCGCCTGCACGATGAACAGCTTGCCGCTGACGCCGTCCTTGGCCCACTCGATATCCATCGGGCGGCCGTAATGCTGCTCGATGACCAGCGCCTGCTTGGACAGTTCCTGCACGTCTTCGTCGCTGATGGAGAAGGTGCTGCGCAGTTCGGCCGGGGTGTCTTCGATGCGCACGCGCTCACCGGGCACATCCGAATACACCATGCGGATCGCCTTGCTGCCCAGCGAACGACGCAGGATCGCCGGCTTGCCCGCGGTCAGGGTGGGCTTGTAGACGTAGAACTCATCGGGGTTCACCGCACCCTGCACGACCATCTCGCCCAGACCGAACGACGAGGTCACGAAGACCACATCGCGGAAGCCGGATTCGGTGTCGAGGGTGAACAGCACGCCGGACGAGCCGACGCCCGAACGCACCATCAGCTGCACGCCTGCGGACAGGAACACGTCTTCGTGCTTGAAGCCGTGGTGCACGCGGTAGGCGATGGCGCGATCGTTGTACAGCGACGCAAACACTTCCTTGACCTTGACCACGACATCGTCGGCACCGGTCACGTTGAGGAAGGTTTCCTGCTGGCCGGCGAACGAGGCGTCGGGCAGGTCTTCGGCGGTGGCCGACGAACGCACGGCCACGGCGATGTCGCCGCCGCCGTTTTCAGCGCTCAGCTGCGCGTAGGCGGCGCGGATGTCCTGGTCCAGCTGCGGCTGCAGCGGTGCATCGATGACCCAGCCGCGGATTTCCTTGCCGGCCACCGTCAGCGCGGCAACGTCTTCGACATCCAGCGTGGCCAGCTTGTCGAAGATGCGCGTGGAGAGGTCGTTGTGGGCAATGAAGTCCTTGAAAGCTTCAGAGGTCGTGGCATAGCCTCCGGGCACGGACACCCCGAGACCGGCGAGGTTGCCGATCATTTCGCCAAGCGACGAATTTTTTCCGCCGACGCGGGCCAGGTCGGCCAAGCGCAGTTCGTGCAACCACAGGATATTGTCGTTCAAGCGCGATGCTCCGTTAGGCCATCGCCCGAGGCGGGCTGGGATGGCCGCGTCCGTAGGAAGAAGCCGCTATGATGCCGGTCGGACCGCCGTCGGCACAAGCGTGTCACGGCAGGCGTTTTAAGCTTCGGACTGGGAAAACACGCCTATGACGACCATCAGACCGGTGTTCTACGTTTCCGATGGAACCGGTATCACCGCTGAAACCATTGGGCATAGCCTGCTCACCCAGTTCTCCGGATTCAGTTTCATCACGGACCGGATGTCGTTCATAGATGACCCCGAAAAAGCCGCCGAAGCCTGCGCTCGGATCCGCGCAGCGGGCGAGCGCTACCAGGTAAGGCCGATCGTGGTGAACTCCTGCGTGGATCAGGGGCTCAGCGTCATCCTCGCCGGCAGCGGGGCGCTGATGCTGGATGTGTTCGCCCCGTTCATCGAAACGCTGGAGGCCGAACTGTCCTCGCCGCGGCTGTCGCGGGTGGGCCAGGCGCACGGGATGGTCGACTTCGAGACCTATCACCGGCGGATCAACGCGATGAACTTCGCGCTGAGCCACGACGACGGCATCGCGGTCAATTACGACGCTGCCGACGTGATCCTGGTGGCGGTGTCGCGTGCGGGCAAGACGCCGACGTGCATCTACCTGGCCCTGCATTACGGCGTGAGTGCGGCCAATTACCCGCTGACCGACGAAGACCTGGAAAGCGATCGCCTGCCGCCGCGCCTGCGCAATTACCGCCGCAAGCTGTTCGGCCTGACCATCGACCCGGAACGGCTGCAGCAGATCCGCCAGGAACGTCGGCCGAATTCGCGCTACGCCGCGGCGGACACCTGCAAGAAGGAAGTCATCGCGGCCGAGCGGATGTTCCAGATGGAGCGCGTGCCCACCCTGAGCACCACGCACACCTCGATCGAGGAGATCTCGAGCAAGGTGCTGGCCACTCTGGGGCTGCGCCGGGAGCTGTACTGACGGAGCGGGGTGCGTGGGTGGTGCGTTATTGACGGGGCGGGATGCCCGGGTGGTGTGTTATTGGCAGGGCGGGATGCCCGGGTGGCACGTTATTGACGGGGCGCGTTGCCCGGGTGGCGCGTTATTGACGGGGCGCGTTGCCCGGGTGGCGCGTTCCCCGGGCGGCACGTTGCTTGGTAGAGCCGGCTTCAGCCGGCTTTCGTTGACGGCTGAAGCCGTCACTACCAAGGCGTTCGTTGACGGCTGAAGCCGTCATTACCAGGGCGTTCGTCGACGGCTGAAGCCGTCACTACCGGGCGCGCCTGAATCGCGGTGCTGACCGGCGCTATCGGGCGCGGGCCGGCTGCGTGTAGGATCAAGCCATGGCCCAAGCACGTCCTCTTACCGAACGCATCCCGCGCCTCAGCCGCCTGAGCTGGCTGATGGGCCTGTACGCGGAAAACCACCGCCACCTCGTGCGCCTGTTCGCCCCCGGTGATCTGGCGGTCGGCAGTTACGTATCGTCCGTCGGCGATGGGCTCGATGTCCGTGTGGATATCATTGCCTGCCACGCCTACACGGTGGAAATGCGGCTGACCTACGACCTGTGTGATCCGGTCACTGGACAGCCCGACCCCTCGGCGTATGTGCGTCTGTACCGTGACGCCCGCCAGGCCGAAACCACTCACTGCTACGTCGGCCGCCGCTGGCAGGACGTGATGGGGCTGTACCCGCCACCGGCGGAGTTGATCAACCACCGCATGCGCATGAACACGTTCCTCGGCAAGTGGCTGGAGTATCTGGCCGAGCGCGGGCATGGCGTGGCCACGCTGGCGCGCGACCCCGATGCGCCTGCCGCGGTGACGGCCGAGCGCCGCCTGACAGTCGTGCCCTGATCCGGCCATAATCGGCGGCTTCGCCTCTGCCGGAACCTCGCATGCCGTATACCCCCATCATCGCCACGCTCGGCTACGTGCTTTCGCCGGACCGCCGCCAGGTGCTGATGATCCATCGCAACACCCGGCCCGGCGACCATCACCTGGGCAAGTACAACGGGTTGGGCGGCAAGGTCGAGCCGGACGAAGACGTGGCCGAAGGCATGCGCCGCGAGATCCAGGAAGAAGCCGGTATCGACTGCACGTCCATGCAACTGCGCGGCACGATCAGCTGGCCGGGGTTCGGCAAGCAGGGCGAGGACTGGTTCGGCTTCGTGTTCGTAGTGGATACCTATGAGGGTACGCCGCACGGCGGTAACCACGAAGGCACGCTGGAGTGGGTGGACGTGGACAAGCTGGACACGCTGCCGATGTGGGAAGGCGATCGCCATTTCCTGCCGCTGGTGTTCGATACGGACCCGCGCGCCTTCCACGGCGTGATGCCTTATCGCGACGGCCGCATGCAGTCCTGGAAGTACACCCGGGTCTGACGGGCGCGGGCAGCAAGGCCCTCACACCGCGGGCCGTGGGACAGAGAGCCCCCTTAAAAGGGGGCGCGCCGAAGGCGGGGGGATGTAGTGCATGCGCGGACAACCTGCGCCACATCAGTGGCGCCAGCCGTGGGACGGAGAGCCCCTTGAGTCATACCGCGGTCCGTCAGAGGGAAAGCCCCCTTCAAAGGGGGCGCGCCGAAGGCGGGGGGATGTAGGGCATGCGCGGACAACCTGCGCCACATCCGTGGCGCAGGTTGTCCACAGGGGGTGTGGATTGTTGGTGAGCAACTTTGTGGATAACCTCCTTCCGCCCCCGCCCTCCAACGCTGTCAAGATGGGTGGCCAAAAATTCACCGCATGTGATGAAGCGTGAGGCCCGGGTGAAGCGTGCCGGGAGGATCCGTCTGTCGTCCGCACGCGGCCTCGCGTACCCTGTAGACCACCGTAGTCCCGTGAGCCTTCATGAAACGACACTTCTCGATGCTGCGCGAGTTCCATCTGGCTGACTGGTTCACCTTGGCCAACGCGTTCTGCGGCACTGGTGCGGTGTTTGCCGCGATGCGCTTCCTGCAGGACGGAGCACAGGGCTATCTCCTGTTCGGCATGGCGTTGATCCCGCTGGCCTTCATCTTCGACGCGCTCGACGGGCGCATCGCCCGCTGGCGCAAATCCAGTTCCACGCTGGGTCGCGAGCTCGACTCGCTGTCCGATGTGATTTCCTTCGGTGTGGCGCCCGCGGCCCTGGCCTATGCCTGCGGCATGCAGGGGGGCTGGGATTGGCTGGTGCTGAGCTATTTCGTGTGCTGTGGCGTCAGCCGCCTGGCGCGCTACAACGTGACCGCCGAGGCGTTGTCCGATGGCGGCGACAAGGTGCCGTATTTCGAGGGCACGCCGATTCCGAGCAGCCTGCTGCTGGTGATCGTGCTGGCGGTCGCAGCGGGCACGGGCGCGATCGGTGCGGACCTGTGGCTGGGCCAGTGGCAGATCGGCCCGTGGCAGCTGCATCCGCTGGTGCTCCTGTTTGCACTGTCGGGGTCGCTGATGATCAGCAAGACCCTGCACATTCCCAAGCCATGACGCAGGCACCGGCATGAAGGGTTCCCCCAACGGCCCGGGCAGCCCGCCGTTCGACGACACCGCGCGGCAGTATTTCAGCGCCTGGGGCGATGCGTTGAAGCAGGGCGGCGTGGGTGCACCGGGCGCGGGCAGCGACCCGGCAGACTGGAAGCAGGTGCTGGACTGGTGGGCGCAACTGCTGCCCGAGCGCGGTCCGGGTCCGGCGGATGACGCCGTTAACCGGTTCCGGTCGCAGGCGGGCGGCTGGTACGGCACGATGCAGCAGGTCGCCTCGCAGTTCGCCGGTCGTGACGCGACCAGTGCCGAGGTCGCGAATGCGTGGCGCGAGGCCGTGATGGGCCAGGGCCAGGGCGCGGGCATGCTGCAGTGGATGCTGCAGGGAGCACGCGGCAGCACGGGCGTCGATGGCGGCATGGACGATGTGGTCGCGGTAATGCAGCAGTGGCAGGAGCGCTTGGCGCCGTGCTTGCAGGGGCCGGCGTTCGGCCCGGCCCGTGAACACCAGGCCCGCTGGCAGAAACTGGTGCTGGCCCAGCAGGAATTCCAGGATCAGTCCAAGGCGTATGTCGACCAGATCCAGCAGGCGCTGGATGCGGCATTCGCTCTGTTCGAACAGCGTCTGGGTGAGCATGAAACGCCGGGCAGCCAGCTGACCAGCGCCCGGGCGATGTTCGATCTGTGGATCGAAGTGGCCGAAGAAGCGTATTCCAAGGTGGCGTTGTCCGAACCGTTCCAGCAGGTCTATGCCGCGCTGGGTAATGCACAGATGCGCCTGCGCGCGGCGGTACAGCGCGAAGTGGAGCAGGTGAGTGAGCGGGTCGGGCTGCCCACGCGCAGCGAGATGGATGCCGCGCACAAGCGCATTGCCGAGCTGGAACGGCAGCTGCGCCGCTTGCAGGTGGCCGTGGAGCAACTGGGCCGCGCCGCGCCGGACGATGGCTGGGCGCAGGCGGTGCAGCCTGCCGTAGCCAAGGTCGCGCCCCGCGTCCGCAAGCGCGCCTCGGCGCCGACGGCGGACGCGCCAAAGAAAGCCGCCGCGAAGAAAGCCGCCGCGAAAAAAGTGACCGCGAAGAAGGCCGCACCCATCCCCCCACGGAAACCGCGCACATGAAAGGGCCCCTCGGGTTCAATGCCGATGACCTGATGCAGGAGACGTTGGCCATGCGGCGCAAGCTGATGGAAGGCCTGCAGCTGCTGCCGTCGGTGGACGACGTGGACTACGGGGTGACTGCGCGCGAAGCGGTGTGGTCCGACGGCAAGGTGGTGCTGTACCGCTTCGTCGGCGATACGCCGCCTGTGCACAAGCGCCCGTTGTTGATTGTCTACGCGCTGGTCAACCGCCCTTACATGGTCGACCTGCAGACCGATCGCTCGCTGGTGCAGAAGCTGCTGGCGCTGGGCCACGATGTCTATGTCCTGGACTGGGGCTATCCGGATCGGTCCGAGCGGTACCTGACGCTGGAAGACTACCTGCTGCGCTATATCGACGGCGCGGTGGACGCGTTGCTGGCACGCGCGGGCATGACCGTGGACATGCTCGGCATCTGCCAGGGCGGGGTGTTCGCCTTGTGCTACGCCGCCCTGCGCCAACGGAAGCTGGCCAATCTGGTGACCATGGTCACCCCGGTGGATTTCCATACGCCGGACAACATGCTGTCGCACTGGGCGCAGCAGGTGGATGTGGACCTGCTGGTGGATACGCTGGGCAACATCCCGGCCGACCTGATGAATACCAGTTACCTGATGCTGAAACCCTTCCGCCTGAACGTGCAGAAGTACGTCGGCCTGCTCGACATCCTGGATGACAAGGCGGCGCTGGAAGACTTCCTGCGGATGGAAAAATGGATCTTCGACTCGCCGGATCTGGCAGGCGAGGCGTTCCGTGACTTCATCAAGCAGTTCTACCAGGGCAACGGCCTGATGCACGATGGGGTGCGGATCGGAACCGAGCCCGTGGCGCTGTCGCAGGTCACGCTGCCGGTATTGAACATCTACGCCGAGCAGGACCATCTCGTGCCGCCGGATGCGTCACGCGCGATGCGCGGACGACTGGGCAGTACCGATTACACCGAATCCAGCTTCCGTGGTGGGCATATCGGCATTTATGTGTCCGGCCGCGCACAGCGCGAGGTACCGGCAACCATTCATGAGTGGCTGCAGGCCCGCAGCGGCTGATCGCGGCGGCGGACGGGCAGGGCGTGGCGATCGGGTGTCACCCCGGCTCCTCTGACTGCTGACCCGTCGTAGACGGCCTTGCCGCTAGGGTAGTAACCAGATCCTCGGAGCCCTGCCATGAATGCCACCACGCCCCGCACCCTCTCGCGCTCTCTGAACAACCGCATGATTGCCGGCGTCATCGGCGGCATCGCCCAGCGGTTTGGCTGGAGTGCAACGCTGCTGCGCATCCTGTTCGTGGTGGTCTCCATCGCCTCGGCTGCGTTCCCTGGCATCCTGGTGTACCTGATCCTGTGGCTGCTGATCCCGAACGAGGCCGATTGAACCGGTCGCCGGCACGACCTGCATGGCTGCGCCCGTTGCAGGTGCTCGGCGCGCTGTGGACCTCGCCCAACACCCTGATCGGCCTGGTCGGCGGTGGCGTGGGCATGCTGGGCGGATCGCGTCCTCACTGGAGCGCGCGGGACTGCGCGCTGGTGTTCCATCACTGGCCGTGGGGGCCGGGTGGGGCGATCACGTTGGGCAACGTCATCCTGCACACCGGCGGTGACCTGGGCATCAGCTGCCGCACGTATGCCCATCGGGCGGGCCATGCCGTGGAGCCGTGGATCCGCCTGGACGACCATGAGCGCGCACATGTGTATCAGTACTTCGTACTGGGTCCGCTGTACTTGCCCGTCTATCTGCTCTGTGGCGGTGTCAGCGCGCGCAATCCCTTTGAAATCGCCGCAGATCACTACGCCCACCACGGGCGCGGCTGGTGGCCCGGCTTTCGCTGAGCGCGGGATCGGCACGGCGCCGCGTCAGCGCGGTGTTAAATATTTGTAAGCATGTGGCGGCGAACGGGCGTCATGTCCGTGCAACCGGTCGACATTACCCTTCGTGACAAGCGAGTCAGCTTCGAGGCGTTAAGCTGTAGCGAGGCCATGGTGAAGGCAGTACTGCAACCATGGCCTGCGATACCGAGCAGTACGTAACCTGGAGGAACACATCACATGGCAATCGTTCTTTATGTCGGTGGTAGCAAGGATGGCGACAAGGGCGTGGTGCCCTATGGCTTCAGCAAATCCCGCGCCGATACGGCGCTGGGGCCGGAGATCTACACGGAGCGGTTCATGGAACTGCAGGGCGTGGGCAAGGTCCGGTTGATGGCGCTGGAAGGGCTGCGCGACGACATCGTCATGCAGCATGCGGCGCGCTACTACCGCTGATCCTTTGTTGAACAGGCCGGACACGCAGGGTCGCGTGTCCTGGCCGGTGCGATGGACCATCCCGCACTGTTATCCGATGCGCTGTCAACGCCTTCCGCTGCCTGCCCTCGCGGGCCAGAATGGGGTCTTTCCGCACTATGGCCCCGGCCGGACGCAATGTCAGACACCCCGCTTGCCCAGCAGATCGCCCAGACCATCGCCGATGAGATCGGTGCCCAGGCCGCCCAGGCGCGCGCCGCCATCGCCCTGCTCGACGAGGGTGCCAGCGTTCCCTTCATCGCGCGCTACCGCAAGGAAGTCACCGGCGGGCTGGATGACACCCAGCTGCGCAACCTGGAAAGCCGGCTGACCTACCTGCGCGAACTCGAAGATCGCCGCGCCTCGGTGCTGGCCAGCATCGACGAGCAGGGAAAGCTCACCGATGAACTGCGCAACGACATCCTGGCCGCCGACACCAAGAGCCGCCTGGAAGACCTGTACCTGCCGTACAAGACCAAGCGCCGCACGCGTGCGCAGATCGCCCGCGAAGCCGGCCTGCAACCGCTGGCCGATGGCCTGTTGGACGATCCGACGCAGGACCCCAAGGTGTTCGCCGAAACCTTCGTCGATGCCGAAAAGGGCGTGGCCGATGCAAAGGCGGCCCTTGAGGGCGCGCGCGCGATCCTGATGGAACGTTGGGGCGAAGACGCGGCACTGGTCGGCGAGCTGCGCAGCTGGTTGTCGGACACCGGGGTGATCCGCGCCCGCGTGGCCGAAGGCAAAGAGAACGAAGGCGCCAAGTACCGCGACTATTTCGAACACGCCGAAGCGCTGGCGAAGATTCCGTCGCATCGCCTGCTGGCGCTGTTCCGCGCGCGACGCGAGGAGATCCTGTTCCTGGAGCTGGATCCGGGCACCGATGCCGAGGCGGGCAATGCGTATGCCGAGGGCCGCGTGGCCTTCCGTGCCGGCATCAGTGACAAGGGGCGTGCGGCGGATCGTTGGCTGCTGGATGCCTGCCGCCTGACCTGGCGGGCCAAGCTGCACATGCACCTGCTGCTGGACCTGTTCAACCAGGCGCGCGAGAAGGCCGAAGCCGAGGCCATCACGGTATTCGGTGACAACCTGAAGGACCTGCTGCTGGCCGCGCCGGCCGGGCCGAAAACCGTGCTTGGACTCGATCCGGGCATCCGCACCGGCTGCAAGGTGGCGGTGGTGGATGCCACCGGCAAGCTGGTGGCGACCGATACGATCTATCCGCACGAACCGCGCCGGCAGTGGGAACAGTCACTGCAGACCCTCAAGCACCTTTGCATCAAGCACAACGTGGAGCTGATCGCGATCGGGAACGGCACCGCCAGTCGCGAAACGGACAAGCTGGCCGGTGAGGTGATCGCTGCGTGCGCGGATCCGAAACTGCAGAAGGTGGTGGTGAGCGAAGCGGGTGCGTCGGTGTATTCCGCATCGGAGTTCGCGGCCAAGGAATTCCCGGACCTGGATGTGTCCATCCGGGGCGCCGTCTCCATCGCCCGTCGCCTGCAGGATCCACTGGCCGAGCTGGTGAAGATCGAGCCGAAGGCGATCGGCGTAGGCCAGTACCAGCATGACGTGGATCAGTACCGGCTGGCGCGCGCACTGGAAGCGCGGGTGGAAGATTGTGTCAACGCGGTCGGGGTACACGTCAACACGGCATCGGCGGCGTTGCTGTCGCGGGTATCGGGGCTGTCGTCGACCGTCGCCGAGAACATCGTGCGCCATCGCGACGACAACGGGCCGTTCAAGCGCCGCAAGGATCTGCTGAAGGTGCCGCGGCTGGGCGACAAGACGTTCGAGCAGTGCGCCGGCTTCCTGCGCATCGCCGATGGCGACCAGCCGCTGGACGCGTCGTCGGTGCACCCGGAGGCCTATCCGGTCGTGGAGCGCATCGTGGCGGCGACGGCCCGCCCGATCCGCGCCCTGATCGGGGATGGCAGTTTCCTGCGCGGTTTGAAGGCGGAGCAGTTCACCGACGAAACCTTCGGCGTGCCGACCGTGCGCGACATCCTGAAGGAGCTGGAGAAGCCCGGCCGCGATCCGCGCCCGGAGTTCAAGGCCGCACGCTTTGCCGAGGGCGTGGAGGACATCAAGGACCTCCGCGAAGGGATGATCCTGGAGGGCGTGGTCAGCAACGTGGCGGCGTTTGGTGCCTTCGTCGATATCGGCGTGCACCAGGACGGTCTGGTGCATATCTCCGCGTTGTCCGACACGTTCGTGAAAGATCCGCGGGACGTGGTGAAGGCCGGCGATATCGTCAAGGTGAAGGTCCTGGAGGTCGATGTGGCGCGCAAGCGCATTGCGCTGACCCGACGGCTGGATGATGTGCCGGGGCAGTCCACCAGCCGGCCGGGTGCGCGTGACGAGCGCGGTGCCGGTGCCGCCGGTGCAGGCCGTCCGCCACGGCGCGAGGAAGGTAGCCGAGGTCCCGCGCGGGCGCGCACGGACGGTGGCGGCGGCCGGGGTGCGTCCGCTTCCAGTGCGCCGGCCAACAGTGCGCTGGCCGACGCTTTTGCCCGCGCCAAGCGCAGCTGACCGCCCGGCGCGCTGCCGGCCCTCGTGGTGCGGCAGCGGCCTTTCTGTCGAACCGTGACCGAGGGGCTTACGCATTGACGCCGTATTGAGCACACTGCGCGTTGAATGGGCCCGCGGGTTCAGCAGCAGATGCCGGGAGGCGGTTTGGAGCTCAGTTCTGCAGGCAGGGTGATCCGGGTCGGGCGCGAAGGCGCGAGGGGGCTCGGCAACGCCCTGCGCGACGCCTTCCCATGAGCCTGCCGGCAACCCCTCCCGCACCACCGCTGCAGTCGCAGCTGGATGCTGCACTTGCCGAGATCCGGCGATTGCGAGGGGTGATCGATGGCAGTGCCGCCGGGACCTGGGAGTGGAATCCGCAGACCGACGAGATGCGGGTCAATGCGCGATGGGCGGAGATCGTCGGCTACGCATTGGCCGAGCTGGAGCCGGTGTCGTCCGACACGTTCGTGCAGCTGGTGCACCCGGATGATCTGCAGCGCTCCGACGCCGTACTGTCCGCGCACCTGAGGGGCGAGACCCCGTTCTACGAGTGCCTGGTGCGCATGCGCCACCGCCAGGGCCACTGGGTCTGGGTGCAGGACCGTGGGCGGGTGCTGGAGTGGGATGCCCAAGGCGGTGGCCTGTGGATGGCGGGTGCGCATGCCGATGTGACCGATCTGCAGCAGGCGCGGCACGACGTATCGGCGGCCCGCCAGCGGTTGCAGTCGATCGTGGATGCGTCCGACGAAGTGGCGATCATCGTCACCGACCTCGCCGGAACGATCACGCTGTTCAATTCCGGTGCCGAGCGGCTGCTGGGTTATCGGGCGGACGAGGTCGTCGGACAGGCACGCCCGACGCTGTTCCACGATGTCCAGGACATGCAGCACTTCCTGCAGGCCCTGCCGGCGGAGCAGAGACGGGACGGCACGGATCTGTTCGGCATTCTCAGCGAGCGGGCGCGTGCGCATACGTTTTCGCGCCAATGGACCTTCGTACGCAAAGACGGGCGCCAGCGGCAGGTCCGTTTGTCCGTCAGCGCGCTGGCCGATGCGCAGGGCGACATCACCGGATTCGTCGGCATGGCGACGGACGTGACCGAGGTGCTGCAGGCGCGGGCCGAAGCCCGCTTGGCCGAGGAAAAGTTTGCCGGCGCCTTCACCAGTGCCGCGCTGGGCATGGGGCTGGTGTCGCTGGAAGGGCGCTGGCTGGACGTCAACGACGCGCTGTGCCGGATCCTCGGCTACTCCCGCGATGAGCTGCTGCAGGTTGATTTCCAGCGTCTGACCCATCCTGACGACCTGGACGCCGACCTGCAGCTGGTGGATGACCTGCTGCGCGGCAAGCGTGCCCACTATCATCTGGACAAGCGCTACATCAGCCGCGATGGCCACTTGATATGGGCGCGCCTGTCGGTGTCGCTGGTCCGCAGCGAACAGGGTGAGCCGCTGCATTTCGTATCGCAGATCCAGGACGTCACCAGCGAGCGCGCCAGCGAACTGCGCGTGCTGGAAGCCGAGGCGCGCAGCCGGATCACCCTGGATGCCGTGACCGACCTGGTGCTCAGCGTGGACCTGCACGGGCGCATCGAGCATGCCAACGCCGCAGCCGTCCGCGCGTTGCGCGGGGAGGGGACGCTGCATGGGCGCCACGTGTCCGAGGTGATGCAGCTGACCACCGAGTACGCGCCACAGTCGGTGCTGGACATGTTGGTGCTGCTGGATCCGGACAGCAATGCGGTGGATCTGCACTCGGATCTGCTGCTGGTGCAGGAGGGTGTCAACGTGCCGGTGGATGTATCGCAGGCATGGCTGCACGACGATGCCGGCACGCTGCGGGGGGCGGTGTGGGTGATCCGTGACGTGACCCAGCTGCGCGCCCGTCAGCGCGAGGCGCGGCAGCTGGCCGAGCTGGACCCTCTGACCGAGCTGATCAACCGGCGGGGGTTCGATGCCCATCTGCAGCAGGCGATCGCCCATCTGGAGCGGACGGGTCAGGCCGCCTCGCTGATGTTCATCGACCTGGATCAGTTCAAGCCGGTCAACGATACGTACGGCCATCTTGCCGGTGATGCGGTGTTGTGGGCAGTGGCCAACGTGCTGCGCCACGGCGTCCGCGATTCGGACGTGGTCGCGCGGCTGGGCGGTGACGAGTTCGCGGTGATCCTGGCGGGCTGCTCATTGCGGCGCGCGCGGCGCATCGCAGGCGAATTGCTGCACGGGATCGGCGGGCTGAGCATCCCATGGGAGCAGCACACGATACGCGTTGGGGTGAGCATCGGCATCGCGTCGATACGGGTCGGCATGAGCGTGGATGAAGCCGTGGCGGCTGCCGACGTGCAGTGCTATCGGGCCAAGGCGTCGGGTCGCAATACGGTGCAGTCCGAAACCGATGGCGAGGCGGATGTCCCGCCGGCCACTGTGGCGTGACGTGGTTTGCTGAAGATCTCAGCTGGTGAGAGCGGGGCAGGGAACACTGGCCGCACCTTCAGACACACCGGTGGCAGAGATGACAGGTTGGGATCAGAACGTACTTCGTGCCTATCGGCCCGCAATGGGCGCATGGGTGGCTGCGGTCCTCGGCTGGCTGCTGCTGGAGCAGCTGCAGGCCCAGGCGGTGCAGCTGGAGGTGGCAGCGGTGCTGCGCTGGACCGTGGTGGGACTGTTGATGACCACGCTCGGCCACGGTGGCTGGGTCAGCTGGGGATTGTGGCGGAGGGCGTGATCACAGGCACAAAAAAGCCAGGCGCGGGCCTGGCTGTTCTGATGTCACTGGTGCCGGTGAAAGGACTCGAACCTTCATGGGGTCACCCCCGGCTGATTTTGAGTCAGCTGCGTATACCATTCCGCCACACCGGCAGCGTGGCCGCGTAGTGTAAACAAAACTGCGGCAGACGGGTAGGGGCAGCGACGATCAGGCGGCCTCGCTCCACACGTACTGAATATCCTCGCGATCATCGAGAATGCGGTACTGGGCGGCAAGGTCGGTGGGGTCCGGATTCAGCCATGCATCCAGATGGGCGTCGCGGATGGGCACGATGCCCCGGTCGTGACCGGTCACTGCCACATCGCGTGGTGGCTCATCGGTCACGGCGGCGAAGGACAGCAGGCGACCTTCGGGACCCTCCCACTCGGCCCACAGGCAGGCAATCAACAGATCTCGCTGCGGCCGCGGCTGGAATTCCAGCACGACATCGCGCTCGTCATCGGCGGCTGCCAGCGGGAGCCCCTTGCGCGGCACGTGCTCATAGAACGACTGCACCACCACCACGCCATGGCGATGGCCGAAGGCGCCGCGCCAATAGCCCTCGAGGCTGTCCCTGCGCGCGTTGTAGGTGCCTGGATACAGGGCGTCGTTGCGCGCGGGTTTGTCAGGCAGCCTGCATTGGTAGCGCATCGGTTTGATCACCCGCCGGCCCTGTTCGGACACGATCACCGGCGCGTACGTGCCGGGAAAAATACGGTTGTCGCGCGGCAGGTGCTGGCTGCGCTGCAGGTCGTCCAGGCGTGACTGCGCGCGCTCGATCCGGTTGCCGGCGATGCGCAGTTCATTGCGGGCTTTCTGCGTGGGGGTGATGGCCAGGGCGGCCTGCGCGGTGCGGCGGCGTTCGTGCTGGCGGCGCAGTTCGGTCTCCAGTTCGGCGTGCTCGGTGGCATGCCATTGCTGGATCATCGCCACGATCTCGCGCCCCTGGTCGGTGCGCGCACCCCGGAATCCGTCGTCCATCGCCTTCGGTGTCTTCGGCCGTTTCTTGGCCGGGTCGAAGGTGTAAAGACGGGAGAATTCCTCCAGCGACATCGTCGCGCCGTAATGGCGGACCAGCTTGGCGTAATCGGCGCGGATCTGGGCGGAGTAGCACATGGAGGCAGCTTAGCGCAGGAAAAGAAAAACCCGGCCGAAGCCGGGTTTTTGCATAATTGGCGTCCCCACGGGGATTCGAACCCCGGTCGCCACCGTGAAAGGGTGATGTCCTAGGCCTCTAGACGATGGGGACGCACGAAAACTTGAGTTGTACTGCTATCCAGACGGCCTAATGCCTGGAGTGGTGGAGCCAAGCGGGATCGAACCGCTGACCTCCTGCATGCCATGCAGGCGCTCTCCCAGCTGAGCTATGGCCCCGATGAAACCCGGTTGCCTGATGGGTCAGGTTTCCGTTTGAAACTGGCGTCCCCACGGGGATTCGAACCCCGGTCGCCACCGTGAAAGGGTGATGTCCTAGGCCTCTAGACGATGGGGACGCACGAAAAACTTCAAGTTGTAGAACCTTCGACGGCCTATTGTCGAAAGTGGTGGAGCCAAGCGGGATCGAACCGCTGACCTCCTGCATGCCATGCAGGCGCTCTCCCAGCTGAGCTATGGCCCCGTTTAACCGAGCCGCCTATCATACCGGCTTATTCACGTTTGTGGAAGCACTTTTTCTGCTTCCTGTCGCCTGTATCGTCCCGCACCGGCAGTGAAGGAAATGCAATGCGCGCCGCCCGTGAAGGCCGAAGGCGATGAACAAAAAAGACCCGGTTTCGGCAGGTCCTGCTTGTCCAGATGAGTGGCGTCCCCACGGGGATTCGAACCCCGGTCGCCACCGTGAAAGGGTGATGTCCTAGGCCTCTAGACGATGGGGACGCGTATCTCATCAATTTTTTCGCGACCTTCCGACGGCCTATTGCCGGAAGTGTGGTGGAGCCAAGCGGGATCGAACCGCTGACCTCCTGCATGCCATGCAGGCGCTCTCCCAGCTGAGCTATGGCCCCACGTCGCCGAGGTGCGAAATCATAGCGATGGGGTCTGGGGATGGCAAGCATTTATTGCAGTTTTCTGCAGGCCTCTTCAGCCATCTGGAAGACGTTGTGTACGCAGTCGAAGCGCGTTGCCGATCACCGATATCGAACTCACACTCATCGCCACGGCGGCAAGCATCGGGGACAGGCTGATTCCCCATGGCATCAACATGCCGGCGGCTACCGGAATGCCGACCCCGTTGTAGACAAACGCGAACGCCAGGTTCTGCCGCATGTTGCGTACCGTGATGCGTGACAGATGGCGTGCACGCAGGATGCCGCGCAGGTCGCCCTTTACCAGCGTCACCTGTGCGCTGGACATGGCGACATCGGTGCCGGTGCCCATGGCGATGCCGACGTCGGCGCTGGCCATCGCCGGGGCATCATTGATGCCGTCGCCGGCCATCGCTACCTTGCGCCCCTCTGACTGCAGGCGCGTCACCAGCGTGGCTTTGTCCTGCGGGCTCATGGCGCCGTGCACCTCATCCAGATCCAGTGCAGCGGCCACCGCCTGCGCGGTGCGTGCGTCGTCGCCGCTGGCCATGATGATGCACAGGCCATCTGCGCGCAGCGCGGTGAGTGCCTCTGCGGTCGTGGACTTGATCGGATCGATCACCCACAGCACGCCCGCAAGTACCGTGTCGGCGGACAGGAACATCACGCTGGCACCGCGGCTGCGCTGGGCGTCCGCATCGGCCCGCGTTGCGCTTTGCAGCGTGACCGCGTTGTCGGCCATCAGGCTGCTGCTGCCAATCAGCAGCGCACGGCCATCGACCACGCCGCGCACGCCCCTGCCAGTAATCGAATCGACGTCTTCCACGGGCAACAGCGTGATCTGCCGACGGCGTGCTTCGGCCACGATGGCCGTGGCCAGGGGGTGCTCGCTGCCCTGGTCCAGGCTGGCCGCCAACTGCAGCACCTGGTCGGGCATGAAGCCGGGTGCCGCGATGACGCCACCGAATGCAGGGCGGCCCTCGGTCAGGGTGCCGGTCTTGTCCATTACCAACGTATCGATGTCGCCCAGCTTTTCGATCGCTTCGGCATCACGGAACAGCACCCCATGCCGCGCAGCGCGCCCGCTGGCGACCATGATCGACATCGGGGTGGCCAGGCCCAGCGCGCACGGGCAGGCAATGATCAACACCGCGACCGCGTTGAGCAGTCCATGCGTCCATGACGGCGGAGGGCCGAACAGCCCCCATCCCAGCAACGTCAGCACGGCGACCAGCAGCACCGCCAACACGAACCAGTACGCCACCTTGTCCGCCATCTTCTGCATCGGCGCGCGCGAACGCTGGGCCTGTGCCACCCACTGCACGATCTGCGACAGCAGGCTGGCCTCGCCTACGCGTACGGCCTCGATCACCAGTGCGCCGGTTCCATTCAACGAGGCGCCGATCACGCTGTCCCCCGCGCGCTTGGTGACCGGCACCGGCTCGCCGGTGAGCATCGATTCGTCCAGATGGGACTGGCCGTCGAGGATCAGGCCATCCGCGGGTACCTTCTCGCCGGGGCGTACGCGCAGGCGGTCACCCACCGCAATCGAAGACAGTGGCACGTCGTGTTCGCTGCCATCGGCATCGATCCGCCTCGCCGTCTTCGGTGCCAGACCCAGCAAGGCCCTGATCGCGTCGGACGTGCGCGCGCGTCCGCGCAGTTCCAGCAACTGGCCGAGCAGGGTCAGCGATACGATCATCGCGGCGGCTTCGAAATACACCGCGACATGGCCGTGCGTGCGGAACGAGGCCGGGAACAGGTCTGGAACCAGGGTGGCGACCAGCGAATAGCCGTAGGCGGCGATGACACCGGTGCCGATCAGTGTCCACATGTTCGGACTGCGGTTGACGATGGATTGCGCCCACCGCTGCAGGAAGGGCCAACCGGCCCACAGCACCACCGGCGTAGCGAGTGCGGCCTCCATCCAGACGCGCGCGCCCGCAGGCAGGGCATGCAGCAGGGGCGTCATCGCCAGCATGGCCAGCGCCATGGTGGCTGCGCTGAGCGGCAGCGACCACCAGAATCGACGGCGGAAGTCGATCAGCTCGGGACTCTCCTGCGTATCCAGCGTCGGCATCATCGGCTCCAGCGCCATGCCGCAGATCGGGCAGCTGCCCGGTCCGTCCTGGATGATCTCCGGGTCCATCGGACAGGTATACGGTGTTCCGGCGGCCACGATGGGGCGTGTCTGCGGATCGAGGAACCGGCGCGGATCGGCAATGAACCGTTCGCGGCAACGTGCACTACAGAAGTGCCATGCCGTGCCATCGTACTGGGTGCGGTGGGGCGTGGTGGCGGGGTCCACCGTCATGCCGCAGACCGGATCCTTCGCCTGCACGCTGTCGGCAGGGGCGGAGCTGCCGCAGCAGGCAGTCGGGCTCATGCGGGGTCCTCCTGCAGGGCGGCCATGATCGGGCAGGCGGCCAGCGCGCCATGGCCCGGGCAGGCATCGACGAGGTGCGCCAACGCCTCGCGCATCCGCTGCAGTTCGCGCAGCCGCTGGTCGATATCGGCAAGCCGGGCGGTAGCGGCCAGCCGCACTGCGGCCATGTCCTGCGGTGCGCGCGCCGACAACGAAAGCAGTTCAGCGATTTCCTGCAGGGTGAATCCCAACGTTTTGGCGCGTCGGATGAAGCGCAGCCGCTGCACCGCGTTCTCGTCGAAGACCCGATAGCCGGCCGCTGACCTGTGCACCGGCGGCAGTAGCTGCTGGCGCTCGTAATAGCGGACCGTATCGATAGGCACGCCCACATGGCGCGCGAGTTGACCAATGTTCATCTGCACCTCCGAATGTGACCATCATCAACCCTTGAGTGTGGTCTAGAGTCAATACCGAGCTAAATGCAAGGCTTTTGGCGCAGATTGCAGCTTTCTTCATAGCCTCGGCCTGTCCGCCGTTCCTAACCTGCAGCCACCGAAGAGTCACGCTGTCAATGGCGCCGACTCTGTTCGCGGTAGGCAAGAGGAGGAGCTGATGGACGCACACAAGAACGAGCTGACAGAAATCGCAGTAGTTGAATACCCGGGCGCCGACCCGTCTGCGGCATCGATGCTGGCCGAAATGGCCCACGTCGGAAACCGGCTCGCACAACAGCAGGGGCGCCATACCGCGCGCATCCTGGTGTCGCGCTGGGTCATGGCCAATGACGGCGGCGGGCCACAGCGCGTAGCCGGCGCGGACGTACTGGATGCGACGGTGCCTGCGATCATCGCCCTGCCGGGACAGGTAAGCCAGAACGGCCAGATCCGTGACGAGGCGATCCTGCTGGAATGGCTGAGTGCGCACTACGACGGCGGCAGCCTGCTGGCGGCGGTAAATGATGGAATCGGCGTGCTTTCACGTGCCGGGCTGTTGGCCGGGCGTGCCGTGGCCAGTCTGGACAGCACCCGTTTTCCCGGCCTGAATGCGCAGAGCGGCAGCTGGGTGCCCAGCGAGCGGTTGCTGGTGGATGATGGCGATCTGCTGACCGTCAGCGGCTCCCAGGCGTGGCGTTTCCTGGCCCTGCGCCTTCTGTACCGCGTGCACGGTCAAGGTGTCATGGCGGCCGTGGCCCAGCAGCAGGGCATCGTGGTGCCTGCGGCGATCCAGCAGGACCTGGAGCGGTTCAGTGCCAATTTCGCCCACGGTGACCGTGACGTGCTGAAGGCGCAGCGTTGGCTGCACACCACGGCGGCACGTGGTGCGACGCTGGGCGCGATCTGCCAGGCGTCGGGACTGGAGCCGCGCACGCTGCAGCGGCGGTTCCTGAAAGCGACGGGCCTGCGCCCCATCGAGTACTGTCAGCGGCTGCGCATCGCCAAGGCCCAGTTGCTGCTGCAGCAGGGCGGCGCGATCGATGAAGTGGCATGGGGGGTCGGTTACGCGGACCAGAGTGCGTTCCGGCGCCTGTTCCTGCGCATCGTCGGTATGACACCGGCGACGTATCGCCGCATGGTCTCCGGCAAGCTGCGTGATCGCTCGCTGGCGCCCGCGCCGGTGCCCTCGGTGATGGGTGCGCCGGTGCGCCCGGTAGATCGTCACGCTGCCTGAATGACGGCGCTTTCCCTGTCTTGTGCTGGATGCAGGGGTCGTGGAGCATCAGCGGTCGCGACAGTGCAGGGCAGGGTGTGGTGATGAGGGACAAGCGATGTTGAGTGTCGGGCCAGTACCGCTGCCGGTGGTGCTGGCCCTCGTGTTCCTGTTGCTTGCGATGGGGGTCGCGCGGTTCTGGCCACGGCCGCCGTTGCTGTCGTGGCGGCCTGCGAACGCGCTGCTGCTGGACATGTTCCTGCTCGGGCTGGTCGGTGCACGCGGAGTGTTCGTGCTGCGCAACGCCGCCTCTTACCTGGAGTCGCCCTGGTCGGTGCTGCGCATCGGCGATGGCGGGTTCGACCCATTGGGTTTCTTCGTCGTCGCTGCAGCCTGGGCCATCTGGCGCCTGCGCAAGGCACCCGCCGTGCGGGGGCCGGTGTTGGCGGCTGCGCTGCTGGGCAGCGGCGGCTGGCTGTTGGCGTCGTTCGGCCTGCAGCACCTGCAGGCACAGCGCGTGCAGGTGCCTGCGGTGGTGCTGCAGGACCTGGCAGGCGCGCCGGTCCGGCTCGCCGATACGCAGGGCCAGCCGCTGGTGCTGAATCTGTGGGCCAGCTGGTGCGGCCCCTGCGTGCGCGAAATGCCGGTGCTTTCCGCCGCGCAACGCCGGCATGGGCAGGTGCGCTTCGTGTTCGTCAACCAGGGCGAAGACGCTGAAACCGTCCAGCGCTTCCTACGGCAGCATGCGCCCGCGCTGCAGGGCGTGTTGCTGGATGCGCCGTCCGCCACCGGCGATGCGCTGGGGGTGCAGGCCTATCCCAGCACCCTGTTTTTCGACCGTGATGGTCGCCTTCGAGAGCTGCACCTCGGTGAACTTACCGCCGCCGGGCTGGAGCACAAACTGCGCCGGCTGAGGTAGCCTTGCGCACGCAATCAACCAGGAGTTTTCCATGTTGCCCACGTATCTGCGCGCTGCTCCGGTAGCGCTGGTGTTGCCGATCCTGCTGGCGGTGTCCGGCTGCGGCCAGGCGCAGGCCCCCACGCCTGCAGCCGCTGGCGGCGGCAAGCCGGCGGCGGTGGCCAAGGACGGCGCGGCCGTGCCTGCGCCGATCAAGGGCCTGCAGAAGCTGGGCTTCGAGGTGGTATCCGAATTCGACGCACCCGGTGGCCTGCGCGGCTTCGCCGGCGTGGTCGGCGGACAGCAGCCTGCGGCCGCCTACCTCACCCCGGATGGCAAGCACGTGGTGGTCGGCAGCCTGTTCGATGCGCAGGGCAATGACGTCGGGCGTGACCTGCTGACGGCAAAGGTCGCCGGGCCCATGACCACGAAGATCTGGAGCCAGCTGGAGAACAGCGCCTGGGTTGCCGATGGCAAGGCGGACGCGCCACGCGTGGTCTACACCTTTGGCGATGCCAATTGCCCGTACTGCCACCGATTCTGGGATGCGGCGCGTCCCTGGGTGGATGCCGGCAAGGTGCAGCTGCGCCACATCATGGTCGGTGTCATCCGCGAAGACAGCCCCGGCAAGGCGGCGGCCATCATCGGTGCGAAGGACCCCAGCGCGGCGTTGCTGGAAAACGAGCGCGGCTTCGAACGCGGCGGCATCAAGCCGGTCGCCATCAGTGCCGATGTCGGCCGCAAGCTGGAGGCCAACCAGGCGTTGATGGTGGAACTTGGTTTCCAGGGAACGCCGGGGATCCTGTTCAAGGATGCCGAAGGCAACGTACAGCGTCGCTCGGGCATGCCGCAGGGCAATGACCTTGAGCTGATGTTCGGTCCGCGCTGAGTACCGCAAGGGTAAGGGCGATGCGCCGGGCAAAGCCCGGCGTCACGGGGTCACGCCGGGCTTGAAGCTGCGCAAGAGCCGCAGACGCCGTGCAGGGATCCGCCAGCGACGCCAGCGGAGCTGGCCAGGGTGCCCCGGGCGCGCCTGCGACCTTTGGCGTATGCGTCAGAGGTTGACAGCAAATAACCCGGTAACCGACTCTTCACCTGTTGGGTTGCTCTGCGACCCGCAGCAGGTTGTCACGCCGGACGGAGGGGTCCGTGCGCAGGCCTGCTGCACCCCGGCCCGCGCAGCATCGCTTTGGTGATGCCTGCGCATGGCTAGCGCTGCTCCCTTCGGCGGCACCCTTTCCAGGACCGACTGCGTAGGCATCGGTATTCAAACGTCCGTCGATGAAAACGTTTACACAGCAGCTTTCCCTCTCCGCGGCCATTGCCGTCGCGCTCTCCGCACCGGCCTTCGCGGCCGACACCGCGCCCGGCTTCAGCGTGCTTGCGCTGGAAAAAGCCCCGGCCAGTGCCGATGTCGCGGCGCTTGCCAGCCAGTTGCCTGGCCTGCAGGCCGATATCGTGGCCGTGCACGAGGTCCAGCGCGCAGCGGGGGCGATCGACCCGCTGCAGACCCTGGCTGACCAGCTGGGTTACGCCTATCGCTTCGTGCAGGCCGATGTCGATGCGCAGGGCAACGCGCGCGGCCAGGTGGTGCTGAGCCGCTTGCCGGTGCAGGCCGAATCCGGCCCGGACCATCCGGGCCGCAGCTACCTGCGCGTGGCCGACGGCCGCAACGTGGTAGCGCTGTATACCGATGCGGACCAGGATGCCAACGGCATGGCCTCGCTGTTGAGTGCCTCGCGTCTTGGCGCACCGGCGGTGGTGCTGGGTGGCAAGGCAGGCATCGATGGATTCACCGCGACCGGACTGGACAGCGCCGCAAGCGCGGGTTTCGCCGACGCGGATGTGCAGAAGGTGGCGCTGCGTGATGCGGCCGGCAAGTCGCTGGCCGCGCGGCTGCTGGTGCTGGGCTACGCCGAAGCGGCGGGCGGCGCGAAGCCGTGGATGGATGCGGCCCTGAGTGCGGATGAGCGCACGCGGCTGTTACTGGGTGAAATGACCCAGGACGAAAAATTCCAGATGCTGCGCAGCTACTTCGGCCTGGGCAAGGACGGCGGCCCGCTGCCGGAAGGCGCGGTCGGTTCGGCCGGTTTCGTACCGGGCGTGGAGCGGCTGGGCATCCCGGCGCAGCAGTCTGCCGATGCGGGCGTGGGCGTCACCAATCCGGGCGGCATCCGCCCGGGTGATTTCGCTACCGCCATGCCGTCGGGCCCGTCCACTGCCTCCAGCTGGAACCCGGAAGTGGCCTATACCGGCGGTGCCACGATGGGCCGCGAGGCCTGGCAGCAGCGCTTCAACATCCTGCTGGGTGGCAGCGTCAACCTGCAGCGTGACCCGCGCAACGGCCGCAACTTCGAGTACGCCGGTGAGGATCCGTTGCTGGCCGGCGTGATCGTCGGTGAGTCGATCCGTGGCATCCAGAGCCAGCACGTCATCTCCACGATGAAGCATTACGCGCTGAACGACATGGAGACACGGCGCAATTTCCACAGCGTGCAGATCGGCGACCAGGCCATGCACGAGTCGGACCTGCTGGCGTTCGAGATCGCCATCGAGCTGGGCAAGCCCGGTTCGGCCATGTGTTCGTACAACAAGATCAACGGCATCTACGGTTGCGAACATCCCTACCTGATGAACCAGGTGCTGAAGCAGGAGTGGAAGTTCCCCGGTTTCGTGATGTCGGATTGGGGCGGCGTGCACAGCGGTTCGAAGGCCGCCCTGGCCGGGCTGGACCAGCAGTCGGCCGGCGAAGTCTTCGATGCCACCACGTTCTTCGATGCACCACTGCGCATGGCCGTGGCCGGTGGCGTGGTGCCGCAGGCCCGCCTGGATGACATGGTGTCGCGCATCCTGCGCACGATGTTCCTGCACGGCAACTTCGACAATCCGCCGCAGCACCTGAAGATCGACGTCGAAGCCGGCTTCGCCGCGGCCCAGCGCACGGTCGAAGAGGGCAGCGTCCTGCTGCGCAACGAGGGCAACCTGTTGCCGCTGGCCGACAGTGTCAAGCGCATCGTGATCATCGGCGGCCACGCGGACAAGGGCGTGATCGGCGGCGGCGGTTCGTCGATGGTCGGCATCACTGCCAAGGGCACCAACGCGGTACCGGGCGTGCTGCCGACGACGTGGCCGGGCCCGGTGATGTTCCACCCGTCCTCGCCACTGGAAGCACTGCGTGCCGAACGTCCGGACGCCGACATCCAGTACGTGGACGGCCGTAACACCGCCGCTGCGGCACGCGCTGCGGCCCAGGCCGATGTGGCCATCGTGTTTGCTACCCAGTGGGCGGCAGAGTCGGTGGATCTGCCGGATATGCAGTTGCCGGACAAGCAGGACGGCTTGATCGCCGCCGTGGCCAAGGCCAATCCGAAGACCGTGGTCGTGCTGGAAACCAACGGCCCGGTGCGCACCCCGTGGCTGCAGCAGGTGCCGGCGCTGATGCAGGCATGGTACCCGGGCATCCGTGGCGGTGAAGGCATCGCGGCGTTGTTGACCGGCAAGGCCAACCCGTCCGGCCGCCTGCCGGTGACCTGGGTGGTTGACGAATCGCAGCTGCCGCGGCCGCAGATCCCGGGCCTCGGCTTCAACCCGAAGCAGCCGCCGGTGGATATCTTCGACTTCGATATCGAAGGCGCCAACGTGGGCTACAAGTGGGCAGCGGCCAAGGGCCTGGTGCCGACGTTCGCGTTTGGCCACGGCCTGTCGTACACGCAGTTCGCGTACGAGAACCTGAGCGTCAGCGTGGAGGGTCAGCGTCTGGTGGCCAGCGTGGATGTACGCAACACCGGTGCACGCGCCGGTGCGGACGTGGCCCAGCTGTACCTCAAGCTGCCGCAGGGGCACACCACGCCGATCCGCCTGGTGGGCTTCGACAAGGTGACGCTGCAGCCGGGCGAACAGCGCCGCATCCGCATCGATGCCGAGCCGAAAACGCTGGCCGATTTTGATCCGGCGACGCGCCAGTGGACGATCGCGGCGGGCACCTACCAGGTGCAGTTGGGTCGTACGGCCGCCGAGCCGCTGCAGGTCGTGGACATCACGCTGCAGGAAACACCGGTCCGCTGATCCAGGCGACGAACAGAGCCCGCCCGCGCAAGCAGGCGGGCTCTTTTACGTTGTGGCGTCGTGTCCGCTGGCTCAACTGCCCAGTGCGGGGTAGTCGGTGTATCCGTGTTCGCCGCCGCCGTACAGCGTGTCCTGGTCCGGCTGTGCCAGCGGGGCATTCCGGCGCAGGCGTTCCACCAAGTCCGGATTGGCAATGAAGGGCCGCCCAAACGCGACCGCGTCGGCCTGCCCGGCCGTGAGCACGTCGACAGCGTGCTGCTTGTCGTACCCATTGTTGACGATCCACGGCCCGGTGAAGCGTGAGCGCAACGCAGCGTAATCAAAGTCGATGTTGTCACGGTCGCCACCGGTGGCGCCTTCGATGACGTGGACAAAGGCCAGTCCGCCGATACCTTCCAGACGCTCCACCGCGCGCTCGAACAAGGGCTGCGGGTTGCTGTCGTGGGCATCGTTGGCCGGCGTGGTCGGCGACAGGCGCACACCGGTGCGTGCGGCACCGATGGTGTCGGCGACGGCACTGACGACTTCAAACAACAGACGGGTACGGTTTTCGATGCTGCCGCCGTACGCATCGTCGCGGTGGTTGCTGCCATCGCGCAGGAACTGGTCGATCAGGTAGCCGTTGGCGGCGTGGACCTCCACGCCGTCGAAGCCTGCGGTGATCGCATTGCGTGCGGCGATACGGTAGTCCTCGACGAGGCCCGGCAGCTCATCCAGTGCCAACGCGCGCGGCGTGGAGACCTCTTCGAATCCGTTCGCCGTGAACGTCTTCGTATCCGCACGCAGGGCGCTGGGCGCTACCGGGACCTCACCGTCCGGCAGCAGGCTGGTATGCGAGATCCGGCCGACATGCCACAGCTGCAGGACGATGCGTCCGCCGCGAGCGTGCACTTCGTCGGTGATCGCTTTCCAACCGGTGATCTGCGCGTCGCTGTAGATGCCGGGTGTGTCCAGGTACCCCTGGCCGAGCGGGCTGATCTGGGTGGCTTCGGCAATGATCAGGCCGGCACTTGCGCGCTGTCCGTAGTACGTCGCCGCCAGTGGCGTGGGCACGCGATCTGCCTGCGCGCGGTTGCGCGTCAGCGGGGCCATCACGATCCGGTTGGCGATGTCGATGTCGCCCAGGCGGGTGGGGGAGAACAACACGGTGTCATGGTCTGACATGGAAACCTCGTGGTGGGGAAGGAGGATCTGCAGCATCGCAGCGAACATAGGCGATGCGGTGTTGCAATCATGGGAAGGCCTGTTGCACGAGGCGTGGACAGAGAAGGCAGGGGCATAACGCGCTGCGGCGTAGGGTCGGACACAGGTGGTGCCTGCACCACGCCTGTCCAAACGAGGAATACGCACATGATTGATTACCAGCTGCAGGGCAAGACCGCGATCGTCACTGGCGGCGTGTCGGGCATCGGCCTGGCCGTTGCTGAAATGCTCGCCGCGTCCGGTGCCCGGATTGCCGTGTGGGACCTCAAGCAGGAGGCAGTGGATGCCACGGTCACTGATCTGAAGGCCAAGGGTGCCGAGGCCATCGGGATCGCGTTGGACGTTACCGATGAGGCGGCCGTCGAGGCCGCCGTGAAGCGCACCGTGGACGCATTCGGCGGGGTGGATATCGCGGTCAACAATGCCGGCATCTCCGGCCCGGCTGCGAGCAGCGGTGACTACCCCATCGACGGCTGGCGGCGGGTGATCGATGTGAACCTGACCAGTGTCTTCCTGTGCCAGCGTGCGCAGATCCAGGCCATGCGTGCAGCGGGCAAAGGCGGAAGCATCATCAACATGGCCTCGATCCTCGGCCAGGTGGGTTACGCCGGATCGTGCGCCTACGCGGCGGCCAAGCACGGGGTGGTGGGCCTGACCCAGACCGCCGCGTGGGAGCACGCCGCCGACAGGATCCGCATCAATGCCGTGGGTCCGGGATTCATCAGCACGCCGTTGCTGGAGACGATGGAACCCAAGGTGCGCGCGACCCTGGAAGGGCGCCATGCGATGAAGCGGCTGGGTACGCCGGAGGAGGTGGCGGCGTTGGTCGCGTGGTTGTCCAGCGATGCGGCATCGTTCGCGACCGGCACGTATTACGCCATCGATGGCGGATACCTGGCCGTGTGAGCTGCGGCGCCGGCGCGATGTGCGCGGGGCAGGGTGCGGCGGTGCCGGTTGCCGCCGCCGCGCGCGCGGCTTCACGTCATCCGCACGTGACCCTCGCCAACGTGCCGGATCATTCGACCGGAGTTGTGCGATGGATCTCAGCCAGGATGTCTCGATCCTGCTACGTGTGGCGGCGGCCATGGTCTTCGGTGGCGTCATCGGCTTCGAGCGGGAGCTCGGCAAGCATGCCGCCGGCCTGCGTACCCACATGCTCATCGCCGGTGCGGCCGCCCTGATCGTGGGCCTGGGGGATTCGGTCGCCGAGCATTTCCGCCAGGAGCAGTACCGCGACCTGCTGCAGGTCGACCCCATCCGATTGATCGAAGCGGTGATTGCCTGCGTGGGCTTCGTGGCGGCCGGCACGATCCTGCGGGGTTCGCGCGACGGTGAGGTCAGCGGATTGACCACGGCCAGCTCGCTGATCATGTCGGCTGCGGTGGGAATTGCCGTGGGCATCGGGGCGTATGTCATCGCCACCGGGGTCACGTTGATGTGCGTGATCGTGCTGGCGGTGATGCAGCGCGTTGAAAAACGCATCGAAAAGCGCGAGTGACCGCTATCGGAGGAGGGGCCCAGCGGCCGGGGTAGCCCATGGTCTAATGGGCTTGATGGCGGCGGGGCGGTTCACTGCGTCCCTGTACCCTGCGTGCGTTCCGCTGCTCCCGGACCTTGGCTGACCGATGATCATCTCCGCTTCCTCCGATTACCGTGCCGCCGCGCAGCGCAGGCTGCCGCCGTTCCTGTTCCACTATCTCGATGGCGGTGCGTACGCCGAGCAGACGTTGCAGCGCAACGTGTCCGACCTTGCCGACATCGCGCTGCGCCAACGCGTCCTGCGTGACATGGCCGAACTCAGCCTGGAGACCGAGCTGTTCGGCGAAGCGATGTCGATGCCCGTTGCGCTGGCGCCGGTGGGACTGACCGGCATGTTCGCCCGACGGGGCGAAGTGCAGGCAGCGCGTGCGGCGGACCGTCACGGCATCCCCTTCACGCTGTCCACGGTGTCGGTCTGTGCGCTTGAAGAAGTCGCCCCGGCGATAAAGCGGCCGATGTGGTTCCAGCTTTATGTACTGCGTGACCGCGGCTTCATGCGCAATGCGCTGGAGCGCGCGCAGGCAGCAGGCGTCTCGACGCTGGTGTTCACCGTGGACATGCCGGTACCCGGTGCACGCTACCGCGATGCGCATTCCGGCATGAGTGGCCCGCATGCGGCGTTGCGACGCGCACTGCAGGTGCTTACGCGCCCCCGGTGGGCGTGGGACGTCGGCGTGAACGGGCGGCCGCATGATCTCGGCAACATTTCCGCGTATCGCGGTGAATCCACCGGCTTGGCCGATTACATCGGCTGGCTGGGCAGCAACTTCGACCCGTCCATCAGCTGGAAGGACCTGCAGTGGATCCGCGAGTTCTGGAAGGGGCCGATGGTGATCAAGGGGATCCTGGATCCGGACGATGCGCGCGAAGCGGTGCGCTTCGGTGCGGATGGCATCGTGGTGTCCAACCATGGCGGCCGCCAGCTGGACGGCGTGCTGTCCACGGCGCGGGCCTTGCCGCCGATCGCCGATGCGGTGCAGGGCGACCTGAAGATCCTCGTCGACTCGGGCATCCGCACCGGCCTGGACGTGGTACGCATGCTCGCCCTGGGTGCGGATACCGTACTGCTTGGGCGTGCGTTCGTGTATGCACTCGCGACGCACGGCGAGGCCGGCGTGGGCAACCTGCTGGATCTGATCGCCAGGGAAATGCGCGTGGCGATGACGCTCACCGGTGCACGGTGTATTGCGGATATCGGCCCGGATGCGCTGGTGCGGATCGATCCGCTGGCTGTGTCACCCCGCTAGCGGTGGGGTGCCGTCCCACCTGCCGCCGGTGTCTGCCGCGGCAGGATCTCCTGCTGATAATTCTCCACCACGTAGCTGAAGGGACGACGCTGGCCATCGCGCAGCAGGGCGCGCACTTCCAGCACCGTGGCACGCGTACCGTCCACGCGTGGCGGCCAGAATTCCCGGTCGTGCAGCGTCTGCCGTTTGAAGTCGAGCGGCGCCACGACACGGCCGAACGGTTCATCGCTGCTGTCCAGCGCGTGGTTCATCGCAGCCGTCAGCAGGGACGGGACATACCAGTTATCGGCTTCGGACAGCACGCGCTGGCCGCAGGTCAGCTGGACCCGGCGGTAGCGTAGCGGCGTGGCGTCTTCGATCGCGAGGGCGCTGCGCACCTCCGCCGGTGCGTCACGCTGCACGCCGCGCACGCGCACGGCGCGCACGCGCGGGGTGTCGGCAAGCCCATGCTCGGCACACCAGGCTTCAAGGGTGGCCGTCGCGCTCTGGCCTGCGAGCAGGCGCCGATGCAGGTCCGCCACCAGGGCGGCAGGGCTGGCGTGCACGGGTGCGCCCAGGGGCGGCGCGGGCAAGTCGCCTGCCGCAAGCGCGGCAATCGGCGCGGCAGCCAGCACGGAAGCGGCCTGCCAGCGAAGTCGGTCGGGGCGGTTGAACGGGCCCATGGGAGTCCACGCTTGATTCTGGTGCCTAGTTTACCCGCTGTCGTGCACGCACGGTGTGCGCTCAGCCTTGGCCATCGCCGACGTGCATGCCTGCGATGCAGGGATTTCATTTGCAGGGCCAGACGCGCGGCGCGTAAGGTCCGCAGCATTCATCCCCCTGAAGGAGGCGCAGATGCGCGCCCAGCATTTCCACGGTGCCGTGGATTCCGCCGGCCAGCCGCTGGCGTTCACCGTCGATAACGGCCGTTTCAGCCATTTCGGCGCGCCGTCGCCGGGATCGCCGCCGATGGACGCGACCGATCTCACCGGCTATACCGTGCTGCCTGCGCTGGTGGACGGCCACATCCATCTGGACAAAAGCTTTGTCGGCGACCGCTGGCATCCCCATCAGCCGGTCGCCAGCCTGCGTGAACGCCTGGCGCAGGAGAAAGACGCCTTGGCCACTGCGGCGCCGATGGCCGACCGGGCCGAAGCACTGATCCGGCAGATCGTCGGCTGGGGAACCAGTGCGGTGCGCTGCCATATCGACATGGACGCGACCACCGGGCTGCGCAACCTGCATGCCGTGCAGGACGCCCACGCGCGTTGCGCGGACCTGCTCGACATCCAGTACGTCGCCTTCCCGCAGGCCGGCGTGATGTCCTGTGCGGGTACCGCGCAGGTGTTGCAGCAGGCACTGGAATCGGGTGTGCAGGTGATCGGCGGCATCGATCCGGATCTGCTGGACGGCGATGCCCAAGGTCAGCTGGACCTGTTGTTCGATCTGGCGCAACGCCATGGCGCGCGCATCGACATCCATCTGCACGAGCCCGGCGAGCAGGGGCTGCGGCAGTTGCAGCGCATCTGCGAGCGCACGGCGGCCGGTGGATTGCAGGGGAGGGTGGCGGTGAGCCATGCCTATGCCTTGGGCGAAGTGCCATTGGCACGGGCACTGCAGGTAGGGGAGCAGTTGGCACGTGCCGATGTTGCGATCATGACCAACGCGCCGGGCGACCATCCGTTCCCGCCGGTGGCGGCCCTGCATGCGTTGGGGGTTCGCCTGTTCGCCGGCAACGACAACATCCGTGACAGCTGGTGGCCGTACGGCAACGGCGACCTGTTGCAGCGGGCGATGCTGATCGGCTACCGCTCGGGCTTCAATACCGATGCCGAGCTGCAACTGGCGCTGGACATGGTGACCACGCACGCGGCCGCGGTGCTCGGCCTGCAGGATCACGGGCTGGGCGAGGGCAAGCCGGCCACGTTCTTCGCGGTGCGCGCGGACAATGCGGCGGCGGCCGTGGCGGGCACGCCGGCGGCACGGCTGTCGATGCGCCAAGGCCGCTGGGTGGTGCCGCCACCGGCGTGACGCGCACCGATCAGGTCGACTCCTCGTCGACCTGGCGCTTGAGCTCGCGTGCCAGTGCATGCACACCCTCGTCGGCCGTGTCGCGGAACAGGATGCCGATCTCGTAATTGTCGATGAGCGGCAGCCCGTGCTCACCGTCGATGATGCGGTGATCGGCGCGGACCGCGCGGCGCGGCAGCAGACTGATGCCGATCCCATCGGCGACCGCGCCCTGGATACCGCTGAGCGAGGAACTGGTGAACGCGATGCGCCACCGTCTGCCCAGCGTTTCCACGACGTGCAGCATCTCATCCCGGTACAGGCCGCGCGGCGGGAACGTCACCAATGGCAGCACGTCTGCGGCGGAGCAGGGCGCACGGGCGCTGTCGATCCAGTGCAGGGGCTCGGGCCAGCAGTACACGCTGGGGCGACTGTTGCGTCGTTGTTTCACCAGCACCAGGTCGAGTTCGCCATGGTCGAAGCCGTGGGCGAGGTCACGGCTCAGGCCGCTGCTGATCTCGAGCCTGACCTGGGGATGGCGGCGACTGAACGTGGCCAGCATGCCGGTCGTGCGCGCGTTGACGAAGTCTTCGGGCACGCCCAGGCGCAGCGTGGTGGCCACCGTCTCGCCGGCCAATGCCTGCAGCAGTTCATCGTTCACCCCCAACATCCGCCGCGCATGGCCCAGCACGGTATGCCCGGCGTCGGTGGGCTGCACATCACGATGGCCGCGCTCGAGCAGGCGATGGCCGGCCAGTGTTTCCAGCCGACGGATCTTCTGGCTGATGGTGGACTGGGTTGAGTGCAAGCGACTGGCGGCGGCGGTGAAACTACCGCAGTCCGCGACGGCGACGAGCGCGCGCAGCAGGTCGAGCTCGAACAGCGATCTATTCGACTGCGTCATGACTGGCATTCACTTATTTTGTTTCCGCATGCGGTTTGCGACTTCTACCATGCGCTGACGGGACAGGCCAGCGCGCGGTTCCGCCCCAACCCGCGGCCGACGCGCCGCTTCGACGGATACCCGCCATGTTTGCCCGAACCCTGTTGAGTCTCGCCCTCGCCCTGCCTGCGATCGCGCAGGCGGCACCGCAGACAACGGACGTCCTGATCCGGCATGCCGTGGTGATCGACGTCGAACACGCGCGCGCCGTTCCCGGGCAAAGTGTGGCGATCCGGGGCGACGCGATTGTCGCGGTGGGGCCCGATGCCGCCATGCAGGCGCAGTGGACGGCAGCGCGGCAGGTGGAAGCTGCCGGCCGCTACCTGATCCCCGGGCTGTGGGACATGCACGTGCATTTCGGTGGCGGGCCGGCGCTGGTGGAAGAGAACAAGGCCCTGCTGCCGCTGTACATCGCGCACGGCATCACCACGGTGCGCGATGCGTCGGGCGACCTGCCGCAGCAGGTGCTTGAATGGCGTGGCGATATCGCAGCGGGCACCTTGTTCGGCCCGCGCCTGTTGACCTCCGGCGCCAAGATCGAGGGCATCAAGCCGGTATGGAAAGGCACCCTGGAGGTGGGCAGCGAGGCCGACGTGGATGCTGCCATCGTGCAGTTGCAGCGTGACCGGGTGGATTTCGTCAAGATCACCGACAGTACGCTGAAGCCGGCGTTGTTCCTGTATGCCGCCCGTGCGGCGCGCAAGGCAGGACTGAAGGCCTCCGGCCACATACCGATGGCCTTGACGGTGGAGCAGGCCGTCGATGCGGGCTTGGCGTCCATCGAGCACCTGGACTACGCCTTCAAGGCGGGCAGTCGCGACGAAGCCGCCATCGCCGCGGACTTCGCTGCCGGCAGGATCGACCGGGCACAGGCGAACCAGCGTATCGATGCCAGCTTCGACCGGCCGACGGCGATGGCCGCCTACCGTGATTTCGCCCGTCGCGGCGTATTCGTGACACCGACGCTCAATGGGGGGCGGATCCTCGACTTCCTCGATCAGGATGACCATCACGCCGACCCCTACCTGGCCTATATCGGGCCCGGCCTGCGCGCGACCTACGCGTGGCGTGTGGAGCGCGCGGCGAAGGCAACGCCGGCGCAGATCGCCGCCCGCCACCAGCATTACCACGACGTGGCCGCGGTGCTGCCGATGCTGCAGCAAGCGGGGGTGACGATCATTGCCGGTACCGATGCGGGCTTCCTCAATTCGTTCAACTTTCCCGGCATCGGCCTGCATCAGGAAATGCAGTTGTTCGTCCGCGAAGGCCTGACCGCGCCGCAGGCGCTCGCCGCCGCCACCCGCGCGGGACCTTCCTGGTTCGGCACCCTGGATCGCTATGGCGCGGTCGAAGCGGGCAAGGCCGCTGACCTGGTGCTGCTCGACGCGAACCCGTTGCAGGACATCCGGGCGACCGAACGGATCAATACGGTGATCGTGCGCGGCACCGTACTGGACCGCGCTGCACTGGATGCGTTGTTGCAGCAGGTCCGTGGCCAGGTGCAACAGTGGAACGCAGAGGCGGCGAAGGCCGCGCCCTGAGGCTTACGGATCGGGCGGTGCAGCGGGCGGGCGCCGGTGGCAGCTGCAACGGCAGCCCGTGGCCGTCGCGTCGCGATCCTGCAGCACACCGGCGAATATCTCCGCGCCCAGCAGGCCGGTCGGAAAGGCGATGATGCCGTAGCCGAGCAGGATCGCGCAGCCGGTGATGAAACGTCCCAGCGCGGTCTGTGGGGTCAGGTCGCCGTAGCCGGTCGTACTCATGGTGACGGCCGCCCAGTACACGCCCGTGGGGATGCTGTTGAACCCGTTGCGCGGTCCTTCGACGAGGAACATCACCGTGCCCAGCAGCACCAGCAGCAGGCCCATGACGCCGATGAACACCAGGATGCTGCGCCGTGCACGCACCAGTGCCTGGCGCAGGTGGCGGGTTTCTTCCAGATAGAACGGCAGCTGCAGGATCCGGAACAGCCGCAGCAGCCGCAGCAGGCGGACGTCGGCCAGCACGTGCAGGCCGGGCATCAGCAAGGCCAGGAACACCGGCAGGATCGACAGCAGGTCGACCACACCGAAGAAACTGCGCGCATAGCGCCACGGACGGCGGAGCAGCCAGAGGCGCAGCAGGTATTCCATCGTGAAAAGCGCGGTGAAGGTCCATTCCAGCACGCTGAGCAGCGGCCCATGACGGCGATGCACCTCGGGCACGCTGTCGGCCATCAGCACCAGCACGCTGAGTACGATGAGCACCAGCACGCCCGCTTCGATGCGGCGGACCCGTGCGCGGTGTTCGGCATGGCATCGCGCCGTGTCGCGCAGGCGGGCAAGCAGGGCGATCATTCGTCTTCGCCGGTGGGGAGGGAGTGGCGGCGCAGGTCATCCACGCCAAGCAGCTTCGTCGCTGGCCGCAGACAGCGGAATACAACAATCACGAAAGGTGAGCCCTGCCGCGTACCGCGCTTGGCAGGCAGCGAACCGATGAACGACGGTGGGCCTTCCACGGAGGCTTTTCATGCGCACGGTGATCCTGAGGACGCTGGTCTGGGTGCTGACGCTTCTCCCGGCGGTGGCAACGAGCGTGCAGGCACGGGACGGGGGGGACATCCATCGCTGCGTCGCCGCGGGTGCCGTGCGCTATCAGGACCGGCCCTGCGCGGTCGATGAGGCCGGCGGGCAATGGCGGCCGCACGATGGAGGCACTGCGACCCGTCAGGCGGGAGCAACGCCCAGCGCGCCGCGCCGCGCCGCCGTTACCCGCAAGCGCGGTGCACGCGTGCAATCGCGCGGCCAGGCGGCGCTGATCACCCTCCAGCGTGATCCCGATGCCTGCAGGCGGATGCAGCGCCTGCGCGAGGAGGCCTTGCGTCGTGCACTGCGGCGACCGGACTACCTCATGCAGCGCGGCTGGGACGATCGCGTGCGCGAGGCCTGTCGCTGAGGAGGCCGCGGCTTCCGCGATTCAGGCGGGTCCTATAGGGACCCACGTCCGGTCTGCATATCGTGGATGGTCCTTTCCCAACGCTCGCTGCGCTGCGTCGGCCGCGCTGCTCCCGCGCGCGACCGCGGCCCCGCCCCCCCCGTCATGAGCCCCTTGCTGCGATCCATCATGGCGCGCCTTCAGCCCCTGCAGGACACGTGCGCCAACGACGAGGACCTGCGCGCGCTGCGCAGCCATCCGCGCCGGCTGCTGCTGATCGCCGGCGCGTTGCTGAGCGTCCTGCTGCTGGCGGCGCTGGCGACGGCGGTGTGGCTGCATGCGCGCAGCTACGAGGAAAATCGGCTGCAGGCGTTCATCCGTGCCCGGACCGCACTGGATGCGCAGCTGACCCGGCATGACGCGAGCTACGCGCGTCTGGTCAACATGACCGAGTACGCGTGGCGGCACCGCATGGACAGCGACCCGGCGGTACTGGAAGCAGAAACCCGGCGCTACCTGGCCGACGCCCAGACGCTGCGGTTGCAGCAGGGTGCGCAGGACGCCCCGCAGCTCGTGCTGGGGCTGGGGACCGATCACTGGCCCGCAGAACGGCTGCATCGCTACCTGGCGCTGGCACGTACCATGTCGGTCATCACGCGGATGGCGTTCAACGGACCCGATGCGGAAGCCGCGGGCGCTGCCTACTTCCTGGACCCCACCGGGCATCTGGTCGTGATCAACGAAGGGCTGGACGACAGCGGCACCGGCATCGCGAGCGCCGAGCGTGATCGCCAAGGCACGTTCGGCCAGCTACGGGCCTATGCGCACCTGCTACCGCCGGCCTCGGCGGCCGATACGGTCCCTGCGCTGCGTGCCAGCCATGGCCGGGGGGAGGCGCGCATCGGCTTTGCCGCACACCCGGTGACCGGGCGGGCGTCGCTGGTCACCGTGTTTGCCGCGCACGACGGCCGACGCGGACTGGGTGTCTTCGTGGCGTTCGAGCCGACTGCGGGGCTGGCGCAGGTTCTGCGCGAGGCCAGTGACAGCAACCTGCAGGTGATGGCGCCCAACGGCGAAGTCATCCTGGGATCGCGCAGCGCAGCGGCCGATGGCGTGGTCGGCACCCTGCACGATGCCGGGATCTGGTCGCATGCGGACGACGGCATCGTCCAGTACCGTCGCAACGGCCGCAGGGTGATCGCTTCATTGGTCACGGGCACGGACTGGGCGCTGGTGACCACCGTTGGCTGGCGCGACATGCTGGCTGACGGAACGCCCATGTTGTGCCTGGCACTGGCCCTGTGGGCGGGCTTGATGGCAGGTCTGTGGGGGCTGCTGGCGTGGGTGGACCGGCACGTGCTGGCGCCTGCTGCTGCGCGCGCCATGCAGGTGTACGCGAACGAAGCCCTGTTCCGTTCGTTGATCCAGATGACGCCGGCAGGACTCTGCCTGGTGGACATCGAGCAGCGCGTGCCGCAGGTGCAGAACGAGCTGGCGCGCCGCTATGCCGGTGCCGCCGAACGCTCCGGGGTCGCGCTGTACGATGCGCTGGTCGACGGTTACGCCGAGGCGGTTTCGCGTCGTGACGACAACCTGGACATCCGAGAGTTCCAGGTCTTTTACCCAGGCGGCCGCGGCGCGGTGGCGACGCACCTGCTCGTCAATGCCACGCCGCTGTTCGACAGTGCAGGCAGGGTGCTGCTGTGTACTTTGCAGGACCTGACCGCGAGGGTGGAACTGCAGGTGCAGAAAGACCAGCTGCGCGATGAAGCCGAGGCGGCGCACCGCGCCCGGTCCCGGTTCCTGGCGGCCATGAGCCATGAGATACGCACCCCGCTGCACGGCATCCTGGGCCATCTGGAGCTCTTCGCACGCTCGTCGCTGGATATCGAACAGCGTGCGCGCCTGGGCCGCATCACCCAGTCCGCCGATTCGCTCCTGCTGATCATCAACGACGTACTGGACCTGGAGCGTGCCGCATCCGGCCGTCTGGAGCTGGACAGCGCCGTGTTCGAGCCGGCCCTGCTGCTGGAGCGGGTGGCGCTGCTGTACGCGCCGTTGTCGCAGGGCAAGGGCGTGGACCTGGACCTGCTGGTCGACGGGTCGTTGGCGCCACGGTACCGCGGTGCCGCGGACCGGGTGGAGCAGGTGCTGCGCAACCTCGTCAGCAACGCCGTCAAGTTCACCGCGTCGGGTCGGATCGAGATCCGGGCCGTCTCCTCACGACATCCCCACTGCCTGCGGCTGGAAGTCGCCGACTCCGGGGTCGGCCTCAGCGAGGTGCAACAGCGCAGGCTGTTCGAGCCGTTCGCGCAGGCCGATGCCTCAATTGCCGGCCGTTTCGGCGGCTCTGGCCTGGGGCTGTCGCTGTCCCGGCAGCTCTGTCATCTGATGGGCGGTGAGATCGATGTACACAGCACGCCGGGGGTGGGCAGCGTGTTCGGTTTCGATATCGAGGCACAGGCGGTGGAAACAACCGCTGACGCTGCGCCTCCGCTGCAGGGGCGCGGTGTGCTGCTGTACTCCGCCACCGTGACGTGGCGCGAAGAGCTTGCCCGTCGTCTGCGTGCATGGGGCGCCAAGGTGGTGGTGCTGGAATCGCTGCAGCAGATCGAGGCCGTGGCGTCATGCCGCGCACTGCCGTTGGTGATCTTCGAGCGGAACCAGCGTGCGGCACGAGGAACGGTGGATGGATTCCGTGGACGGATCGTGCGGGTGCGCGGCGATGGGCCGCTGCGCGCCGCTGGCCCACCCGGCGACCTGCGGGTGTCGGCGTACTCGGCCGCCGCGCTGCTGGAGGCGCTGCAGGCTGACATTGCGGATGAAGCCATCGGCGGCACAGCGGATCCGGGCGGCGACATGGAAACCCCTGCGACGATGAGCTAGATTCGACGCGCGCAGACGCGCACGAGGAACTGCCTTGGACCCGCTGTCATCCACCTTGGGAACGACCGTGCAGGCACGCCCGTCGCTCGCTTCACTGCGCCGCCACCAGCGTCGCCTGCTGTTCGGCGGTGGGGGGCTGGTCAGCCTGCTGATCGTGGCCACGCTGCTGATGGCGGTGTTTTCGGACGTCGATACGTTCCACGCCGAAGAACGCCAGCGCTTCGTCGACGCGCGCTCGGCGGTCGACTACTTCCTGTTCCAGCGGGATCGCGCCTACGCCAGCAACATCAATGGCAGCGAGATGATGTGGAATACGCAGCAGCCGAGGCTGAAGACGCTGGGCGCTCCATTGGCTGACCGTTTTCTGGCCAATGGCGGGCAGCTGCTGGTGCGCGCCGAAGGGCGCACGGCGGTGCCGTGGCTGGTGCTCGGGGCGAAGGACAATCCGGTGCCGCGGCCGCTGCTGGATGCCTACATGGGCATCATGCATGAGTACTCGGTGTACACGGCAGCATCGGTGGCCGCGCTGCGGTCGGTGGGACCGGTCACGATGTATTTCTACGAACCGAAGCGCCGGCTGCTGGCCGTGTCCGGTGTCACCGACGAGGCACAGCTGCTGCGTGCCCTGCGGGTCAGCAGCCGCGAAGAAGCCTTTACCCGCTTGCTGGCGACCGAAGCACGGGCGCTGCGCATGCGTCCCGCCGTCGGCCCGGTGCAGAGCGCAGCGGGCGGAGGCCGCATGGTGTCGACCTTCGACGCCAATCCCATCACCGGCCAGCCTTCGCTGGTTGCGCTGCAGTTGCTGCAGCAGGGCCGCGAACCGATTCTGCGTCGGGTGGCGTTCGAGCCGGTGGACACCATCAAGGCACGGCTGGACGCGCGGGAGTCGGGCGCCTATACGGTCATTACCGACGACGGCCGCACGGTGCTGCGCAGTGCCGGTGCGGCTGCCGCCATCGCGCCCGCATTGGCCAGGCGCGTGAACGACGAGGCGGGAAAGGCCGACGTCCGGTTCTACCAGGATGGCCAGTTCGTGGTGGCCGGTCCGGTGGCGGCAGTGGACTGGCGCATTCTGCATACCTATGGCTGGGGCGACCTGTGGCACGACAAAGGTCACCGGCTGTTGGCCCAGCTGCTGGCGGCGACGCTGATCCTCGCTGCGTTGTGGTGGGTGTTGCTGCGGCTGGATCGGCGCGTCTTCATGCCTGCGCTGGCAGATGCGTGGCGGGTGTACGAAAGTGAAGCGCTGAGTCGCGTCATCATCGATACCTCGCCGGTCGGCCTGGTGCTGATCGATCCGGAAAGTGGTGAGCCGCTGGTGCAGAACGAGCTTGCCCGGCAGATGGCGGATGCGGCAGCGACGGTGGACGGGCAGACCTTGCATGCGGCGCTGGCGGATAAAGTGCAGGCCGATGCGGCTAGCGGTCAGCCGGTGCGGGAGTTCCTCTGGAGCGCGCCGGTCGCCGCGCCGGACCAGCCTGCGCTCAGACTCCAGGTGGCCATGGCATTGGCTGCGTACCGCGACCGTGCCGTGTGGGTGTGCGCGTTGCGCGATGTGACCGCTCAAGCCGAGCTGGAGCAGACGCTGCGAAGTGCGCGTCACGATGCAGAGCGTGCACGCGCTGCCGCCGAATCGGCATCGCGGGCCAAGTCGGCGTTCGTCGCCACGATGAGCCACGAAATCCGTACCCCGCTCAATGGCGTGCTGGGGCACCTGGAGCTGCTGGCGCGTTCGCCGATGCAGCCGGCGCAGCGCGAGCGGGTGGCGCGTATCCGTCTTTCGGCCGATGCGCTGCTCGGCATCATCAGCGACGTGCTGGACTTTTCCAAGATCGAGGCCGGACAGCTGGACATCGATCCGGTCGCATTCACGCCGCGGCCGCTGATCGAGCAGGCGGCGTTGCTGTTTGCGCCGGAAGCCCAGCGCAAGGGCGTCAAATTGTTCTACGCCATCGCCCCAGAGCTCGAGCGCACGTTCCAGGCGGACATGCACCGCATCCGCCAGGTGCTGAACAACCTGCTTGGCAATGCGGTCAAGTTCACCGAGTCGGGCCGCATCGTGGTACGCGCGCAGTTGCTGGAGCGTCCGCCCGGTGCCGCGCCGATGCTGCGCCTGCAGGTGGTCGACTCCGGCATCGGCCTGGGCGAGGAGGCGTTGGCGCAGTTGTTCCAGCCCTTCCAGCAGGCGGATGCGAGCATCTCGCGGCGCTATGGCGGCAGCGGCCTCGGGCTGGCGCTGTGCCAGCAGCTGGCGCGGCTGCTGGGGGGCAGCATCCGCGCAGAGAGCACCCTGGGCGTCGGCAGCGTCTTCACCTTCGAAGTGCCCGTGCAGCCGGAGGGGGCTTCGGTCAGCAGCGCACAGCCGCTGCGCGGCCGTCGCATCACGCTGCTGTCGGCGGCAGCGGAGTGGCGCCATGAAATCGCGGAACTTCTGCAGCGCTGGGGTGCGGAGGTCACGGTGCTGGAGCAGCCCCCCTTGCAGCCGTTGCCGCACGCCGATACAACGCTGCTGCTGTTCGGCGAGCGACGCGCCTGGACGGCAGACGAGGAAAATGCGCTGGCGGCGCTGCATCGTGATGTTGTCCGCGCGTCTCCGAATGGGCCCTTGTCGCCACAGCCGATGGACGATGGCGTGCATGTCAGCAGCTACGCCGCCGACGCATTGCTGCGGGCGTTGAATGACACCGTCGAGGGGGCGCCCGCCGTCGTCGCCGCAGCCCCGGTCAGCGCGATGCAGGCAGCACAGGGACGCGTGTTGCTGGTTGAAGACAATGCGGTGAACCGCGAGCTGATCCAGCAGCAGCTGGAGACACTGGGCCTGAGCGTGGACACTGCGGAGAACGGCAGTGACGGCCTGCTTGCCTGGCGCCCCGATGTACACCTGGCTGTCCTCACCGACATCAACATGCCGGTGATGGACGGTTACGCGCTGGCCCGCGCGCTGCGCGCGCGCGACAGTGCCGTGCCGATCCTGGCCATCACCGCGACGGCGCTTGCCAGCGAGCGCGAGCGCTGTCGCGCGGCGGGCATCAGTGACCTGCTGCTGAAGCCGATGAACCTGGACACGCTGGCGCGCGCGCTGGAACCGTACCTTGTGGCAAGTGCGCCTGCGGGCCCGCGTGAGGGTGGGCGGGTCGCGACGCAGGCGGGCACTGCGGACCCGCCGCCGATGGTCCTGCCGGATGCATTGCGCCGCACCTTCGTGACCAGCACGCTTGATGACCTGCAGCGGATCGCGCAAGCGCGTCTCGCGGAGGACCACGACGGCCTGCTTGATCGCCTGCATGCGGTGAAAGGCGTGCTGATGATGCTGGGCCATCGCGCGCTGGGGACCCGCTTCGGCGTCATGGAGGGGCAGTTGCGTGACGGCGTAGCCGTCGATGGCGTCGCACTCGATGCAGCGCTGTCCGATCTGCGTGCACTGGTGGACCAGCATGCCGCGCAGCTTCCGCCGACCGCGCAGGACGATTGATGGAGCGGACCGGGCCGGCGGTCCGCTCAGCCTGCAGCGGGAGCCTCCAGGCCAAGTTCAACCGCGTATTTGAACAGATCGGCATCACGCTCCACGCCCAGCTTGGCCATGCCATTGACCTTCTGCGTGCTGATGGTCTGCTTGCGCCTATCCAGTTGCTCGGCAATGGCGTTGATGCTCATACCCCCCACGAACAGGCGCAGCACTTCACGCTCCCGTGGTGAAAGTGGCACGGTACTGCGCTGGCTGCTGCGCGCCGGCAACAGCGGGGCCACGCTGGGAGACAGATAGCGTCTGCCTACATGCGCGGCCATGATGGCGGCCGCCACGTGCGATACATCGTCTCCCTTGCTGAGGATGTGGTTCACGCCGGCGTCGTACAGCGCCTGGACGACAGCGGTCTGGTCCAGTCCGGTGAACACGGCGATCTGCAGCTCGGGATAGCGCGAACGCAGCAGCTGCAGCAGCTGCAGACCGTCGCCGTGCTCGCCGTGGGGCATCGCGAAATCGGTGACCACGACATCGCACGGGTGCGCATCGAGCAGGGCGATGAGCTCGGTGGAGTTGGCGGCAGAACCGACATGGACGATCGCCGGTACGGTATCAAGTGCCGCTTCGATGGCCATCCGGATCAGGGGGTGGTCGTCGGCTATGGCTACACGGATCGAGTTATCGACCATTCTGGACTCCAGCTCTCATCGGGGGGGCAGCCTGCAGACGGGCAGCGGCGCAACTATATGCCAGCTTCGTGCCGAGGTGGCATATAGTGGCCGCCGTACCCCATCCTGGACGGGCTGCAGACGTGAAACTCCGAATCGTGCTTGCCGATGATCATCCCGTGCTGCTGGCGGGCATCGCCCACCTGTTGCAGGGCCAGCCCGGGCTGGAACTGGTGGGCATGGTCAAGGATTCCACGGCGCTGGTCGATCTGGTCAGCAGCAGCAGCGTGGACGTGGTGGTGTCGGATTTCTCGATGCCGCATGGTCGCTATGGCGACGGCATTGCCATGCTGCGTTTCCTGCAGCGACGTTTCCCGAAGACCCGGCTGGTCGTGCTGACCGGGATGGAAAGCCCCCTGGTGCTGAGGAACATTCTGGCGGCGGGCGTCCGCTGCATCGTCAGCAAGAGCGATCCGCTGGACCACCTGTTGCCGGCCGTGCGCATGGCAGCGGCGGACGGCGCGTATCAGTCCCCCGAGGTCGAGTCCCGATTGGCCGTCGAACCTGCCATGGCCGATCACGGCGCGGTGTTGTCCAAGCGCGAGAACGAAGTGCTGCGCATGTATGCCGAAGGGCTTTCGGTGATCGAGATCGCCGAGCGCATCGGTCGCAGCCGCAAGACCGTCAGTACGCAGAAGGTCGCCGCCATGCGCAAGCTCAACCTCGCCACCGACGCAGAAGTCTTCCACTACGCCATCGCACATGGGCTGGTCAACGCATCCCAACAAGCGCGGGCCAAGGCAGTCGAGTCGGAGTAGGCCCTGCACGGGATTCAGCCGGGTCCGATGCGTCCACGCTGCGGCGATGGGTATCGTGACGGGCTCCGCTTTGATCTTCCGGTGTCGATGTGTTTCCCCTGCCTCCTGTCAGCGTTGTGCTGTTGTTGGAACAGTTCGCTGATCTGGCGATACTGGAGCAGTCCACGTTCCTCGACACGCTCAACATCTATCTCTACACCTCGCCGCAGCAGCGCAGGCGCATGCGCGAGGCCTGGCGCGAAACGGCAGAGGCGCTGCCGGTCATGGAGGACCCCGACGTCGTCCGTTGAGCCTGCACCGTAGACGATGACGGCGCCCCTGGGGCGCCGTCGGCGTGCATCACGTCGGTGGAACGGGGACCCGTGCCGGGTCTCAGTCGCCGACCACCGGTGCGGCCGACGTCGTCGTCGGCGCGGGCAGCGTGGTTTCCGGGTTGCCCTGCTGCAACTGCAGCTGCTGGATCCGCTGCTGCAGGGTATCGAGCTGGCTGTTGCTGCTCTGCAGGTCGGTGCTCAGACTGACGGCCTGCTGCTGTGCCTGCTGCAGCGCGGTGCTGACCTGCAGCGACTGCGCGCGTTCCTGCTCGACCTGCGCCTGCAGGGTGCGCAGGCGCTCCTCGTTGAAGCTGACCAGGCGCTCGGTGTAGCGCTTGCCGGCATCCAGGCGGATGGTGTCGAGGCTCACCTGTGCGAGCTGCTCGGTCTGCTGCACGAACGTGCGGTACGCATGCTCGGCGTTCTCCACCGAATCGGTCTTGATGACGCGCCAGAAGTTCTTTTCCTGGAACAGCGCGACGTAGTAATTCAGCGTGCTCGGATTGAACAGCAGGCTGGCGCCGTACGCGCCGTTGTAGGTCGTGCGCAGTTCCGTCAGCTGTTGGGAATCCATCAACTGGCGGAGCTCGTCCACCGACGTGCGGGCGACGGGCGCGGTCGGAGCGGGATCCGGTCGCGGCGTGCGTTCGGTGCGCGCGGCGAACGCCGACGGTGCGGAAAGGATCATCAACAGCGCCATCGACGCGACGGTGATCCGTCGGTTGGTCGCTGCATCCCCAGAGTCATGTCGCATGTATAGACCACCCACGAGTGGATTGTTGTTGAAGTGGAGTTCCCCGCGCGCAGTCTAGCATGCGTGAAACTGTCGCCGATGCCGCGTGCATGGCGTCAATAAACCAGTTGCGCGCCGCTGCAGCTGATCGACTGCACGTGCACGTCGGTACGTCCGAGTTCCAGGCCAAGCACGTTCGCCAGCGTGATCGAGAGCAGCCTGCCGACCTCGTTCAGCAGCCCCTTCAACGGCTCCATTGCCACTTTCAATACGGCACAGAGCACCCCGGAGCAGTTCAACGTGGCACCCGGCGTGGCCACGACGCTGCCGGCGTTCGGGTCGCCGATGCCGCCGGGCCGGGTCTGCAGGAACGAGGCCAGGTTGCGCTTGACGCAGCCGTTGTAGTCGACGAGCTGGGTCAGCAGGCCGCTGCAGCTTTTTGCGGTCAGGTCACCCAGCAGCAGCGACAGCAGGCCGCCAAGCAATCCGCCATTGCGTCCCTGGGTGACATCGGCGAAGACATTCAAGGCCGATGGCTGGTCTTTCAGTGACCAGTCACCAATTGGATTCAAGTTGGCGACGCGGACATCGCCGCGCAGCACCTTGACGGCCTGATCGACATCGTAACGGCCGCTGGCCTGCCGCGTCGCATCCAGGAACTGACCGGCGAACTGCAGCGCGGTGTCGTCGGTCCTGGCGCCGGCGATGCCGGGATTGATCATGTTGGCGAGCAGCTTCATGAGCTCATTGGTGAGGGTCATCAACGAGGTGCCGATCGGCAACGCGTTGGGGTCGGTGGAGCGGGTTTCGTTCTCGGGCACGGTCACGCGCTGGGTAGCCGACAGCGCGGCCAACTGCAGCTTGTCGTTGATCAGCGGTGCGCCCAACAGGGTGAGCAGCTGTTCCTTGCCCAGGCTGGCGTCACAGACATCGCGCCGGGTGAAACGATCCGCATCGGCCACTTTGCCGATGCAGGTGCGCAGCACCGACGAGGTGACATCGAAGGTGGCGGTGCGCGGACGGGCACCACATTGCAACGATTTCAGGTCGGCATACGCGTTGGTTACGTCGACGTGCAACGGCACCTTCAGGCGGGTGCCCAGCAACGACAGCAGGCCGCCCGCCAGTGGCAGGTTGTTGGTGTCGATATCGACGAAGACACGGACCTGGGCGTTGTAGGCGCGCGCGCCGTTGTGGGTGATGCCGGGTCCTCCTTGATGCGCGCCGCCGATGCCGATCGACGGCGGTTCGATCACGGCGGCCTGCGCCTGGACGAGGCCCAGCAGGGTCAGGTTGTTGACCGCAACGCCGCGTCCGCCGTTGGCGATGCTGATGCTGGTGGTTATCAGGTCCAGGGCGTTCAGTTGCGTCTCCAATGCGCTGGCTGCCGTGCCCTCCGGTGCCACTACCTGCGCGAACAGGCCACCCCCTGTGGAATCGCTGCCCAGCTTGATGGCCAGCTGGTCGAGGTCGAGTCGGGTGGCCAGCGCGCTGCGCAGTGCGCTCAGATCGACAGCCGCCACGCCCGACTGCGCCAGCACGGTCGCCGTTGCATCCAGCAGCCGGCCCAGTGACACGCGGTGTGCGGCAAGCAGGGCGTTGAAGTCACCGACGCTGATGTTCGCATCCACGGGGATGCCGAGCGCCTGCAGCAGGCCCCCCGGCGTGATGCGTGCCTGCGCCAGTCCGTCGTAGCCGAGCAGGCTGGTCTGGTCCAGGTCGACGCCGACCAGCTTCAGGGTGTTGCCGAGAGGCGTTCTGCCATTCACCCGCAGCAGCTGGGCACCCACGCTGAAGGCGGCGCTGGGTGCGCTCCGTTTGGCGACGGCCTGTGCGCTGACGGTCGGCATCGCGGTGTTGTGGCCGAAGAAGGGCACCACGCTGCGCCGTGCCGTGACCTTGACCGCGTTCAGCGCGTGCTGCGTGCTGGCACCGGACAGGAAGTGGTCGGCCGCCGGATGGATAGGCTTCCAGCTGCCACACTGGATATCGACCTGGCCGCCGAACCGGTTTTCCACCAGCGCGTTGCGGCGTGCCGCCGTATTGTCGCCCAGGCCGGCACTGCACAGATCCAGCCGCTGGGCGCCAGCGATGGCCGACAGGTCAGCCGTCTTCTGCGCGTCACGCTTTGCCCAGTACAGATAGCCGACCTCCACCAGGCCCAGCATGGTCACCAGGCCGACCATCAGCAGCAGCATGGTGACCGACATGGCACCGCGTTGCCGTGCGCGGCAGGGTATCGCGCGGCGGCGGGCCATGGTCAGTTGCTCCCTGCTTTGGTTGAGGTCCCGACGGTGTTTTCAAAGTACTCGGGCAGTTCGTGCTCGAAGCTCTTCAGGTAGCGCGCGTAGCTGGCGCGCGCCTGGTCGCCCAGTACGGGCAGGCCGGGCCCGGCCTGCGTGCCCGATGCCTGCAGACGGATCAGGTCGCGGGTGGCCTGGCCCGGTTCCCCGGACAGCGTGGCGACGGACGCGGCGCGGTAGGCGGGGGGCGGGACGGGGCCTGGTGCAGCCGGTCGTGCAGCGTCGGCGGCAGGCGGTGCAGGCACCTGGGCCTCGGTGCGCAACGGCACCACAGGGTCACCGAGCATGCGCCCGGTGACCGGTGCCTGCTGCGCGGCGGCGGCGGCCGCTGACAGCAGGGCGAGTGCAAGGCTGCAGCCGAGCAGGGTAGGTGAGGTCATGGGGTGCTCTCCGTGGCAGTGGCGATGTGGCCAAAGCGCTCCAGCATGGTGGCGGGAAGCGCGCTGTCGGGACGTACGGGGGTGGCGCGGACAGGGACGGTCCGGCGGTCTGCAGCGCCAGGCTGCGGCGCGCCGCGGCGCCGGTCATCTGCGGATGCGATGCCGGGTGATGAAGCGGCGGACGCCGCCTGCGTGCTGCTGGCGCGCTGGCGCAGTGCGACGGCTTGGCGCTGCACCTCGCTGCGCGTGAAAGCGGAGGCGTTGCCTCGTTGCAGCAGGCGCTCGGCCGTGTCCGGGTCGTTGCGCAGCAGCGCCCACACCGCGAGGTTCGCAACAGCACGCGGATCGCCCGGTACGAGCTCCAGTGCCTGCGCGAGCGGAGCCTGCGCCTGTTCGAGTTTGCCTGCACGCAGGCGTGCGTAGCCGAGGTCACCCAGCACGGCGGTATCCAGCGGCATCAGGTGGGCCGCGCGTGCGAGGGCAGCTTCCGCCTTGTCATCCTGGTCGCGCTGCGCCGCGATCAGGCCGATGCCGTGCCAGGCCGCCGCCGCTTGGTCGCCGCGCGTCAGGGTGACGTACAGGGCATCGGCCGCGTCCAGTTGGCCGGTCTGGCGCAGGGCGTCGGCCTGCAGCAGTCGCACGGCGGGTGTATCGCCATGGCGCTGCCTGAACGCATCGATGTGGGCCAGCGACGCGTAGTAGGCGCCTTGCTTCTGCATGCGCTGGATCAGGTCAAGGTAGGTGCCGCGCGTGTTGACCGCGTCCGCGCCGGGCTCGACCAGGCTGGGGGCGACCTGGCGATAGCCGCCGACGGTCTGCGAACACGCGGTGGCCAGCAGGCAGCAGCTCAAGGTCAGTATCAGGTGTCGCCGCATCGTCATCATATCCGGGTGAGGGTAGAAGCCAGCGCGAGCAGCGCAGGGCCGGAAAGCACCAGCATCAACGCCGGCAGCAGGGTCAGCATCATCACCACGGTCATCTTCACCGACAGCTTTCCCACCTTTTCCTTCAGGGTGTGCCGCCGTTGTTCGCGCAGCCGCAGGCTGAACTGCTTGAGCGGCTCCTGCACCGCACCGCCGTGGGCATGCACCTGCAGGATCAGCTGCACCAGGCTGCGCAGGTCGTCATCGTCGTACGCCTCGCCCAGCCGGCGCAGTGACTGCGATCGACTGCGGCCATGCGCATAGGCGATGTTGGCGTCGTGGATCTCACGCCCCAGCACGGGCAGCGCGGGACGCAGTTTCTCGCCCAGTGTCTGCAGGCTCTGGTCCATGCTGTAACCCACGCCCTGCAGCAGCCGCAGCAGGTCGATCAGCATCGGCAGTTCGTCGTTGACGCGCTTGCGCCGACGACCGGCCCAGATGCCGAGCACGATCTTCGGCAGCAGCAGGCCGGCGGCCAGCGCGGCGATCACGGTGAACACCCGTCCGGCGCCCTCGGCGTCCACCAGGGCCGGTGCCGGCAGGACGATCGCCACGGCGAGCAGCAGGCGCAGGGCGACATAGATGGCCGTGCCCCGGCGCGTGTTCCAGCCGCCGAGGTCGAGCAGCATGCGGTCCTCGCTGGCCAGCAACGCACGTTCGATGCGCCCGCCGCTGAAGCGCTGGCCGATGGCTTCCAGCCAGGCCAATGCGCTGCGGGGTGCTGCCGGGGTCGGCACGGTCGACGCGCGGGGCTGCAGTGCGGACTGCAGCGTCGCATCACTGCGTTGCTGTCGAACCGCCTGGATCCAGTACAGCGCACCGAACAGCGCCACGCTGGCGGCGAACAGCAGCAACGACAGGGTCCACCAACCGGTCGGGCTCATGGGGCTGCTCCCGGTGCGGCGTGCGGAAGTTTCATAGCGATTTCGCCAGCCGGTACAACAGGAAGCCGCCCACCAGTTCCAACCCCAGCGCTGCCAACAGCAGGGTGTGTCCCTGTGGCTGGCGCAGCATCGGCTCGAAGAAGCCGGGGCTCATCAGGGCCATCAGCAGGGCGCTGATGGGAGGCAGCAGGCCGAGTACCCACGCCGACATCCGGGTTTCCGAGGTGGTGGCCTTCAATTCCTGCTGCGCCTGGTCCAGGTCGCGCATGAAGTCGCTGAGCCGCTGCAGCACCTGATCGGAGCGGCCGCCGATGCGGACGCAGACACCCATCACCACCGCGAGCACCTCCAGTGCCTCCACCCGCCATGGAGCCGACGCCTGCGACAACGCCCGGTCGAGATCCATGCCGGTACGCGCATTGCGCAACGTGACATCCAGCAGGTCGCGCAAGGGCGCGACGGTCTGGATCGCTGCGGTCTGGAAGGACATCTGCAGACTGTTGCCCAACCCGGTCAGGCGGACCAGGTTGTCGAGGAAGTCAGGCAGTTGGCGGACCAGCTTCTGCTGCAGCTTGCCGATGCGTCGCTGCAGGACGAGCCCACAGACGAGTGCGTACAGGCCGAACGTGACCGGAAATGCCCAGCCGGTGCCCAGGCGCACCACGGCAAATGAAGAAAACGCGATTCCTGCCAGCAGGGCCAGCACGGGCGCACGCCAGCCCGGACGCATGCCCGCGCGCAGCAGGGTGGCATCCCACGGCAGCGCGCTGGCGTTACCTGCGGTGGCCCCCGGTGTAGCGGGCAGGGGCGCGATCGCGGCGGCACCGGATGCAGCGGAGTCGAGCTGGGTGGCCGACGCGGACGTTGCGCTGCGCTGCAGGCGCTGCTCTGTGTGTCCCATCGACGCCTGTGCGCGTGCCCGGCGCTGTGCACTGCCGAGCAGCAGCAGGGCGAAGGCACCCAGCACGGCGGCGATGCACAGCAACAGCAGCACCGTGGCCATGCTTACCAGGCCCCCGCGTTGAACGATTCGCGCAGTGCCTGGCGGAACGGCTCCAGTTTGTGCGAATGCGGGTGGAAGCCCAGCCCGATCCAGCGGTCTCGCTCGCCACCCTCCGCGTCCAGCTCGACTTCGTGACGGAACATCTCCTGGGTCGAGATCATGTTGTCGCTGACGCCGGTGATTTCCGTGATCGACACCAGCACGCGACGGCCGCTGCCCAGCCGGGAGATCTGCACGATGAAATCGATCGCGCTGGCGATCTGCCTGCGCAGGCTGTCCTCGCTGCCCTGGAAACCGGCGAACCCGGCCAGCATCTCGATGCGGTAGAGGCAGTCGCGCGGGGAATTCGCATGGATGGTGGCCATTGATCCGTCATGGCCGGTGTTCATCGCCTGCAACATTTCCAGGACTTCCGCCCCGCGGACCTCGCCGACCACGATACGGTCCGGACGCATGCGCAGGCTGTTGCGCACCAGGTCGCGGATGCTCACCGCACCGTGTCCATCGGTGCCGCCGATGCGGCTTTCCAGGCGCACCACGTGGGGATGGTTGAGTGACAGCTCGGCGGTGTCCTCCACCGTCAGTACGCGCTCGTTCTCCGGGATGTAGTTGGCCAGCGCGTTCAACAGTGATGTCTTGCCGGAGCTGGTGCCGCCCGACACCAGGATATTGCAGCGACCGAGCACCATCGCCTGCAGCAACGTCTGCATCGGCTTGTCGAAGGTGCCCATCGCCAGCAGTTCGTCCGGGGTGAACGGGTCCTTGCGGAACTTGCGGATGGACACCATCGGCCCGTCCACCGCCAGCGGCGAGATGATGGCGTTCAGGCGTCCGCCATTGGGCAGCCGGGCATCGACCATCGGGTTGGAGTCGTCCAGCCTCCGCCCCAGCGGCGCGATGATCCGGCGCAGGATGCGCAGCAGGTGGGTGTCGTCGGTGAAACGCTGTGGGGCGCGCTGCAGCCGCCCGCCCTGCGAGACGTGCACGTCCTTATAGCCATTGATCAGGATGTCTTCGATGTCCGGGTCACGCAGCAGGTCATCGAGTGGACCAAATCCGGTGAGCTCCTTGACCAGGCCCTCGGCAACGATCTGCATTTCCTGTTCGTTGATCGGGATGCGCCATTCCTGCACGAACCCGGCCGTCTCACCCTCCACCCAGCGCCGCACGGTGTCCGGTGCCCACGCGTCGATGTCGATGCGCTCGTCTTCCACCCGGTTGAGCAGGTGTTCGTGCGCGGCGGACAGCACCTTCTGGTACTGCTCTGTCTGCGCGAACGGCAGCGGCGCCGGATCAGGCGGCACCTCGCGGAAGGGTGCGTTCGGGAACGGCATCACTTTGTCTTCCATGGCAGGTTACTCAGGGCGTGGGCGAACCTGTCGCGCAGGCCCTGCGCTTCGGGTGGGCTGGTGGTCGGGTCGAAGCGGGCCAGCAGCGGGGCGAGGGCACGCACGTAGGGATCACGCGGCGCATCGTCAAGCAGCAGGTGGCCTTGGCTGGCACTGGCGCGCAGCCGCGGACGGTCGGGCAGGGTGGCCAGCAACGGCAGCGCGAAACGCGTGGCGATCTGCGCGGCGGTCAGGCCGTTGTGCTCTCCATCGCGGTTGACGATCAGTTTCAGCCGATCGCTGCCGCGCAGGCCGGCAGGCAACTGGTGCAGCAGTTGGTCGAGCGATACCAGGCTGGCGATCGCGCTGTCGGTGACCAGCCAGATCTCGTCGGCGTTGTCGAGCAGCGTGCCCGGTACCTGCCGCAGCGGCGTGCCGCCAAGATCGCACAGCACGCTGCAGAACAGGCTGCGCAGCCGCTGCAGCAGCAGGCCGGGGTCACTTGGCGGCAGCGCTTCGCTGCCGGCAGCGCGATCCAGCAGTACCAGGCCGCCGGGATGCCGGGCCATGGCGGTGCGTGCGAGGGTGGCATCGATGCGTGCGGCACTGCGCAGGGCTTCGTCGTAATGGAACCGGCTGTCGATGTTGAGGTAGAGCGCGAGGTCGCCGGCGGGCTGGCTCATGTCCAGCAGCAGCACATCCTGGTGGTTCCCAGCGGCACGCATCTGCTGCGCCAGCACGCTGAGATGGGCGGCCAGGGTGCTGCTGCCCATCCCGGCGCGCACGCCCAGCAACAGGGTCAACGGCGCCTTCCGCGCAACCTCCGGTGTGGGGGGAGCCGGCGCGATGGCCGCGCGAGTGAGGACGGCAAGAATCTCTTCGGCATCGGCATCCAGGTCAACGAAGTCGCGCAGTCCCGCGCGCAGCGCGCTGACCACTCCCTCGATCTGCCCCAGGCTGGTCGCCCCCACGGCGACCATCGACAGGTCGGGGCGGATCTGCCGCAGCTGGCGCACCAGTTCTGCCGACGCGGCAGCCCGTGCTGCGTGGAAGTCGAGCAGCACCAGCGTCTGCGCCCCCACGCGCAGCTGCTGGACCGCGCCCGGGAAGCCGGCATCGTGGTGGCCCAGCGTCCAGTTCGGCGGCAGCTTCGCCGCCAGCCTGGGCAGCAGGTCGCGGTCACTGGCAAGCACGACGAGGTTCATCGGCGGTCCCAGGGTCGGCAGGCTGAAGGCGGTGGCGAGTGGCATGGGCTGTGGGCTCGGGCCATGGATCAGCGAGAGAAACCGGGCACGGCGTCGGGGCCGGCCGGCCCGATCAGCCAAGACCCCCACACCGGCAGGTTGGCGCGTGACTCGCGCTCGCCGGGGAGTGGCAGCTCGGTGTTGCGCGCCAGCGGCTTGACCAGCCGCGGCGTGACGATGATGACCAGCTCCTTGTCCTGGCGCTTGTAATCCAGGTTGCGGAAGAACGAACCGATGATGGGCAGGTCACCCAGCAGCGGCAGTTTGTTCACGGTGGAGGCCACCGTGCTGCTGACCAGCCCACCAATGACGAAGCTTTCGCCATCACCCAGTTCAACGGTGGTGTCGGCGCGGCGGGTGCTGATCGATGGCACCTGCACGCCGTTGAGGGTCAGCGCATTGCTGTAATCCAGGTCGCTGGCTTCGGGCGCTACCTTCAGCGCGATCCGGTCAGCCGACAACACCGTGGGTGACACCGTCAGGCCGATGCCGAACGGTTTGAAGGTGATGGTGGTGGTGCCCAACCCCTGGGGTTCCAGTAGCGGCAGCTCGCCACCGGCAAGGAAGCTTGCACTCTGTCCTGACAGGGCAACCAGCGTGGGTTCGGCCAGCACACGGGCCATGCCATTGCTCTGCAGCAGGTCCAGGTCCGCGGTCCACAGATCCTTGCTGGAGCCGAACACCAGCTTGAATGCAGATTGCAGCGGTGTACTGCCGCCATCGCCGTCGCCGCCCCCCGGGACGCCACCGGGCCGTGCGATGCCATACGAGAAGCCACCGTTCTGGTTCTGGAAGTTGATGCCGATCTGCTTCAACACCGTGCGGTTGAACTCGACCACCTTGACCTCGACCTGCACCACTCCGCCGATGCCGACCGTGGAGATGTCGCTGACCTGACCGTCCTTGCCGACCGCGGCATCAGCCGCCTTGCGTGCCTGGGCATGGTCGAGCAGGGACGCGCTGGTACCGCTGACCAGCGCGTCGCTGCCCTGGACGGTGACCGCGGCGCCGCCTCCCTCTGCAAGCGCGAGCCCGCCCTGTACCGCGCTGCGCACATCGATCTGCAGGCGTTGCGGATCGCGCTGACCTTTTTGCCACAGCAGCAGGGTGGTAGTGCCGGGGGCCTTGCCGACCAGCAGGGCGTCGCGGTTGCCGCGCAGCATCACCACATCGGCGACCGAAGGATCCGCGATGGCCACCCGCTCCAGATCGGCAGGCAGCGCCCAGGGACGCTGTTCGCGCGTCTGCAAAACGATGTCCGCCGACACGTTGGCCAGCAGCGCGGGCGAGGACACCAGCGCGACGAACAGGATCACCATCCGCAGCGGGCGGCGCAACAGACGAGGCGTGCAGCGAGGAATCATGGAGGGTCTCGTCGAGTTCAAGGGGTGCTGCTGCCACGGATGATTTCGATACCGGCCGGTGCCTGTCGTGGCACTGGACGCCGGGTTGTGGCGACCGCGCTGGCGGTGGCCGCTGCGGCGGGGCGCGGCCCGCTGCGCCCTGCCAGCGCGTCGAAATCAAGACCGGCGAACGCGTCGTTCTCCGGATTCGAGACCGCGGCAGCGCGTTCGTCCTGCAGTCCGCGCGCAGCGGCCAGCACCGTCCGGGGCACCGGGAACAGGCTGGGGTCGGCGACGGCCGTGTCGGCGGGATTGCGCAGGGCAAGGAACAACTTGCCCTGCTGTGCGCCAAGCAGCAGGCGATTGGCTTCGGCCACCGGCACCGCCAGCACCGCACTGCGCGCCGGTTGCTCAGGTGGACGGCTGCCACTGTCCGCGCTGGCGGACCCGCGGATGTCCGCAGCGCGCGGGTCGCTGTCAGCCTCCTGCAGCGGCTCGTCCGTGCCCGCAGGTTGCGTCCGTGGCACGTGCAGATCGTGTGCGCCGTAACTCAGCACGCGCAGCCGGGACAGCAGCAGGCGGGTCTGCGCCTGCTCCGGCTCGCCGTAGGCCTGGCTGCCTTTGAGGTTGAGGAACACGTCGACGAAATCGCCCGGCAGGATCCGGTTGCCCGCAGCCGCCAGCTCATCGACCGGCACGGCAAGCGCGCGCTCACCTGGGCGGACCTGGAGGGAGAATCCCTGCGCGAGGAATTCCTGTTGCAGCACGGTGCCTTCGGCGATGTCCTGGGTAGGCACCAGGCCGACCACGTTCGCCGTGTCGCGGTACGCGCCGGCAGGGGAATGCGGACGCACGCTGATGCGGACCTGCGACAGCTCGATGGGGCTGCCAGCGATCAGCCGCCCACTGGCCTCGACAACCCGCTCCTGCGGAACATCGGCGGTGCTGTGGGTCGGCGGACTGGCCGGCGCGCGGGCCTCCGCAGCGCGGCGGCCGACGACGAGCGCGATGAGGGCGAGCAGCACCGCAAGGGCGAGCAGGACAATGGCGGCGATGCGGGTGAACTTGAGCATGGAGCGTCTCCTGACACCTTTCAGTTACTGCCCAGGTCGAGTTGGGCGACGGCGATGCTGCGGATCGGACGGTCCATGGCCCAGCCGTACAGGCGCCCGGTTCCAGGGAGGAAAGGGTGCGCACCGTAGTCGTAGCTCACCGACACCTGGATGCATTGGGCGTCAGCCATGCCGACGCAGGGCGTGGGCTGGGACACGAGGATGGGGGCGCTGCCGCCGTTGCTGCAGTCCGGGGTCTGTCCGGCATAGGCGAGCAGCCACTGCATGGACCGCTGTGCGGCCTGGCAGGCGCCGACGCGGCGCTGCTGTGCGGTGCCGAAACGAAGCGATGCGCGCGCCCCTTCTGCCGAGGCCGTGGCCAAGGTCTGCTGCACGGCCATCATCATCACGCCGGTGTAGGTCAGGAACAGCAACGGCAACACGCCGAGCATCAGCATGAAGGCGAATTCGAGGGTGACCACGCCGCGCTGGCGGGAAGGGCGGGCAGAGCGGGCAGGGAAGCGGACGTTCATCGGACGCCCCCGGCAACAGTCCAGAGCACCCAGGCCATGGCAGCCGCACCCAGGTAGGCGGCATACGGAATCCCGGCACGCCCTTGCCGGGCACTGTGCATGCGCTGTATCGCCGGACGTTCGTGCAGCTGACTTTCCCACTGCTGTCGCGCGAGCACCATCCGGACCGGCAGCAGGCCCTGCAGCGCACGCCAGGCGTACACAGCGACGGCATGCACGCCCGCCAGCAGGCTGGCTACGATCCAGACGGGCAGCAGCGCATGCCAGCCGAGCAGCAGCCCCACCACGGCGAAAAACTTGACGTCGCCCGCGCCCATCCAGCGGATGGCGTAGAACGGAATCAAGGCGGCAAAGCCGATCAACAGGCCGAGGATGTGGCGCATCGGATCGCTGTCGGACGATGTCAGCGCCGAGATCGTGATGATCACGACCCCGGCGCCCGCTGCCGCCAGCAGCCAGAGATTGGGAACACGACGTGCGTAGAGATCGCTGATCACGATCCGCAGGCACAGCACCATGGCCAACAAGCTCAAGGCGGTCATCGTTGGGCTCCTCCGGTGAGCGCACGTCAGCGGGTAAACCCCGACTCCCATATGACGCGCGGGATCGGGGAAAGAGGCGCCGCGTCAGGTTGTTGCGCTGCCCTGAGTGACTAGCACGTTGAGGCGGGTAAACAGTGCAGTGAAGAAGCCAGTGAACTGGTCACGGCCCACGACCACCAACACTCCGGCGATGACCGCGGCCAGCAGGCCGTATTCCAGCGCGGTAACGCCGTCTTCTTCTTTCAGGAACTTGCGGATGGATGCATTCATGACGGTTGACTCCCTTTACCTGTCAGTTATTCCAAGGATATTGCCCGGATGGTCGATGCGGCTCCGCCACGACCATTTAGTTTCCCGCACGATTCCCTGTGCAGGCAGCGGTTCCCGCGAGGGAACCTGCATATTGTGGCGACCGGCACAGGGCACGGACTTAATAGGCGACCGGTACGACGTCCAACGTCGATCCCGCCTTGCAAAGGCCGTGTGCTGGCTCGTATTCCGCCAGTCAATGGCTCCCCGAACTGCCACCGCGTGCTTACTGTGCCTCAATTTCACCTGATGACAACATCAATCGCTATGCAAATTCGGCACAAACGTGATGAATGCGATTGAGGCGTGGCGGAGTGCGGACTACATCACATTTGGATCGAATTAAAGCAGAGGTCCTCCGCGGGTGCGTCGGGAAATTGACGCGTTCACTTAATAATCGGTGTGTCCACGGCGCGTCCAGGATTTCAAGTTTACGCGCGCAGATAATCAGGCATACTCCGTTCATCAACACGAACGAACCAGGGTGCGCGTGCGCACGCCGGATGGTTGGTGAAAGTCGAAGTGTGGTGCCGAAGGGGGATGTCACTGTCATGGCAGATGGTGTTGGAAGCGTTGGCGAAAACGGATTGCGGCCGATGGACCTGGCGACGCTTGGCAATGTGCTGCGCGTGTGCGATGTGGAGCTGGTGCTGCTTGATGGCAACGGTCCGCGCGCGTCCATCGACGCACGCGTGCACGACGAGGCGCTGTTCTGCCATGTGGCGACCGGGTTCCAGGTGCGTGGTCGCTTCATGCTGCCGCCCGACTGGGCGATGGTGGGGTATGTCCATGCCGCTGATCCCGATCGCAGCTGGTGCCACGGTGTACCGCTGGCGGCCGGCACGGTGCTGACCGTGCTGCCCGAGGGCATCAGTGAATTCGCATTGGGCGCCGGAACACGCATCACGCTGGTGCTTGTCGCTGCCGCGCGGTTGCAGCGCAAATTGACCGAGCTCAGCCTGCGATCCACGCCGCCGTCAGGCCAGGCGCTGAATCTGTTCGGCATCGCCGACGATGCCGGCCTAGCGGATCACTACCGGGAACTGCAGGCAGTGTTGACCGCGGGCAACAGTGCGGGCCTGGCTGCGCAGGCAAGCGACGGCCTGTTGCACGAACATGTGCAGGCACTGCTTGCCGCGGGACCGGGCGAGCAGGTGATGAACACGCGGGCGCGACGGACGCACTACCTCATCGTGCAGCGCGCCGAGAACTTCATGCGCTTGAACCTGCGCCACAACATCTACATGAACGAGATCTGCGATGCGGCGGGCGTGAGCGAGCGCGGCCTGCGTTACGCGTTCGAAGATCTGTTCGGCCTCTCGCCGAACCGCTACCTGTCGATGCTGCGCCTGTCTGCTGCCTGCCGCGGGCTGTCGATGGCGGACGGCGGACGTCGCTCGGTGAAGGCCATCGCATTGAGTTGCGGCCTGTGGGATCTGTCCCGGTTTGCCGACAACTACCGCAAGGTGTTCGGTGAGCTGCCACGCGATACCTTGATGCGTGCGCCGGGCGCGACGGGCCAGTCCAACTGAGGCAGCAGACGCGATTGCCGGAATCGTGCATCGCGCTGCCGAATCTCTTCGACACCTTGCCGGAATGCGTCGTTTGCCTGCCGGAATGAAGTGCCCCGCATGACGTGCACGCGCTGAAATAGCAGTCACCTGCCAACAGGCAGACCGAATGACTCACGACGCGTCGTCCACGGGGGACTGAACTCATGAATCGCATTTTCCGACTGGTGTGGAGCAAGCAGCTGCGCGCCATGGTCGTGGCCTCTGAACTGGCCACCGGCGCCCACGGCGCCTCTTCACTCATCGATCAGCGCCCTGGGCTGCCCGCCCCGGCCGCGCTCGCCATTGCCATGGCATTTGCGCTGTGCGCCGGCTCGGCTGCCGCTGCGGAGAACAACCAGACGATGCGTGATCTGCATGCCCTGGCCGCGAAGTACACGCAGCAGGCACCGGTGAAGATCGATGCCGATGCCGCCTTGGCCGTCCTCGCCGGCCAACAGGCCGCACGACCGCTTGTCGACGTCGATGCGAGTGTCAACCTGCGACTCGCGGCCGACCTGCCGATTGTCCGCCACGTGCTGCCAGCGAAGGTGCAGGTCGCAGCGGCGGTGCGGGCAGAGGCATCGGCGGCGAAGCCGGTCATCGCGGCGGGTGCCGTCGCTTCCGTCACCGACCCGCGCCGCGCCGTACCTGCGATGGCAGTGAACGCAGCCGTGCAGGCCGGTGGTGCAGCCGATCAGCCAGCGAGTGGCGTGCAGGCCGTCGTCGCTGCTGCGCTGTCGGATGGCAGAACCGCTACCGGTAGCAGCAACGCCCACGTCGCGGCAGAAGCGGCCGTGCGCCTCGCCGCGAAGGAAGAAGATCCGATTGCGACCGACGTGGTGGTCAACGCCGCGCTGGATGCGGGTCCTGCCGGCGGTGTATCGGTTGCCGCCGACGCCCATGTGCTGGGTGCCGCCGATCGCAACCCGAAGCGGGTCCTCCAGGCATCTGCCAGCGCGCAGGCCAGTGGCCTGAACCTGGGCAGCGTGGTGGGCGGTGTCGGCTCGCTGCTGGGCGGCGTCGGCAGCGCAGTGGGCGGGCTGGTGCAGGGCGACCTCGGCACGGTGGTGGGCGGCATCGGCGCCGGCGTGGGCGGACTGGTCGGCGGGGTCACCGACGGGCTTGGCCTGAGCGCACCTTCGGCCATTCCGCCGGGTAGCCCGAAGGCACCGCGACCGGCCGCGCCCAACGCGGGCCTGGTCATCGGCAGCGGTGGCGTGGTCGGTACCCTGTCCACGCTGGTCGGGCCGACGTTGCAGAGTGTGCTGGGCGGCGATGGCTTCGTCCGTAATGGCGGGTTGTCGGTCAGCAGCGCCAACGTGCAGCAGACCTACTCGGTCACCAATGTGCTGGGCCTGCCGGTGGTCAACCTGACCCCGGTCGGCACGTTGCTTGACGGACTGGGTGGCGCCACCACCGGTGGCAGCTCGCACCTGACGCTGATCGGCGGCGTCACCTCTGACAGCTATATCTACAACATCAACAACGGCGACCCGAACGGGCTGCTGGGCCTGCTGCTTCCGGGCCAGGCGCCGGAGTGGGCGGCGTCGTGCCTGAACGTGCTGGGCGTCGTCTCGGTGGACTGCTGGGCCGTCAATCCGGCGCAGGACTTCCAGGTGCTGATGGGCGATGGCGCCTATGCCAACGGGTCGCGCGAAGTGGTGATCGGCGCCAATGCCAGCCACCGACTGCCGCAGCAGGATGCCAACGTCGCCTTCCCCGGCGCCGGCGTCAACGATCCAAGCAATCCCACCGGCGTGCCGACGGCGGATTACGCCGCACGCATGGGCCACTCGGTGATCGTCGGTGACAGCGCCAGCGGCACCGCCAACGGCCAGGTGTTGCTGGGCGCGGAGGCGACGTCCAGCGAAGCCAACAGTGTCGCGCTGGGTTACCGCTCCAGTGCGTTGCGCGGTGCGCAGGCCAGCTACAACGCCTATGGGCTGGATACCGCACAGGTGTCCAGTGGCGAAGTGTCGGTCGGTTTCGCCGGCGGCGAGCGGCAGATCACCCACGTCGCGGCGGGCAGCCTCGCCAGCGATGCGGTCAACGTGGCACAGCTGCAGGGCGCGGTCGAACTGATCAACGCAGCAGGCGTCATGGCCGTCACGTACGACGACGATGGCACCGGCCTGCCCAACTTCCGCCGTGCCACGCTGGGCGGGGGGACGGGCACGACCACCTTGGCCAACATCGCCGACGGCGTGGACGCCAACGATGCGGTGAATGTCAGCCAGCTGGAGGCCATGGAGCAGGGCGCGGTGCGCTATGACGTAGCCGCCGATGGCAGCGTGGACTACCGCAGTGCCACGCTGGGCAACGGCAGCGGCACGACCCGGCTGAGCAACCTGGCCAACGGCATGGTTGCCGCGGCCAGCACCGAAGCGGTCACCGGCGCGCAGCTCTCCACTACCAATGATGCGCTGTCGGCGTTCTTCGGCGGCACCACGTCCTATGACCCCGCTACCGCGCTGTTCACTGCGCCGCAGTTCGCCATCACCTCGGTGGCAGCGGACGGCGGGCAGGCAGCAGGCGTGTACGACAATGCCAACGACGCGTTCAACGCGGTCGGCGGATCGCTGGTCAACCTCAATACGCAGATCAGCGACATCCGCAATGGGGAGGCGTCGCGCTTCTTCAAAGTCAATTCGATCGGCGTGGATGCGGCGGCGCCGGGCACGGAGTCGGTCGCCATCGGGGGCGGCGCCAGCGCAATGGCGGGCAATGCCGTGGCCCTTGGTGCGGGCAGCGTGGCGGATCGCGCCGACAGCGTGTCCATCGGCGCGCTGGGTGCCGCGCGCCAGCTGACCAACGTGGCCGATGCCACCGAAAGCAACGATGCGGTCAACCTGGGGCAGCTGCAGGCCTCCGAACAGGGCGCGCTGCGCTACGACGTCGCGGCCGATGGCAGCATCGACTACGGCACGGCCACCTTGGGCAACGGTACCGCGACCACGCTGAGCAACCTGGCGGCGGGCGAGGTGGCGGCCACCAGCAGCGAGGCGATCAACGGGGCCCAGTTGTTCGCGGCCAGCCAGTCCGCCGCAACGCATCTGGGCGGGGGCGCCGGCGTGGATGCGACGGGTGGCATCACGGCGCCGACCTATACGCTCAACAGCGTGGCGGTTGACGGTTCCATCAGCAGCGGCGACTACAACGATGTGGGCAGCGCCTTCGATGCGGTGAGTACCTCACTCGCCAATGTCGCCGACAAGACCGACACCGTGGACCGGCTGGCCGTGAAGTACGACGCCGATGCCTCCGGCAACGCGAGCAACGCCATCACCCTGGCCGGTGACGGCAGCGGTGGCGCGGTACAGCTGGGCAACCTGGCCGACGGCAGCATCGGCGCGGGCAGCCGGCAGGCGGTGACCGGCAACCAGTTGTTCGCCACCCACCAGACCGTCGCCAACTATTTCGGAGGTACGACCGTGTATGACGGCGCAACCAATACCTGGACCGCACCGACGTTCCGCATCTCGTCCATCGCCACCGACGGGTCGGTGGTTGGCAGTGACTACGGCAATGTCACCGTCGCGTTCTCTGCCGTGGACTCGTCGCTGCAGAACATCAACCAGCGCATCGACAACATCGGCGGCGGCGGAAGCGCGTTCCTCGCGGTCAACTCGAGCAAGTCCGGCGCCACGGCCGCAGGCACCGACGCGGTAGCCGTAGGGCCGCAGGCCAGTGCGGCCGGGACGGCCAGCGTGGCGATCGGCGATGGCGCCAGCGCGGCGGCCGACAACAGCGTGGCCCTCGGTGCAGGATCGGTGGCCGCGACGGGAGCGCAAGCCGGCTACACCGGGGCGTTCGGTGCCGCAGGCAGCAGCAGCTCGGCGGGTGAAGTGTCGCTCGGCAGCACCGGCAGCGAGCGGCAGCTCACCCATGTGGCCGATGGATCGGCGCGCTACGACGCGGTGAACGTCGGCCAGCTGCAGAACGGTGTGCAGTACGCCATCGACGAGTCCAGGAGCTACACCGACCAGCAGATCACCAACATCAACAACGGCAGCGCCGGGATGTTCCAGGTGAACAACTCGCAGGCGCTGGCCAATCCGTCGGCGAGCGGCAGCAACGCTGCCGCCGGTGGCGCAGGCGCCAACGCCGCCGGGGCGAATGCCACGGCATTGGGCAACGGCGCGCAGGCACAGGCAGACAACACGGTTGCGCTGGGTGCAGGGTCGGTCGCGAACCGCGCCAACACGGTGTCGGTGGGCAGCGCGGGGGCGGAGCGGCAGATCGCCAACGTGGCCGACGGCAGCCAGGCCACCGATGCGGTGAACGTCCGCCAACTGCAGGCCTCGCAACAGGGCACGATCCGCTACGACAGCACCACCAGCGGCGCCACCGATTTCAGCAGCGTCACCCTGGGCCAGGCGGGCAGTGGCCCGACCCAGGTCCGCAATGTGGCGGCCGGCTCGGCGGGCACGGATGCGGTCAACGTGGATCAGCTCCGCAGCGGCATGTCGCAGACGTTGGACTGGTCGAAGGCCTACACAGACGAACGCATCGACAGCTTCGACCGCAACCTGAAGCGCACCGACGACCGTGCGTCGGCCGGCATCGCATCGGCCATGGCGGTGGCTGCATTGCCGCAGCCCAGTGAAGCCGGCCGCAGCATGGCCTCCTTCGCGGCGGGCAGCTTCAACGGCGAGTCGGGCATGGCACTGGGCATTTCCGGCGTCTCCGATGGCGGGCGCTGGATCTACAAGTTCAGCGGGTCGACCAACACCCGCGGCGACGGCGGTGTCGCCATGGGTGCCGGCATCCAGTGGTAACTGCACCGGGGCGGCCGGCCCTGCGTCGGCCGGCACCGGTATCGCTTCATACAGGGGGAAACAGATGAACAGATCACTCCATCACGCCCACGCCGTGCGCTGCATGCTCGCGGCAGTGGCCCTGGGCCTTGCTGCCCTCACCGGCTGCCGCAGCCATGCGACGGCGGGTGCCGACAGCATGGCGTTTCCGCCGCCCGCCAAGGCGTCGTTGAAAGAGGGCGTCTTCGCCGATCCGGCCGACCTGCGGCGCTTCTCGCCCGGCATGAGCAAGCGGCAGCTCTACGCCCTTCTGGGCACGCCGCATTTCAACGAAGGCATGTGGGGCGTACGCGAGTGGAACTACCTGTTCAATTTCCGCATGCCACAGGGGGGCGAGTACTTCACGTGCCAGTTCCAGGTGCGCTTCGATGACAAGGGCGTCGCCCAGGGCGGCTACTGGAAGCCACAGTCGTGCGCGGCGCTGGTCGAGCCGCCAACGGTGCCGGCTGCAGCAGCCCAGCCCGCCGCGTTGCCGCGTGAACCCCTGCGCCTTTCGGCCGATGCGCTGTTCGCGTTCGACAGCGCAGCGCTCAGCGCGACAGGTCGGCAGGCGGTAGACGGGGTGGTGGGCCAAGTGCAACGCGCCAGCCAGGTCCAGCACATCGACGTGGTGGGCTATTCCGATCGCATCGGAACGCCTGCCTACAACCTGGACCTGTCGCGGCGCCGCGCCGATGCAGTGCGCAGTGCCTTGGTGGAAGGCGGTGTGGACCCCACGGCCATCCGGGCCGACGGGCGCGGCGATGCCGAGCCCCTGGTCCAGTGCGCGCAGCGAAGCCACGCGCAGCTGATCGCGTGCCTGGCGCCCAACCGCCGGGTACAGATATCCGGCCGTGCACGGATGGACTGACCGATCTCTTTCCGTGACGTGCCTGTCGGCACGCTCACCTCCCGTGTCCCCCTGGTTCTCCGGCACGCGCGGCAGCGTCTCCCCCGTCCAGCCCGCGCGTGCCGGTGAACCAGTTCTTTCTTGCAGCAGGAAATCCATGAACGCACAACTGGCCATGAAGACCCAGACCACGATCAGCCTGTACGGGCAGCTCGGCAATCATGCGGTCGTGCGCCTGCCCGGTCGCCGCCACCCGGGGTTGATCGTGCAGTCCGATACCGTGGCGGGGTTCATTGCGCAGCTGCAGGAAGCACAGGTGTCACTGCGCAGCGGACGCACCCAGCGAGCCGATGCCGAGATGGCCCTGCTGATCGAGGTATTGCAGGACTGGTATGCGCAGATTGAAGGCCGCTTGGCCGATGCCGGCGAGGCCATGGGGTAGGGCGGGCAACACACGGGCCCAGCACGGTGGCCGACAGGGGCACAGCGTGCGGTGTTAAAATCACGCCTGATTCCTGCTGCCGCGAGACCATCATGTCGCCTGAAGCGTTCTATCCCGTGGGTACACCGGGTCAGCCCTGGGGCGAAGCCGAACGTGCGCAGTGGCGTGCACGCCAGCAGCGGCTGCGGCGATTCGACGACGACGTGCTGCCGCGCATCGATGCCCTGTCGTCGCGCTTCGAACGCGTGCAGTACGGGGCGTTGGACTACGCCGGGGATCGCTACCCGTTGCTCGCGCTGCGCAGCCAGCCATGGGATCCGGCCCTGCCGGCGGCGCTGGTGACCGGTGGCGTGCACGGCTATGAAACCAGTGGCGTGATGGGGGCGCTTGAGTTCCTTGAGCAGCGCGCCGCCGACTACGCCGGCCGCATCAATCTGCTGGTGATTCCCTGCGTCAATCCGTGGGGCTATGAGCGCATCAACCGGTGGAACTTCGATGCGATCGACCCGAACCGCAATTTCCGCGCGGATGGCCCTGCACGCGAATCCACGGCCGTGGTCGAGCTGGTGGCACCGCTGAAGTCACAGTTCGTGCTGCACATCGACCTGCATGAGACCACGGACAGCGACGAGAGCGAGTTCCGCCCCGCGGTCGCTGCACGCGATGGCAAGCCCTTCGAGCCGGGCCTGATCCCCGATGGCTTCTATCTGGTGGATGACACCGAAAACCCGCAGCCGGCGTTCCAGCAGGCGGTGATCCGCGAGGTGGAGCAGGTCACCCACATCGCGCCGCCCGACGCCCAGGGCGAGATCATCGGCTCAAAGGTGGTGTCGCACGGGGTGATCGAGTACCCGCTGGTGGCGCTGGGCCTTTGTGCGGGCATCACCGGGGCGCGTTTCACCACCACCACCGAGGTGTATCCGGACAGTCCGCGGGCGACCCCACAACAGTGCAATGACGCCCAGGTGGCCGCGGTCACGGCGGCATTGGACCACGCCCTTGGCCAGGTCGCCGGTGGGTGACGTACGGCAATATGACGCAATTGACTAACGTAACCAGCCGAAACCGCGCCTAAAGCGCGATTTTTGCCATTCTTCATGCAGAATCCATGGCAGCTCCGCCATCATGGTACGGATATCCCACTGATTCGGAGCAGGTCGCTTTCATGGAAGCACTGGAGCCACAACATACCCCGGTGCGGACCCTGCGGCCCGTCTTCGCCATCGCGTCGATCATCGTCGTGGCGTTCGCCGTCTTCGTCAGCGTGTACCCGCTGGGCGCGGGGCGCATGCTGCTGCAGGCGCAGGACTGGGCCTCGTCGAACGTAGGCTGGTACTACCTGCTGGCGATGACGCTGTACCTGGTGTTCGTCGTCGTCGCTGCGCTGTCGCCGTACGGCAACATCAAGCTGGGCGCTGACCATGACGAGCCGGAGTTCAGCTATCTGTCGTGGGCCGGCATGCTGTTCGCCGCCGGCATCAGCATCACCCTGTTCTTCTTCTGCGTGTCCGAGCCGCTGACCCACTTCATGCAGCCACCGCAGGGCGGCGGGCCGGCCGGAGAGGCCGGTGCACGCCAGGCCATGTCGGTGCTGTTCCTGCACTGGGGCCTGCACGGCTGGGGCGTGTTCGCCCTGGCGGCGATGGCGATGGCCTACTTTGCCTACCGGCATAACCTTCCGCTGGCCCTGCGCTCGGCGCTGTATCCGCTGATCGGCAACCGCATCAACGGACCGATCGGCTATACCGTGGATGCCCTGGGGATCGTGGCCACGGTGTTCGGCCTGGGCGCGGACATGGGGTTCGGCGTGCTGCACCTCAATGCCGGCCTGTCGCACCTGTTCGATGTCCCGCATGCGCACTGGGTGCAGATCACCCTGGTCGTGGTGATGATGGGTGCCGCGGTCGCGGTGGCCGTGACCGGTGTGGAGAAGGGCGTCCGCCTGATGTCCAACGTCAACATGCTGCTGGCCATCGCGCTGGTGCTGTTCATGCTGTTTGCCGGGCCGACCCAGTACCTGCTTGGCACGTTGATGCAGAACGTCGGTGACTATCTGGGTAGCGTGGTCGGCAAGAGTTTCGATGTCTATGCCTACGGCGGACGACCCGGCTGGATGGGCAACTGGACGGTGTTCTACTGGGCGTGGTGGATCGGCTGGTCGCCGTTCGTGGGCCTGTTCATCGCGCGCATCTCGCGTGGCCGCACCATCCGCCAGTTCGTGTTCGGGGTGCTGCTGATCCCGCTGGGCTTTACGCTGGCGTGGCTGTCCATCTTCGGCAACAGCGCACTGGACCAGGTCCTGCATCACGGACAATCGCAGTTGGCGCAGCTGGCCATCGATGACCCGCCGACCGTGCTGTACGCCCTGCTGGACACGTATCCGTGGAGCCGGGTGGTGATCGCGGTGACGGTGTTCGTGAGCTTCATTTTCTTCGTCACCTCGGCCGACTCCGGTGCGGTGGTGCTGTCGACCCTGTCCTCGCACGGGGGGGCGCCGGAAGACGATGGCCCACGCTGGCTGCGCGTGTTCTGGGGCGCAGTGACCGCCGTGGTCACCGCGGGCCTGCTGCTGGCCGGCAACATGGACGCCCTGAAGTCGGCGGTGGTGCTGGCTTCGCTGCCGTTCTCCGCCGTGCTGCTGCTGATGATGTGGGGGCTGATGCGGTCATTCGCCGATGAGGGCCATCGCAAGCGGGCGCTGCAGTACCGTGCCTCGCCGCTGGTCGGGGCCAGCAGGCACCATCAGGGCTGGCGCCAGCGGCTGGGTCAGGCGGTCAACTTCCCGGTGCGCGACCAGGTCTACCGCTTCATGGATGACGATGTGAAGCCGGCGATGGAGGATGTAGCCGAGCAGCTGCGCGGGCAGGGCTGGGACGTCTCGACCCGCTTCGACTCGGGTGACATGGAGCTGGCGGTGGACCATGGTGAGCAGCAGGATTTCCAGTACCGGGTCATCCTGACCGGCTACCGGGTACCGTCCTTCGCCTCGCACCAGGCACGCAACAGTCGCTACTACCGCGCCGAGGTGCACCTGTACGAAGGCAGCCAGGACTACGATCTGGTGGACTACAGTCGCGAGCAGATCATCAACGACATCATCAGCCAGTACGAGCGGCACGTGCAGTTCCTGCACCTGAGCCGCTGACGCCCCGCGGGGTGCGGGCAGGGCAGGGCAGCGTGTCGCCGGGAGCGCCGCGCGGTGCGCTCGCCGAGCATGGTTCGGCGCTACCGTCCCCGGCGCGCTGGCCGCCCCTCGATTCTGCGGGAGGCCGTTGTAGCGCCGAGCCACGCTCGGCGGGATGCCGGCAGCGCCGAAGCGGGAGGCCGTTGTAGCGCCGAGCCATGCTCGGCGGGATGCCGGCAGCGCCGAAGCGGGAGGCCGTTGTAGCGCCGAGCCATGCTCGGCGGGATGCCGTCAGCGCCGAAGATGGTCAAGAAAGTGTCACGCAGGTCGATAGAGAGGCAGTCCGCCCCCCCTTCCGAGCCTCACGATGCGCGCCGTCTCCCCCTCACCCCGCTCCCCCCGCCGACCCAGCGTGGCCCGCCGCCTGATGCTGGGCACCGGCCTGCTGGCCTTGGCCTGCTTCGGCTTCACCGCCGTCATCAGCTACTGGCGCAGCAGTGATGCGCTGCTGGAAAGCGCCCAGGCCCGGTTGAAGGACCTGTCCGGCCAGGAAGCGCAGCGCATCGCCGCCGAGATCGCGGTGGCTGCCGACACCGGCACGTCACTGGCCAACAGCTTCCGCGTGCAGCGCACCCTGGGCAGCCTGGACCGGACGGCCGCCGACGCGGTGATACGGGCCCAGCTCGAGGCGCATCCGCAATGGCTCGGCATGGGCACGCTGTGGGAGCCGGATGCGTTCGATGGCAAGGATGCGGACTTCGTCGGCAGCGATGGCCACGATGACAGCGGCCGTTTCATGACGTGGTGGGCCTGGCAGAGCGGCACCCTGGTGCGCGAACCGCTGAGGGACTACGAGAAGCCCGGTGACGGCGACTGGAACCTCAAGCCGCGCGAGACCCGCGCGCAGGCCGTGGTGGAGCCGTACTACTACCCCGTGGCCGGCAAGGACACGCTGATGACCACCGTGGCGACGCCGATCCTGGAGGGCGACCGCTATCTGGGCGTAGTGACCGTCGACTTCACCCTGGCTGCGCTGCAGGCGCGCATCGCCGCGATGCGCCCGATGGACGTGGGGCATGCCACGCTGCTGTCGCCGGCCGGGTCGGTGATGGCCAGCCGCAACGCAGCGGACGTCGGCAAGGTCCGCGACGATGCCGCCACCCGCGCGATGCTGGCCGCCGTGGCCAAGGGCGAAACGGTGAGCGGTGAGGTCGACTTCAATGGTGAAAAAGAGCTGCAGGTGTTCGTGCCGCTGCGCGTGGGCTCTGCGCCGCAGGTCTTCGCGCTGGGTATTTCGGTGCCTGCCTCGCACGTGATGGCGCAGGCCCGGGAACTGCTGTGGGTGATCGTGGCCGTGGGCCTGTTGTCGGCGTTGCTGCTGAGCGCCGCGCTGTACCTGCTGCTGCAGCGGCTGGTCCTGAAGCCGCTGGCAGAGGCGGAGCATGTCTCGGCAGCCGTCGCCGAAGGCAAGCTCGACAGCCGCATCAGCGTGGTGCGCAATGATGAAGTGGGGCGCCTGCTGGGCGCGATGGGCAGCATGCAGGACCAGCTGCGCGCCGTCATCACTGCCCAGTCGGAACTGGCCGAGCGGCACGATGAGGGACAGATCAGCTACCGGCTGGACGCGGCCGCATTCCCCGGTGAGTACGGTCGCATGATCGCCGGCACCAACGCATTGGTGGCCGGCCACGTGGAGGTGCAGCAGCGGCTGGTGCAGGTGATGGCCTGCTACGCAGTGGGCGACATGAGTGCGGACATGGAAGACCTGCCGGGCGAGAAAGCACTGATCAGCGCTGCCATGCGCGATACCAAGGCCAACCTGCAGGCCATCAACACACAGATCCTGCAGCTGGCGCATGCCGCGGCGGCGGGTGACTTCACCCAGCGTGGCGATGCGTCGCGCTTCTCGCATGACTTCCGCGGCATGGTGGAAGGGCTCAACACCCTCATGCAGACCACCGACGCCAACCTGGCGGAGCTCTCGCGGCTGCTGCAGGCGATCGCCCGCGGTGACCTGACGGCGCGGATGGAGGGTGATTTCCACGGCGTCTTCGCGCAGATGCGCCGTGATGCAGATACCACGGTGGAACAGCTGACGCGCATCGTCGGCGGCATCCAGCAGGCCAGCGCGATGATCAACACGGCGGCCGGCGAGATCGCGGCGGGCAACGATGACCTGTCGCAGCGCACCGAACAGCAAGCCGCCAGTCTGGAAGAAACGGCGGCGTCGATGGAAGAGCTGACCTCCACCGTGCGCCAGAACGCCGACCATGCGCGCCAGGCCAACCAGCTGGTGCAGGGCACGGCCGGGGTGGCGTCACAGGGCGGCGAGGTGGTGGCGCAGGTGGTGCGGACGATGAGCGGCATCGAAGTGTCGTCGCGGCGCATCGCCGAGATCATTTCGGTGATCGATGGCATCGCCTTCCAGACCAACATCCTGGCGCTCAACGCGGCCGTGGAAGCGGCACGGGCGGGCGAGCAGGGGCGGGGATTTGCCGTTGTCGCAACCGAGGTGCGTGCGTTGGCGCAGCGTTCGGCCACGGCCGCGCGCGAGATCAAGGGCCTGATCGATGATTCCGTGGAGCAGGTGGAGCAGGGCGCCACGCTGGTACGGCAGGCGGGCAGCACGATGCAGGAAATCGTCAGCTCGGTGCACCGGGTGACCGACATCATGGCCGAGATCTCCGCCGCCTCGCAGGAACAGAGCGCGGGCATCGAACAGGTCAGCCAGACCGTGGTGCAGATGGACGAAGCTACCCAGCAGAATGCGGCGCTGGTGGAAGAGGCGAACGCGGCCGCGCGTTCACTGGAAGAGCAGTCGCACGAACTGCAACAGGCGGTGGCGATCTTCCGCCTGCGCGGTGCTGTAGGCACGTCGAACGTGTCCAGGCGTGTAGTCGCCGAACCGGCATGAGGTTTCCGGGCTGACGGCCAGCGGGCGTAGCGCCGGAAGCGCCGCGCGATGCGCTCGCCGAGCATGGTTCGGCGCTACCACGGCTCCCGGAGACGGTAGCGCCGCGCCGCGCCACGCTCGGCGAGACAGACGTGATTACGGGCGCAGCAGCACCTTGCCGGTGCGCCCGGACGCCAGACTGGCCGCCGCCGCGTCGGCAATGTCATCCAACGAGAACACCGCCTGCACCGGCAACTGCAGCTCGCCCGCCGCCGCGCGCTTCAGCAGTTCGCCCACCAGCCGCTTCTTGTCGTCCACGGCCATCGCCTGGCTGACCTTGCTGCCCCAGAAGCCTTTGACGGTGGCCTGCTTGAAGATCACATCCCCCGACGGGATCTGCATCGGTTCGCCGGTCATCGAACCAAACGACACCAACGTGCCGCCCTCGCCGAGCAGGCCCAGCAGCTCGCCGCTTGCCGTGCCACCAATCGAATCCACGGCCGCCGCGGCCAATGCCTCGCCGAGCAGGTCACGCACCGCGTCCTGCCAACCGTCCGACGCGGTGGACACGACATGCGGGATGCCCATGGCCTCCAGCTCCGCTACGCCGTCGTCGCGGCGGACCAGGTTGACGACGTTCACGCCGCGCGCCTTGGCCAGCATGGCCAAGCTCTTGCCCACCGCACCGTTGGCGGTGTTCTGCACGATCCACTGGCCGCGCTCCACCTTGAGGAACTCCAGCAGCATCAGCGCGCTCAGCGGCATCGCGATCAGCTGTGCGGCGACTTCGTCGCCAATGCTTTCCGGCATCGGGATGACCATCCGTTCGGGCGCGATGAACGCCTCGGCCCAGGTGCCGTGCACTGATGCAGCGGCGACGCGCTGGCCGATCTTCAAGCCTTCGACGCCCTGGCCCAGCGCATCGATCGTGCCCAAGCCCTCGCTGCCGCCAATGGCCGGCAGGGTGGGCTTGTAGCCGTACTTGCCGCGGACCGTCCACAGATCGTGGTTGTGGATGGGCGCGAGCACGGTGCGGATGCGGACTTCGCCCGGACCGGGCTCGGGCAGGTCATGGTCGGCGGCGGACAGGACGGATGTCGGATCGCCGAAACTGGCGTGGAGGGCAGCGCGCATGGTGAATCCCTGGTACGTAGAAACAGAGAGACAGCGTGCCACCCGTCCCTGCAACAGCAGGTCAACGCAGGCTGCGACCTATCGTCGCAAGGCCGGATAATCGCTCATCTTGTGTTGACGGCATCGGCCAAGCCCACTATGTTGTGGCTGTCACTCCCGGTCAGCCGCCGCCGCCGGACGCAACCTCTACGTCCCGCGGCCAGCCTCCCCTGAAGCTTTCCGTGTCGACGCGGCCGCCACCATGCGGACGCAGGTCGCCCCCACGGCCCGGATACCGGCCGCAGGCGCAGGCAACAGCCGACGATCTCCGTTCCCGCGCGATGGCATCACACCCGACCTCCTCGTGCGCCGGTATCGCGTGCGGGGTTCCATGGCCGCACCCGGGTCCCGCGGTGTGCCAAGAGAGCTGGACCATGACAGACACCCCCTACCGCGCGGCCGCCCCGGCCAGCGCCAGCGACGCCGTGCACGCCACTGGCGAGTCCATCACCACGTGGATCACCAAGGAAGCAGGAAATCGCCAGCTGCCCTTCGATCCGCTGCGCCTGGACCGCAGCATCGACCGGATCCAGCATGATCTGCCGATGCTGGACGTTGCCGGTTTCCGCCGCAGCGTGCATTCCATCGTCGAGCGCAAGCCCCGCATCAGTGCGGATGACCTGGTCGACCTGATGATCCGGGAAGCGGAATCGCGGGTCGACGTGGTGGCCCCTGAGTGGGAGCAGTTCGCCGCGCGGCTCTATCTGGCGCGCTTGTACAAACGCGCCGCACGCAACCGCTTCTACGATGCCGGCCTCAAATACGGCTCGTACGTCGGGTTGCAGGAAAGCCTGGCCGATCGCGGGGTGTACAGCAACGATATCCTGCGCTGCTACTCGAAGGAGGAGCTGCAGCAGGCGGGCGCGATGATCGACCCGCAGCGCGACGCCTTGTTCGCCTACAACGGGCTGTACCTGCTGGCGACGCGCTACCTCGCCACCGACACCTCGCGCGAGGTGTATGAACTGCCGCAGGAGCGCTGGCTGACCATCGCGCTGTACCTGATGCAGAACGAGGGCGGAACGGGGCAGGGCGGACGCAGCCGCCGCATGCAGCTGGTGGGCGAGGCGTACTGGGCCCTGTCCCATCTGTACATGACCGTAGCCACGCCTACCTTGGCCAACGCCGGCAAGACCGGTGGCCAGCTCTCGAGCTGCTTCATCGATACCGTCGACGACAGCCTGCAGGGCATCTATGACTCCAACACCGACATTGCGCGCGTCTCCAAGCATGGCGGCGGCGTAGGCGCCTACATGGGCTATGTGCGCAGCAGCGGCGCACCGATCCGCGGGGTGGCGAACTCTTCCGGCGGCGTGGTGCCCTGGATCAAGCAACTCAACAACACGGCGGTGTCGGTCGATCAGCTGGGGCAACGCAAGGGCGCCGTGGCGGTGTACCTGGATATCTGGCACCGCGATATCGAGGCGTTCCTCGACCTGCGACTGAACAACGGCGACCAGCGCCTGCGCGCGCACGATGTGTTCACTGCGGTGTGCGTCCCGGACCTGTTCATGGAGGCAGTGGAGCGCCGTGCAGACTGGTATCTGTTCGATCCGCATGAAGTAAAGCAGGCCAAAGGCTGGTGCCTGCAGGACTTCTTCGACGAAACGCGCGGGCAAGGCAGTTTCCGTGACCGCTACGCGGAACTGGTCGCCGATGAGCGCATCAGTCGCCGCACCGTGCGTGCGATCGATCTGTTCAAGCGGATCATGCTCAGCCAGCTGGAAACCGGCAACCCGTTCCTGTTCTACCGCGACGAGGTCAACCGGCGGAACCCCAACAAGCACTGCGGCATGGTGTATTCCAGCAACCTGTGCACCGAGATCCTGCAGAACATGAGCCCGACGCGGATGATCCAGGAGATCGTCAGCGGCGACCAGATCGTGACCACCCGGCGTGCCGGTGACTTCGTCGTCTGCAACCTCTCCTCGATCAACCTCGGCCGCGCCATCAGGGCGGCGGACGACCTGCTGGCAAGCGACGTGCTGGAGCGGCTGATCCCCATCCAGGTCCGCATGCTGGACAACGTGATCGATCTGAACGTGCTGCCGGTGCCGCAGGCCACCATCACCAACCGACGCTATCGCGCGATCGGCCTGGGTACGTTCGGTTGGCATCATCTGCTGGCGCAGCAGGCCATCCAATGGGACAGCCCGGATGCCGAGACGTTGGCGGACACCCTCTACGAACGCATCAATTTCCTCACCATCCAGGCCAGCACGCAACTGGCGGCGGAGAAGGGCAGCTACCCGATGTTCCGTGGCAGCGACTGGGACACCGGCGCCTACTTCCGTGACCGCGGCTATGACAGTGACGCATGGCAGACGCTCGCCGCCGACGTGTCCCGGCAGGGGCTGCGCAACGGCTGGTTGCTGGCGGTGGCGCCGAACATGAGCACCGCTCAGATCGCCGGGTCGACCGCGTCCATCGATCCGATCTACAGCGCGTTCTATTACGAAGAAAAGAAGGACTTCCGGCGACCCGTCGCGGCACCCGGCCTGTCCCTCGACACCTGGCCTTACTACGAAAAGGGCGCCTACAAGGTGGACCAGTTCGCCAGCGTGCGGCAGAACGCGCGGCGCCAGCGCCACGTGGACCAGGGCATCAGCTTCAACCTGTATGTGCCCAGCAGCATCCGCGCCAGCACGTTGCTGGAGCTGCACCTGGAGGCGTGGCGGCAGGGTCTCAAGACCACGTACTACGTGCGCTCCAATGACATCGACATCAGCGAATGTGAGTGGTGTTCCAGCTGATCGTCGTGACAGGCCCTGGCCGCCCAGCGAACGGCCGATGCAACCGATCAACCGCCGCCGGGCAGGGCCCGGCGCTACCGGAACAACAGGAATCCCCATGGCAACCCCGCTGGAACGCATCCGCATCCTCGAACCGCGCCACCCCAACCGCAGCACCGGCATCATCAACGGCCGCACCAGCGGCATCCTCAACTGGAACGATATCCCGTACCCCTCGTTCTACCGGGCCTACAAGGAGCTTTCGACCAACTTCTGGATTCCCGACGAAGTGGACATGAAGCAGGACGCGCGCCAGTACGCTGAGCTGTCCGGTCGCGAAAAGAATGCGTATGACAGCATCATCGGCCTGCTGGCCACGCTGGACTCACCGCAGACGCGCTTCATCTACAACGTGGCCGAGTACATCACCGATCCTGCCGCGCATGCCAACGCTGCGATCATCGGCCAGCAGGAAGTGATCCATAACGAGAGCTACAGCTACGTGCTGGCATCGATCACCGACCTGTCCAACCAGAACCGGGTGTTCGAGATCGCGCGTACGCATCCCACCATCATCAAGCGCAACGCGCCGATCATGGAATCGTATGACGACTTCCTGCGCGAGAAGTCCGCAGAGACGCTGCTGAAGGCGCTGATCCAGTCCTCGATCCTGGAAGGCATCAATTTCTATTCGGGGTTCGCGTTCTTCTACAACATGGTCCGCCAGAACCGCATGAACGGTACTGGCAAGATCATCAGCTTCATCAACCGCGATGAGCTGGCGCATACCAAGTTCATCAGCGAACTGATCCGCGCGATCGTCGGCGAGAACCCGAGTCTGCAGGGGGATGCGCTGACCGCCTACGTACACGACGCCTTCGCCCACGCCATCGAGCTGGAAACGCAGTGGAGCGGCGAAGTCCTGGACGGCATCGACGGCATCGACGTGGATGAGATGGTGCGCTACGTGAAGTACCGCGCCAACAAGATGGCCGGGATGCTCGGCATCGAGCGCTTGTACAGCGATGCCAGCGACAACGTGATGCCGTGGATCAAGGCCTATGCGGACAACTTTACCGAGACCAAGACCGACTTCTTCGAGATGCGCAATGCCAGTTACAAGAAGACCAACCTCGACAACGGATTCGACGACCTGTGAGCAGACGCGCCCCTTGCGGCTGTTGCTGGTGGTCGCCTCGCTCAGCGGCAACACCCGCGAGCTGGCCCGCATGATCGCCTGCCACGGCCGGCAGGCAGGCCATGCGGTGCACTGGCAGGAGGCGGAGCAGGGGGCCGCCTCGCCGCCGCTGCAGGTCGACGAAGCGGATCTGCTGGTGCTGGGCTGCTGGACGGACAACGCGGGCAGGACGCCGGCCGAGATGAAGGCATGGATCGCGCGCATGGTGGAGAGCGGAAAGCGACCTCGCCAGGTCGCTGTGTTCGGCACCGGCGAGACGCAGTGGGGGGTGGACTATTACTGCGGGGCGGTCCATCGGCTCATCCGTTACTTCGACAGCCCGCACCCGGCGCTGACCTTGGAACAGATGCCACAGCGCACGCACGATGCCACGCGGGTGGCGCAGTGGATGGACACCGTCCTGGACGGCCTGGGGAGCGCGCGCCATGCGGATCATTGAGGCCAGCACGACAGACCACTTCCATCAGGTGGTGGCCACGCAACCGCGGCTGCTGGTGGACTTCCATAAAGACCAGTGCCCCGGTTGCCGCATGTTGGCGCTTTCGCTGCAACGGGTGGCAGGTACGGCCGCCGGGCAGGGGGTGGTGCTGCTGCGCGCACAGCTGGAGGTGCTGGGCGAGTCCTTCTTCAAGGCGCTGGCGCTGCGGCAGACCCCCACCCTGATGCTCTTCCGTGACGGTGGCGAAGTGGCGCGGTTGGCGGGCTACCAGACGCCGGTTCAGATCGAGGCGGCGATCGCCCGATTTCTCGGGTAGTGACGGCCGCGGTTCAACGCTTGCGGCGGAAGGCGGCCGGTGTGCGTGCGCCGACGATGATCATGCGGACCATCGTGGAGATCTCTTCGATCAGCTCGGCGTCTTTCTCCGGTGGCATGTCCATCGCGCTTGCGCCCATGGCGAATACCAGCCGGGTGATCGCCTTGGACGCCAGCTGCGGTGCGTGCAGGCGCACTCCGTCCATGGCCGCCAGCCGGACCAGATCGACCTGCAGTTCGTCTTCGAAATACTGCAGCTCGCGTTCGACGGCGTGCTTGAAGTCATCGGAGCCGACCGCGCCTTCACGCAACAGCACGTGCAGCAGCTTGTCGTCCGCGCGGAGCTGCTCCATGAAGGTTTCCACCGACACCCCGACCACGCTGCTCGCCGACGTCGTGGCGCGGCGGCGGGCCTGGCCGATGATGGTGCGCAGCGAGCGGCCCGCCAGGTCGATCAACGCAATGGACAGCTCGTCCATGTCGCGAAACTGCCGGTAGAAGCTGTTCGGGGCGATGCCGGCCTCACGCGCGACCTCACGCAGGCTGAGGGTGGACAGGCTGCGGTGCGGCCCGATCAACGCCAGCGCCGCGATGATCAGATCCTCGCGGGTCACCGTACGGCGGACCGGCGTGGTGTCTTCAGGCGGAGGCGTGACGATGGGGGGCATGGGGCAACCGGGTGGACGTAGCGTGAATCATACCTGATGCGGTCGGTATACACCTGTATACACAGCTGTGTGCGCGGACGTATAGTTCACTCCATGAACGCTGCCGCCCGTCCTGTCCCGGTTACCCGCCCGTCGCGGATGTCCCCGCAACGCTGGATGCCGCCTGCCTTGTTCGATTTCTGGGCAGGCAAGCTCAACCCCTTGTGGACCCTGCGCCAGCCGCTGGCCCGCCTGGTCCGGCGCGAGCCGGCGGGCGAGGGCGCGTGCACGTTGGTGCTGCAGACCAACCGCCACTGGCGCGGCATGCAGCCGGGCCAGCACGTCGCGTTGAGCGTGGAGATGGACGGTCGGCTGCTGCAGCGCAGCTACAGCCCGACCCGGCTGGGCCCGCGCGAGCTGTCGATCACCGTGAAGGCCGTCGACGGCGGGCGGGTGAGCCAGTATCTGGTGCACCAGGCCACGCCCGGCACGGTGTTCCCGATCGGCACTGCGTTCGGTGAGTTCGTCGCGCCAACCGCCGCTCCGCTGCTGCTTCTTGCCGCAGGCAGTGGCATCACGCCGATGCGCAGCCTGCTGCGCGGGTTGTCGGCGCGCCCGCTGGCCGCTCCGGTGGACCTGTATTACTGGGAGCGCAGCCACGCCGCCATCAATTTCCGCGAAGAACTGCAGGCGCTGGCCGCAGCAGATCCGCAGCTGCACGTGCACCTGCTGGCGACCCGCGAGGGCACCACGCCCGCCGCACGCATCGACACCATCGCGTTCGATGCGCTGGGTGATGTGCCGCTGGCGCAGCGCCAGGTGCTGGCGTGTGGCCCGGACGGCTTCGTCAGTGCGGCTCGCGCGCGGCTGCTGCACCACGTTGCGGGCTTCCAGTCCGAAGCGTTCACGCCGCCCGCGGTCGATATCACTGCGGTAGGCGAGGTGCAGCTGACCCTGGCGCGCAGTGGCCGCACGCTGACGGTGCCGCGCGGCAAGGCGTTGCTGGACAGCCTGGAAGCGCACGGCCTCAAGCCCAAGCACGGTTGCCGCATGGGCATCTGCAACAGCTGCACCTGCGTCCGCGCCAGCGGCGCCACGCGACACCTGCGCACCGGCGAGGCACAGGACGAACCGGCGATGCCGGTGCGTATCTGCGTCAGCGCGCCGACCACCGACCTGGTCCTGGATCTCTGAGGAACACATGCAATGAGCCGCCCTGATCGTGCCCTTACCCCTGCCGAACTGAATGCCTTCGGCGCCGAACTCGATGCGATCCGCGACCGCGTGATCGGCGAGCTGGGTGCCCGTGATACCCGCTACATCCGCCGCGTTGCCGCGGCGGTGCGCTGGTCCGGCCTGTTGGGCCGCGCCCTGTTGTTCGTGGGCGCGTTCTCGCCGCTGTTCATGGCCGGTCTGCTGTGGCCGGCCTGCATTGCCGGCACGTTGTTGCTGGCGTTGTCGAAGATCCTGGAAAACATGGAGCTCGGGCACAACGTGATGCACGGCCAGTACGACTGGACCGGCGATCCGAAGCTGGATGGCAACAGCTACGAATGGGACATCGTCGCCACCAGTGACAACTGGCGCAAGACGCATAATTTCAAGCACCACACGTACACCAACGTACGCGGCATGGACGATGACATCGGCTATGGCCTGCTGCGCATCTTCCCCGAGCAGCGCTGGCGTCCGTTCTACCTGCTGCAGCCGATCATCGCGCCGATCTTCGCGCTGATGTTCCAGTGGGGCGTGGCCATCCAGGACCTGCGCATCGGTCGCTGGCTGAAGGGCCGCATGACCGCCCACCAGCTGTGGAAAGAGACGCGTCCGGTCGCCGCGAAGATGGGGCGCCAGCTGGGCAAGGATTACGTCCTGTTCCCGCTGCTGGCCGGACCGTTCTTCCTGCCGGTGATGCTGGGCAACCTGGTCGCCAACGGCATGCGCAACATCTGGACCTACGTGATCATCTTCTGCGGCCACTTCACCGCCGATGCGGAGACGTTCTCGAAGGATTGCCTGCGCAATGAATCCCGTGGCCACTGGTACCTGCGTCAGCTGCGTGGTTCGTCCAACCTGAAAGGCGGGTGGGTGATCAACGTGCTGTCGGGCAACCTCAGCCACCAGATCGAGCACCACTTCTACCCGGACCTGCCCGCGAACCGCTATTCGCGCATCGCCGTGGAAGTGAAGGACATCTGCCGTCGCTACGGCCAGCACTACAACACCGGGTCACTGCCAAGCCAGTTCGGACAGGTGGTGTGGCGCATCCTGCGCCACGCATTCCCCAGCCGCCCGACGCGCATGGGGGCGCCGCACGCCGCAGCCGGCACCGCCTGAACCCGGTCGCTGCCCGCGCTATGCAAAGCGCGGGCAATGGCTGAGAATCCTCAGGATTGAGTTGAACCAGCAAAGGCGTGCGAGTGAACGTTGCGGCATCTTCCCGGGCCCCACAGTCGGGCCCATCCCCCGTGACGCCTCCCGTTGCCGGATCACCCGCGCCCCTGATCGTGGCCGATGTCGGCGGTACGTATGCCCGCCTGGCGTGGGCCAACGATGACGGCACCGCGCCGCACATAGACGGGTTCCGCCGTTACCAGTGCGCGCACCATCCCAGCCTGGCGGCGATCCTGTCCGAGTTTGCCGGAAGCGCGCCGCCTGCCGGCCTGCGTGCGGTGGTCGCCATCGCCGGTCTGCTGCAGGGCGACACCCTGGTCAACGCCAACCTGCCGTGGCCGGTGGCGCGCGAGGCCACGCGGCGTGACGCAGGGTTGCACCACCTGCAGCTGATCAACGACTTCGAAGCGGTGGCGCTGGCCATCCCGCACGTGCATGCCGACGCGCTTGTGCCGCTGCATGACGGTGACGGCGCTGCATCTGCATGGCCTGCGCTGGTCCTTGGCCCGGGCACCGGACTGGGTGCGGCACTGCGGTTCGCCGACGGTGAGCGACCGGTGCTGGCCAGCGAGGTCGGGCATTCGGCGCTGGCCGCCGGTACGCCGCTGGAGCTGGACGTACTGCGCCTGCTGCTGCAGCGCTGGCCGCATGTCGACAACGAGCGCGTGCTGTCGGGCACCGGCATGATCAATCTCTATGAGTGCCTGTGCGTGCTGCGCACGGTGTCGCCGCGCTGGCGGGACACCGCCTCGCTGCTCGCGGCGGCGAAGGCCGGCGATGATCCGCTTGCGAGCGAGACCGTGCAGGTGTTCTGCGGCTGGCTGGGCAGCTTCGTCGGTGACCTGGCGATTGCCTTCGGCGCGCGCTCGGTTTACCTGGCCGGCGGCGTGTCCGCGCATATCGCCCCGTTCATCGCTGACAGCCCGTTCGTGGCGCGCTTCCTCAACAAGGGCGTGCTGGGCAGCGTCCTGCAGCAGGTGCCGGTATGGCGCGTCGAGCACGGCGAGCTGGGCGTACTCGGTGCCGCGGCCTGGAAGGGCGATACGATGTGATGCTGCCCGGCCGGTGGCCGGGCATGGCATGGGCGATCTGGAGCGACACCGCATGAGCGACCGTAGAACTTTCCTGCAGGCCGGCGCGCTGGCCATCGGTGCACTGGGGTTGCCCCGTGGCGCACGCGGGTCCGCACCCGCTGCCGGCGCCAGGGTGGTGTCCACCTGGGACTTCGGCGTCGGTGCCAACCAGGTGGCGTGGAAGACGCTCGCCGCCGGCGGCAGTGCACTCGACGCGGTGGAGCAGGGGGCACGCTGGGCGGAAAGCGAGCTGTGCAACCCCACGGTGGGACGCTGCGGCAATCCGGATCGCGATGGCAACCTCAGCCTGGACGCGAGCATCATGGACGGCGATGGCCGCTGCGGTTCAGTGGCCGCGCTGGTGGACATCCTGCATCCGGTGTCGGTGGCCCGGCGGGTGATGGAACATACCCCGCACGTGATGCTGGTCGGGCAGGGCGCCCGGCAGTTCGCGATCGAGCAGGGCTTCCCGCGCGAAAAGCTGCTGACGCCGGCGGCGGAGAAGGCCTGGAAGGCGTGGCAGAAGACCGCAGAGTACGCGCCACAGATCAATGCCGAACGACGCAGCATTCCGGGCGACAGCAGCAACCACGATACCCTCGGGATACTTGCCCTCGACGCACAGGGACGGCTGGCCGGGGCCTGCACCACCAGTGGCATGGCGTGGAAGATGCAGGGCCGCGTGGGCGACAGTCCGATCATCGGGGCGGGGCTGTACGTCGACAACGAGGTCGGCGCGGCCACCGCCTCAGGGGTGGGCGAAGAGATGATCCGCAACGCGGCCTCGTTCCTGGTGGTCGAACTGATGCGCCAGGGCCGCAGTCCGGCCGAGGCCTGTCGCGAGGCGATCGCGCGGGTCGTGCGCAAGCGCCCCGAGGCCAGCCGCACGCTGCAGGTCTGTTTCTTGGCGATGAACCGGGATGGCGATGTCGGCGCCTACGCGCTGCATCGTGGGTTCGTGTACGCGGTGTGCGATACGCAGCGCCAGGATGCCTTGCACGATGCGGCGTCGGTCTACCGTAGCGAACAGACATGAGCGCCGCGCACGTACTTGAAATCGCCTGCGATGGGGTGGGCTCGGCACTGGCCGCGCAGGCCGGAGGAGCGGACCGTGTGGAACTGTTCGCCGATCTTGCGTCCGGCGGTCTCACGCCGTCGCATGGCACGCTTGCGGTCGCCCGCGAGCGCGTGCAGCTGCCGCTGTTCGTGCTGATCCGGCCGCGGGCCGGCGACTTCCGCTACGGCGACTGGGAAGCGCAGGTGATGAGGGAAGACATCCTGCACTGCCGGACGCTGGGCGTGGATGGCGTGGTGCTGGGCGCGTTGACCGCCGATGGCGATGTCGATGTGCCCTTGTGCCAGCGCCTGGTCGAAGCGGCAGGCGGCATGCAGGTGACCTTCCACCGCGCCTTCGATGCCGCCCGCGATCTGTCGCGGGCGCTGGAGGACGTGATCGCGCTCGGCTGCAGCCGGGTCCTCAGCTCGGGCGGGCAGGCGTCGGCGGAGCAGGGCGCCGATGCACTGGCCGCGACCGTGCACCAGGCGGACGGACGCATCGCGGTGATGGCCGGTGCGGGCATCACCGCCGATCGCATCGCGGCGATTGCCCTGCGCACCGGCTGCCGGGAGCTGCACGCCTCGGCCAAGGTCCGGGTCAGCTCCACGATGCACCACTACAATCCTGCGCTGTCCGGGCTGGAGGCGGACCACCTGCAGTCCGGCACAGAGCAGGTGGCGGCACTGCGCGCGGCGCTGGACCGGATGTAGCGACCCGCAGCCGCGCCTCCTCGCGGCAGTGCCCGCCACGGGATCGTCGCGCGGGGCCGCTGGACACGACCTCGTTTATCGTTTATCAATAAGGCGGGTCGCTCTTCCGGTGACCATCTGCCGGAGGCTTCGTGCCAAGCCGTACCCACCGTGCGCCGAGATCGCGCGGTATCTTCAACCTGACCCATGCCGCCATCCACGCCGTCACGGCGATGTGCTGGCTGGGCATCCTGGGCGCCCTGTGTGCTGTTCCGCTGGTGTTCCATCGCCCCGCGCGTCTGCTGGATTCAGTCGATGCCCGCGTCGTTGCCGAACACGGCGACGTCCCCCATCTGCTGCTGCACTTCAGCGCCGGCCTGCTGGCGATCGTGGTGCTGTTGGCCTTGGGGCTGGTCTTCCTGCGCCACCTGCAGCGGCTGGTGAGCTCGGTGCGTGAGCAGCAGCCGTTCACACGCGGCAACGTGACACGCCTGCAGCGCATGGCCTGGCTGATGCTGGCGATGGAGCTGCTGTCGATCGTCATCGGCCTTTACGCCAGCTGGATGGGCCCGCAGTTCGCGTGGATGGAAGTGGGGGGCGGCATGTCCATCACAGGGCTTATCGCGGTCCTGATGCTGTTCGTGATCGCGCATGTGTTCGCGGTTGGCACGGCCATGCGCGAGGACCTGGACGGCGTGGTCTGATGGCGATCGTCATCACCCTCGACCGCATGCTGCTGGAACGCGGCATGACCCTGTCCGAGCTGGCCGGGCGCATCGACATCACCCTGGCCAATCTGTCGATACTGAAGACCGGCAAGGCGCGCGCGATTCGTTTTTCCACCCTGGATGCGATCTGCCGCGAGCTGCGCTGCACGCCAGGCGACCTGCTGGGCCACGATCCGGCGCGCGCGCAGGACGATGGCCCCTGAGCATCGAACGCTTCACCCCCCTCAACGACTGAAAAGAACGAATCATGGAATGGCTGGCTGACCCCTCGATATGGATGGGGCTTGCAACCCTGGTGGTGCTGGAGATCGTGCTCGGCATCGACAACCTGGTCTTCATCGCGATCCTGGCCGACAAGCTGCCGCCACATCAGCGTGACCGCGCGCGGGTGATCGGGCTGACGCTGGCGCTGCTGATGCGGCTTGTCCTGCTGGCCGCGCTGTCGTGGATCATGAAACTCACCGAGCCGCTGATCGCGGTGCTCGGCCATGATTTTTCCGGCCGCGACCTGATCCTGCTGGCCGGCGGCCTGTTCCTGCTGTTCAAAGGCACCATGGAGCTGCACGAACGGCTGGAAGGGCGTACGCATGAGGACGGTGGCAACCGGGTCTATGCAAGCTTCGGCACCGTCGTCGCCCAGATCGTGGTGCTCGATGCGGTGTTCTCGCTGGACTCGGTGATCACCGCCGTCGGCATGGTCGACAACCTGGGCGTGATGTATGCGGCAGTCACCATCGCGATGGCGTTGATGTTGCTGGCCAGCAAGCCCCTCACCCGCTTCGTCAACAAGCATCCCACGGTGGTGGTGCTGTGCCTGGGCTTCCTGCTGATGATCGGCTTCAGCCTGGTGGCCGAGGGGCTGGGCTTCAAGATTCCGAAGGGCTATCTGTATGCCGCGATCGCGTTCTCCATCCTGGTCGAGTCCTTCAACCAGTGGGTGGGCTTCAACCGCGAGCGGGATGCCCAGCTGGTCCCGTTCCGCCAGCGCACGGCCGACGCGGTGATGCGCATGTTCGGCGCACGCGATGCCGGCTCGCCGCGTGACGATGATCCGGACCGCGATGGCGATGCCAGCGAGCGTCTGCAGCCGGCCGAACAGGACATGATCCGCAGCGTGCTGACACTGGCCGAGCGACCGGTGTCCAGCGTGATGACCGTGCGCACCGACGTGCAGTGGCTGGACATCAGCCGCGGCCAGGAGGACGTGATCGCCCGGCTGATCGCCAGCCCGCACACCCGGCTGCTGGTCGCAGACGGCGACCTGGATCGCCTGCGTGGCGTGGTGCAGAGCCGCGACCTGCTGGCCAATCTGCTGCAGGGCAGGCCGCTGCAGCTGGAGGCCAGCCTGCGCGACGCGCAGTTCGTATCGTCCACGGCCAGCGCGCTGCAGGTGCTGGAGCTGATACGCCAGCACCCGGTGCCGCTGGCGGTGGCGGTGGACGAATACGGTGGCGTGGAGGGCCTGGTGACCGCCAACGACCTGCTGGCCGCCATTGCCGGTGACCTCGCCGATACGCAGGGCGAGGAGTACGGCATCCAGGAAATCGGCGCGGGCCACTGGGAGGCCGACGGCAGGCTGACGCTGGATGACCTGCAACGTCATGCAGGCATCCGTTTTACCCGTGAGGGCGATTACCAGACGCTGTCCGGGCTGGTGCTGCATGCGCTCGACCGGATGCCGGTGCAGGGTGACGTGGTCGAGCACGACGGTGTCCGCCTGCGCGTTCTGTCCGTGGAAAAGCGCAGGGTGGGACGCATCTCTTTGCAGCGCAACGATCCCGTCGACGGCTGAGCATCTTCACGCCGCGAACACATTGCTGATTGCGTAATGACGAGGCTGTGTTGGACAGGGAATGCCGCGTATGACGTTAATGCAGGCATGCAGCGCCTTGTCAGGCACGGACGATTGACTTGACCGCATGTCGGTACAGGCGCCCCCCGAACATTCCAGGATACTTTCATGGCGGCATTGCAGCAGCGCACCCTCGACCTCATCCGCCGCAACGAGGAGCAGATCCTCGCGCAGTGGCAGCAGACGCTTGCCGCCGGTGGGCAGGGGCTGGACAACCGGATTTCACCGCTGGAGCTGGATGGTCAGCTGCGCGAGTACTGGCGCTTGTTCCAGCAGGCGATCTCCGCCGCCGATGCGGGCTCTCTGCAGGGAGCGGAGTGGCTGTCGCTGCGGCGTTTCCTTGAAGAGCTGAGTGCGGACCGCGCGCGTCGCGGCTTCAACTCGTCGGAGACCGCGCAGTTCGTGTTCTCGCTCAAGCGCCCGCTGTTCGAGCAGGTGCAGGCGGGCTTCGTGGACAATCCGCAGCAGCTGGGCGACCAGATGTGGGCGCTGTCCGAACTGCTGGACCTGCTGGGCCTGCATACGGTCAAGGCGTTCCAGAAGTCGCGCGAGGAAGTGATCCAGCGCCAGCAGGAAGAGATGCTGGAACTGTCGACGCCGGTGGTCAAGCTGTGGGAAGGCGTACTGGCACTGCCGATGATCGGCACGCTGGATTCGCAGCGCACCCAGGTGGTGATGGAATCGCTGCTGCAGCGCATCGTCGATACCGGTTCGGAAATCGCCATCATCGACATCACCGGCGTGCCCACCGTGGACACCCTGGTGGCCCAGCACCTGTTGAAGACCGTCACCGCCATCCGCCTGATGGGCGCCGACGCGATCATCAGCGGCGTGCGTCCGCAGATCGCGCAGACCATCGTGCACCTGGGGCTGGACCTGCAGGGCATCGTCACCAAGGCCAACCTGGCCGATGCGTTGGCGCTGGCGCTGAAGCGTACCGGCCAGACCGTGACCAAGGTGGCCGGCTGAGATGGATCGCATCCCGATCCTGCAGATGGGCGATCTGCTGCTGGTGACCATCCAGGTGGACATGCACGACCAGTTGGCGCTGACCCTGCAGGATGACCTCACCGAGAAGATCCAGCGCACCTCCGCACGTGGCGTGCTGATCGACATTTCGGCGCTGGATATCGTCGACTCGTTCATCGGCCGCATGATTTCGACGATCTCCGCACTGGCCCGCATCATGGATGCGACCACCGTGGTGGTGGGCATGCAGCCGGCGGTGGCGATCACCCTGGTGGAGCTGGGCCTGGACCTGCGCGGTGTGCGTACCGCGCTGAACGTCGAGCGCGGGATGAAGCTGCTCCAGCAACGCGACGCCGACTCATGATCGCCGACAGCGGTTCCATTCCCGTGCGCATCGAACAGGACGTGGTCGTGGCCCGGCAGACGGTCCGCCAGCTGGCCGTGGCGTTCGGTCTGCGACTGGTCGACCAGACCAAGCTGGTCACGGCCGCCAGCGAGCTGGCACGCAATGCGGTGATCTACGGCGGCGGTGGCGACATGCACTGGACCACCGTCGAGCGCGGCGTCCGCAAAGGCATCCAGCTGGTATTCGCCGACCAGGGACCGGGCATCCCGGACCAGGTGAAGGCACTCACCGACGGCTGGTCGTCGGGTTCCGGAATGGGCCTCGGCCTGTCCGGGTCGCGGCGACTGGTGGATGATTTCGCGCTGGACAGCGCGCCCGGTGAAGGCACACGGGTCACGATCACCAAATGGACCTGAACTTTTCCGGCCCTGTCACCCGCGTTGTCACCATCGAAGAAACCACCCAGGTCGGCCAGGCACGACGCGAAGCGCTGTCGCTGGCGAGCCAGGCTGGATTCAACGAGGGGGATGCCGGACGCGTTGCGCTGGCCGCCACCGAACTGGCCACGAATCTGTGGCGCCATGGCGGCGGTGGCCGCATGTATCTTTCCGTGATCGCCGGCCACGACGGCCCTGGCGTGGAGCTGTGCACGATTGATCGCGGCCCGGGGTTCGTGCTCGCGCAGGCCCTGCAGGATGGCTACTCGACCGGTGGCAGCCAAGGTCTGGGCATGGGCGTGATCGCCCGTCAGTCACGGGTCATGGACGTGTGGAGCGATGACCGCGGCACGGTCGTGCTCGCACGCATCCATGCCGAGCGCGCCCCACGCAATGCGGACCTTGCCTACGGTGCCGTCCGCCTGCCGATCAAGCACGAAGACGCCTGCGGCGATGCATGGCACCTGCAGGTGCAGGCCCGCCAGCTGACCTTGACCATGATCGACGGGCTGGGCCACGGCGTCCTGGCCGCCGCGGCGTCTGAAGCCGGGGTGCGCGCGTCAGCGCTGGCGCCAGCGGGCGAGGGTGCCGTGGATCGCATCGCACGCCTGCATGCCGGGCTTTCCGGCTCGCGCGGGGGAGCGGCGGCCGTGGCCTGCCTGTCGCTGGACAGCGGCGCGATCGACTTCGCCGGCGTGGGCAACATCGCCGGCAGCCTGCTGATCGCCGACACGTCGCGCGGCATGGCCTCCATGCCCGGCATCGTCGGCGTGCAGTACCGCAAGGCCCAGGCATTTGCCCTTCACGCACCGGCTGGCACGCTGATGGTGATGCACAGCGACGGGCTGCAGGCCCGTTGGAGCATGCGTGATTACCCGGGGCTGCAGCATCGCCACCCCGCGTTGGTGGTGGCCGTGCTGCACCGTGATTTTGATCGTGGTCGCGACGATGTCTGCGTCGTCGCGCTGCGTGCAGGAGTGTTTGAATGACCGTCAACGATGTGCCGGACCCGCAGGAGCTCGACCGGCTGCGGCAGGAAAACGAAGCGCTGCGCGCAGAGCTGGACGAAACCAACCAGGGCGTGGTGGCGCTGTATGGCGAGCTGGACCAGCAGGCAGAACAACTGCGCCAGGTGTCCGAGCTGAAAAGCCGTTTCCTGTCCTACATGAGCCATGAATTCCGCACCCCGCTGGGGTCGATCCTGAGCATGACCCGGCTGTTGACCGATGGCATGGACGGCGAGCTGAGCAGCGGCCAGCGGCAGCAGGTGACCTTCATCAGCAACGCGGCCAGCGAGCTGCGCGAGATGGTCGATGACCTGCTGGACCTGGCCAAGATCGAGGCGGGGCGGATCACCATCTCGCCGGGCTGGTTCGATCTGATGGACCTGTTCACCGCGCTGCGCGGCATGTTCCGGCCGCTGCTGGAGGGCAACCAGATCGATCTGGAGTTCGTCGCCCCGCCGCGGCTGCCGATGCTGTACACCGATGACAAGAAGCTGGCGCAGATCCTGCGCAACTACATCTCCAATGCCTTGAAGTTCACCCCGCGTGGCCGGGTGGTGGTTTCCGCGCAGATGGAGGGAACCGATGCGGTGCGCTTCAGCGTGCATGACACCGGCATCGGCATCCCCCTCGACATGCAGGCGGCCTTGTTCGAAGACTTCATGCAGGTGGATTCGCCGTTGCAGAAGCGCCTGCGTGGCACCGGCCTGGGGCTGTCGCTGTGCAAGCGTTTCGCCACCCTGCTCGGTGGCCATGTCGGCATGAACAGCGTGCCGGGGGAGGGCTCGGAGTTCTTCGTGGTGCTGCCGGTGAAGCTGGTGGCCAGCGCGGAGGTGCCCCGTGCAGCAGAGTGACCGGCTGCTGGTGGTGGACGACAACATCGCCACGCGCTATTCGGTGCGGCGCGTGCTGGAACACCACGGCTACCAGGTAGACGAAGCAGGCACCGGCCAGGAGGGACTGGATGCCGTGGCTGCCCGCGACTACGCGGCATTGGTGCTGGATGTGAACCTGCCGGACATGAGCGGTTTCGACGTGGTGCGCGAACTGCGTGCGCAGCCGCGTACGGCGCTGCTGCCGATCGTGCATGTGTCCGCGGCTTCGATCAGCACCGGTGACATGATCACCGGCCTGGATGCCGGCGCGGATGGCTATCTGGTGCACCCGGTGGACCCGGATGTGCTGCTCGCCACACTGCGCAGCCTGCTGCGTGCACGGCGTGCCGAAGACGCCCTGCGCGAGGCTGAGGCGCGTTTCGGCGAGATATTCCGCCAGATCAATGCACCGATCGCCGTGCTGGATGCGGAACTGAAAGTGCACGACGCCAACGAGGCGTTCGTCCGGCTGTTGGGAAGCCAGGCGGCGACGGGCATGCCGCTGGAACGGCTGGGCAATGCAGGCGAGTTCATCGATGGCCTGCGTGACGCGCTGCATCGGCGCGAACGCTGGCAAGGCACCGTGGCGCTGCCCAATCCGGCGGGCAACCCGCGCATGACCCAGTGGCGGCTGACCCCATATCAACAGCCGGATCTCGGCCTGGTGGTGGTGGAAGACATCACCGCCCACCATGAGCGCGACCGCGAACAGCGCCGCGAACTGGCCTACCAGATCGCCGAGCGCGAACGGACCGAAGCCGAGCTGCTGCAAGCGCAGAAAATGGATGCGCTGGGCCAGCTGACCGGCGGCATCGCGCATGATTTCAACAACCTGTTGACCACGATCATTTCCGGCCTGGACATGATCGAGCTGGCGGCCAGCACCGGCAAGCTGGAGCGCCTGGGGCGATATACCGAAGCAGCGTCCAGTTCCGCCACGCGCGCGGCGGCGCTGACCCAGCGCATGCTGGCGTTTGCCCGCAAACAGCCGCTGGATCCGCGTCCGTTCAATGTCAGTGCCTGCATCCACTCGCTGGAAGACCTGCTGCGGCGGACCATCGGTGAGAACATCGAGCTCGAGTTCGAGCTGGGCGACGAGCCGTTGGTCGCGCTGGCCGATCCGAACCAGTTTGAAAGCGTGGTGTTGAACCTGGTGATCAATGCGCGCGATGCGCTGGGCGGAAACGGGCTGATCCGCATCCGCGGCGAGCGCGCGCGGGTGGACGGCGATTACGCATTGGCGGCCGGTGACTACATCAGCGTCAAGGTGATGGACAACGGCAGTGGCATCGAGGCGCATCTGCTGAAGAAGGTGTTCGAGCCCTTCTTCACCACCAAGCCGCAGGGCGAGGGCACCGGGCTGGGCCTGTCGATGACGTATGGTTTTGCACGACAGAGTGGCGGCGTGGCGCGCATCAGCAGCGAGCCCGGCGTGGGTACCGAAGTGGAGCTGCTGCTGCCGTTGGGCGATGCCGCGCGGATACTGCCGGTGGACGCGCACCGCGATACACCCAGCGGACGGCTGGAGCGCGTGCTGGTGGTGGACGATACCGACTCTGTGCGTCAGATGGTGCAGGACATGCTGCGCGAGGCCGGCTATGACGTGGTGGCCGTAGGTGATGCACGCCAGGCGCTGCGCGAACTGCGCGATGACGACAGCATCGCACTGCTGCTGTCCGATGTCGGCCTGCCGGGCATGAATGGACGCGAGTTGGCCGATGCCGCGCGGGAACTCAGGCCACGCCTGCCGGTGCTGTTCATCACCGGCTATACCGAGCGCGCGACGGTCCGCAATGAGTTCCTGGGGCCGGGCATGGCATTGCTGCCGAAGCCGTTCAACCTGTCCGAGCTGCTGCGTGCGGTGAGTGTCGCCTTGCGCTGACGGCCAGGTTGGACACTTGACGGCCAGCGGGAGCTTGACGGCCAGCGGCCGTCACTACCCTTCAGATGCCGCCTTCGCGTGGCAGCGGGGCGGGCACATTGAGTTGCCCCCCTGCGGCCACATAGGCGGCCAGTGCTTCACCCTGGCTGAGCAGGTGACGGTTCATCGTTGCTTCCGCCGCCTGCGCGTCGCGGCGGCTGATGCAGGCCATCAGTTCGCGATGCTCGGCCAAGGACTGGGCCATGCGCCCGGGCGTCAGCAACTGCCGGCCCCGGTGCATCTTCAGGATGCGGTGCAGATCATGGGTCACCCGGATAAGCCAGGGGTTGCCGGCATGGGTCTGCAACGATTCGTGGATCAGGTAGTTGTTGCGGTAGTACTCCGCCAGGTCGCCGCTTGCCGCAGCACTTTCCATGGCGTCGTGCAGTGCCTGCAGGTGCGCGATGCCGTCATCGTCGATGCGCCGCACCGCGTCGTGCGCGCAGCGGCCTTCCAGCATCGCCATCACCGGGAACAGTTGATTCAGGTCTTCCAGCGTGAGCCGCGTCACCCGGCTGCCACGACCCGCATCGATCTGCACCAGGCCTTCGGCAGCCAGCAGCTTCAGGCTTTCGCGCAGCGGCGTACGGCTGATGCCCAGCTCTTCCGCCAGCGCCGGTTCGTCGATCCACTCACCCGGTGGCAGCAGATAGTCGTAGATCTTCTGCCGCAGCTGTTCGGCGACTTCTTCGTAGAGCGGCACGCGACGGTTGCTTCTGCGGGGGCCGGGGGCCAAGGGCATGGTCAGGTGATCGAATGCAGGAAGGGATAGTTTAATCGCTGCCACCGAGGGTGACGCGGTTGCGCCACCCTCGATGCACCGGTGGGCCTTACATCCAGCCCGGCACCACGAACAACAGCCATGCCAGCAGCGGACCGAAGGCCACGACCAGCCCGCTGTACACCAGGAAGCGGCGGAACAGGGCTTCGCGTTCTTCCTTCGCGGCCGATGCCACCACCAGCGCGCCATTGGTCGAGAACGGGCTGACATCCACCACCGTTGAGGAGACCGCCAGCGCACAGATCACACCCGCCGCGCTGAGATGGCCCTGCATCAGGAACGGCACCGCCAACGGGATGGTGGCCCCCAACACGGCAGCCGACGAGGCGAATGCCGAGACGATGCCACCCACGTAGCAGACCAGCAGCGCGCCGAGCAGCGGGATGCCGATGGCGCCCACGCCATGGCCCACGAAATCGACCGCACCGGCCTTCTGCAGTACCGCAACGTAGGTGACCACACCGCTGATCAACAGCACCGTCGACCAGCTGATGCCATCCACCGCGCCCTTCTGTGCACTCGGCGAAGCCAACGCAATGGCCACCGCTACGGTGATCGCGACGAGGCCCACGTTGAGGTCGTAGACCAGTGCGGCAACACCCAGGCCGAGCAGGCCGATCAAGGTGATCAGGCGGTCGCGGTTGAGCCGCACCTCTTCCAGTGCCAGGGGATCGTTGGACAGCGTGCCACCGCCGGCACTGACCACCGCGCCATGGCCTTCAATGGCGAACTGCCGCGACGAAGCCTGCACGCCGGCGACCATCGGCTCGGCTGCAAGCTCGGGTCCGCGGCGCATCAGCGCGATGCCGCCGAACGCAAAGAAGCAGATGAAGGCCATCAGGGTGTTGAAGCCCAGGCTGGTCAGGAACACGGCCATTTCCGTGACTTCCAGCCCGGCCTTCTGCACGACCTGGTTGGTGATGCCACCGTACACGCTGATCGGCGAGAAACCGCCGGCCTGCGCGCCATGGATCACCAGCAGGCCCATCATCAGCGGATTGATCCGGTACTGCTTGGCAAAGCGCAGCGCGACCGGCCCGATGATCGCGACCGCAGCGGGGCCCAGGGCGCCGAAGGCCGTCAGCACCGCGGTGACCACGAACATCACCCAGGGGATGGCCACGATGTGGCCGCGCACGGCTTTCACTGCCCAATGCACCAGCAGGTCGATGGTGCCGTTCTTCTGCGCGATCGCGAACAGATACGTGATGCCGACCAGGGTCAGGAACAGGTCACCCGGGAAGCCGGCCAGCACTTCCTTTCCGTCCATCCCGACCCAGATGCCGCCGACGATGAACGCCAATGCAAAGCCGACGGCGCCCATGTTGATGGGCAGGGCCGTGGCCACGATGAACATGATCACCAGTCCGATGATCGTTGCGATTTCTGGACTCATGCGCCCTCCCGAGACACCTGGTCAACCAGCTCGGATGGCGGCCCGCCATCCAGGGGTACTGCGTGTACGTTCTGACCGGTGCGTGCGCTCATGCGCGCGCACAGGCCGCCTGCACCCACTCCAGCACGCCCTCCAGCGTGTGGAACTCTTCCACCGAGCGTGCCTGCAGCTGCGGATGCAGCTCACGGGCGCGCCGGCTCAATGCACTGCCCGGGCCGAGCTCCAGGAACACGCGGGCACCGTGTTCGACGGCCTGCTGCATGACCGTCTGCCACTGCACGGTCTGTTCGATCTGCTTCGCCAGTGATCGGCGGACCTGTTCCACGGTGACCACGCTGCGACCGTCGATGCCGGCCAACAACCGCGTGCGCGGCGCATGCAGCCCGGTCACCGCAAGACGCTGGGCGAACGCCGCCGCCGCGCTGGCCAGCAAAGGGGTGTGCGCCGGCACCGACACCGGCAGCGGCACGCTGCGCGCGCCACGGGATTCGGCTGCGGCCTGCAGCGCATCCAGCGCAGGGCGTTGCCCCCCCAGCACGACGTGGTCGTCGCCGTTGACGATGGCGACGAAGACACCGTGGTCGCGGCACAGCGCGTCGATGACGCCGCGCTCCAGCCCGATCACCGCCAGCAGTCCGCCGTCGGCGGGCGCTGCGGCGTCCATGGCCGCCGCGCGGTCGATGGCCAGTTGCAGGCACTGCGCCGGCTCCAGGCTGCCAGCCACCGCGTGGGCGGCGAGTTCGCCCGCGCTGTAGCCGGCCACCACCCGTGGGGGAGGGAGGTGATCCCGAAGGGCGAGCCAATGGCCCAGCGCCGCTGCACAGACCAGAGGCTGAGCCATGGCATTGCGGAACCGGTCCGGGTCCGCCGCCAGCGTGGCCGGTGCCGCACCAAGCAGCTGCGCAAGCACCTCCAGCATCGGCGCGGCGGCCGCCGACGCGGCAAGGCGATCGAACATGCCGGGCTGTTGCCCACCCTGGCCGGGGCACAGGAGCGCGAGCGTCATGGCATGCGCTCCTGCATCAGCAGGAACACGCTGCAGGCAAGCAGGTCTGCGCTGCCGCCAGGGCTCAACCGACGCTGCTCGAATGCATGGCCGAGGTGCCGCAGGCGCGCCGACCAGCCCGCCGCATGGACGCCTCCGCTGGCCAGGAACTCCCGTGCGCTCGCCTGCGCGAACGCCAATCCCTCACGTCCGCCGCGATGCAGCAGGTTGAGGTCGTCCGCCACTGCGATCAGTTGCATCAGGGTCTGCACGTGCGCGGTTGCGGGATCCAGCCCGTCGGCCAAGGCCGCGCGGAGCGCTGGCACTCCGACCCCCTGCAGCAGGGGAAATCCAGCGGCGGCTTGTTCGCGGACACCGGCGACGCCGTGCAGGGCACGCGCACGCTGTCCCGGACTGCGCGGGTCCAAGGGGGCGTCCAGCAGGTCATCGCGCCACCGTGCAACATCGGCGCACACCGTCTCGGCCGGGGCCGGGCGACCCTGTTGGACGTACAGCCGCGACGCGTGTGCGACCAGCAGGCCCAGGCTGAAGATGGCCCCGCGGTGGGTGTTGATGCCGCCGGTCGCTGCGCCCATTGCCTGCTCCGCGCTGAGGCCGAGCTGTCGCAGCGACGCGAATCGCTGCGCGGTGGGGCCCTGTGCGGCGATCGCCACGAAATAACCGCGCAGCGCGAACAGGCTGCGCATGAAGGTGCCGGCATCCATGTCGCGGTGACTGCCACGACTGAAGGGGGTCACCAGGCCGGGTTTCGGACTGCAGGCCAGCTCGGCGTGCAGCGCGGCGATGGCCATGCGGCCCAGCCGGTGCGCGGGTGCGCGCGGAAAGGGGGAAGGGCAGGGGATCGCGAGCGCGTTCATGCAGGCTGACGCCTGTCGGCGCACGCATCTGCGCCCAGCGCGTCGCGCGTCGCCAGCCAGCAGGCCGCATCGGCCTTCACCAGCACCCGCGGTGCATCGCTGGCGTATTCGCGCCAGTTCACCGCCTGTCCACCGGCGAATCGCAATTCGCCATCGGCACGCAGCCGATGCACGGATTCCCAGTGCTGCAACAGCGTGCAGATCGCTGTCGCGGCATGCTGATCGTCGACCTCCCACAGCAGGTCGAGGTCCGAGCCAGGATGTACGTACTCACGTCCGGTGACTGCCTGCCAGCCGTGGCTGCCGAACACGCGCGGTGCCAGCCCCCGTCCGCTGCACTGCTGATGCAGCGCGTGCAGGGCGGGCCGCCAGCTGCCGCTGCAGGTTTCCAGCACCGCCGGCAGCGACGGCGGCGGCGCGTGGCGCAGGACCGCACCGCGCGGCGCGCGCAAGGCCAGGCGCTGGCGCTGTTCGGCCAGTGGCAAGGGCACGCCCAGCCGCAGCTGATCGCCATCGGTTGCCGGATCGCGTCGCGCAATGACCACCGGCAGTCGTGCCCGCAACCAGGCGCGCAGACGGGCTTCGGCCTGCGGGGTCAGCGCGGTGAAGTCCGCCTGCGGGTCGATCCAGGCCAGATCGTGGCGCCGCATGGCTCAGGCCTCACCCGCCGCGACGGCGCGGGCGACGTCGTGTGCCAGCAGGCGTCCGCCGCGTTGCAGACCGCGTTCGCGGCGCAGGTCGCGGGTCGGTGGCGCGGCGAGCGCTGCCTCCAGCGCGACCGCAAGATCGCCCTCCCACACCGCTTCCACCGCGCCCATCCGCACATAGTTGTCGACGCCGGGCGCGAACACCGGGGAGCTGGTGCTCAACGCCTTCAGCTTCTCCAGCGGCTGCTTGGTGACCCGCGCCATCGCACGCAGATCCATCACCCGGACCTGGGCCTCGGGAAGCGCGAAGATGCGGTCCGCCATCAGGCCGAAGGACAGAAATCCTCCACTCACGGATTCGCCATACACCAGGCTGACCAACGGCGCACCGCGCCGACGCGCGAGCTCCAGGCTGCGCGCGAGGTGCGCGAAACACCCGTTGATGCCCAGCAGTTCATCGCGGCGCGCCAGCCGCTGGCCCGCCGTATCGACCAGCATCACGATGGGGCGCTGCGGATGCGCACGGGTGCTGGCCAGGACGCAGGCCGAGAGCGCCAGCGCGTGATCAACGCCCACCTCGAGCTTGTTGGCGGTGCCGATGACCGTGACCTCGCCCACGCCGGTGGTGGCGGTTCCGGTCAGTACGTCATCGTTGCGGGCAATGGCGTGGCCGCCCGGGAACAGGGCAGGCAGCAGCTGATCGAGCTTCATGGCAGGCTCCGCGCGGCAACCGCATCGAGGAAGGCGGGGGTATCGAGCAGGGGCAGTCGCTCGGGATGGGCGATGCCCTGCAGGGTCCAGATCTCCAGGCCATCGCGGCACGCGCCATAGGCGGCGATGCGTGCCTCCAGCTTGCGCTGGGCCTGCTCCAGCGACGCAAGCGGGTCGTCGGTTCCTGCCGCATCGCCGGCATCGAGGGCCGCCACAGCGGCGTCGACGAACGCGTCCATCCGGTCGGCGACCAGCTGGTCTGCCTCGCCGATGAGGTAACGGTGCTTGCCGCCGGTGACGCGCCACACCAGGGCGCGGTCGCGCGAGTCGAACTCTTCCACGCCCCGCACCGTTTCAATGACTTCAGGGCCGGACAGTGACAAGCGGCCTTCTTCGGACATCAGCACCGCGGTGCAGCAGCGGGCAACGATGCCCATGCCACCGAAGGCCCCGTTCCCGCTGCCGACCAGCGCCAGCACCGGGATGCCTTCCGCACGTGTCGCCAGCACGGCGCGCATGATCTCGGAAATCGCAATCAGGCCCGCGTTGGCCTCGTGCAAGCGCACACCACCGCTGTCCAGCAGCAGCAGCACCGCGTCCGGGCGCTCGCTGCGGGCGCGTTCCAGCAGGCCGGTCAGTTTGGCGCCATGCACTTCGCCCACGCCGCCGCCCATGAAGGCGCCCTGCTGCGCGGCCACCAGCACCGCGCGGCCCCGCACTGTGCCTGCGCCGACGACGATGCCATCGTCGAACGCCCCGGGCACGTCCAGCTGGGCCAGATGCGGGCTGATCGTGCGTCGGCGCGGACCGTAGTACTCGGTGAAGCTGCCGGCATCGAGCAGGCCAGCGATGCGCTCGCGGGCATCGGCTTCGTAGTAACTGCGCTGGCTCATGGCTGCTGTCCCCGCTCGTCGAGCGCTTCCAGTGCCTGCTGCAGGCGCAGGCTCACCACGGCCGGCGTCGCCCCCGCATCATTGATGGACAGTCGGACATCGCGCAGCGGATGGCGTGCGGCGAAGTCGGCCAGCACCGCCTGCCAGATCTCACCGAAGCCGCGGGCCGAGGTGATCACGTCGATCTCCATATGGCCATCAAGCGGCACCGCTTCGACCAGTACTTCCAGATTGCCCGAGGCGACCACGCCGACCAGGGCGTGCAGATCGGCGGCGCCCAGCAGGCGCTCACCGGGAAAACGATAACGGAGGGTTTCCATGGATGCTGTCCCTTACCAGTTGCGGAAGCGTTTGGGCGGGTCGTACAGGCCGCCGGACCAGTGCACGAGATCCTTGATCGAGCGCGCGGCGAGCAGATCGCGCGTGGCGTCGCGGCTGCGTACGCCCAGGTCCTCGGCGCGGCGGATCACACCGCGGTCGCGCAGGTTCTCCACCATCGCTTTGTCGCGGCCCATGCCCACGGCGGTGTAGCCGGCGACACCGCGTATCGCCTGTTCGCGTTCTTCCGGGGTGCGGCACAGCAGCAGGTTGGCGATGCCTTCCTCGGTCAGGATGTGGGTCACGTCGTCGCCGTAGATCATCACCGGCGGCAGGGGCATGTTCGCGCGCTCGGCCAGCTCCCAGGCATCCAGCCGGTCGACGAAGGCCGGCGCCATGTGTTCGCGGAAGGTTTCCACCATCTGCACCACCAGTTTGCGACCGCGCGGCATCTGGCCGGGCAGTGCCGCTTCCGCGCCCGCCTTCAGCCAGGCCGGACTGGCGTGGCGACGGCCACGTGCATCCGATCCCATGTTGGGCGCGCCGCCGAAGCCGGCGATGCGGTCGCGCGTGGCGGTGGAACTGTTGCCCTGCAGGTCGATCTGCAGGGTGGATCCGATGAACATGTCGCAGGCATACAGGCCGGCGGTCTGCGAGAACGCGCGGTTGGAGCGCATGCTGCCGTCGGCACCGGTGAAGAACACATCGGGACGCGCCTGGATGTACTTCTCCATGCCCAGTTCCGAGCCGAACGAATGCACGGATTTGACGAAGCCGGATTCGATGGCCGGGATCAGCGCCGGATGCGGATTGAGTGCCCAGTGACTGCCGATCTTGCCTTTCAGCCCCAGCGATTCGCCGTACGTGGGCAGCAGCAGTTCGATCGCCGCAGTATCGAAGCCGATGCCATGGTTGAGGCGCTGCACCCCGTACTCCGCGTAGATGCCTTTGATCGCCATCATCGCCATCAGCACCTGGATCTCGGAGATCTGTGCCGGATCGCGGGTGAACAGCGGTTCGATGTAGTTGGGGCGCGGCGCGAGGGTCACGAAATCGACCCAGTCCGCCGGGATGTCGACGCGGGGGAGGGTGTCGACGATCTCGTTGACCTGGGCGATGACGATGCCGCCGCGGAAGGCAGTGGCTTCGACGATGACCGGGGTGTCTTCGGTGTTTGGACCCGTATAGAGATTGCCATGGCGGTCCGCTGCCTGGGCAGCGATCAGGGCGACTTTCGGAGTGAGGTCGATGAAGTAGCGGCCGAACAGTTCCAGATAGGTATGGATCGCGCCGATGTCGATGCGTCCTTCAGCCACCAGACCCGCAAGGCGACCGCCCTGTGGACCGGAGAAGGAGAAATCCAGGCGCTTGGCGATGCAGCGCTCGAACACGTCCAGATGCGAGGGCAGGGAGAGTACGGACTGCACCATGTGCAGGTCGCGCACCCGTTCCGGATTGAGCTGGGCCAGCGATTCGGCCAGAAAGTCGGCCTGCTTCTGGTTGTTGCCTTCCAGACAGACGCGGTCACCGGGCTCGATGACGGCTTCGAACAGGTCGATAACGCGGGCGTGCGGCACCTCGCGCGCCAAGCCGGCCTGGGCGGCGCGTTGCAGGCGCTCCTGGCGCTGCTGCTCAAGGGTATTCCAGACACGGGTCATGCCGATGACCTTTGTAATTACGGAGTAATTACGACGCTATCACCGGATTCCAGAGCCTGCAAGCGTCGGTGCAGCATGAGCATCGGCTGCGGATGCGTATCATCCGTATTCCTGCAAGCGGCCCTGGAGTTCCTGTTGAAGCCTTTACCCCCGATCAGTCCGATGGGCCGCGTTTTCGCCTGGACGGCGTTTTTCGAGGCCCTTACGTGGGCCGGCCTCCTGCTGGGCATGTGGTTGAAATACGGCCCGCAGGCCACCGAGTCGGTGGTGTGGTGGTTCGGCCGGCTGCACGGCGTGGCATTCATGGCCTATCTGGCCGTGACCGTGGTCGCTGCGCTGCGACTGCGCTGGCCGTGGTGGGCTACGCTGCTCGCCATCGTCGCGGCCGTGCCACCGCTGGCCACATTGCCGCTGGAATGGTGGTTCCGCCGCCGCGGCCTGCTCCGATAACGCCAGCGGACGCCCCGCACGCCCCGCACGCCCCGCACGGGTAGCGCCGAGCCACGCTCGGCGGGCACAGGTACCGACGCGAGACGCGCCCCCGGTAGCGCCGAGCCATGCTCGGCGGAGTGTTTCCGGGGCACAGAACCAACAGCCGCCGAGCACGGCTCGGCGCTACCGCTGCGGCCCGCGCCGTGAGCCCGCACCGATCGCGCGCGCGCCGACGCCGACCAGCAGCAGGGCGATGGCGACCAGTACGAAGGCGACCACCAGGCTGCTCAGGTGCGCGACAAACCCGACCAGCGCCGGTCCGGCCAGTACGCCCGCATAGCCCAGCGTGGTCACCGCCGGAATCGCCAGGCTTTCCGGCATGGCCTTCTGGTTGCCGGCAAGGGTGAACAGCACCGGCACGATGTTCGCGCACCCCAGGCCCACCAACGCGTAGCCCGACAACGCCAGCGGCAGCGTGTCGGCGAACGTGGCCATCAGCAGTCCCCCCGCGCCGAGTGCCGCCCCCGCCAATACCGCACGCAGGGCGCCCAGCCGGGCGACCACCCGGTCACCGAACAGGCGGGTGACGGTCATCGCCACCGAAAACACCAGGAAGCCGAGCCCTGCGCGACCCGCCGGCACCGCCTGCACTTCATGCAGGAACACCGCGCTCCAGTCCAGCATGACCCCTTCGCACAGGAAGGCGACGAAGCACAGGGCGCCGATCAGCAGCACCACCCCGCGCGGGATGGCGAACATCGGCGCATCACCGGGGGCGCGCTCACGGCGCCAGTGCGGCGCGGCCAGCAGGATGACCACCCCCATCACCGCGACGAGCAGGCACGCGCCGACCCACGGCGCCGCACCCAGCGCGAGCAGCGCCGTCATCGCCGCTGCACCCACCGCGCCGCCGATGCTGTAGAACGCGTGGAAGCCCGACATCATCGGCCGCTGTGCATCGCGCTCCACCATGACCGCCTGCAGGTTCATGACGCAGTCGCAGGCCCCCACGCCCGCACCAAACACGAACAACGCGCCAGCCAGCGCAAAGGCATTCGGTGCCACGGCGAGAAAGGGCAGCGCCAGGCAAGCCAGTGCCAGCGTGGCCAACATCAGGGCGCGGCAGCCGAAACGCGCAGCCAGCGCACCGGCGACCGGCATCGCCAGCAGCGAGCCTGCGCCGAGGCAGAGCAGGGCGAGCCCCAGCGTGCCCTCGTCCAACCCCGTACGCATCTTGGCGAACGGCACCAGCGGCGCCCACGCCGCGATGGCGAAGCCGGGCAGGAAGAACACCGCGCGTGTAGCGTGCTGCTGGCGCAAGGCGGCAGGGCGGGAGAGATCGTTCATCGTGACGTTTTCCAGGCAGGGGTCAGGCAGTGGTGGCAGGGCAGGGCAGGACCGCCACGCCACGGTGGCGCAGGCCGTCGATGAAGGCGGCAGGCGCATCGGCTTCGACCAGCACGGTGTCGACCTGATCACGCCGGCCGATACGGTGCGCGCCCACGGCGCCCAGTTTTTCCGTCATGGCCACCACCACGAAACGATCACAGCAGCGCAGCAACGCGCGCTTGAAAGCGGCCTCCTCGCCGTCGATGGCCCACGCCTCCCCTTCGCTGTCCAGGGCGCAGGTACCGATGAAGCCCACATCGACCCGCAGCGTGGCCAACTGCTCCAGCGCCTGCGCCCCAAGCACTGCGCCGGAGCGCGCATCCAGGCGTCCACCGATCAGGGTGACCTCGATGTCGCCGCGCCCCATCAGCACCAGGGCGATGTCCGGCGCGTTGGTCACCACGCGCAAGGCGCGGTCACCGGGCAGGGCCGCCGCAATCGCGCTGTTGGTCGAGCCCGCATCCAGTGCGACGACGTTGCCTGCCTGCAGCAGGCTGACGGCGCTCAGCGCCAGCGCGTGTTTGCGTGACGACTGATGCTGCTGTCGCTCGGCCAGGGGCGGAAACGCAGGCGTCAGCGGCAATGCGCCGCCATGGACGCGACGGCATAGACCGCGTTGGTCCAGCTCACGCAGGTCGCGGCGGATGGAGTCTTCCGACACGCCGAAATGCGCGGCCAGTGGCGCGGCGAGCACGCGACCTTCGTCGCGCAACACGCGCAGGATGTAGTGCTGGCGTTCGCCCGGCAGCGCGTCGGGGCCGCTCATCGGGCCGCGGCCGTCGTCGACGAGGCCGTCCCGCATCCGCCAGCGGGCAGGGCAATCAGCATAGGGAGAGGGCGCATGGGGCATCCAGAGCATGGCGGGCACGTCATCTTAGCCCAAAAGCCGTAATAGCGTGCACGTTCGTGCAGCTTCGTGCATTCGTCGCGCGCGCTTCCGCAGGCGATGAACCAGGCGGCTACACGCGGCACCGGCCGAACAGGCCTCCTCGCGGCAGGGTTCAAGCGGCTCAGTCATGCCCTGTCGACGCCGCGGCGGTTAGCCTTGATCGCTATGCATGAAGAACGCAGGCAAGGTCAGGACATGGCGCAGCGCGCAGACACAGCAGCAGGATCAGCGGCGGCGCCGCCGCTCAGCGATGGCTTTGGCCGGCGCTTCCCGTACCTGCGTCTTTCGCTGACCGAAGCCTGCAATTTCAGCTGCAGCTATTGCCTGCCGGACGGCTACCAGGCCGATGGGCGTCCGCGCTTTCTCGCGCTGGACGAAATCGGCCGGTTGGTGCGCGCGTTCGCGGCGCTGGGCATGCACAAGATCCGGCTTACCGGCGGCGAGCCCAGCCTGCGCAAGGATCTCGATGCGATCATCGAAACCGTGGCGGCCGTGCCGGGTATCCGCAAGGTGGCGATCACCACCAACGGCACCCAGCTGCCGAGACGGCTGCCGGGATGGCACCGGGCGGGATTGACCGCGCTCAACGTCAGCATGGACAGCCTGCAGCGCGATCGCTTCAAGGCCATCACCGGTCACGACCGGCTGCCCGAGATCCTGCAGGGGCTGCAGATGGCGCAGGCGCTGGAGCTGCCGTCGGTGAAACTCAACGCGGTGCTGCTGCGCGGCCTCAACGATGACGAGCTGCCGCAGTGGATGGACTTCCTGCGCGAGCGCCCGGTCAGCATCCGCTTCATCGAGCTGATGCGCACCGGCGACAACGAAGCCTATTTCGAACGCCATCACCTGCGCGCCGATGTGATCATCGCGCAGCTGCTGGCGGCAGGCTGGAGCGAACGGCCGCGTGGAGCCGATGCCGGCCCGGCGCGCGAATTCGGCCATCCTGGACATCGCGGAACGGTCGGCATCATCGCCCCGTACGCACGTGATTTCTGCGCCGGCTGCAATCGCCTGCGGGTCACCGCGCGTGGCGACCTGCGGCTGTGCCTGTTCGGCGAGTTCGGTGTGCCGCTACGCCCGCTGCTGCAGTCCGACGACGATTTCGATGCCCTGCTGGCCCGCATCACCACCCAGCTCGGGTTGAAGGCGGCCGGGCACGGATTGCACCAGGGCCAGACGGGTCTGATCCCGCACCTGGCCTCCATTGGAGGATGAGAAAGACAATGAGTGAGGACATGAGCGCGGCCTTCCACATGGCGGACGTGCGCGACAAGCGCGTCACCCGTCGTCGCGCGGTTGCCGTGGGTGAACTGCTTGCCGGGCCGGTGGCGTATCCGCTGATCGTCGAGCGCCGCCTGCCCAAGGGCGATGCGCTGGTGATGGCCGAGATAGCCGGTCTGCAGGGCGCGAAGATGGCCTCGGCGTTGATGCCGCTGTGCCACCCGCTGCCGCTGGAACTGGTACGTGTGCACTGCGCCGCCGTGCCCGAGCGCAACGCGATCCGGGTCTGGTGTGAGTGTGCCAGCGAGGCGCGTACCGGCGTCGAGATGGAAGCGTTGGCGGGCGTCAACGCAGCGCTGCTGACCCTGTATGACCTGAGCAAGCCGGTCGAGCCTGCGCTGGAGATCAGCGGCATCCGCCTGTTGTTCAAGGAAGGCGGCAAACGCGGCCTGTGGGTCCACCCGCAGGGCATGGATGAGCGGGAAACCCAGCGCTATGCGCCGCGTGCGGCGTACCGGCTGGACGGTGCGCGCAGTGCGGTGCTGACCCTCAGCGACCGCGCCAGCGAGGGTCAGTACGAAGACCGGTCCGGCCCGATCCTGGTGGCGGGCCTGCAGGCGCTGGGCGCCGACGTGGTGGCCAGTGAGGTGCTGCCGGATGGGATCGAACCGCTTGCCGCGCAGGTGAGGGCGCTGGCCGACGCCGGTGTGCAGTTGTGTCTGTGCACGGGCGGTACCGGGCTGGGTCCGCGCGATCTTTCGCCCGAAGCGCTGCAGTCGCTCGGCGGACGGCCGGTTACCGGCTTGGCGCAGATGCTGCGCGCACTCAGTGCGCAGCACACGCCGACCGCGTGGCTGAGCCGTGCCGAGGTGGTGCAGGTGGGCGGCATGCTGGTCTTCGCCTTGCCCGGAAGCCCGCGCGCCGCGGCGCAATGCCTGGACATACTGGCGCCGTTGCTCGGCCACGCGCTGGCGATGGTGCAGGGCGGGCAGCACCGATGATCCCCTATGACCACGCCGTGCGGCTGGTACGCGACGCCGCCGGGCTGCAGCCGGCCGAAACGGTGTCGGTGGCAGCGTCCACCGGCCGGGTGCTGGCAGACGCCGTCCGCAGTGGGCAATGTCTGCCCCCGTTCGACAACTCGGCCATGGACGGTTTCGCGCTTCGATTGGCCGGCGAAGCCGCCGATCAGGGCGCCGAGTTCGATATCCGAGGCTGGCAGGCGGCGGGCGATGACGGTGCGGTCGCCGACGCGGGGGCCTGGGAGATCATGACCGGTGCCCGGCTGCCGGAGGGGCTGGACAGCGTGGTGCCGATCGAAGACGTAGAGGTACTGCAGACAGCGGACGGTCGCCCCACGCGGATCCGCCTGCGCGCGGTCGTGACGCCCGGCCAGTTCGTGCGCCGCCGTGGCCAGGACGTGGCGACCGGCGAGCAGATACTGGCGGGCGGCACACTGCTCGATACCAACGCCGTGACGCTGCTGCACGCGATCGGCATCGGTACGGTGAGCGTGCGGGCACGGCCCCGTGTGGCCATCATCGCCACCGGTAAAGAGCTGGTCAGCGATGCCACACAGGCCCTCCAGTCCGGCCAGATCCGCGACAGCAACCGGCCGTATCTGGTTGCCCGGCTCGCTGCGGCGGGTGCCGAGGTGGTTGCCGACGTCGTGGTGGGTGATGAGGTGGAACGCTTCAACCGAGCCTTGGACGAAGCGCTGGCCGCGGGGGCGCAGATCGTGTTGAGCACCGGTGCGGTATCGGCCGGCCGCTACGATTTCATCCCCGATGCCCTGCGTGCGCGCGGCGCCCGGATCGTGTTCCACAAGGTGGCGATCAGGCCCGGCAAACCGCTGCTGTTCGCCGTGCTGGCGGACGGCACGGCGTACTTCGGCCTGCCCGGCAATCCGGCGTCGACCGCCGTCGGCCAGCGCTTCTTCGTCGAGCCGATGCTGCGCCGCATGCTGGGCCTGGTGGATGAGCAGGGCGTGCAGGTGGCACTGGCCACCGACACGGCCACGCCGCCCGGGCTGCGCTTCCACACGCGTGCGGTCATCCAGGCAGATGCCAGTGGGCGGCTGACGGCGCGGCCGTTGGCAGGCCAGGAATCGTTCCGGCTGCAGGCGACGGTACAGGCAACGGGCTGGGCAGTGCTGGACGGGGCGGGCGAGCAGGCCGCGGCGGGCAGCGCGGTGCAGGTATTCAGTTGGGGGCATGCCGACGCGCTGCGGTTTGCAGCGCACGTGCCCGCCCCGCAGGAGATCACATGAGAGAAATGACCGTGCAGTTGTTTGGCGCATTTTCGGAACTGGATGCGGCGCGGGAGATCCGGCTGCAGGTCAGCGGGGACCGTGTGGCGGACCTGCGCAGCGCGCTGCGCGATCTGTTGCCCACGCGCTGGCCAGCGTTCCGTGCGGGGCTGCTGGAGTATTCGGCCTTCGCCGATCAGCAGCGCGTGCTGCGTGACCAGGATGCGCTGCCCGAGGATGGCCGCGTGGCGATCCTGCCACCGGTCAGTGGAGGCTGAGCATGCAGCGACAGGACACCTGGAAGATCGTCGAGCGCGAACGCGACGCCATTGATCCGGCAGAGGGTATCGGCTTCGTCTCCGATCCCGGTTTTGGTGGCATCGATGTCTTCATCGGCAAGGTGCGCGATCTGAATCAGGGGCGCGCGGTGCTGGGCATCAGCTATGACCTGTTCGATCCGCTGGTGCTGGCGGAGTTCGAGCGCCTGGTGGCCGAGGTGCGCGCTGCCCACGGGCCGCTGCTGAAGCTGTATGTCGCCCATGCCAAGGGCCGCCTTGCGGTGGGTGACGTCGCGGTCGTGGTGGCCGCAGGAAGCCCACATCGCGACGAGGCCTTCAAGGCATGCCGTGCGCTGATCGAAGCGGTGAAGCACCGCAGCCCGATCTGGAAACAGGAGCACTACGAGGGAGGCGACAGCGTCTGGAGCGAAGGCTGCTCGCTGTGCGAACTTGGTCATGGACCGGCGACGCCCGGTGCCCTCACCGCAGACGCCGCCGCAGCAACCGCTGCGCGCGGGCCTTGATACCCGCATGCTGCAGGAGCCCCGTATGAAAACCTTGATCGCAACGTTGCTGCTGATGGCCAGTGCGCCGTTGGCGGCGGCCGACCTCACTGTATCGGCTGCCTCCAGCCTGACCGAAAGCTTCCGCGAGATCGCCGGCGCGTATGAGAAGACGCATCCCGGCAGCAAGGTGGACCTGAACTTCGCCGCGTCCGGCGTGCTGCTGCAGCAGATCGTGCGCGGGGCGCCGGTGGATGTATTCGCCTCCGCCGATGAAGCCACGATGGACAAGGCCGTGCGGGGGGGCGAGGTGGACGCCGATACGCGCCAGGTGTTCGCGCGCAACGCCTTGTGGGTGATCGTGCCGACCCGCAGCACGGCGCGCCTGACCGGCCTGCCATCGCTGGCGCAGCCCGCGGTGAAGCGTATCGCGGTCGGCAATCCGGACAGCGTGCCGGTAGGCAGCTATGCGCGGGGCGCGCTGCAGGCAGCGGGGCTGTGGACCGCGGTGCAGGCCAAGGCGATCACCACGCAGAACGTGCGGCAGTCTCTGGATTACGTGTCGCGCGGCGAAGTGGATGCCGGGTTCGTCTATGCCACCGATGCGCAGGCCATGCCCGACCGGGTGAAACGCGCCTTCGAGGTGCCGGTCAAGGGCGGGATCACCTATCCGCTGGCGGTGGTGAAGGCCAGTGGCAAGCGTGACGAGGCACTGCGGTTCATTGCCTTCGTGCGTTCGCCCCAGGGCGTGGATATCCTGCGCCGGCACGGCTTCAGCACGCCCTGAATGATCGACCTGGACTGGAGTGCGCTGGGCCTGTCGCTGAAGGTGGCAGGCTGGGCAACCGCGATCAACCTCTTCCTCGGCGTGGGCCTGGGGTGGCTGCTGGCGCGCCGCCGTTTCTTTGGCCGCGAACTGCTGGACACCGTGCTCACCCTGCCCATGGTGCTGCCACCCACCGTGCTCGGCTATTACCTGCTGGTGCTGATCGGCCGCAACGGGCCGCTGGGTGGCTGGCTGCAATCGAGCTTCGGCATCAACCTCGTGTTCACCTGGCAGGCGGCAGTGATCGCCGCGGCCGTTGCCGCGCTGCCGCTGGTGTTCAAGCCAGCGCGGGCGGCCTTTGAGGGGGTCGACGGGCAGCTGGAGCAGGCCGCACGCACGCTGGGCGCAAGCGAGGCAGCCGTGTTCTTCCGGATCACCCTGCCACTGGCGTGGCGCGGCATCCTCGCCGGGTTGCTGCTGGCGTTCGCCCGTGCGATGGGGGAATTCGGCGCCACCATCATGATCGCCGGCAGCATTCCGGGTCGCACCCAGACCCTGTCCATTTCTATCTACGAAGCCGTGCAGGCCGGACAGGATGGCCGTGCGAACGCACTGGTGCTGTTGACGTCGGTGGTGTGCATTGTCGTGCTGCTGCTGGCAGCGCGACTGGTGGGCAGCCGCCGGCAGGAGATGCGTGATGTGGCTTGAGGCGGACATCCAGCGCCACCTGCAGTCGGCCGGGCAGCATTTCCACCTGCAGGTGCAGGTGCAGGCCAGCGAGCGGCAGCTGGTGCTGTTCGGACCGTCCGGTGCGGGCAAGAGCCTGACGCTGAAGGCGATCGCCGGCCTGCTGCGGCCCGACACCGGACGCATCGTGCTCGATGGGCAGGTGGTGTTCGATGCGGCCGCATCGATCTGCCTGCCGGCCCGCGAGCGCCGCCTGGGCTACGTGTTCCAGGACTATGCGCTGTTTCCCCATCTCACCGTGCGCCAGAACGTCGCCTTCGGGCTCCAGCGTGGCTGGTTGAACCCGCGCCGCCATACCCGCGATGCCGACGTTGCGCATTGGTTGCGCCTGCTGCGGATAGATCGCCTGGGGGATCTGTATCCGGCGCAGGTGTCCGGCGGGCAGCGGCAGCGGATCGCGCTGGCGCGCGCACTGGTCACCCGGCCACGCGCCTTGTTGCTGGACGAACCGTTCGCGGCCCTGGACCACGACCTGAGAGACCACCTGCGCAGTGAGCTGAAGAGCGTACTGGCACAGACGGGCATTCCGCTCCTGCTGATCAGCCACGATCCCCAGGATGTGGCGATGTTCGGGCAGCAGGTCGTGCACCTGGCAGACGGCTCGGTCACCGCTGACTGAGCCCGGCGCGTGCACGGCGCACGCACATCGGTTGCTCTAGAACACCTGCATCACCAAGGTGCGGGAGCGATACACGTGGACGATCTGTGGCACCTGACGATGCCCTGGTGGGAGTTCATCCTGCGTGCCGTGGCGGTCTACGTGGTGGTGCTGCTGATGACCCGGTTCAGCGGCAAACGCTCGCTCGGCCAGTCGACCGCGTTCGATGTACTGGTGATCGTGCTGCTCGGCAACGCCGTGCAGAACTCGCTGATCGGCGAAGACAGCTCACTGCTGGGGGGATTGATCCTCGCGGCCACGTTGTTGTCGCTGAACTGGCTGGTCGGCTTCGCGACCGCACGCAGCCGCGGGCTGGACCGGCTGGTCGAGGGCGCCCCCGTGGTGCTGGTACGCAACGGCCAGGTGTTCTGGAATCAGCTCAAGCACAGCAACCTGTCACCGGCCGACCTGGATGTGGCGATGCGCGCGCAGGGGTGTCGCGCGCATGCCGACATCGAACTGGCGATGTTGGAAACATCGGGCAAGATCAGCATCACCACCTATCGCGACGAACCGTGACCGGCGCCTCCGCATGAACGGTTAAGTGATCCGCGCCACGGCACGGCGGAGGGTCGCGATCGCACGGAATCCACTTGAAAAGCGCGCTGTGACAGCGCGCCATTCAGGGCGGTGTGGCGTGCTCATGCGTCCCGCTTCGGCGCACATCACACAATGTCACAAAGACAACTCTTTGTTTTCACGGAGGGTTGATTGATAGGGGGTATAGATTCAACCCACGAGCTTCGCCAGCGTCCCCCACGCCCGCGCCGATTCCGATAACCACCACGCAGCTCCCCCGGGCTGCAGGGTGCACCCACCTGCACGCCCCATCGAGCACGCCCCATGAGCAGCATTCCCCCGTTCAAACGCCCGCAATCCCTCTCCAGCGCGCGCAAGGCGAGCCAGCGCTCGCGCCAGCGCGACCTGCGTGGACGCTTCACCCCGGCCATGACGGTCGTGGAATGCGGTGAGCCGGTCCTGTTCGTTGTCTCGGAGATGGCCGATTTCATCAAGGCCGGCGGATTGGGCGATGTCGCCGCCTCGCTGCCGCGCGCGTTGCGGGGTGCGTGTGATGTGCGCGTCCTGATTCCGGGCTACCCGGACGTGCTGGCGCGGCTGCCGACGATCGAGGTGGTCGGCAGTGTGGCACCGCGTGGCCATCTGCCGGCCAGTCGGATTGGTCGTGCCCTGCAGTCCGATGGGCTGCCGATCTACGTGCTGCTGAACGGGCCGCTGTTCGATCGCAAAGGCTCGCCTTACGTGGATGAAGCCGGCAAGGAGTGGAAAGACAATGCGATCCGCTTCGCGACCCTGTCGCACGCCGCCGCGGAGATCGCGGCCGGCCGCACCGGCATGGACTGGACGCCGGGCCTGCTGCATCTCAACGATTGGCCGACGGCGCTTGCAGCGGCGTATGTGCGCTGGGATGCCACGCCGGTGGCAACCCTGCTGACCATCCACAATCTCGCTTACCAGGGACTGTTCCCGTATGCGCTGGCCGAGGCCATCGGCGTGCCGGCGGAACATCTGGAAGAAATGCATTTCTTCGGCCACATGTCCTACCTGCAAGCGGGCATCGTCAATGCCACGCGCCTGAACACCGTCAGCCTGCGCTACGCCGAGCAGATCACCGCGCCGGCCGATGGCTGCGGGCTGGACGAACTTCTGGCACGCCGCGCGGCAGGCGGGCACCTCAGTGGCATCGTCAACGGCATCGACGCCAGCTGGGATCCGCGCTCGGATCGGCACCTGTCCGCGCATTTCAGCGTGCAGGCCTGCGACGGCCGGGCGGAGAACGCGGCCAGCGTGCGTCGGGCCTTCGGCCTGCGTGACAGTGACGGTCCGCTGTTCGCGGTGGTCAGTCGCCTCGTGCATCAGAAGGGCCTGGACATCACTTGCGACGTCGCACCGCAGATCGTCGCGGCCGGTGGCCAGTTGGTCGTCATCGGCGGCGGCGAGCCGCAGGTCGAGGACGAAGTGCGCGCGCTGGCCCAGCGTTTTCCCGGCCAGGTCGGCGCCTGGATCGGCTTCGATGAACAACTGGCGCGGCAGATGTTCGCGGGCGCGGACTTCCTGTTGATGCCTTCCCGCTTCGAGCCCTGCGGCCTCAGCCAGATGTACGCCCAGCGCTTCGGCTGCCTGCCGATCGCCCACGCTACCGGCGGCCTGGTGGATACCGTCGATGACGGGGTGACCGGCTTCCTGTTCCACGAGCCGACGGCCAACGTGATGCGCCGCTGCGTCGAGCGCGCACTGCGTACGTTCCGCATGCCCGCTTTGCTGCAGTCCATGCAGCGCGCCGCGATGCTGCGGCCCAGCGGCTGGGACATCGCCGGGCGCCAATACCTGGATCTGTACCGTCAGGCCCGGCAGGTGGCTGCATGATGGCGCTGGACGCGACTCTGCATCCTGCCAACCCGCAGCCCGATGAACCGAACGAGCCCGCGGCGCACCTGCCGGCCGAGCTGACCGCGCTGTTGCGGGGCGAGCCGGCGGACCCGTTTGCCTGGCTCGGCGTGCATGGTGACGGGCGCGGCGGCCATGTACTGCGCGTGCTGCTGCCGGGCGCACGCGCTGTGCATGCGCGCATCGCCGGCCAGGCGAACGAGGTCCGCCTGTCCGCGGTGCAGGGCGACGGCTTGTTCCAGGCAGAGGTGCCCAATGCGGGGTTGGCCCTGCTGCGCATCCAGTGGCCCGATGGCGAGCAGATCGTGCATGACCCGTATGGCTTCTGGCCGCTGCTCAGTGATGCCGCGCTGCGCGGCGTCGCGGCCGGTGACGGCGAGGCGATGCGCGCGCTCGGTGCGCTGCCGCAGCAGGTCGATGCCATCGATGGCGTGCGGTTCGCGGTGTGGGCCCCGAATGCGCGGCGTGTCGCCGTGGTCGGGGAATTCAACAGTTGGGACGGACGTCGCCATCCCATGCGCCTGCGCCATGAGGCCGGCGTCTGGGAGATCTTCATCCCGGGTGTGCAGGTCGGCGCGCGCTACAAATTCCGCATCACCGGCGCGGACGGCCATGTGCTGGCGGACAAGGCGGACCCGATGGCGCGCTGGGCCGAACTGCCACCCGCGACAGCCTCACGCGTCGCCCCGATGGAGCCGCACGGCTGGCACGACGATGCGTGGATGCAGCAGCGCAGCCGCAACGAACATCGCCCGTTGTCCATCTATGAAGTGCATGCAGCCTCCTGGCAGCACGACACCGACGGCGGTTCGTACGACTGGAATGCGCTGGGCGACCGCCTGATTCCGCACGTACACGATCTCGGCTTCACCCATATCGAGCTGTTGCCGGTCAGCGAGCATCCCTTCGGTGGCTCGTGGGGCTACCAGCCATTGGGCATCTATGCGCCGACCGCGCGCCATGGCAGCCCCGCCGACTTCGCCCGCTTCGTCGACCGCTGCCACCAGGCCGGGATCGGCGTGATCGTGGACTGGGTGAGTGCCCACTTCCCGACTGATGCGCACGGACTGGAACGCTTCGACGGTACGGCGCTGTACGAGCACGCCGACCCGCGCGAAGGCTTCCATCAGGACTGGCACACGCTGATCTACAACTACGGCCGCAATGAAGTGGCCGGCTACCTGCTGGGCAGTGCCCTGGAGTGGATCGAACGTTTCCACATCGATGGCCTGCGCGTGGATGCAGTGGCCTCGATGCTGTACCGCGATTACAGCCGCAACGAGGGCGAGTGGGTCGCCAACGAGTACGGCGGGCGCGAGAACCTGCAGGCGAAGGCCTTCCTGCAGCGGATGAATGCCACGCTGCTGGAGCGCCATCCGCAGGTGATGGTGATCGCCGAAGAATCCACTGCGTGGCCAGGCGTGACCGCGCCGGTAGCGCAGGACGGATTGGGCTTCAGCCACAAGTGGAACATGGGCTGGATGCACGATTCGCTGAACTACATGCAGCACGATCCGATCCACCGGTGCCATCACCACAGTGAAATGACCTTCGGCCTGGTCTATGCGTTTTCCGAGCGCTATGTGCTGCCGTTGTCGCATGATGAAGTGGTGCACGGCAAAGGCTCGTTGCTGCTGCGGATGCCAGGCGACGAATGGCAGCGCTTCGCCAACCTGCGTGCGTATTACGCGCTCATGTGGGCGCACCCCGGCAGCAAACTGCTGTTCATGGGGGGCGAGTTCGGCCAGAGCCACGAGTGGAACCACGACGCATCGCTGGACTGGGAACAGGCCGGCAGGCCGCTGAACCAAGGCGTCGCGCGCCTGGTCGGCGATCTCAACCGGGTGCTGCAGTCGCAGGCCGCGCTGCACCGCGACGAGCAGGACGAGCGCGGCTTCGCGTGGAGCGTGGGGGATGATCACCGCAACAGCGTGCTGGCCTTCATCCGTCATGATCCACACGGTCTGGCACCGCCCTTGCTGGTGGTCAGCAACATGACCCCGGTGCCGCGCCACGGGTATCGGGTCGGCGTGCCGCAGGGCGGTCGCTGGCGCGAGATCCTCAACAGCGACAGCATGTTCTACGGCGGCAGCAATCTCGGCAACAGCGGGGTGCTGCAGTCGCAGGCCCAGCCGATGCACGGCCAACCCCACTCGCTGCAGTTGACACTGCCGCCCCTGTCCACGCTGTATCTGCAGGTCGACGCATGAGCGTAGCGGTCGCGGGGCGCCTCGGCGCATGGCCGATCGGCGACGGGTGTTATCAGTTCCGCGTGTGGGCACCGGATGCACGCGAGGTCGCGCTGGTGCTGGACGGCGATCTGCTGCAGATGCACGGGGAGGGGGACGGGTGCTTCAGCGTGGACGCCGCCGGCAGCGCCGGTGCGCCGTACCGGTACCGGATCGATGGCGACGAGCAGGTGCCCGACCCAGCGTCGCGCTGGCAGCCGCACGGGGTAGAGGGCGCCAGTGCGCTGCTGCCCGTCGACGGGCATGCGTGGAAAAACGAGTGGACAGGTCGCGCGTGGCACGAGCTGGTGATCTACGAGGTGCATCTCGGCTGCAGTGGGGGCATCGAGGGACTGCGCGCCCAACTGCCTGCGCTGGCCGCGATGGGCATCACGGCGCTGGAGCTGATGCCCGTCGCGCAGTTCCCGGGACGCCGCAACTGGGGCTACGACGGGGTGTTCCCGTACGCTCCGGCCGAAGTGTACGGCCATCCCGATGCGCTCAAGGCGCTGGTCGATGAGGCGCACGCGCAGGGAATGGCCGTGCTGCTGGATGTGGTCTACAACCACTTCGGTCCGCAAGGCAATCTGCTGTCGCGCTACGCGTCCGCTTTTTTCCGCACCGATGCGCCCACGCCCTGGGGCGAAGCGATCGACTTCCGGCAACCGCAGGTGCGCCGTTTCTTCATCGACAATGCGCTGATGTGGCTGCAGGAGTATCGCTTCGATGGCCTGCGCCTGGATGCGGTGCACACCATCGTACCCAACGATTTCCTTGCCGATCTGCAGCACAGCGTGCGCACGCACTGCGGCGCGGACCGGCCGATCCACCTGGTGCTGGAGAACGAGCGCAACCAGGCGCACTGGCTGCGCGCGGGCTTCCAGGCGCAGTGGAATGACGATTATCACAACGCCCTGCATGTGATGGTGACCGGGGAACGCGAGGGGTATTACGCGGACTATGCGGATCGCGCGGCCGAGCTGCTGACACGCTCGCTCGCCGAAGGGTTTGGCTGGCAGGGTGAGCGCAATCACAAGGGCGAGATGCGTGGCGAGCCGAGTGCGGATGTGTCGGCCGATCATTTCGTGATCTTCGCGCAGAACCACGACCAGATCGGCAACCGTGCTTTCGGTGATCGCCTGTGCACGCAGGTGACGCCGGCGGTCGCCTCCGCTGTCCAGGCGCTGACCCTCCTGACCCCGATGGTGCCGCTGGTCTTCATGGGGGAGCCGTGGCACGCGCGGCAGCCGTTCCAGTTCTTCACCGACTTCGCGCCGCCGCTGGACGAGGCCGTGCGCGAGGGCAGGCGTCGCGAGTTCGCCGGATTCGCGGCATTTTCTTCGCAGTCCGAGCGGGACCGCATACCGGATCCCAACGCGATCGCCACGTTTGAACGCTCGCGGGTCGCGCTGCCGCCGGCGGACGATGCCCTGGCCGCTGCGCATATCGAAGATTTCGCGGCGCTGCTGGCCGTGCGCAGGCGCTACCTGCAACCCGCGCTGGCGCATGCGCGCTCGCTGGGCGCCAGGGTACTGGGCCCGCAGGCCGTCCAGGCCGGCTGGCAGCTGCCCGAAGGACAGTGGTGGGTCGCATTCAATGCCGGCCCAGCCGACGTTGCGCATAGCCTGCCCGACGGCCAGGTGGTGCGTGCGCAGGGTGATTCGCAGGCGGCGCACCTCGCGGCCGGCGGCGGCATCCGCGTGCACTGGGTGGCGTCATGAGCCGCCCGGCACCCGGCGACGCTGACCTCCAGCGCCGCGCGGTGGACGCTGGCCTGCATCCGCACTGGACCGACGTCAGTGGCATCGAACGGACCGTCTCGCCGGAGGTGCTGGGCGCTGTGCTGGCCACCTTGCGAGGGGGAGCCGAGCAGTGCGCAGCGGACGCACCGCTGCTGACCACCGTATGCGGTCAGCCGCTCATCATTCCGGGTGCAGGCGACGCTGCGGCCCTCTGGCGCGCCGAGAGCGGTGAAGAGCAGCCGGCGCTGCGTGACAGCAGGGGCCGCTGGGGTGCGCCGCTGCAGCCCGGCTACTACGCGTGGCTGCAGGGCGGACGGCAGCAACGCGTTGCCGTATCGCCGGCACAGGCGTGGTTCCCGCACGCCGGTGCGTCCGTGCGACCGTGGGGCGCTGCGCTGCAGGTGCAGGGTCTGCGTGGCCAGGACGATGGCGGGATAGGCGACAGCACCGGTGCGCTTGCGTGGGGCAGGGCGCTGCGCCTGCACGGCGCTACGTCCATGGCACTGTCGCCGATCCACGCCAGCATGCCGATCACCGATGCCTACAGCCCATATTCGCCCAGTGACCGCCGCTGGCTCGAGCCCGTGCACGCCTCACCGGTCCAGGTGCTTGCCGAGGCCGCCGCCGCAGTCCGGCATGCCGACCCCGTTCTCGATCAGACGCTGGCACGACATGAAGCGGCGACGCTGATCGACTGGCCAGCCGCCGCTGCAGCCAAATGGCAGTGGATCGGCCGGTTGCCTGCGTGGCTGCAGACGCAGCAGCCCGCGCAATGGCAGTCCATCGCAGCCGGAATGCAGGCGCTCGGTGACGATCTGCTGCACTGGAGCCAGCAGACGGCAGCGTTGTCGCGCACGCCGGCTTCGCTGCTCGCTTTCGGGCAATGGCTGGCGCAGGCAAGCTGGCGCCAGGCGCAGCAGCAGGTACGCAGCGAGGGCATGCAGATCGGCCTGATCGCAGACCTCGCCGTGGGATTCGACCCGTCCGGCATCGAGGCACTGGCCAATGCCGATGCGGTGCTGCGGGGCCTGGAACTGGGTGCACCACCTGACGCCTTCAATCCGCACGGACAGGCGTGGGGCATCACCGGCTATTCGCCGCTGGCCCTGCGCGCGCAGGGCTACGCGCCGTTCATCAGCCTGCTGCGCGCCGTCATGGCGGAGCGGGGCGGGGTCCGCATCGACCACATCCTGGGACTGCGACGCTTGTGGGTCGTGCCGCGGGGGGCGGGCGCCGGCCAAGGCGTCTACCTCGATCAGCCGTTCGACGACCTGCTCAACCTGCTGGTGCTTGAATCCTGGCGTCACCGTTGCCTGGTGATCGGCGAAGACCTGGGCGTGGTGCCGCCTGGCATCCGCGACGCACTCGCATCGCGGGGCGTGCTGGGTCTGGACGTGCTGGCCTTCAGCCGTGACGAGAAGGGCGTGTGGCCGCCAGCGCGCTGGCGCGAAACGGCCGTGGCGATGACCTCGACCCATGATCTGCCACCGCTCTCCGGCTGGTTGCGCGGTACCGACCTGGCGTGGCGACAGCGGCTTGGCTGGAACGACGAATCCGCCACCCGCACGGCACGGCAGCAACGCCAACGCGACGTGCAGCAGCTGGCCGAGCGGGTCGCTGACGAAGGTCTGGACAGCGGCGACCTGCAACGCGACGCCCTTGCGCTGACGGCGCGCTCGCCGGCGCGCCTCGCCCTGTTGCCGCTGGAAGATGCGCTGGGGCTGGAAGAACAACCGAACCTGCCGGGCACCACCAGCGAACACCCGAACTGGCGCCGACGGGTTCCCTTGCACCTTGATGAAAGCGCGGTCAGCGCGCGCCTCGCCGCCTTTGCGGGCCAGCGGGGTAAAGAGAGCACCCCATGAACACCTTACGCGCTACGGTCCGCCTGCAACTGCATGCGGGTTTCGACTTCGACGCGGCAGCGGCACAGGTCGACTATTACGCCCGTCTTGGCATCAGTCATCTGTATCTTTCGCCGGTGGCGCAGGCTGCCGCCGGCTCGACCCACGGCTATGACAACACGGACCCCACCCGCATCAGCGCCGAGCTGGGCGGGGAAGCGGGGTTCGCCCGTTTGTCCCAGGCCGCGCAGGCGCACGGCATGGGCATCGTGCTCGACATCGTGCCCAACCACATGGCGGCCAGCCCGGCGAATCCGTGGTGGCACGAGGTGCTTCGGCACGGTCGTCGCAGCGCGTACGCCGACTGGTTCGACATCGAGTGGGACGCGCCCGGCTGCGAAGGCAAGGTGTGGTTGCCGGTGCTGGACCGTCCGCTGGAGGCCGCTCTGGCAGAAGGTGCGGTGACCCTGGAGGTGGGCAGCGAAGGCCCCGAACTGCGGCACCATGACCTGCGGTTGCCGCTGTCGCCGCTCAGCCATCCCGCACCGGCGGACAGCTGGGAGACGTGGACCGAACGCTGCAGGCGATCGCCGGCGCGGCTGCATGACCTGCTGCAGCGACAGGCGTATCGGCTGGCGTGGTGGCGCACGGGCGCGGACGTGGTGAACTATCGCCGCTTCTTTGATATCAGCGGGCTGGTAGCGCTGCGCGTGGAGCGCGATGAGGTCTTCGATGCAGTGCATGCCTTGCCGCTCCGGCTGGTGCGCGAGGGCCGCGTGCAGGGCCTGCGCATCGACCATGTCGATGGCTTGGCCGACCCCGCCGGCTACCTGCGCCGGCTGCGCTTCGCACTGGACGCTGCAGGCGCGGCCGCAGGCCAGGCGCCGGGCACCTTGACCCTGCACGTGGAAAAGATCCTCGCCGATGGTGAGGCCCTGCCGGAAGACTGGTGCTGTGACGGCAGCACCGGTTATGACTTCATGGACCAGGTGGGTGCGGTGCTGCATGCCGAGGGCAGTGAACCCGCCCTGCAGGCGCTGTGGCAGTCCGCCAGCCAGGATGCGCGCCACTTCGATGCGGTGCAGCGGCAGGCACGCCAGCAGGTCCTGGACGGCTCGTTGCGGCCTGACCTGGATCGGTTCCTGCGCCAACTACAGGCCCTGACAGGGGACGATGCAGCCACTGCCGACCTCACCCCCGGCATGTTCGCCCGGGCAACATCCGCGCTGCTCGTGCACTTCCCGGTTTACCGCACACACGGCTTGCGCTCGCAGGCCGACCACGGGTGGATGCAACGCGCCCGCGAGGCAGCAGCGGGCAGCCTGGATGAAGCCGAGCGCAGTGCGCTGCACCGCATCGTCAGCCTGCTCGCGGCGGACACGCCGGAGAGTGCCGCCCTGCGGACCCGCTTCGAACAGGTGGCCGCACCGCTCAACGCAAAGGCCGTGGAGGACACGGCCTTCTATCGACATGCGCGCATGCTGTCACGCAATGAGGTGGGCAGCGATCCCGCGCGCATCGCGCTGCCGCCCGCCGCCTTCGTAGCCCTGGCGCAGGAACGCGGCACGCACTGGCCGCAGGCCCTGCTGGCCGTCGCCACGCACGATCACAAACGGGGCCCGGATGCGCGCTGTCGGCTGGCCGCGCTCAGCTGGAATGTGGCGGTGTGGCAGGAACAGGTGGCGCACTGGAACACGCTCGCCGAACAGGCGGGACACCCGTGTCCCTTGCCAGGCGCCGAGACGCTGATGCTGTGGCAGACGCTGCTGGGCAGCTGGCCGCTGCGGGCCGAGGCCGTACAGTCCGCTTACTTCGAGCGGGTCGGTGACTGGCTGCGCAAGGCGTTACGGGAGGGCAAACGGGTCAGTCGTTGGTCTGCGCCGGACGAAGTGGCCGAACAGGCCGCGCTGCAGTGGATCGAGTGGCTGGGCAGCCACCCCGCGGCGGGCGAACTGCGTTCGGCGATGGACGCCTTCGTGCGCAGTATCGCGCCGATGGGCGCGCGGCTGGGTCTGGCGCAGCTCGCCCTGCAGCTGGGCTGCCCCGGCGTGCCCGATCTGTATCAGGGCAACGAAGGATGGGATTTCAGCCTGGTCGATCCAGACAACCGACGCGCCGTGGACCACGAGCAGCGCAGGGAGTGGCTGACCGACACGACACCGTGGGCCGCTGGCCTGCAGGAATGGACTGACGGGGCGCCCAAGGCGCTGATGCTGGCGGCGATGCTGCAGCATCGCGCGCGCCATCCCGACCTTTACCGCCATGCACCGCTTCGCCAGCTGGCAGTGAAGGGCGATGACGCGGTCATGGCGCTGCTCCGGGAGCACGACGGCGAGGCCGTGCTGCTGCTGGTGGACCGATGCGGTGCGCTGGAGCGCGCGGAGGGAATGGACGGCCTGCGCTGCGCCCGACCGTCCCACGCGGTACTGCAGGACATGGACGACCGGTTGCGCGCACGGCCGTGGCGCAATCTGCTGGATGGGCGACGCCTGGCGTCGACGGACATTGACCGACCGGGTGCACTGCTGGATGGCGGCCCGGTCGCGGTATGGGTAACTGAAACGGGAGAAGAACGTGGACGATAAGGAACGGGACGAACGCACGGCGGCGCTGGCCCACCAGATATGGGAAGCCGAAGGGCGTCCTGATGGGCAGCAGCTGCGCCACTGGCACATGGCCCAGCGCCTGGTCCAGGCCGACATGACCGTCATGAAGGGTGTCCGCGACAGCGAGCCCGATCCGGCTGCGTCGCCCGCCGATGTCACGGCGGAGGCGGGAGATGGCCACGCGTAAGTGGACGCAGACATCGCGTGTACGCGAAGGCCGACCCTACCCGCTGGGCGCGACGTGGGACGGACTCGGTGTCAATTTCGCCCTGTATTCGCGGCATGCCACCCGGGTCGAGCTGTGCCTGTTCGATGCGCGCGGCCGCGAGCGCGAACGCATCGCGCTGCCCGAGTACACCGACGAGATCTGGCACGGCTACCTGCCCGATGCGCGGCCGGGGCAACGCTACGGGTACCGGGTGCACGGCCCGTATGCGCCGGAAGCGGGGCACCGCTTCAACCCCAACAAATTGCTGCTGGACCCCTATGCCAAGCAGATCGTCGGCGAGCTGAAGTGGGCACCCCATCTGTTCGGCTACACGATCGGCCACCGCGACCGTGACCTCAGCTTCGACCGGCGCGACAGCGCCGCCTACATGCCGCGCTGCGCGGTGGTCGACCCGGCCTTCAGCTGGGGCAATGAACGCGCGCCTGCCACCGCGTGGGACCACACGGTGATCTACGAGGCCCACGTGCGCGGGCTGACCATGCGTCATCCTGCGATCCCCGTTGAAGACCGCGGCACGTTCTCCGCCCTGCGCCACGACGCGATGGTCGATCACCTGAAACACCTGGGTGTCACTGCCATCGAGCTGCTGCCGGTCCATGCCTTCATCGATGACCAGCATCTGCTTGAGCAGGGGCTGCGCAATTACTGGGGCTACAACTCCATCGGCTTCTTTGCCCCACACCCGCGCTATCTGTCGCTGGGTACGGTGGCCGAGTTCAAGCAGATGGTCGCCCGCATGCACCACGCCGGGCTGGAAGTCATCCTGGACGTGGTCTACAACCACACCGCCGAAGGCAACGAGCTCGGGCCCACGCTGTCGTTCAAGGGCATCGACAACGCCAGCTACTACCGGCTGGCCGACGACCGACGGTTCTACATCAACGATACCGGTACCGGCAACACGTTCGATCTGACCAATGCCGGCGCCTTGCGGATGGTGATGGATTCCCTGCGCTACTGGGTCACCGAAATGCGGGTGGACGGATTCCGCTTCGACCTGGCGACCATCCTCGGCCGGGAAAAGCACGGCTTCGATCCGTCATGCAGCTTCCTCGACGCCGTGCGACAGGACCCGCTGCTCAGCCAGGTCAAACTGATCGCCGAACCCTGGGACATCGGCCCGGGGGGTTACCAGCTGGGGGCGTTCGCGCCCGGCTGGGCAGAGTGGAACGACCGCTTCCGTGATACGGCGCGTGCCCTGTGGCGTGGCGACGGCGGACAGCTGCCCGGCTTCGCCGCGCGCTTCACCGGCTCGGCCGATCTGTTCGACCACCACGGCCGACGACCGTCGGCCAGCATCAACTTCATCACCGCGCATGACGGGTTCACGCTGCATGACCTGGTCAGCTATGCGCACAAGCACAACGATGCCAACGGTGAGCAGGGCCGTGATGGCCACGGCCACAACCTGTCCAGCAACCACGGCGTGGAAGGCGAAACCGACGACCCGGTGATCCGCAGCGTGCGTGCACGGCAGATGCGCAACCTGCTGGCCACCCTGCTGCTTTCGCAGGGCACGCCGATGCTGTTGGCAGGCGATGAGTTCGGTCACTCGCAACGCGGCAACAACAATGTCTATTGCCAGGACAACGAACTGGCGTGGATAGACTGGGAACGCGCAGGCCAGCCACCGGCACAGGCACAGGCAGCGTTCGTGCGTCGCCTGCTTGCCCTGCGTCGTCGCTATGGCCTGCTGCGCAGGAATCGCTTCCTGCGCGAAGGCGACCTTGCGGGTGATATCCACTGGCTGCGCCCCGACGGCGCGCCCATGCAGCCGGCTGACTGGCACGACAGCGAGGGCAGGGGGCTGGTGATCGTGCTCGACGGGCGCAGCGTGGACAACGCTGCGAGCGATACCGGTCGCCATCTCAGCCTGGCCCTGCTGATCAATGCAGAGGCCGAGCCGCAGCCGTTCCGCGCAACCCTGCACGACGCCGAATTCCGCAAGGTGCTGCTGCAGACGCCGGAGGTGGCGCTGCAGCCGGACGAATCCGGTGTGTGGTTGATGCCCGCATACAGCCTCTGCCTGCTCGCAGCCAGCAGCAGCTGAACCAGCGACATCGGCACGCCGGCCGATCACTGCGCTTGCCCGCGGGTCGTGATCGGCTCGGCGGCCGCTCAGCGATGGCGGAGCGGGCGGCGCAGGTGGGCGAGGTGGGCGACCAGTTCAGCGTGCACAGCACCATAGCGGTCGTCGGTGAGGGCCGCAGCCAGCGGCGAGGTCGCCAGCTGGCGGGCTTCGTCGGCACGTGCTGCGTCCAGTGCGCTGCTGCGTGAAGCGAGGTCGGCCAGCACGATGACCTGGTCAGGCTGCACCTCCAGGTAGCCGCCGGTCACATGGATGTCCACGGGCGTTTCGCCTTGCTCGGGAAACAGGCGGACCAGACCTTCGCGCAACGGCACCAGCAGGGGCAGGTGGCCTGCCATGATCCCCAACCGCCCCTCTGCACCGGGGACGCTGGCTTCGCGCACCCGCCCTTCCCAGCATGCGCCCGTCAGGCTGATGACCTGCAAGGGGAAGCTTGTCGTTGACTGGGCGACGGCGGCGGGCACGAGCGGAGCGGCGGCAGTCATGGATATCGCCTTTCGACAGAGGTGACGTACAGCGTCCTCGTTTCGAGCCCACGGCGCTGTGATCTGACGCAAATCGCGCAATCACCGCTGCCGAACCCATCCCTCACGTTGCGTTGCCCTGCATCTGCAGCATCATCCACCCCATACCCATGGCAGCACCGCGCAGCGCATTCAACGAGCGCGCGCACAAGCAGGAGGAACGCGTGACGGGAACGATGAAGGACACAGGCGGGCTGGACGGCAAGCGGGTGCTGGTTGCCGAGGACGAGTACAACATCGCCATGTTCCTCGTGGAATACCTGCAGATGCAGGGTGTGGAAGTAGTAGGCCCGGCTGGAAACCTGAAAAAACTGGGCGAGCTGGTGGACGAGCAGGAGATCGACGGTGCCCTGCTGGACATCAACCTGGGCGGTGAGTTGGTGTACCCGCTCGCGGACCGGCTTGCTGAACGCAATATTCCTTTCGTGCTCACGTCCGGCTACGACGACAACGTGCCGGAGCGCTTCTCCGACACCCCGCGCTGCGGCAAGCCCTACCGGCTGGAAGCGCTGACGCGCATCCTGCAGACCGCGATGGGTCCGCCGACTGCGATCCCGGGTGGGTGACACCCCCATGGCGAGCCAGACGGACCCCTCCCTGTACCGCACCGACGGCCAGCGACGAGCGCCCGGCACGCGGGTGAAGGACCGCAGCGGTATTGGCATGGCCGACCGCATCAGACAGCACGATTGGACCGCCTGCCCATTGGGTCCTCAGGCCGTATGGCCGCCCCACCTGCAGGCCACGGTGGATCTCATGGCGGCCCATGGCTTCCCGATGATCGTGCTGTGGGGCACTGATCTGCTGCAGATCTACAACGACGGGTATGCCGAGATCATGGCGGAAAAGCATCCGGCCGGCCTGGGGCAGCCTACCGCCGAGTGCTGGCCCGAGGTGTGGCACATCAACGGGCCGATCTACGACCGGGTGTGGCAGGGCGAAACCCTCGTATTCTCCGACAAATGCTATCCGTTGCACCGGCGTGGCGCGCTGCAGGATGTCTGGTTCACCATCACCTACAGCCCGCTGCGCGACGGTCACGGTGACATCGAGGGCGTGCTGGTCACCATGTTCGACACCACCGCCGAGCATGTCGCGCGCGTGGAGCGCGAACGGTCAGAGGCCGAGCTGCGTCTGAGCAACGAGCGCCTGCGTCTCAATGAAGAGCGCTTCCGGCAGTTTGCTGCGGCCTCGTCCGATGTGCTGTGGATACGCGACGCCGATACGCTGGCTGCCGAGCTGCAGAGCACCGCCTTCGATGCGGTGTACGGCATCGCCGCTGACGAGGCGGCCTGCGAGCTGCGGGAGTGGGCGGCACGCGTGGTGCCCGACGACCGGGACGCCGCGATCGGCACGCTGCGCGACGTCCGCGACGGCACCCGGCGCGTACATGAATTCCGCGTGTTACGGCCGTCCGATGGCCAGTTCCGTTGGATCCGCGACACCGTTTTTCCGCTGTTCGATGCGCAGGGGCGGGTGACCCGCATCGCGGGAATATCCAGTGACGTGACCGACGAACGCCGCTGGACCGAGCACCAGAGCGTGCTGGTGGCCGAACTGCAGCACCGTGTCCGCAACATCATGGCCACCATCGGATCGATCACGCTGCGGACGCGCGAGTCGGCGACCAGCGTGGAGGACTATGCGCAGCGGTTGTCGGGCCGGGTGATGTCCCTTGCGCGCACGCAGGCGCTGCTGACGCGTGCAGCGAACGTGGGCATCGATCTGCGCACCTTGCTGACCGACGAACTGGGCTCGCACGCGGCGACCGGGTCGCGGGTGGTGCTGCGTGGGCCATCGACCGTGGTGCCACCGAAGGCCGCCGAAGTGCTGTCGCTGGCGATCCATGAGTTGGCCAGCAATGCGGTACGCCACGGTGCATTGCGCGAGCCGAGCGGGCGGGTCGACGTGACCTGGTCGCTGCGCGAAGGGGGGCCGGAACGGTGGCTGGACGTGCGCTGGCGGGAGACCCATGCGCCGCGCGACGACTGGCAGCAGCCACGTCGCCGTGGTTTCGGGACGGCGCTGGTGGAAGAGCGCATTCCGTACGAGCTGGACGGAGAGGGCCACCTGCGCATGAGCCCGGACGGCACCGAGGCGCATATTTCGTTCCCCCTGCGCCAGCGTGACAGCATCCTGCAGACCGACGCGCCGAGCAGTGCCGGCGTGGGCGGTGGATCGGTCGACCTGGGCGATGCGGCGCTGCTGGCCGGCTGCCGGGTGCTGGTGGTCGAGGACGATTTCTATCTGGCGCACGACACCGCCGCGGCCCTGCGCAGCGCCGGTGCCGAGGTTGATGGCCCCCATTCGTCGGCCGCCACCGCGCTGCATGCATTGTGCACGGGCCACGTGGATGCTGCGGTGGTCGATCTCAACCTCGGACGGGGAGCAGAGGCGTCCTTGGTGAAGGCGCTGCAGGCGGCGGGTCTGCCTTATGTGGTGGTCACCGGCTATGACGACACCGTCGAAAGCGGGATGCAGGCCGCCTGCGTGCGCCTGCAGAAGCCGGCCGCTGCGGCGAGCACCGCCCGCGCCCTGGCCGGGTTGGTCCGGCAGCGGCGCCACTGAGCCCCATGCGCGATTCCTGAAAGCTGCGTGCGTCCGCGCCTGTTTCAATAGCCCTGCGTCGCCGGTATCGGGACGCACCCTCACGCAGTCGTTGGCAACGGGGTTATGGCTGTATGAAGCAAAGAGGAGGCGTTGCGGACGCGGGTTCGAGTCCCGCCAGCTCCACCACGTGAGTATTGGGGGGCCAATGCTCAGCTGAAGGGGCTGTATTGGTTTCGACGTGGCGAGTAATCAGCGTGGACAGCTCGGGAGGCGACCGACGTTACCGGCGCAAAAACCATAATCGCCAGTAACGACGATTATCGTCAGGTCCTTAAAGCGGCCTGATCCACGCAAGCGCACGTGGTCATCGAACGCGCAGGCACCCCGTCGGCAACGACGGGGTGTTTTTTTTGTCCAATCAGATGCAGCTGCGTCAGCCCTCGCGGAGCGGTTCTCGTCCAGCAAGGGGCAAATCTGACAGCGTCGGCGGCATCCCGGTGGTAGGTGTTGCCCTGTGCACCCCACGCATCGGGGTGCTAGCCTGCAGCTCCCACGACCCACGCTGCACCGCATGAAATACCGCCTGTTCCTGCTCGATCTGGATGACACGCTGCTGGATTTCAGGGCCTCGGAGCGGCTTTCTTTCAAGCGCATGCTCGCCAGTCTTGGGGTGCCCGATACGGCAGAGGCGGTGTTCGCGGACTACCAGGGGATAAACCGGGGTCTGTGGACCGCGCTGGAACAAGGTGAGATCAGCAAGGATGTGCTGAAGGTCGAGCGCTTCCGCCGGCTGTTTGCGTTGCATGGCATCGATGCCGATCCGCGCAGGGCAAGTAATTCCTATCTGGACTGGCTGCCGCAGACGGTGGTCCTGATCGACGGCGCACGTGCGCTGTGCGATGCCTTGGCCGCGCAGGGCGAGATCGGCATCATCACCAACGGCATCGAGCACGTGCAGTCACGGCGCATCGCCGTATCCGGCCTCGCAGATCGCATCAGCTTCGTTGCCACGTCCGAGGCCTGTGGACATGCGAAGCCGGATGAACGCTTCTTCGCTTTCAGCACCGCGATGGCGCGCCGGTTCGTCAAGTCGCAGACGGTCATCATCGGTGACCGCCTGGAGGCGGATGTGCTGGGCGCGAACCGTTACGGGATCGACAGCTGCTGGTTCAATCCCGCACGGCTGCCGAACGACGGCAGTGCGACGCCCACGCTTGAAGTGCACGCGCTGCGCGACATCCCGACACGTTTCGCCGCCTGCTGAGGTTGGGAAATGCACGGTACGCACACACCGGGCACGCAGGATGCTTACATCCGTGTCACTACGGTGGTAACTACTTTCCTGATCACCTCAAGCGGAGCACACGCCATGACCGAGCACACCCCCATTCCCGAAGGTACCCTGATTGTCGTGGCTGACGGCGGTTCTGCGCGCGTGTTCACCAACGTCGGCAGCAAGACGGAGTTGAAGCTCAAGCAGCAGGATGAGCTGGTGCTGCGTGATGTCAGTGATGCCGGTGTGTCCGGGCAAGGCCCGTCGGGCGCGGTGCCGAAAGACATGACCATTTCACAGCTCAACGAAGCGACCTTTGCCAAGCAGTTGGCCGAGCAGCTCAACGATGATGCGTTGAACAACCGCTATGCGCACCTGGTGCTGATCGCCGACCCGCAGACGCTGGGACGTATCCGTCCGCAACTGCACAAAGAAGTGCAGTCGCGACTCGTACGCGACCTGGCGAAGGACTTCACCAACGCACCGCTGGAAGACATCCAGCGCGCACTGAGCTGACAGCATGCAGACCGCACCTGACACCGCGATGGCCAGCGAACCGACCCGCGCGCAGATTGATGCGGGCAGCGGCTGGCTGCTGCTGGAGTTTGGCGCGACCTGGTGCGGGCACTGCCAACTGGCCAAGCCGCTGGTCGCAGCGTTTGTGCAGCAGCGCGGCGTGCCGCATCAGTGGGTTGAAGATGGGAAGGGGCGGCCACTGGGTCGCTCCTTCAGCGTAAAACTGTGGCCGACGTTGATCCTGCTGCGCGACGGGCAGGAGGTAGGCCGGGTAGTGCGTCCCGCTGTCGCAGACGATCTCGACGCCTTGGCGGCAACGTTGGGGCGTTGAGGTTGGCATGTCGCGCGCAGGCGCGGCAGTGCAACATGCTGGCGTGCTTTCGTGATGCTAGGATCGACTCTCCTGAATCGATCTAAATGCCGACCATGGGAATCAGCGTGACGCGTCACTGGGTGGCCTGGGCTGCGGGCATCTGCCTGGCCACCGGCTCAAGCCTCACCAGCGCAGCCACGATCGGGGAGCGCGCGTTCGCCTCGGTGGACCCGTTCATCGGCACGGCCGGTGAGGGTCACACCTACCCCGGCGCCACGGTGCCGTTCGGCATGGTGCAATTGAGTCCGGATACCCGCATCCAGCCCCGCGAGAAAGCCTATGACTGGGCTGCTGGCTACCGCCATGACGACACCAGCATCGTCGGCTTCTCGCACACGCATTTCTCGGGCTCCGGGCATTCCGATCTGGGCGACGTGCTGTTGATGCCGTACACCGGCGATCCGGGCCTGGAGCGGGGCGATCCGGAGAAACCGCGTAGTGGCTATGCCTCCCGCTTCACGCACGACGACGAAAAAGCCGAGCCCGGCTACTACGCGGTCACCCTGGACGACTATCGCGTACGCGCCGAACTGACCACCAGCGAGCGCGTCGGTGTGCACCGGTATGCGTTCGCCAAGGGCGATGAAGCGAAGGTGCTGTTGGACCTTCGCACCAGCCTGTACGACTACCCCGGCAAGATCCTGTGGTCGCGCCTGCGGGTACGCGACGACGGCACCGTGACCGGATTCCGCGAAACGCGGGGCTGGGCGCCGGGTCGGCAGCTGTACTTCGCCCTGCGTTTCTCGCGGCCCCTGCAGGCGCATGCGCTGCACAATACGGAAACGGACATCGCCTACAAGGGGTTTCCGCCGCCGGGCCACGGGTCGCCGTTGCAGCGGGCGCAGATCGAAGGACGGCAGCTGGTGGCCACCTTCGACTTCGGCACGCTTCAGGGCCCGCTGGTGGTGAAGGTCGCGATTTCTTCGGTCAGTGAGGCCGGCGCGATCGCCAACCTGGATGCGGAGGTACCGGATTACGACTTCGACCGCGTGCGCGCCGAGGCCAAAAAGAAGTGGACCGACGCGCTGGGCGTCCTGGACATCGACGCACCGCGCGCCGACCAGCGCAGTGCCTACACGGCGCTGTACCACTCGCTGCTGGGCCCGACATTGTCGATGGATGTGGATGGGCAGTACCGCGGCCCCGACAATGCCGTGCATCGCGCGGAAGGCTTCCGCCACCATTCGACGTTCTCGTTGTGGGATACCTACCGCGCCCTGCATCCGCTGCTGACCCTGGTGCAGCCGGAGCAGCGCAACAGCGACTTCATCAATTCGCTGCTGGCCCACCAGCAGCACAGCCCCTACAGCATGCTGCCGGTGTGGTCGTTCCATGGCCAGGAAACGTGGTGCATGATCGGCTACCACGCGGTACCGGTAATCGCCGACGCGTACCTCAAGGGCATCCGCGGCTTCGATGCGGACAAGGCGCTGGATGCGATGGTCGCGACCGCGAACCACGGTCCCTACGATGGCATCGCGCAGTATCGTGAGCTGGGGTGGGTGCCGATCGACGAAGAAGGCGAGGCGGCCAGCAAGACGCTGGAATATGCCTACGACGACTGGACCATCGCCCGCATGGCCGAGGCGATGGGCCGCAGCGACGTGGCCGCGACCTTCAACAAGCGCGCCGGCAACTGGAAACATGCGTTCGATGCGGAGACGGGTTTCATGCGGGCGCGCAAGCGCGACGGCAGCTTCCGTACGCCGTTTGATCCATCGGCGAGCGGTTACGGCACCGACTACACGGAGGGCAATGCATGGCAGTACTCCTGGTATGTGCCGCAGGACGTGCGGGGTCTGGCCGACGCACACGGCGGGGCCGACGCCCTGCTGGCCCGGCTGGACCAGGTGTTCGAGGCGAAGGTGGATCCGTCGGTGTTCGAGCACATGGAGGACATCACCGGTCTCATCGGCTGGTATGCACACGGCAACGAACCCAGCCATCACGTGGCTTATCTGTACGCCCACGCGGGGCAGCCCTGGCGCACGCAGGCACGCCTGAAGCAGATCATGGACACGCAGTACGCCGACCGTCCTGACGGGCTGGCCGGCAACGATGACCTGGGACAGATGTCGGCGTGGTACCTGTTCACGGCGTTGGGGTTCTATCCGGTGGCACCGGGCAGTGGCGAGTACACCATCGGCCGGCCGTTCCTGCCGAAGGCGGCGTTGCATCTGCCGAACGGCAAGACGTTCCGCATCGTCGCCGATGGGCTGAAGGCCGGACACGCCTACGTCGGGTCCGTCACGCTCAACGGCACGCCGCTGCAGCGAGCGTTCCTGCGCCACGATGAGATCCTGGCAGGCGGCGAGCTGCATTTCGTGATGCAGGCCGAGCCCAACACCGCATGGCCAGGACAGGGCGCCGACGCCCCGTATTCGATGACCCGGGCAGAGTAAGGTCCCGGACGAAGGCGCCGCTGCGCTCGCCGAGCGTGGCTCGGCGCTACCGTTCTCATAACGCCCCGCGGCCCCGGCAACGCCGACCACCGGCGGAATCGATCACCGTGCGACACCGGGTAGCGCCGAGCCGTGCTCGGCGGAATGCCGGCCAGGTGCGGGAGGACGAAAGGCGCCGCTGCGCTCGCCGAGCGTGGCTCGGCGCCACCGTTCCCACAACGCCCCGCGGCCCCGGCAACGCCGGCCATCGGCGGAATCCATCACCGTGCGACACCGGGTAGCGCCGAGCCGTGCTCGGCGGAATGCCGGCCACGTGCGGGGTGACGAAAGGCGCCGCTGCGCTCGCCGAGCGCGGCTCGGCGCTACCGTTCCCATAACGCCCCGCAGCCCCGGCTACGCCGGCCACCGATGGATCCATCACCGTGCGACACCGGGTAGCGCCGAGCCATGCTCGGCGGAATGCCGGCTACGTGCGGGGTGACGAAAGGCGCCGCTGCGCTCGCCGAGCGTGGCTCGGCGCCACCGTTCCCACAACGCCCCGCGGCCCCGGCAACGCCGGCCACCGGCGGAATCCATCACCGTGCGACACCGGGTAGCGCCGAGCCATGCTCGGCGGAATGCCGGCTACGTGCGGGAGGACGGAAGGCGCCGCTGCGCTCGCCGAGCGTGGCTCGGCGCTACCGAATCGGTGTCGTGCGTGATGCCGGGTACGCCTCAACCTTCGGCGTCGATCAGCCCTTGCTGGCGCGCGGCGCGCAGGTCGTCCGGTGTGTCGATATCCAGCTCCAGTTCCGTGCTGGGCAGCAGAAACACCGTCTCGCGCGGGAGCGCACGCAGCCGCTGGCGGAACCCGCCGCCGACCGTGCCCGGAGACACCGCGTCGAACCAGTGTCCCGGCACCACGGCGGGGACGGCCGCCAGTCCGTGCAGCAACGTCGCAGCGCAGCCAGAGGCGGACCCGCGCGCACCGTCCAGCAATGCCCGCAGGTGTCCCCGCGTCAGCGCCGGCTGATCGCAGAGCATCACCAGCACCTGCGGAACTGCCCGCACCGCATCCGCTGCCCTACGCAGGCTGTCGGCCATGTCCGCAGTGGGACTCGTGTTGACCAGTTGCGTGCAGCGGAGATCCGCCAGCGCCTGCGATGTGGCCTCGTTCGCCTCGGCGACCACGACCCACACCGCCTCCGGCGCCGTCTCAGTCGCGAGGCGCACCGCGCGGTGCAACAGGGTTTCTCCATCGCGGCACAGCCACTGCTTGGGCTGGCCGAGACGCGTGCTGCCGCCGGCCGCCAACACCACGACCGCGTGCGCAGGTGCACCCGTCGTCATGAAACGGGCAACGCGGACGCGTGGCGCCATGCCTGGAGCTGGGCGGCAATACTCAACGCGATCGCATGGGGTCCGCGACCGCCCAGATCCAGACCAATCGGCGAACGCAGGCGGTCCGCCAAGGCCTCGAGGGCAGCTGGCGGAAGCAGCGTGAACAGGTCATCGCGACGCCGTGCAGGACCCAGCAGACCGACGAAGGGTACCTGCGTTGCAGCAAGGGCGTTCAAGGCCTGCAGGTCCAGTTCGAAGTTGTGGTGCATGACCAGCACCGCATCGAACGGACCGCCTTCGGCCAGCGCCGCCTCGACTCCGTCCGAGGCCACCGCCAGCGCGCAGCGCTCACGCCATGCGATACGTGGGTCGTTGACGGTTACCCGCCATCCTAGACCGCGCAGTGCAGGAACCAGAGGCGTTGCCTCGGGCCCTGCACCCAGCAGCAGAACACGCGGCGGGGGCGCCCACTGCAGACTCCAACGGGTCTGCTCGGCACGCCACGGCACCGCCTGCACTGGCAGACGTGCCTCGCTGCACTGCGTGTCGCAGGCCAGCCTGACACCCCCAGACGCATCGAGTGCCAGCCGCAGGGCGCCGGCCCCGTCCAACCAGGCCTGGAGCACGGGCGTGCACCCCGGCAACGCACCCAGCGGGATCAGCGCGATGCGCTGGCAGCCCCGGCAACCGACGGCGTTGCCGCTGAACAGCGCAGCGTCATCGCGGGTATCGATCTCCATCCAGTCGATGCACCCCTGGGACGCGGCCTGCAGCGCGCAGCGTTCGATCTCCGGCTCCAGGCAGCCACCGCTCAACCAACCCACGTGCTGATCCTGGGCGAACAACACGACCGTGCCGGCACGCGCGTAAGTCGAGCCCAGCGTTTCCAGCACCACCGCGATGGCCGCCGGTTCGCCGGTACCGAGCGCGCCGATGCACGCCTCCAGTACCTGCGGCAGCCCGGCGTCGTGCACCTCCATCACCGTTTCATTGAAGGGCAGGGTCACGCGATATCCGGCAGGCCCGGCAGCAGCTTGTCCAAGGTGACCGGGTAGTCACGGACACGCACCCCTGTCGCGTTGTAGATCGCATTGGCGACCGCCGCGCTCACCCCGCACAGGCCCAGCTCGCCCACGCCCTTTGCTTTCATCGGCGAGGACACGGCGTCTGCCTCGTCCAGGAACACGACCTCCTGGTGTGGCACGTCGGCGTGCACCGGCACTTCGTAGCCGGCCAGGTCGTGGTTGACGAAGAAGCCCAGGCGCGTATCCACGGCAAGCTCCTCTGAGAGCGCCGCGCCGATGCCCATCGTCATCGCACCGATGACCTGGCTGCGCGCCGTTTTCGGGTTGAGGATGCGGCCGGCCGCGCACACGGCCAGCATGCGACGGATGCGACTTTCACCGGTGGCCATGTCAACGCCCACCTCGACGAAGTGGGCGGCGAACGTCGACTGCTGGTACTGCTCCTGCAGCTTGTCGAACTCGATGAAGTCCTCCACCACCAGTTCACCGTCGGCTGCGGCCTTGCCCAGCGGTGCCGAACGCGTGCCATCGCGTACCGTGCCATCGGCGAAGGTGGCGGTATCGGCGGAGAAGCCCAATCGCGCCGCCACGGTTTCGCGCAGCTTGGTGCAGGCGGCGAATACGCCTGCCGTCGCACTGTTCGCACCCCACTGGCCACCCGACCCGGCGGAGGCAGGGAAGCTGGAGTCGCCGAGTTTCACCGTCACCTGATCGAGCGACACGCCGAGCATTTCAGCGGCCGTCTGGCCCAGGATCGTATAGCTGCCGGTACCGATATCCGTCATGTCCGTTTCGACGGTGACGTGGCCTTTGCCATCCAGGCGGATGCGGGCACCGGATTTCATCACCAGATTGTTGCGGAAGCCCGCAGCGACCCCCATGCCGACCAGCCAGCGCCCATCGCGCTGCTGCGCGGGAACGGCGGACCGCTTGTCCCAGCCGAAGCGCTGAGCACCATCACGCAGGCACTGCACCAGTTGGCGCTGGGAGAACGGACGCTTCGGATCGGAGGGATCCACCTGCGTATCGTTGCGGATGCGGAACTCCACCGGGTCCAGCTTGAGCTTCTCCGCCATCTCATCCATGGCGATTTCCAGCGCCATCAGGCCAGGCGTTTCGCCGGGCGCGCGCATCGCGTTGCCTTCCGGCAAGTCAATCGTGTGCAATCGCAGGCCGGCCAAGCGGTTCGCACCGGCGTACAGGAACTTGGTCTGCTGGATCGCCTCTTCCGGCGAGCCACCCGGCAGGTTACCCGACCAGGATTCATGCCCGATCGCGGTGAGCGTGCCCTCTGCCGTAGCCCCCAGGCGGATGCGCTGGATGGTGGCGGGGCGGTGGGTCGTGTTGTTGGCGATCAGCGGCCGCGACAGCGCCAGTTTCACCGGTCGCTTGGCCGCCCGTGCACCCAGCGCGGCGAGCACCACGTCGGAGCGGATGAACAGCTTTCCGCCGAAGCCGCCGCCGATGTACGGCGAAATCAACCGGACCTTGTCCTCGGGCACGCCGAGCGTCTTGGCCAGGTCCTTCTTGCCCCACTCGATCATCTGGTTGGACGTCCACACCGTCAGCTGGTCACCCTCCCACGCGGCCAGCGATGCATGCGGCTCCATCATGGCGTGGGACTGATCCGGCGTGTGGTACGTGGCATCCAACGTCACCGGCGCCTCGCCGAAGGCTTTTTCGAAACTGCCCACGCGCGCATCCGGATCGGTGTCCTGCAGCGGTCCACCGGCCGCCTTCGCGGCATCGAGGTCGAACACGCCCTTCGCGGGTGCGTAGCGGATACGCACCAGGTCAGCGGCCGCGCGTGCCTGCTCGAAGGTTTCCGCCACGACCAGCGCCAGCGCCTGATGGTAGTGCGCCACCTCAGGGCCGCCGAGCAGCGCAGCCGCATTGCGTCCCGCCTTGTGCAGGGTGCCGGCATTGTCGGCGGTGACGATGGCCAGCACGCCCGGCGAGCGACGCGCCGCGTCAAGCTCCATCGAGGTCACGCGGCCTTTGGCGATGCCAGCACCGACCACGTAGCCGTAAGCGGGCGAGGGCACGGCGTCATGCCACTCGTAGGCATATTTCGCGTGACCGGTGGTCTTCAGCGGACCGTCGATACGGTCCAGCGGCTTGCCGACCACCTTCATCTGGTCGATGGGATTGCGTCCCGCAGGGGTGTCGAATTTCATGGATCAGCTCCTCGCCTGCATCAATACCGACGCCAGCGTGCGCTGCGCCAACTGGACCTTGAACTGGTTCTCCGGTGTCGGCGCCGCACCCTGGAGCAGCGCACCGATCACGGCCTGCGCGCCCTGCGGCAGCAGGGCGTCGGCTGCATCACTGCGCCACGGCTTGTAGGCGACACCGCCCAGCGCGACACGGCCACTCCCGTCGGCCTGGATCACCGCCGCGACCGACACCAGTGCGAAGGCATACGACGCGCGGTCGCGTACCTTGCGATACAGATGCGTGCCGCCCAGCGGCGCAGGCAGCCTGACGGCGGCAATCAGTTCGCCCTTCTCAAGCAGGGTTTCGATATGCGGGGTACTGCCCGGTGCGCGATAGAACGTGTCCAAGGCAATCTGCCGCGTGCTGCCGTCCGGCCGCACGGTCTCCACCACGGCCGCCAGCAGCATCATCGCCACCGCCATGTCACTGGGATGGGTGGCGATGCAGGCCGTGCTGGTGCCGATGACCGCCAACTGCCGACTGACACCGCCGATGGCCGCACAGCCGCTGCCGGGAAGGCGCTTGTTGCAGGGCTGGGCGGTGTCATAGAAATACGGGCAACGGGTCCGTTGCAGCAGGTTGCCTGCGGTCGTTGCCTTGTTGCGCAGCTGGCCGGACGCACCGGCAACGAGTGCGCGTGTCAACAGCGCATAGTCACGACGGATGCGCGCATCGGCCGCCAGGTCGGTATTGCGGACAAGGGCGCCGATGCGTACGCCGCCGTCGTCGGTTGCCTCGATGGTGTCCAGCTTCAGGCCATTTACATCGATCAGATGGGTCGGGATCTCGATTTCGAGCTTCATGAGATCCAGCAGGTTGGTGCCACCGGCGATGAAGCGCGCGCCGTGGGTACGTGCAGCGGCCGCCGCCGCTTCGGCCGGCGTGCGGGCGCGTTCGTAGGTAAAGGCTCTCATGCGCGCTTGCCTCCCACGTCTTCGATCGCGTCCACGATGTTGGAATAGGCGCCACAGCGGCAGATGTTGCCGCTCATGCGTTCGCGGATTTCTTCGGCGCTGAGCGTTGCGCCCGCCTGCAGGTCGCCGGTCACGTGGCTGGGAATGCCGTCCTTGATTTCCTGCAGCACCGACACGGCCGAACAGATCTGGCCGGGGGTGCAATAGCCGCACTGGTAGCCATCATGCTTGACGAAGGCCGCCTGCATGGGGTGCAGGTCATCCGGTGACCCCAGCCCTTCGATGGTGGTGATCTCGGCCCCTTCGTGCATCACGGCCAGCGTCAGGCAGGCGTTGATCCGGCGGCCATCCACGATGACGGTGCAGGCACCGCATTGTCCGTGGTCGCAGCCCTTCTTGGTGCCGGTCAGCTGAAGGTGCTCGCGTAGCGCGTCAAGCAGGGTCACGCGCGTGTCCAGCTGCAGCGACTGCTTCTTGCCATTGACGCGAAAGTTCACTTTTTCGACGACCGGAGCGCGGGCCGGCTCACGTGCACCGGGGACGTCAGCCATGGCCGTGGGTATCGCGATCACGGACGCCGAGCCCGCGCCCAGTTTCAGCAGGTCGCGCCGGCTGAGCGCGAATTCGGAAGGGGTATTCATGCAGGACAGTTCCTCTTTGGCTGATGCAGACTTGGCTCAGGGGAGCAGGGTCGGACACCGCCGACGCCCCCAGCATGGCGCGCACGGGGTGGTCATCGGGTGAACCGGCCGCGCGATTCACGAGCGCGGCTCGTGAATGGGGCAGCGGTTGAACTCACTGCGGAAGCGCCGTGAGCCGGCCATCACCACGCGCCGCGCACGGTTGATGCTGCCCAGTGGCTTGTGCGCGGCGAGGGCATGCCACGGCGCGAAGGCGAGCGCATCCTCTGCGGCCTGTGATTCGCCCTCCTGCCAGGCGGCCTGGCGCGGCATGATGAGGTGCGCGACCTCCTGCCAGGGACTTTCTTCTTCCGGCCACGCCACTGACGCGTCCTCTACGGGCATGCGTTCCAGATCGCGGCACAGCTGGACCCGCAGTGCCCACACCGCGGGCTCCTGCAGGGTGGCGAAGAACGCCACGACGGCGTCGCGCTGTGCATCTTCACTGCCCGTGAGCGACTGATCCTTCAACGCAAGCAGCGAGTCCGACAGCGGCGCCAGTGAGAATTTGGCAATGTAGGCGCCGTAGCGATACGGCACCTGGCTGAAGAAGGTTTCGCCCAACGGATGATGCTGGGGTTCGCCGCCCATCGACTTGAGGGTGGCACTCTCCGTGCCGACGGCTTCCAACGCCGCCTCCGCCGCGCGCAGCGTCGCCGAGATCACCCGTTTGGTGCGCGGCATGCGCTCTGTGGTCGACGCCAGCAGACGCGCCGCACGCAGGAAGCCGGCAACGCCCGGCGTGCTGAATGCAGGCCCGTTGACCATCAGGAAATCCTGGGTGTGCTGCTCTTCGTCGCCCGGTAGACGCTCGCCTGCGACCTCCAGCACCTTCACCGCGACGGCACGCGGGGTGGAGACGGTATCCGGAAGCTGTTCGGCGGGAGGGGACGAGAGGCGCATCAGCGCGCGATGCCGCCCAGGGGAAGCGAACAGGCCCTGCGCGAGCTCGGGAGGCAAGCCCTCGAAGACCTGCAGTTCACCTTTCAACAGGCCCTGACCCTTGGCATGCACGGCCCGGTGGGCGTGGCCCTCTTCATCGGCGACGGTGCGCGCCATGCCGGAGAACACCTCGGACAGCGCGGCGATATGCTCGGCTTCGTCCTTCTCAGGCTGTTCAACGGATGGATCGAAGGCAACAGGGGGCGCAATGGAATTCATGGGGTGTCCTGCATCAGCATGGAAGGAGCTGTCGGTGGATGGCGTTCCAGCCGACACCTTCCCGCACCGCCGGTGGAGGCCGCGTGCCCGCACCCCGACCTCCGCTTCACATCATCCCTGTCGGTAGCATCCACTGGACGTACCTGGACAACGCGCGTGGAAACAACGCTTGGTAACCCCCGTGGTAAACCCGCGTGGCAACAACGCTTGGTAGAGCCGACTTCAGTCGGCTGCCGCTGAACCCGCCGTGGTCCCTCCAACCACGCCTGGTAGAGCCGACTTCAGTCGGCTGCCGTTGAACCCCCCGCGGTCCCCTCCGCACCGGCGCGCAGCAACGGCAACGGATCGTAAGCGCCGTCGGCCCCGTAGATACCCCAGTGCAGATGAGGAGGCGTCCCCTTGGCGTTGCCGGTATCGCCCACGTAGCCCAGGACCGTACCCGGCTCGATCACCTCGCCCCGCGCCAGCCCATCGCGCCAGCCCTCCAGATGGGCGTAGTAATACCGTTCGCGCGCCGGCCCCTGCACCCAGACCTGGCGTCCGCCCAGGCCGCTTTCGCGCACATCGGTAACGATCCCGCGCGTGGCACTGCGCACGGCCGTGCCGCGCGACGCAAAAATATCGATGCCTGCATGGGTGCGGTCCGCGCCGCGCGGTGCACCGAAGGTGTCGGCTATGCGCCGCGCGGCGACACCTTCCACGGGTACCGGAAGTGCCGTGGGCGGCGGCATCCGTGATATCTCCCACATCGCACGTGGCACCTCGGCCCAGCGGCTGTTCCAGAACATCCCACCCAGCACGACCAGCGCGATGAGCCAGAACAGGCGCAGCAGCCACCGGCGAAGTGTGCGGGCGGCCGTGCGCTGCACGGGAGGAGCGGAATCGGGAGCCAAGCGGTGTGCCTGTCAGGAGGAAAGGGGCTTCAGCATGGCAGGCGTTGCATCAACGGCACGTTGTCGTCGGCCCCGTGCAGGGGGCGAAGAGGGCGGCGACGGGTGGGTAAACGCGGAGCGTCGGCGGGTTTGATCGTCGACGCGTCCGTCAGCCGATGCGTCCGTCAGCCGATGCGTCCGTCAGCCGATGCGTCTGCAGCCGACTGAAGTCGGCTCTACCGGGGGCGGGCATCGTCCGGGGCAGGTGCCATCCGGGGGGCGGGCACCGTCCGAGAGGCAGGTGCCGTCGGGGTCAGGTGCCGTCCGACGGGCAGCGGCACGACCCGTCAGCGGGGCGCGTGCTCGTCCAGGGTGCCGCGGACCGCGCGGGCCAGATCAATGCGGGTGAACGGCTTGGGCAGGATGGCGATGGGCCGCCCGAGCTGGTTGTTGGCTTGATGGTCGCGCGGATAGCCAGAGGTAAACAGGATGCGCAGCTCCGGCTTTCGCTCGCGCGACTCCCTGGCCAGCTCCCAACCGGTCATGCCGGGCATCACGATGTCTGAAAACAGCAGGTCGATTTCCACGTCCGGCCGCTCCAACAGACGAATCGCGGACGGCCCATCGTGCGCTTCCAGTACGCGGTAGCCCAGTTGACGCAGTGCATCCACGGTGTAGGCACGCACATCATCGTTGTCTTCGGCGACCAGGATCGTCTCATCCTGCGATTCGTATTCGGCGTAGCCACTGTCTTCCGCTGGACGGGGGCCCGGGAGCGGCAGGCTGGAACGCGGGAACAGCAGGGTGATCACCGTCCCCTCGCCAGGCACCGACTCCAACTGCACATGCCCGCCGGACTGCTTGACGAAGCCGTACACCATCGACAGCCCCAAGCCCGTGCCGCGACCGACTTCCTTGGTGGTGAAGAACGGCTCGAACACACGCGCCATGGTGTCCGGCCCCATGCCGTGTCCACTGTCACGCACCCGCAGCACCGCATATTGTCCGGGCGGTACGTCCGGGTTCTGTTCGACGAAATCGTCGTCCAGCACGCCGGTACCGGTCTCCAGCACCAGGGTGCCCCCGTCGGGCATCGCATCACGCGCATTCACCGCCAGATTGAGGATCGATGCTTCCAACTGGCTCGGATCCACTTCGACGCACCACATGTCCGGGGCGGCGTCGATCTGCAGGCGGACCAGTTCGCCCAAGGCGCGCTGCAGCATGTCCTGCATGCCGAGCACCTGCTCGTTGAGGTTGACTGCCTGGTTCATCAGCGGCTGCCGGCGTGCGAACGCGAGCAGACGCTGGGTCAGGCTGGCCGCACGCATCACGCCCTTTAGCGCATTGTCGAGTGGACGCGCTACCGGGCTGCTGGCCTCGGACTGACGGTCCACCAGCAGCTTGGCGTGTTCCACGTTGCCGGCGATCACCGTCAGGATGTTGTTGAAGTCGTGCGCGATGCCACCGGTCAGCTGGCCTACCGCTTCGATCTTCTGGCTCTGGCGCAGGGCTTCTTCAGCCTGGCGGCGTGCCGTGGTTTCCACCGCTTCGGACACCACGGCGGTGATCCGCCCCTGATGGTCCAGCAGCGGCCGGAACGAAAAATCAAACGACCGCCTGCCGGTCGGCAACTGCAGGTCGAGCTCATGCCGCGATTCATTGCCGCTCGCCGCTGCAACCACCGCAGCGCAGACCACGTCGCCGGCTCCCGGGGATGCCGCGAACCACGCCGAATCGCAGAACAGCTCGCCGCTCACCGCGTCCTTGCTGGACAGGATGGCGGCCAGCGAGGCGCGGTTCGCGTCCACCACACGTCCGTCGGTGTCGAGCAGGTTCTGCAGCTGGAAACTTGATTCGAACAAGGCCTGCAGCCTGCTTTCACTCTGCTGCAGGTCGGCGGTACGCTGCTGCACCTGCTGTTCCAGCGATTCGTTCGCGTCGCGCAGCAGCAGCTCGGCCTGCTTCAGGTCGCTGATGTCGCGACCCAGCGTGTAGTACCCCGCAACGTGGCCATCCGCGCTGATCTCCGGCACGCCGTCCAGCAACACGTGCCGTGGTGTCCCGTCGGCGCGCGGCACTTCGAGCTCAAACCGGACCCGCTGGCCTTCCAGCACCTGTTGCAGGTGGGGCAGGGCGGCATCGAACAGCGCCGAGCCGACCACTTCCTTCACCTGCAGGCCAATCAATTCGGCTGGCGGACGTCCGTGCCAGGCTTCGTACGCGGTATTGGCGAACTGGTAGCGATGGTCCGGATCCAGGTGCGCGATCAGCGCCGGCATGGAGTCCGTGATCAGCTGCAGCCGGTCGCGGCTCTGCTTGAGCTCATGCTCTGCGCTGAGCAGCTTGAAGCGCGCATGGCCCTCTTCGATGGCGCGGATGATGGCGTCGGGCAGCCGCTGCAGGCGCTGCTTGACCACGTAGTCGCGCGCACCGCGGGTCAATGCCTGCACCGCCAGCTCTTCGGTCAACGTACCCGAGACGAAGATGAAGGGAATGCGCGGCATCAGCTCCTGGGTAAGCTGCAGTGCGCTGTCCCCGTCGAAGCCGGGCAGCACATGATCGGCAAGGATGATGTCGTAGCGCTGGTCATCCAGCTCCGCCAGGAACGCGGCGCGGGTCCAGACACGCTGCACCGTGAAGTTCAGGCGCGCGCGCGAAAGCTGCGCCGTGATCAGTTCGGCATCGAGCGCGCTGTCTTCCAGCATGAGGATGCGGATCGGCGCATCCCGGCGGGGTTCAGTCATTCGTTCGGCCTTGCCCGGATGCGGTCAGCGGATGCGGCGGGGGATTGTTGGTGATGCCCCAGAACATGCCCAGTCCCTGGATGGCATCGAAGAACTCCTTGAAGTCGACCGGCTTCACCACGAAGGCGTTGACGCCCAACTCGTAGCTTCGCACCAGGTCCTGCTCCTCGCGCGACGAGGTCAGCATGACGATCGGCGTGCGGCTCAGGTGCGGGTCACCGCGGACGGCGGCCAGCACTTCCAGTCCGTCCACCTTCGGCAGCTTCAGGTCCAGCAGTACCACCACCGGGCCGCCATGGTTGGCATCCTGGTAATCACCTTCGCGGCGCAGGTAATCCAGCGCCTCCGCCCCGTCACGCACATGCGTGACCTGGTTCAGCAGCTGGCAGCGCTCCAGCGCGTTCAAGGTCAGCTCGGCGTCCTTCGCGTTGTCTTCCACGAGCAGGATCGGTCGCAGGTCCCTCATGCTTGGCCTCTTTGGGAATGGGGAATGGAGAAATAGAACGTTGCGCCCTTGTCGAGCTCGCCTTCGGCCCAGACACGCCCGCCATGGCGAGTGATGATGCGGTTCACGTTGGCCAGCCCGATGCCCGTGCCTTCGTATTCATCGGCGTGGTGCAGGCGCTGGAACACGCCGAACAGTTTGTCCACGTAGCGCATGTCGAAACCGCAGCCGTTGTCACGCACGAAGAAGACATCTTCCCCACTACCGCGCTCACTGCCGACCTGGATGACGGCGGTCTCGCGGTCGCGGGTGAATTTGATCGCATTGCCCAGCAGGTTCTGCCACACCAGGCGCAGCATGGTTGAATCGGCCTTGACCCGGGGCAGCGTGCCGATCTCCCAGTCCAGGCTGCGGCCTTCGTAGTCCATGGCCAAGCTGCGGCGCACGTCGTTCACCAGCGAGGCCACGTCCACATCGACCAAGCCCATGCTGGAGCGGCCCATCTGCGAGAAGCTGAGCAGGTCATCCACCAGGGTGCCGGCGGATTTGGCCGACTCGATGATGGTGTCCAGGTAACGCCGCTCGGTGTCGTCGAGCTTGTCCGTCGCCGAACTGCCGAGCAGCTCGGAATACCCCACGATATGCCGGAACGGCGCGCGCAGGTCGTGGCTGACCGAATAGGAGAAGGCTTCGAGTTCCTTGTTGCTGCGGACCAGCTGCTCGTTGAGCTCGGCCATTTCTTCCGCTTTGCGGAGCACGATGTCGACGATGGCGGTGCGCAGCTCCAGCGCCGCATCGCGATCGACATCCTGCCAAGGCAACGACTGCTCGCGCACGGTTTCCTTCCACGCCTCGAAGGACAGGCGGGGCGTCAACGAGTCACCGACCTGCTGCTTCTTCGGCTCACCGCCCCAGCGCACGGTGCGCACGACTTCCGGGCGGAACCACAGCACGAAGCTGTCATGCAGCTGCGAGATGGAGATGGCCATGACGCCGCTGGCGACGGCAGCGAACCCGCGCGCCGGCTCCCACAGGGCCGGCAGCATATCCGTCTGGAAGACATCGTCGCCCGCGTGTTCGGCGGTGAGCCACGCCACCAGTGCGGTGACGTGCTCCTCTGCCGGGCAGTCGCCCAGCCGCACGCACTGCCCCCGGTGGATGATGGCCGCACCCTGCGCGTGGGTCAGCGCAAGCAGGCTGTGTTCGTCGCGGCCAAGCGCCGCCATGAAGTCTTCATCGCCGGCCATGCGGCCCAGCAGACGCATCTGGATCGCCCGACGCGCGATGCGCTCTTCCACCACCGCACCACGCTCTTTCAGTGCGATCTGCATCGACAGGATCTGGCCGATGAACTCGCACGCCGTACGCACGTGGTACGGCACGCGCTTGGCGACGTGGTTGTGGCACGACACCAGGCCCCACAGGGTGCCTTCGCTCAACAGCGACACCGACATCGACGCGCCGGTGCCCATGTTGCGCATGTACTGCAGGTGCACCGGTGACACACTGCGCAGCATCGCCAGGCTGAGGTCGGTCGGTGCCGCATCGGCATGCGCGGGGCTGCGCAGCAGCGGCACCGGCTGATAGTCACTGTCGGCGATCAGTCGCACGCGGTTGCGACGGTACAGCTCGCGGGCCTGCGCGGGGATATCCGATTCGGGGAAGCGCAGGTCCAGGTAGGACGGCAGCTGTTCGTTGCGGTCCTCGGCCACTACCGCACCGTTCCAGTCCGTGTCGAACTGGTAGATCAAGGTGCGATCGAAGCGGGTGAGTTCCCGCACGTGTCGCGCGCCGATCCCGCACAGCTCGACGACGCTGGCCGCAGTCTCGATTTCGCTCATGAAGCGGCTGATCTGCGGGTAGAGGTCTTCCAGCGACCCCGGCTCGCCGGCCACCGGCTCTTCAAGTTCGATGATGAAATGCGTATCACTGCGGTGCGCCAGTGCATGGTGGCGACCAAAGCGGCCCAGCTGGATGGAGCCCAGGAACACCGATCCACCCGGCGCCATATGTTCAAGATGGCGTCGATACGGCGCCAGCGCGCCGCCCAGCACGGCATCGACCGGCTGGTCCAGCGGATCGCCGAAAAATTCCAGCACCGCCGGCTGGGTCATCGCGCGCTCGACCACGTGCATCGACACCGGGTCAACGATCAGCAGCAGACCATACGGCTGGATCGCACCGGGGGTATGGATCGGCTCGCGGGCGCAGCTCGACAGGTCCAGTGCAGCAGGGGGTACGTCGTTCATGCAAATTCCTCTGCAACGGCGAACTCGTGGAGGACAAATCCCGTGACCGCGGCGAACGCGGTGATGGCTCCGTCTTCCACGCACTGCTCTTCTTCGGCCGTCAGGCGGATGGCGTTCAGGGCCAGCGTGAAGTGCCGCCACTGCGCGGCGACGCCCTCTGCGGCAGGTGCCAGATGGCGGGCGCCGAAGTCGGAATCCAGGCCCAGGCGCGCGGCCATCTTGTACAGCACCGCGCCACCCAGTGCAGAGCCCTCCACCACGTACAGCCACCCCAGTGCTGCAGCGAACGGCACATCGCGCAACGGCGGATGCAGCGGGGCGGGGGCGGGCACGCCGAGATCGGCCAGATCCTGCTCGATGGCAGCAAGGCGTTGGCGCGCAGGCAGGTCAGGCAGCACCGCGTGCAGGGACGCGTGCGCATAGATCCCGGCGACATGCCGGTGCAGGCGATGCTGGACCCGCAGGAACGCAGCAAACCGCTCGCGGCTGTCGAAGATCCGTTCCGCCATGATGCGCTGGTCCAGCCGCTCGTGCGTTTGATGGGTAGCGCGTTTGAGGCGCTCGGCACGGGAGGGCGGCAGGGCCGGGTCAGGTACTGGCATCGACGACGACGGGCAGGAGCGTTTGGGCGGGACGGAGCAGAATACCAGAGAGGTTGAACGCGTCATGTCAACGGAATTTCATGCAGAAACAGCCCCGTGGATCGGCTGGATCTGGGTGGTAGAGCCGGCTTCAGCCGGCTGCTTCGGCTCTTTGCGGTACGTCAGCCGGCCCGTTGCGTTACGTCCAGCCGGCCCGGTAGAGCCGGCTTCAGCCGGCTGCGTCGATCCGTTGCGATACGTCCAGCCGACTGAAGTCGGCTCTACAATGGCGTGCTCAGCCTCATCCGGAAAGGACACCCGATGCACGACTCTGCCGCCCGATTCGCCGCTGCCTCCTTGTTCCTGCTTGGCCTGCTGGCATCGCCCCTGCATGCCGATGAAGGGACGCGCAGGGTGCAATCCTTCGACCTGCCCGTGTCGCCGTATCTCAGCGAACCCGCGCAAGCGGCCGTCCGCGGCTCGGTCACGCATCCGGACCCCACGGCGAAAATGGACAATGCGGCGGTCCTTGCCGGTCTGGCCAGCCTGCGCAAGGGCGCCGACGAGTGGGCGCGCGGTGAGATCATCGGCCTGCGCCAGCGCTATCCGGTGGATCTCTTCGAGGAGACCTGGAACGGCGTGCCGGTGGTGCGGGTACAGCCGCGCAACGCGCCGAGGGATCCGGCACGGCAGCGTCTGCTGATCGAACTGCATGGCGGCGCCTTCGTGTTCGGCCGGGCGGACACCCTGGGGCTGCTGGAAGCCATCCCGCTTGCGGCGATGACCGGGGCTACCGTCGTCGCCGTCGAGTACCGCAAAGGACCGGAGCATCGCTTTCCCGCCGCCAGCGAAGATGTCGCCGCGGTCTACCGCGCTGCACTGGAACGTCATTCACCCGCACACATCGGCGTGTTCGGCTGTTCGGCCGGCGGCGTGTTGACCGGCGAGTCGCTGGCCTGGTTCGCGAAGGAAGGCCTGCCGATGCCGAGCGCGGCGGGCCTGTTCTGTGCGGCCGGAGATGCGCGCTACGGCGGCGACTCCCGGTATGTCGCCGCCGCACTGAACGATGCGCTGTTGCCGCATGCCGACGGCAGCCTGCCGATCATGGAAGACCTCTACTACGGTGACGTCGATTTCCGTGATCCGCTGGTGTCACCGGTCTTCTCCGATGCGGTGCTGGCGCAGTTTCCGCCGACCCTGTTCATCACCGCGACCCGCGCAGCCGAGCTGAGCGCGGCCTCCTACACCCACTCCCGCCTGATCGACCTGGGTCGCGAGTCGGACCTGCACGTGTGGGACGGACTGGGACATGCCTTCCATCTGGATGCGCGCCTGCCAGAGAGCCAGCAGGCGTACCGCGTGATGGCGCGATTTTTCGCCCGCCACCTGGACATGACCGCGCCAACGCCGTGACCGTTCGCCAGCTGCGATGCGGCGCTACATCAGTCCGAGCGTTACCAGCGCGAGCACCGTGTAGCGGCCGCCCTTGGCCAGGATCACCAGCGGCAGGAACACCCGCAGGGGCTCGCGCATCATCCCGGCCACCAGAGTGATGGGGTCTCCGATCACCGGCGCCCACGCGAGCAGCAGCGACCAGCGACCGTAACGGCGATACCACGCCTGTGCACGTTCCCGCTTAGCCCCCGAAAGCGGGTACCACCGACGGTTCTCCAGACGCTGTGCCTGCCGGCCAAGCCACCAGTTGACCAGCGCACCGAGCACATTGCCGACGGTCGCCACGAACACCAGCAGCAGCGCCGGGTGGCTGCGATCCAGCAGCAACGCCACCAGCACGGCCTCGGATTGGGCGGGGATCAGGGTGGCGGCGACCAGCGCCGCAAGGAACAGGCCAAGGAGAGCAAGCATCCGCACATTCTAAGCGCGTGGGTCATCGCGTGACCTTCAGGCGGATTGGGTCAGGCTGCCATCGCCGCTTACCGCACAGGCCCGCCATGCCACGCTCGCGCACACTCAAAATCGCCACCTTCAACGTAAACGGCATCACGACGCGGCTGCCGCATCTGCTGGCATGGCTGGAGAAGGAACAGCCCGATATCGTCGCATTGCAGGAACTGAAGGCGACCGATGCCGCCTTTCCGCGCGCCGCCATCGAAAGCGCGGGATACGGGGCGATCTGGCAGGGCCAGGCCGCATGGAATGGCGTCGCCCTGCTGGGCCGCGACACGCAGCCCATCGAAAGCCGGCGCGGCCTGCCGGGAGATCCATCCGACACCCAGAGCCGCTACATCGAAGCGGCGATCCACGGGGTGATCGTCGCAGGAATCTATCTGCCGAACGGCAACCCACAGCCGGGCCCGAAGTTCGATTACAAGCTGGCATGGATGCAGCGGCTGGCCCGCCATGCCCGCACGCTGGTGGCGCTCGAGTATCCGGTGGCCATCATCGGCGACTTCAACGTGATCCCCACGGACGACGATGTGTACGACGTAACGTCATGGAAAAAGGATGCCCTGATCCAACCGGCCGTGCGCGATGCCTACGCCGACCTGCTGGCGCAGGGCTGGACCGATGCGCTGCGACAGATCGTCGGCGAGGAGCGGATCTACACGTTCTGGGACTATTTCCGCCAGCATGCCGAACGTGATCGCGGCCTGCGCATCGACCACCTGCTGCTCAACCCGGTGTTGGCCAGCCGACTGAAAGCGGCGGGCGTGGACCGCTGGGTGCGGCTGCAGGAGAAAGCCAGCGACCACGCGCCCACGTGGATCACCGTCAAGGCGCCGACGCGTCCTTGACCTTGCGCAGATCCTCCAGCAGCACCTGATAGGCGGCCTCACGCGCCGGCGCGTCACCTTGCCGCAGTATCCAGGAGGGATGCACCGTCACCAGCGCCCGTGTGCCATCGTGCAGGGCATGCCACTGCCCACGCCCCTGGCTGAAGCGGAAGGCCGAGCCCAGCAGCGCCGATGCCGCCGTCGCACCCAGACAGACGATGACATCCGGACGCACGTGTTCGACCTCGGCGGCTACCCATGAACGGCACGCTTGGACGTGCTCGCGGTCCGGCCGCTGGTGCACGCGCACCTTGCCGCGCCGCTGGAAACGGAAATGCTTCACCGCGTTGGTCAGGTACAGCGCCGAGCGCTCGATGCCGGCCTCGACCAGCAGCTGGTCCAGCAACTGGCCGGCCGGTCCGACGAAGGGGCGGCCGCTCAGATCCTCGCGGTCGCCGGGCTGTTCACCCACGAGCATGATCCGCGCACTGGCAGGACCCTCGCCGAACACCGTCTGCGTAGCCGGCTCCCACAGCGGGCACTGGCGGCAGGCCGCGGCGCGTGCGCGCAGCGTATCCAGCGACCCGGCTTCGGCAGGCGTTGGCGGCAGGGGAACCGGTGCCTGGGGGATCCGACGCTGCGGTTCCTGCGCCTGGCGCGCATGCATCTCTTCCACGCGCGTGCTGGCGTCGCGCACCAACGTGGGCAGCAGCGAGACCTCCGGCAGGTGCTTCCAGTACTTGACCGGCATTTCCTGCCGCATCATCCGTTCGTTCAAGCGCGCGGGGTTGAAGATGCTGGCGTAATACGTCCGCCAGAGGTCTTCCCGCGAGTCATCCGCCGGTGCGTCGCTGCGCTTCGCGCCGCCACCGAAGTGCAGGGCGGTGCCGTCCCAGTGCACGCTGCGCGAAGGGGTCAGGATCGCCCAGCGCATGCCGGCAAAACGCCGCGCGAAGAACGGTGCGACCCGATCCACGATGTGGTGATCGGGCTCGAACCAGGCGATGAAGGCATCGTCCTCGCCCGGGACCTCGCGGAAACGCACGAAGGCTTTCATCTTGTGCGAGTCACGGCGCACGGCCTGGGTCAGGGCATTGGCCCGCAGCACGTCGGCGTCGGTCGGATTGGACAGCACCTCGCGCTGGCCGTGGCCGATGCGCCACAGGATGCGGTACAGCAGGGGCAGCCGTTGCGCATCCCGGTGGCACAGCACCGTGGCGGCGAGCTCCAGGAACACTTTCGAGACGCGCAGCACCGGGGCGGCGGCCGGGTCATGCGACGGCAGCGCCCCCGCAAGATCAGGGGCATCCAGCAACGAGGCATCGCGGCCTTCCAGCCAGTCGATCTGCTCCGGTGCCACCCCTGCCGTCAGCCCGATGCGGGCCGCCGCACGCCATGCATCCAGCGACCACGGCGGATCGATGCGCGCGGTCCAGCGTTGCACGTTCAACTGGCCGGATGCTCGCCGAACAGCGAACCCTGCCGAGGCGGCGGGGCCAGGCTCGCGCGCAGGCTGGCCGGATCGTCCAGTCGCCGGTGCGGGTGGTGGTCCAGCAGCTGCACGAAAGGCAGCAGCTTGCGCATCGGCGCGCGCAGCCGGGCCACGTCGGCCACGCGGAGGCGGCCATGGCGGCGGGCCATCAGCACCCGCTTCACATTGCGCACGCCCAGGCCGGGCACGCGCAGCAGCAGTTCCTTCGGGGCGATGTTCAGATCCACTGGAAACCGATCCGGATGCCGCAGCGCCCAAGCCATCTTCGGATCGATGTCCAGGTCGAGCATCCCGTCCTGCGTGGTATCGGTGATCTCTTCGATGCCATACCCGTAGAACCGCAGCAGCCAGTCGGCCTGGTACAGCCGGTGCTCGCGCTGCATCGGCGGCGGCTGCAGCGGCAGCGCCTTGCTGGCATCGGGGATGGGGCTGAAGGCGGAGTAGTAGACCCGGCGCATGCGGTAGTTGCCGTACAGCTGGTCGGACGTGGTCAGGATGTCGCGATCACTGGCACCATCCGCGCCGACGATCATCTGCGTGCTTTGCCCGGCCGGCGCGAACCGCGGCGCACTCTTCTGCACGCTGCGCGTCGCCGCCGCAAGGGCAGGGCGTGCGCGCTCTTCCTTGGACTCCTCGATCCGCCAGCGCAGTTCACCCATCGCACCGCGGATGGACGGCATGGTTTTCTCCGGCGCGAAAGCGGCCAGGCCGGTTTCGGTGGGCAATTCGATGTTGATCGACAGGCGGTCGGCATATTTACCTGCAGCCGCCAGCAGCTCCGGTGATGCTTCGGGAATGGTCTTCAGGTGGATATAGCCGGCGAAACGGTGCTCTTCGCGCAGCTGCCGCGCCACCTCCACCATATGTTCCATCGTGTAGTCCGCGCTGCGGATGATGCCGCTGGAAAGGAACAGCCCCTCGATGTAATTGCGTTTATAGAAATCCAGGGTGAGCGCCACCACTTCGGCCACCCGGAAACGCGCACGCGGCACATTGCTGGACACGCGGTTGACGCAGTACGCGCAGTCGTAGATGCAGAAATTGGTCAGCAGGATCTTCAGCAGCGACACACAGCGGCCATCGGGCGTATAGCTGTGGCAGATACCGGACCCTTCCGTGCTGCCGATGCCGCCGGAGCTGCGCGAATCCCGCTTGCCCGCGCCACTGGAGGCGCAGGACGCATCGTATTTCGCGGCGTCGGCGAGAATCTCGAGTTTGCGGAGGGTTTCCATGACACCACGCTAGTAATGGCCGGTCTCATCAGATGAGACGGGTGAACCAATGAACCTGAATATTTCAGCTGACCAACCGCCATATCGACGTCTCGACGCTCCGGTCGGCAAACCCCCGTTAGTGCCGACTTCAGTCGGCACGCGTTTTGATCGGAACACGGATACTCTGCAGGTGTTAGTATTCCTACTAAATCACCGCAATACAATATGCCGACCTCCGCTTCCACCGCCCGCCGCGCCTCCCGCGCCGCCACCTATCTCTACCCCGAGCACCTGCGCGACGTCGTGCAGCAACTGCCGCGGACCCCGGGGGTATACGTTTTCCACGGACAGGACGGCGGCCTGCCGCTGTACATCGGCAAGAGCATCAATATCCGTGGGCGGGTGATGGACCATCTGCGCACGACCGAAGAGGCCGATCTGCTGCGGCAGACCCGGCACGTCACCGCGCTGCCCACGGCCGGCGACTTCGGCGCGCGGTTGCTGGAGGCCCATCTGATCAAGCGCGACCTTCCGCTGTACAACCGCCTGCTGCGTCGGCTGCGACGGCAGTTCAGCCTGCGCTTGTACCGGGGAACGGTGAGCGTGGTGCACTCCGGTGATCACGACCTGGCCACGGCGCCGATGCTGCATGGCCTGTATTCCAGCGAACGGGCCGCCAAGGAATCCCTGCGCCGGCTCGCCGACGATCACCGCCTCTGCTATGCACTGCTGGGCCTGGAACGATTGCCGGCCGGCCGCGCCTGTTTCCGGTCAATGCTGGGGCAGTGCCTGGGCGCGTGCAGTGGACGCGAGCCGCTGGACGCGCACGAACAGCGGCTGCGGGGCGCACTGGAGCGGCTGGAGGTATCGGCGTGGCCGTATGGCGGGAAGGTGGCCGTGGAAGAAAGGGGGGAGACCATGACCCAGTTCCACGTCGTCGAGGGGTGGCGCTACCACGGCAGTGCACCCAGCCTGGCCAAGGCCAAGCGACTTCGCGCGGAGCCCGGCGAGTTTGATCGGGACACCTACCGCATCATCAAGCAGGGGTTGGAGGGTGCCACGATGGCGGTCCATCCGCTGGTGTGACACCGGACGCCGCACGATGCGCCCTCTGGACAAGCGGGCGCTCGCACGGATCCGCGGTGCTCAGGGCACCATCGCAGCGGAATTGACCAGTCCCACCGCGATGGCAACGCCAGCGGAGAACCAGCCGGCACTCTCGTTGCCGGCATCGATCTGATCCGGGCCACGGCGGGTGATGATCGCGCGGGAGATGCCGAAGGCCAACATCTGCATCACGACGGCGATCGCACACCAGATGGCGGCATCCACCAACGACACCGAATTGCTGATCACCGAGTTGATCGGCAGCGCCAGCCCGATCAGCGCGCCGGCCAGGCCGATGCCTGCCGCCTTGTTGCCTTGGCGGATCAAGGTGATTTCCTTGTGCGGGGTGATCAGCGCAACCAGCGCGATGGCCAGCAGCAGGATCAACAGCCCCATGCCCATGAAGGCGGCGAACGCGAGGAAAGACTGGCCGGTGATGACGTAGGGCATGGATATCCTTGGGAGGTGATGAAAAGGCAGGCACCCAACCTACCGTATTTCAACGCAGCACGTGATCGGCGCGCCATCGACCGATGACGCAGCCTGCACGCGCGACAGCAGAATCTTGCGCCTCCCAGGCCGCACTTCCGCCGCCTGCCCAGCGAGCAGCCCATGCGCGATACCGTCCACGCCCGTTACGCCACCCCATCACGCGTCCGTGAGGGCCGGCCCTTTCCACAGGGCGCCACCTTCGATGGCAAGGGCACCAATTTCGCGCTGTTCAGTGCCCATGCAACCCGTGTCGAGCTCTGCCTGTTCGACGAATCCGGCAACGAAGAACGCATCGAGCTTCCCGAGTTCACCAACGAAACCTGGCACGGCTACCTGCCCGACGTGAAGCCGGGGCAGCGCTACGGCTACCGTGTGCACGGACCCTATGCGCCTGCTGAGGGGCATCGTTTCAACCACCACAAGCTGTTGTTGGATCCGTACGCACGCGAGATCGACGGCGACCTGACATGGGCCGATGAACTGTACGGCTACACCATTGGACACCCCGACAAGGACCTGAGCTTCGACGAGCGTGACAGCGCGCCGTTCATGCCCAAGGCGGTCGTGGTGCACGACGACTACGACTGGGAAGACGACCAAAGGCTGCTGACGGCGTGGAACCGGACGCTGGTGTACGAGACCCACGTGCGCGGTTTCACCAAACGCCATCCCGCCGTGTCTGCCGAGCTGCAGGGCACGTGTGCCGGGCTCGCATCGGAGGCGGTGCTCGATTACATCAAGGGCCTGGGCGTCACCGCGGTGGAACTGCTGCCGGTGCAGGCTTACCTCGATGACCAGCATCTGCTGGACAAAGGGCTGCGCAATTACTGGGGCTACAACACACTGGCATTCTTCGCCCTGAAGAGCCGGTATCTCGCCAGCGGCCATCGCGATGAGTTCCGTGACATGGTCAAGGCGATGCACCGGAAGGGCCTGGAAGTGGTGCTGGACGTGGTCTACAACCACACCGCGGAAGGCAACGAACTGGGCCCCACGCTGTCGTTCAAGGGCATCGACAACGCAACGTACTACCGCCTTGCCGATGACAAGCGTTTCTACATCAACGACACCGGCACCGGCAACACGTTCAACCTGAGCAACATGCAGGCCATGCGCTTCGTCAACGACTCGCTGCGGTACTGGGCAGAAGACATGCACGTGGACGGCTTCCGTTTCGACCTCGCCACCATCCTTGGACGGGAACCCAGCGGATTCGACCAGCGCGGCGGTTTCCTCGATGCCTGCGGGCAGGATCCGGTGCTGTCGCAGGTCAAGCTGATCGCCGAGCCGTGGGATTGCGGGCCGGGCGGTTACCAGGTCGGCCGCTTCCCACCGGGCTGGGCGGAGTGGAACGACAAGTTCCGCGACAATGCACGCAGCTTCTGGAAGGGCGACGAGGGCATGCTGGCCGAGTTCGCCACGCGCTTCACCGGCTCGGCGGATCTGTTCGACCGACGCGGTCGCCGACCGTGGTCCTCGGTCAACTTCATCACCGCCCACGATGGCTTCACCCTGCGCGACCTGGTCAGCTACAACGAAAAGCACAACATCGCCAACGGTGAGGACAACAACGACGGCTCGAATAACGATGCGTCCTGCAACTACGGCGCGGAAGGCGAGACCGACGATGCGGGCATCAATGCGGTGCGCGAGCGGCAGATGAAGAATCTGCTCGCCACCCTGTTGCTGGCGCAGGGCACGCCGATGCTGCTCGCCGGCGACGAGCGCGCGCAGACGCAGGGCGGCAACAACAACACGTACTGCCAGGACAACGAGACGGCGTGGATCGACTGGGAGCGGGACGCCAGCGACGGACGCCTGGCTGACTTCGTACGTGAACTGACCGCACTGCGCAGGCGCTATCCGATCCTGACCCGCGGTCGATTCCTAAACGGTCAGTACAGCGAGCAGGCAGGGGTCAAGGACCTGACGTGGCTCAATCCGAGCGGCGAAGAGATGCAGCCGGGCAACTGGGAAGAGGCGGGTGCGCGTTCGGTCGGGCTTGTTCTCGAAGGCAAGGCGCAGCATTCCGGCGTACGGGAGCATGCCCACGACGCCACCCTGCTGATCCTGATCAACGCTTGGCACGAAGGGGTCACCTTCAAGCTGCCGGACGACGAAGCCACGCCCCTGCATTGGAAACTCGAGCTGTCCACCGACGATGCGCTGGACCGGTCGTCAGTGCCGAAGGGATCGACCGAATTCCTCGCCCCGCCGCGCAGCGTCACCGTGTTCGAGTGCCGCAGCTGAAACAACATCGCGGACCAGGTAGCGCCGAGCCACGCTCGGCGAGCACAGCGGAACCGGCAACCCCATCACCGCCGAGCCCCGCTCGGCGGACATCCATCAGACCAGCTGCGCCCGCGGCTTGTGCGTCGCCAGCCATACCGTCTGCCACAGCCCGGACAGGCCGATCAGCGCATACACCGCGCGTGGCCATGCACTTTCTGCACCGCACACCATCCCGACCAGATCCACCTGGAACTGGCCCTGCAGGCCGAGGCAGATGGCGCCGAACAGCACCATGATCAAGGTCGCGATGTTGAACGCTCGCACGGCAGGGTCCCCGGTTATGTCAGTGTGATGGGGCCATCGTGGTGGTCAGGATGTCTCAGCGTCGTGAGCCGGGCTTCACGTGCCGCCAACGCAGGCTGTCAGGGCGCGGCCGCTGAACTCTGCGCCGGTAGCGCCGAGGCACGCTCGGCGGCCTTTCGATCCAGGCAACGCGCACACCTCATTCAGACCGCCCAGGGCACTCGCCGAGCGTGGCTCGGCGCTACCCTCTGCTCAGCCCAGCAGGCCCGGATTGGCGCGCCAGACCGCCCAGTTCAAAGCCGAGGCAAACGAAATCCACGCCAGGTAAGGCACCAGCAGCAGGGCGGCCAACCGGCTTGCCCGCCAGAAGCCCGCCATGGTCGCCAGCAGCACCAGGATCAGCAGCACGATGTCGGCGAAGGCGGGACCGCCCATCCGCCAGCCAAAGAACAACCAGCTCCACAACCCATTCAGTGCCAACTGCACGACGAACAACTGCAGGGCGCCACGCTGGGCACTCCAGCCCCCTCGGCGCCACACCAGCCATGCCGAAAGGCCCATCAGCAGGTAGAGCACCGACCACACCGGTCCGAACACACCGGCAGGCGGGGCCCACGACGGCTTGGCCAGCGCCGCATAGAACTCACTGGCCGACACCGAGGCGGCCGCGCCCACGGCGGCGACAAGGAAGCACAGCAGGAGCCAGCCGAGCAGGGCCAGCACTGGACGTTTCGGCGGTCGACGCATGGTGCACCGGATATCAGGAGGGCAGGGCAGCGCAGCATCGCACGTGCGCCAGCGCGGCGCCTCCACCCCGCCTGCACGCCTGTGTCCACCTGCACTACACAGCACGCTGCCTATGCTCTGTCCACACCCACCGCAGCGGCCGACCGACCATGATCCCCACCTCCTACTGGCGCAAGAGCTGGGGCACGTTCGTCAGGCCCAATTCCGGAACATTCGATATCCTCGACATCTCCTGCCTGCAGGAGCCGGCATCGCAGCGCATCGTGCATCTGTACGCGCTGCAGGTGCAGTGCATGGAGTGCCAGCACGGCTTCGATGCCCGTGACGGCCACGGCATCAGCACCGTCACCGGGGCGCGCGTCCTTCGTTGCCCGCAGTGTGCCGCCAGCCAGGCCGTTGCGAACACCGAGCTGGTGCGCTTCGCGAGCAGCACGACCGCGTCAGCGCGCCCACGCAGCGCTGCGTCGACCCAGCCCGCGCTGGCCATGGCAGGCTGAAGGGACTACGTCTACGTCGCGGCGGCGACGTATCTGCGAAATAATAGGACCTTCGTAACGCGACGCAGCGAAGGACCCGACGCCCATGCTTGATCTGATCGCGCAGCTCGGCCTCACCCACCCCATCATCCAGGCCCCCATGGCGGGCGTGTCGACGCCGCAGCTTGCCGCCGCCGTCAGCAACGCGGGCGGCCTGGGCTCACTGGGGATCGGCGCAAGCACCGTGGCGCAGGCCCGCGAGGCCATCGAGGCTACCCGTCAACTGACCTCGCGCCCCTTCAACGTCAATGTGTTCTGTCATGCGCCGGCCACGCCGGGCTCGGCACGCGATGCGGCGTGGATTGCCGCGCTGGCGCCCTTGTTCAAGCAGCAGTCGAGCGAGCCGCCCACGCAGTTGCGCGAGATCTACCGATCGTTCCTGGGCGACGAGGAGAGCTTCCAGCTGCTGCTGGACCTCAAGCCGGCCGTGGTGAGTTTCCATTTCAGTGTACCCCCGCCCGCACAGATCGGCGCGCTGCGCGCTGCAGGCATCATTACCTTTGCGTCGGTGACATGTGTCGAGGAAGCAGCGCAGGCGACCGCTGCGGGTGTGGATGTGCTGGTGGCCCAGGGCCACGAAGCCGGCGGTCATCGCGGCATGTTCGATCCTGACGCCTTGGATGAAGAGCTCAGCATGCCGGTGCTGGTCCGCAGGCTGGTGCGCGACGCGACACGGCCGGTCATCGCGGCCGGGGGCATCATGGACGGGCAGGGCATCCGCGCGGCGCTCGACCTTGGCGCGGTGGCGGCGCAGCTCGGCACCGCGTTCGTACTGTGCCCGGAAAGTGCGGCTGCGGAAGGCTATCGGGCGGCGATGAAGGGTCCGGGCAACGCGCACACGCGGATGACGCGGGCGTTGTCAGGGCGCCCGGCGCGCGGCATCGTCAACCCGCTCATCGACTACGCCGGCACCCTCATCGATGCCGACCCGGCGGACTACCCGCTGGCCTACGACATCGCAAAACAGCTGTTTGCTGCTTACGCCGCCCAAGGACGGACGGACGTCGGCGCGTTCTGGGCCGGGCAGGGGGCTCCATTGGCGCGCGAACTGCCTGCGCAGGCCCTGGTCAGCCTGCTGGCCGAGGAAATGACACGCTGACTCAGCGCTGCCAGTACACCGCAGGCAACAGCGCCTGCAGCTTCTGCTGCGCCTCCTCGGTGGTGAACGTTGGCGTGCGGGGCGGATCGTACACCTCCGGACGGGTCCCCTTGACCAGCAGGTCGATGGCAACACACTGTCCGCCGTGCACGGCACGGTAGCTGTCAGCGGACACGTAGTGGCTCATCGCCGCATCACCGGCGCGGAAGTGGGTGAACGGGACGCCGCCGATCTCGACCTGCCCAGCGGCAAGGCCGGTGGATTCGGCGGGCAGCTGCAGGCAGGCCGCCATCGATGATGGATCGGCACTGACGCCGATGCGCATGGCAGCGGTGGTGACCTCGTTGGACCCATCCAGTACGACCGCGACCACGCGGCGGCCTTCGCTTCCCGGTTCGGCGAACAGCTTCCAGCTGCCAGGTGTGAGCGCGCCGGACTCCACGTCGGCCCCGACGCGGGCGCCAGGCACCGGGCGCAGCGCGAGCCCGGACGCCTCATCGACGAACGCAGGCTGCACGACAGCCGGACGTACCGCCGGAACCGGCGCAGCGGGGGTTGAGGCGTTTGCCGCTGCAGCCTGCTCAGCCGGCTCATCGACAACGTGGTCCGGCGCTGGGTTGCAGCCGGTAAGCGCCGCTGCCGTGGCGATCAACAGGCCGGCCGCCACCGTGTGCGAATGTCCCATCATCAGAAGCGTCCACCTTGATTTTAATGCAGAGCCACATCCTACGCAGGGCAGGCGTGCTCGCAGGGAGAAAGCGCCGATGGCGGCTTCCGCGCGTGGGTGGAGCCGAGGGTAGAACCTCTGGGTAGAGCCTCTGGGTAGAGCCGACTTCAGTCGGCTGCTCTGGCCCTGGTACGTCCGACGTCTGTCACGTCGCGGTGGTAGAGCCGACTTCAGTCGGCTGCGTGCAAAAACAGCCGACTGAAGTCGGCTCTACCAGACCGCAAAAACAGCCGACTGAAGTCGGCTCTACCAGAGCGCGCCAGACCGCGAACGAGCGCGGAAACAGGCCGCGAAAGCATCCGAGCGGAAGCAAACGCACCCGATGCACGTCGGTGCAACCGCCGAGCCCGGCGACAACGAGGCGTGAAGACCCGCCCGCACGCCATCACGCCATGACCCACCGCAATGCGGGACACTCGCCCGCATGGACACACATGTTTCGCTAAGCCCCGATGCGCCGCGCATCCTGGTGGTCGAGGACGAAATCGAGCTCTCGATCTTGATGCAGACCATCCTCACTGGTGAGGGTTACGGTGTAGAGCAGGCCTACTCGCTCTCAGACGCGTTGCATTCCATCGATGATGAAGCCTTCGATGCGGCGATCCTTGACGTTGAACTGCGCGATGGCGTCGTGTTTTCGGTAGCTGATGCATTGAAAGCGCGCGGAATCCCCTACTTTTTCCTGTCGGCTGTCTACAAAGGCCTTGTGCCGCGCGCACATCGCGATGCGCGGTTCCTCAGCAAGCCGTATGAGATCGAAGAGCTGAAGCGCTACGTCGCCGAAAGCCTCAGCGGCGTGAACTGAAAGCACCCGCACACGCAGCAGACATGCGCTCGGGCACGATGCAGTCCATCTCCCTGGAACGTGCCCCCATGCCTGCAACCCACACTCCGCTTGCCCAGCACGTGGCCATCGTCACCGGCGCCAGTTCCGGTATCGGACTTGCTGTGGCCGAGGCCATGGCAGCAGCCGGTGCCGCCGTGGTGATCAACTACCACTCGCAGGAAGCGCCGGCAGACGACCTGGCCGAGCGCATCATCGCTGCGGGCGGACGAGCCACGGTGATCCAGGCCGACGTCGCCGATGAAGCCGATGTGGCACGGCTGTTCAATGAGACCGTGGACGTGTACGGACGCGTGGATATCGTGGTGTGCAATTCGGGCGTGCAGAAAGACGCGGCGATCGCGGACATGACGCTTGAGGACTGGAACACGGTCATCGACGTCAACCTGACGGGGCAATTCCTCTGTGCGCGCGAAGCCGTCCGCCACTTCCGTCGGCAGCCCCGCAGCGGCAGGCCGGCGCGCAGTGCGGGCACGGTCATCGCCATGAGTTCAGTGCATGAAATCATCCCGTGGGCAGGGCATATCAACTACGCCTCCGCCAAGGGCGGCAGCCGGATGCTGACCCGTTCGCTGGCACAGGAGGTGGCCGCGGATGGCATCCGCATCAATGCCATCGCGCCGGGCGCGATCCGCACCCCGATCAACAAAGAGGCGTGGGAAACCGAAGCCGCGCTGGAGAAACTGCTGCGGCTGGTGCCTTACGGTCGCATCGGCGAGCCGGAAGACGTCGCCCGTGCGGCGGTCTGGCTGGCGTCGGACGACGCCGACTATGTCACCGGCACCACGCTGTTCGTCGACGGTGGCATGTCGCTGTATCCAGAGTTCCGCGACAACGGCTGAGACCGACGGAGCGGGGGCGACGCTAGCGATGGACGTCGGCGCGGAAGAGGGCATTGCCGTCACAACTGCAGTGGCAGCATGGGGCACCTTCCCAGACCCTCTCCCCAAGGAGCCTGCCATGGAATCAACCGTCGTCGTGACCCGAACCCGGGTCATCCATCCTGTCCACGCTGCCGTGCTCGGCGGGGTCTTTCCGCTGTTCCTCGGCGCCTTGCTGGCCGACTACGCCTATTGGAGCACCTACGAGATCCAGTGGAGCAACTTCGCGGCGTGGCTGCTGGTGGGCGCGATGGTGATGACCACCCTGGCACTGCTGGCCGGCATCGTCGGCCTGGTTCGCGGCAGCCGCCAGCTGCCTTATGTGATCGTGCTGGTGGTGACCTGGCTGGTGGGCTTCTTCGATTCGCTGCACCATGCGCGCGATGCGTGGGCGATCATGCCCGGCGCTCTGGTGATGACCGTCATCGCCACCCTGCTGGCCTTCGTGGCCACCTGGATCGGCTTGTCCACCCTGCGCGCGGGAGGTGTCCGATGAGCCGCCAGATCGTGAAGATTCTCAGCGTGTCCGTGCTTGCCGCTTCAGTGGCCGCCTGCAGTGGCAAAGCCCCGCAGATGGACCAGTACGGCCAGAATCCTGAGCTGCCCAAGCCCAACCGCACGTTGATGCCGGACATGACCATTGCCAAGCCGGCACAATGGGGGGATCGCGTGCCGACCGTGCCGGCGGGATATCGCATCGCCGCCATCGCGACCGATCTGAATATTCCGCGGCAGACGCTGGTGCTACCCAACGGTGACATCCTGGTGGCCGAAGGGCGCGGCGGCAGTGCGCCCAACCTGAAACCGAAGGACGTGATCGCCGGTAAGATCAAGGCGAAGGGCAACACCCAGGTCAAGAGCGGAAACCGCCTGACGCTGCTGCGCGATGCCGATGGCGATGGCGTCTACGAAACCAAGACCGTTTACGCCGACAAGCTCAATGCGCCGTATGGCCTGGCGCTGATCGGCAACGCGTTGTACGTGGCCAACCAGGATGCCCTGGTGCGGTTCGAGTACAGCGAAGGCCAGACCCAGGCCAGCGGAGCGCCGACCAAGGTCACCGACCTGCCGTCAGCGATCAACCACCATTGGACCAAATCACTCACCGCCAGCGCGGATGGCCGGTATCTGTACGTGGGCATCGGCTCCAACAGCAACATCACCGAACGCGGCATGGCCGCCGAAGTGGACCGGGCGGTGGTGTGGCAGATCGATGCGCAGAGCGGCGCGCGCAAGACCTACGCGACCGGCATCCGCAACCCCACGGCGCTGGCCGTGCAGCCCGGCACCGGCACGGTGTGGGCGGTGGTCAACGAGCGCGATGAGATCGGACCGAACCTGGTGCCTGATTACCTGACGTCCGTGCGCGAAGGCGGTTTCTACGGCTGGCCCTACAGCTACTGGGGCAAGAACGTGGACACCCGGGTGATGCCGCAGAATCCAGAGAAGGTCGCGTCTGCGCTTACACCGGATTACGCACTGGGCTCGCATGTCGCGGCGCTGGGCGTCTCGTTCTCCACTGCCACGATGGGCGCGAAGTTTGCGGACGGTGTGTTCGTGGGTGAGCACGGCAGCTGGAACCGCAACCCGCCGGTTGGCTACAAGGTGGTGTTCGTTCCGTTCCGTGATGGTCGCCCGGCCGGTGAGCCGATCGACTTTGTATCCGGGTTCCTCGGCGAAGACGGCAAGACCCGCGGTCGCCCGGTAGGCGTGACGGTGGATCCGCGCGGCGCACTGATCGTCGCCGATGATCTGGCCAACACCATCTGGCGCATCACCCCGACCCAGTAAAGCGTAGCGCCGAGCCATGCTCGGCGACGCGGAAACCGGAAACCGCCGAGCACGCCTCGGCGCCACTCCCTGGCCAGCCCGTCCGCTCAGTGCGGGCTGTCCAGCACGGTCTGCAGTCGGGTGGCCAGTTCGTCCAGCGTGAACGGCTTGCCGATCAGGTGCACCCCCGAATCCAACACGCCGTCATGCACCAGTGCGTTGCGGCTGTAGCCGGTGGTAAACAGGACTTTCAACGCCGGCCGCCGCCGGCGCGCTTCATCGGCCAACTGCCGTCCGTTGATTTCCGGCATCAGCACATCGGTGAACAGCAACGCGATGTCCGGGTGCGCGTCCAGATGCTTCAACGCCGCGCTCGCGCCGTCAGCGGCCAGCACCTGATAACCGAGCTCGGTCAGCGCGTCGATGGAAAACTGGCGCACGCCGGGCTCGTCATCGACCACCAGCACCCGCTGCTGCTGCCCAGCGGCCAGCGGCGGCTTCACCAGCGCAGGCGAAGCCGGCGCTGCATCGACGACCGCCGAAAGCCGAGGCAGGTACACCCGCACCGTCGTACCTTCACCCAGCGCCGAGATGATGCGCACGTGTCCAGCCGATTGCTTGACGAAGCCGTACACCTGGGACAGCCCGAGCCCTGTGCCCTGGCCGACCTTCTTGGTGGTGAAGAACGGATCGAATGCCTTGCCGATGACCTCCGGCGACATGCCGCTGCCGTTGTCCGCCACGCTGATCAGTACGTAGTCGCCTGCAGGTATGCCGGCATGCACCTGCGACGAATCGTCCGGCAATGTGCAGTTGGACGTCTCCACGGTCAGTCGGCCACCGCCTGGCATCGCATCGCGCGCATTGACGGCCAGGTTCAGGACGACGTTCTCCAACTGGTTGACGTCGGCGAAGGTGCTCCACAGCTCGGCGGCAAGCACGGTCTGCAGGCGGATGCTGCTGCCCAGCGAATGCACCAGCAGGTCCGACATGCCCGCCAGCAGTCGATTGGCGTCCACCGGCACCGGCTGCAGCGGCTGCTGGCGTGAGAAGGCCAGCAACCGTTGGGTCAGCAGCGCCGCGCGGCGCGCCCCTTCGATCGCCATGTCGATGTAGCGCTTGGAGCGCTCATCCTCATCGCCCAACCGCATCGCCAGCAGGTCCAGGGGGCCGATCACGGTGGCCAGCATGTTGTTGAAATCGTGCGCGATGCCGCCGGTCAACTGGCCCACGGCTTCCATCTTCTGGCTCTGCCGTAGCGCATCCTCCACCCGTGTGCGCTCGGCCACTTCCGCCAGCACACGGCTTTCCAGTTCTTCGTTCAGTTCTTTCAGCTGTGCGTCGGCATGCTTGCGCGCGGTGACTTCGATGGCCACGCCCAGCACCCGCACGCAGCGGTTGTCCTCAAACATGCCGCGTCCCTTGGCGGCCACCCAGCGGACGACGCCGTCTTCCTTGCCAACCGTCCGGTACTCCACGTCGTACAGGGCGCGTCTGTCGGGATCAGCGGCAGCGTGGAACGCCGCGGTTGTCGCTTCACGGTCCTGCGGGTGGATGCCCTCGTAGAAATCACGCAGGGTGACCTCGACGTGGGCGGAAATGCCGAACATCGCCTTGGTCCGTCGTGGCCAGATCAGTTGATCGTGCACCAGGTCCACGTCCCAGAAGCCCATGTCGCCGGCCTCGGTGGCGAAGCGCAGACGTTCCTCGCTCTCGGCCAGCGCGGCCTCTGCCGCCTTGCGGCTGGTCAGATCGAGCATCGCGCCAATCATGCGCTGCGGCGTGCCAGCGGCATCACGCAGCACCGTGCCCCGGTCCAGCACGGAGGCATACGTGCCATCGGCTCGCTGGAAACGGTACTCGCCGGACCATGCGGAGCGATCGCTGTCGATCACCGCATGGATGTCCGCATCGACGCGCGCCCGGTCATCGGGGTGGATGTGGTCGATCCACCACTGCGCCGTGGTCTCGCTCAGTACATGGCCAAACAGCGTCACCAGCGCCTCGTTCCAGATCACCTGGCCATCGCGCATGCGCCAGTCCCAGATCGCATCGTTGGTCGCCCGCGCGGCAAGCCGGTACCGTTCCTCGACTTCCAGGTGGCGTTCCTCTGCCGCCTTGCGGTCGGTGATATCCAGGGAAGTGCCGATGAGTCCCACCACGGCGCCGTCCGCGTCGCGCAGGGGTGCCTTGGTCGACAGCCAGAAAGCATGCCGACCGTCGGGGAAACTGACCGCCTCTTCCAGTTGCTCGGAGTGGCCACTGCGCATGACGCGCTCGTCGGTCGCCATCAGCGCGGCCGCCTGCGTCGGGTCGCTCAACAGCTCGGCGTCGGTGCGGCCGATGTACTGCTCCGGGGGCAGGCCGATCAACTCGGTCGTGCCGCGGTTGCCGATCAGCAGCCGCCCCTGGCGGTCCTTTGCGTACACCACGCCCGGCGCCGCTTCGACGAACGAGCGCAGCAGGGTCTGTGCCTGGTCACGCTCGATTTCCATCCGGCGGCGGTCCTCAATGTCGATCAGCACGCCGGGGAATCCCACGGGCCGGCCGTCGGCGTCCGTCTCCACACGGCCCGCCGCTTCGATCCAGCGGTACGTGCCGTCCACGCCGCGCGTGCGGTACTGGTGGATGTAACGTCCGCCGCGCTCGAGCGCATCGGCGACTGCAGCTTCCAGACCGGCCTGATCGTCGGGATGCACGCGCTCCACCATCTGCTGCAGCGGCAACTCGCTGCCGGCCAACGAAGCATCCAGGCCAAAGGCCTGCGCAAGCGCGGCGTCGACGGTCAACCGGTCACGCTGCACATCCCAGAACCAGGTGCCGATGATGGCGCCGGCGGCCAGTGCCAACCTCACATGCTCGGCGTCGCGCTCGCTTCGGCGCTGGGGGGAGTCGGAAGGATTCAAGAAGGTCTCGCGCTGGCAGCTGTCGTCAGGGACCCGCGCACCCACCTGCGGCCAGACCGGCCGGGGTGTCGCAATCAGGCCGCCTAGATTAGCGCCGCCGCCCCCCGCGATGGAACTGTTTTCGGTAACCAGGCGGGGGATCGGCGCGGCGACCTTGCTGGCTGTCCAGCCAGGTCGCTGCGCTTTGCCGGGAGGGCGTTATCTGCCGAGCTGCTTGATCAGCACCGCTGCGGTTTCCGCGGACGATGCCGGATTCTGGCCGGTGATCAGCAGCCCATCACGCACCACGTAGGAGCCCCAGTCCGGACCCTTGGAGTAGTCCCCACCGGCTTGTTTGAGCATGTCTTCGACCAGGAACGGCACCACATCGGTCAGACCGACGCCGTCCTCTTCGGTATTGGTGAAGCCGGTGACCTTCTTGCCCTTGACCAGCGGCTGGCCGTCCGCCGCCTTGACGTCGCGCAGGACGCCCGGCGCATGGCAGACCAGGGCAACCGGCTTGTTCGCTGCGATGAAGGATTCGATCAAAGCGATGGAGTGGGTATCTTCGGCCAGATCCCACAGCGGGCCATGGCCACCCGGGTAGAACACTGCATCGAAATCGGCCGCAGACACGCTGTCCAGCCGCACCGTCGCGGCCAAGTGCGCCTTGGCGTCTGCGTCGGCGTGGAAGCGGCGGGTGTCATCGGTCTGGGAATCCGGCTCGTCGCTCTTCGGATCCAGGGGCGGCTGCCCCCCCTTCGGTGAGGCGAGCACGATCGTTGCCCCGGCGTCCTTGAAGGTGTAGTAGGGGGCGGCCAGTTCTTCCAGCCAGAAGCCGGTCTTCTTGCCGGTATCGCCGAGCTGGTCATGTGAGGTGAGAACCATCAGAACGTTCATGCGTATCTCCTGCTGTAGGTGTTCGAAGTAGACCAGTCGTCTTGTACGCTGGCGTGAAAAAAACGCTGCACCGTGCAGCGCCAAAGAAGTCCATCGCCGGACTCAGGAAGCGGGGCGATGTATCAGCTGATCCGTCAGCGCCTGTGCCTCGTCGAATGGGCGGTCCGTGCGCACGATTTTCACCATGATGCTGGCGCCGAGCCATAGCTGATAGAGGCCCTGCGCGACCGAGTGCGGACGTCCATCGATGGTGAGCGAGCCGTCCGCAACACCCGCTTCAAGCGCCGCAGCAAGCCTTTCGATGATGCCCGCGGTGCCACGCAAAAGAGCGGACCGCATGCTTTCGGACAGATCCGCGACTTCGGCGCCAAGCTTCACCGCCAGGCATCGGCCCTGGCAGTCATCGGACGCCTGGCTGGCCCGCCACGCCTGGAAATAGGACGCCAGTTGCTGCGCCTTGCTCTGGCCCGGCTGACGAAAGATCAGATCCATCTCGCCCAGATAGGCGCTGAAATAATCCTCCAGCATCGCTTCGCCGAAGGCTTCCTTGGATCCAAAATAATGATAGAACGAGCCCTTGGGCACGCCGGCAGCAACTAATACCTCATTCAGTCCGACGGCAGAAAATCCTTTCCCGCCCATGATCCGCCTGCCTGTGGCCAGGATCTTTTCACGGACATCGACACTGGCAGGGGAGGGCGCGGAGTTCATGGGACCTACCTTACGCCACATTAGACCGGTCGTCTAGCGCGCTCTCTGTGCCCCATGGTAGCGCCGAGCCACGCTCGGCGGACACCGTCAGCACCCACGATGCCGATGACATTGCACACCGAAGCAGTGGCAGGCTAGGCTCCGGGCACTCCGCATTCATGCCTGCCTGCGGCGGCGAGACGCGTGCAGGCGCCAGAATGGGGGATTCACGATGTATCAAACGCTGCTCGCGCTGGTGCTGCTTGAAGGTGTACTGCTGGTGCTCTGGTGCCGCCCGTGGTGGCCATGGGGCGTGACCCTGTTCAGTCGACGCATACCGGTGCCGGCCTCGCTGCTGCTCGATTTCCCCGACACGCGGCTGCAGGCCGACCTGCAGTCTGACCAATGGCCAGACCTGCTGGTGCGCCGGCTGGACCGACGGTCCTTTGCGTTCCGCGAAAGCTTCGGCTTCCATTTTGGCTGGCGCTATCCGCCGATGATGCGCGGGCTGATTCTCGTCGACGTGCAGCGGCGTGAACTGCGGATCGTGGGGCGCTCCAGCTGGACGGTCCTGTTCGTGGTCGCCAGCTTCATTCCTGCGCTGGCGGTGGCCCCCGGCAGCGTCGTGGTGGTTGCGCTGATTTTCGCTGCAAGCTATCTGGTGCAACGGCACCGGTTCCTTGCGGTGGAGGCAGCCATCCGCGGCTATCTGGATCCTCGCGCATAGCCCTGCGTGTCGGTCAGCAGCAGGCGGGCCTGCGTACCCCAGCCACCGATCAGCACATCGGTTCGCCCATCGCCATCCAGATCGCCTTGTCCCATGCTCCAGCTGCGGCCCACGGTGATGCCTGGCACCACGTCCAGCGTGACATCGGTGAAGGTGCCTTTGCCGTCGTTCTGCCACGCACGCAACTGCAGCGGCACGAAGCCCGGAACCTGGATGGCGCCGACCAGCAGATCCGGATGGCCATCGCCGTTGAAATCCACGACCGTGCCGGCCCAGCTGGAGAACGTATGCGTGGGCAACCGCGCAGCCGTTTCATCCACGAACTGCCCCTTGCCGTCGTTGATCAGCAAGCGGGTCTGCGGATCTTTCTCCCACGCCGCATTGTTGCTGGTGATGTTGAAGAAGACGATGTCCGGGCGCCCGTCGCCGTTGACATCCGCCACGTGGACCTCGCGCGTCTCCATCGGGACCCGTAGATCCAGGCGCTGCGACTGATCGCTGAAACGCCCCTTGCCATCGTTGATAAGCAGGCGGTTCGGGTGGGCGGGGCTTGCGAGCACGATGTCGAGGTCGCCGTCGCCATCCATGTCGGCGAACGCCACGCCTTCTGTTTGGTCTTCGCGCTGCGGCAGGTGGCTTTTGCTGGCATCGATGAAATGTCCGGGACGCTTGGCATCGTTGAGCAGCAGCACGTTGCGCGAACGCGCAGCCTCGGCACGGGAGCCGCCTTCGGCGGTGCTGCCGATGAAGATGTCCGGCAGGCCATCGCCGTTGAGGTCCCCCACGGCCAGGCCGTTGCCCTGGCGGCCGGTGGGCAAGCGATCACTGGCTTCGGTGAAGCCGCCTTTGCCATCGCCGAAGAACAGTTGATGCCGTGCTTCGTCTTCGGCAACGAAGACCACGTCGACCTGGCCATCGCCGTTGAAATCAGCGGCGCGCACATGCTCGTTGTCCGCCCTGCGCGTGCCGAACACATCGGGCACGTAGCGCAGCCGGCCGCCCCCGTCATTGAGGTACAGGCGGTTGACCCCGTGCTCCACAGACACGACCGCATCCAGGTCGCCGTCGTTGTCAACGTCCACCAAGACCGAGTCGGTGGAATGCAGCGCGGGTGCCAGCGGTACGTGGGTCGCGGTGGCGTCGACGAAGACCGACGAGGGCGCCTCATGGATCAGGCTGAAGGCGTGGGTGGCCGGCACGTGGTCTGGGTGATCCTGCGCCACAGCGGTCGTGGTGAAGAGAAGGGTGGCGACGCACGGCGCGAGATGGAACGGGGATGCGATCCGGAGCAACGCAGCTCTCCAGTAGCGGAATCAGGGTTCACCGTAACGTGTCACGGAAGCAGGCGAAAGGCCGCGGGTGAGGGCTGACACGTACCGGTAGCGCCGAGCCGTGCTCGGCGGCTTCTTGCGGAAAACCCCGCTGCGCTCGCCGAGCACGGCTCGGCGCTACCAAGCGGAAAGCACCGCTGCGCTCGCCGAGCGTGGCTCGGCGCTACCATGGGGCACGGACCGGGAGCACGCATGATGAGCAGCACGGGATGGACGTGGGTGGTAGTGCTGGTGGTGATCCCGAAGGTGATCGTGGTGACCTGTGCCGTGCTGCGTGCGCGGCGGCAGGCCAAGCGACCCGCAGCCCGTGACGCGTCACATAAATAACCCAATCACGGGCGACGCGCGATTTCGATTTCCTGCCCGTCCCAGGCTTCCCGACGCGCACGGTCAGGATCCTGCTCCACGCGATCGGTCCGGTCCATGATCAGGGTAGGGCGCTGAGGCAGCACGTAGGTTGGCCACTCGCTGCCAGGATCCCCTTCGCGGACGAACCCAATCCAGCGCGAACGCATGCGCTCGGCGAGCGCACGCCGTCGGCCTGTCAGCGGGCCACCCCGCAGCGCACCGAACACCACGCCGTCCAACGGCCACAGGAACGTCAGGTCCACCGCATGCGCGGCCCCCAGGAACAGCCCGCCATAGTCGAAGCGATACACCCATGCGCGGCGTCCGCGGGCGACGTGCCGCTCGGCGAAATGCCGCGTGGGCATCTGGAAGTTGGCGTCGGTGCCCAGGTCACGGTTGCCGGCCCGCGTGTCCGGATAGGTCGCCGCGATGCGGCCAGCAGCGGTTTTCCCCAGCAGCCAGCCCACTTGGGCCAGCAGCTCACCGCGCTCGCGCAGCAACATGGTGCGTGCACCCGGAATCTCGAAGAAACGTATTTCATCCCGCATCGCGCCGACCAGTAGCGGGATGTCGGGCGTCTCAGCCAGCAGGGCCGCTTCAAACGAAGCGGGCAGCAGGTCGCCGTCATAGATCGGCGCGGCCGGGATCATGCCGGGGAACGCGTCGGCGACCTGCGCCTGCGCGTCGAGCAGGCGGGCGACCGGCACGGCCTCCAACGCCGCACGACTGTCGGCCGCATTGCCCAGCAGTTCGCGGTAGCGCACTGCCAGGCGTGCTGCTATCTGCTGGTCGTGAAGCAGGTTGAGCGATCCGCTCTGCATGATGGCAGCGCGGAACAACGGCTCGATCCCCCGGGCCACCATCAGCAAGGCAACCGACGTCGACCCCGCCGACTCACCGACCACGGTCACCTGCGCCGGGTCACCACCAAACAGCGCGATATGGGCCTGGACCCAACGCAAGGCGGCGATCTGATCGTGCAGCCCCCGGTTATTGGGGATGCCCAGTGCCGAAAAATCAGCGAATCCGATCGCCCCCAGCCGGTAGTTGAGCGTGACCACCACGATATCGCCGCTGGCGGCCAGCTCGTGGCCCGGATACATCGACCCTGCCCCCGTACGGAACCCGCCGCCGTGGATCCACACCATCACCGGACGTTGCGTGCCGTCCGCTGCGGGTGACCAGACGTTGAGGAAGAACGGGTCATCGGATTCACTGCGCGCACCGCCCGCGCCTTTCTCCTGCGCGGCCGTCGCGCCGAACGTGGTGCAAGCGACGGGGGCGGCCGGCAGCGGTTCCACGACGGGCAAGCCGAAGCGCGTGGCGCGTGCGTAGCGGATACCCCGCCACGCCGCCACGCCATTGTCGCGGTGACCGGTAAAGGGGCCGGCCTGCAGGCCCGCGGCGGTCAGCGACCTGCGCGTTTCGTCGGGTGGCGTCACGCTGCTGGAGGCGCGCCCACCCAGCCGTGTCGAACAGGCCAGCAACGGCGCAGCGGCCATCGTCATCGCACCCGCTCGCAGAAAGCGGCGGCGTGTCTCCAGGTCGGTCTGCGGCACAGGCGGCACTCATCAAGGCAGTCCGCGCCACGATAGGCCGCGCGTGCGCACAGCCATGTGAGGCGCCACACCGCCACGCGCGGCGCTCAGCCCATGTCGCGCTTTACCCGATTGCGATACGCGGATACGTTGTCGCCGCGTATCTGCCGCTCCCGCGTGCCGGTCACCGTATCCACCTTGCGGTCCGACCCGGTCACCGGCTTCGCATCGACTGCCGTTTCGCGCTCGAACGCATGGGATTTGTCCGTGTTGCGGTAGTAGCGGTACAGCCCCCAATACAGCGCCGTCGCCGCAGCAGGGCCAGCCGCCAACAACCAGAGTCCACTGTCTTCGCTCATGATCCGGCCACCAGTATCCAGAGTGCGATGGCTTCAACGACGCTGCCGGTGGTGAGCGCGGCCAGCAGCAGCTTCCACTGCTGTACCGGCACGCTGCCCATGGTTTCACCGGTGCGCCCGTTCACCGCGATGTAATGCAGCATGCCGCCCTTCTTGCCCGGTTGGTGGTACGAGTACAACCACACCGGCAGGTACATCGATACCCAGCGGGTGCCATGCACGTCCAGGCGTTCCTGTTCCCAGCGGACGCCGCGGTCATAGCGACGCACCGAGCTTTCCACTTTTGCCCGTGCGATCGACAGGAGCTGATCCTCCAGGCGCGGCAGCATCTTGTCCACGTCCAGGTTGCGCTTCTCCGACGTGAATCCGGTCAGGAAGGAGGCATTCCACTGCAGCGCGTTCTTGGTGTCGAACGGCAGGATCGTGTTGATGATGTTGTTGGTGTTGGCCTGCGTATCCAGGTTGCCGCGCTCCACGGAAGACTCCAGCGGCAGGTCGTCCACGGTGAACGATACGTGGCGGTCCACGGCGTAGACATCCGCGTCGTAGTAGGTCTGCTTGTTCTTCTCGGTGCCCCGCGTGTACTCGCGGGTCTTGATTTCGCCGCGTCCCGATACCGTCGCACTGACATTGCTGTCCACGATCATGTAGGGCAGGTACACGCCGATGACATTCTCCGGCGTGAACTCGTCCTTGAACGCCTTCAGGGCGAACAGGCGACGCTTGTCGACGAACTGGCGGATGCGCGCTACCGCGTCGTCCTTGGTGATCCGGAACGGCAGCACGGCATCGGGCACGGCGCCGTTGGCCACCTGCTCATTGACCCCGAACACATGACGGCACCAGTGGCAGCGTGCGGTCATCGTGCTTTCGGTGTTGATGGTCACCTCGGCGCCGCAGCCGGTGCACTTGAAGCTCATCAGGCTGGCACTGTCGGCGGCGATGTCACGGGCGCCGGAGGCGATGACATGACCACGCAGCTGGTCGATGCCGGCGCCCAGGCCGAAGGCTTCTTCGACCCGCGTGCCGTGCCATTCGTTGCGGCAGTACTGGCACACCAGCACGTCCGTGCCCAGCTTGAGCCGGACGTCGGTCGACCCACACTTGGGGCAGCGGTTGAGGCCATCCTTCAGTTCGGCGGCAGCCGTATCCAGCGCCACCGGATCCGGTGCCAGCAATTCGTCACGGATCGGCGGGGGCAGGGTGGTCGCGTCCACAGGCAGGCTGCCGGCAAGGGGCGGCACGTCCCGCGGCGATCCCGGACCGTTCAGCGGAGGCGTCGGGGCCGCCGCTGCGGGCGGCAGCGGCGGCAGCGGCGGGGGTGTTCTGGAGTCGGACATGAGGTCGGCGCGTCCCTGGTCTTACAGACCCAACGCCTTGGCCTTGAGCTTGTCGTAGTCGTCCTGGGTGATCAGGCCCAGGTCAAGCATCTCCTTGGCCTTCGTCAGCTTGGCGATCGGATCGTCGGCGGCCGGGCTCGCCGGCGCGACCGGCTGTTGCATGCTGCCCACGCCACCGAACATGCCCGAAGCCATACCCACGCCGACCAGGCCTGCTGCGCCGCCGGTTTCGCCTGCCGACTGGATGCCCTGGGCCATGCTGGCCTGCAGGTTGGAATTGCCGCGCGCACCGGACAGGGCATCCGCTCGCTGCACCGTCTTCAGCAGTTCACGGGTATTGGCGTCGTACTCGATCGACACGATGGCCGTCTTGACGATGGCAAGCCCGCGATCGGAGTTCCACTGGTACGCCTGTTCCACTGCGTCGGACAGGCTCTTGGCGAAGCCCAGCGAGTCCTGCTGCAGCTTGGTGATGCGATTGCCCTTGCCGGGATCGTTGGTATACAGGCTGAAGGCGGGCGCCAGCGAACCCACGACTTCGTTGAACAACTGGCTGGCGGCCGCATTGTCCAGGTCGGTGAAATCAAAAACCTCGCCCGGCTGCAGATAGCGGGCCGGCACGAAGTTCTTGACGAACAGGATCGGGTCCACGATTTTCAGCGTATAGGAACCCCGCGTCACCGCGCCCACCTGCGTGCCGAGGAAGCCGTCGTCCCAGTAGATTTCCGACTGGGTGCCGAAGCGGTTGTCCGGCAGTTCCTTCAGCGATACGAAGAACGCAGCCTGCTGCGAGCCGGGCTGGCCGCCGAACTTGAACCGTTCCCAGGTCTGGCGGATCAACGGGGTCACCAGGCCGTCGCCGGCGAAGATCGACTGCGAGTTGGCATCGTCGGAGCGCCATTCGTAGCCGCCGGGCTCGGCGACGAACGCGGTGACTGCACCGTCCTGCATCAGCAGCAGGCCGTAGCCTTCCGGCACCACGATCTTCGAACCGTTGGTGATGATGTTGGACGACGCGCTGGTGTTGGAGCCGCGCCCGGCGTTGGTACCGCGTGGGACCGCCGCGAACAGGGCAGCCGTGGCAGGCAGTCCAACCGGAACGGTGTAGAAATCCTTCCACTGATCGGCCAGCACACCGCCCACCGCACCTGCCACCGCCTGACGAAGACCCATGACGCACTCCCTGTGATTTCGTGGACAGGCACTGTGCCTGCCATGCCCGGCCGACTATAGCAGCCGGGTGAGGCCGGCCGCGGTGCCGCGGATCAGGCGCCGGGCAGCTCGCATTGCATTTTCCCGTCCACGTAATACGGCTTGGGCACATCCGGATTCGCGCTGGTCTTTTCGAACACGACTTCGAACGAATCGGTGTCTGCGGTGCCTTGGCGATCCGTGCAGGCTTGCTGCAGCTTCTTCTTCACCGCCGCGATGCCCGCGTCGCGATCTGCGCCGTCGGCGCTGTTGGTCAGGTTGACGGTCTCGGCGAATGCCAGCGGACTCAGGCCCAGCAGGCAGACGGTGAATACCATGGCGTGCAGCTTCTTCATGTGCGACATCCTGTTCCCTCTGGAAGAAACCACAGGATAAGAACGCAGGGTTAAGACGCCGTGCGGGTGTCGGCCGGGTGGCTGCCTGGTGACGGTGATCGGGAGGCAGCGCATGGGGAGCGCCGAGCCGTGCTCGGCGGAACGTAAAAGGCACCGCGCTGCGGGCTCGCCGAGCGTGGCTCGGCGCTACCGGGTCCGCTGCGGGCTCACCAGTCGGTGGGCGCGTAGTCCTTCAGGAACTGGCCCCAGACGTGCTCGCCGGTGTTGATCCCATGGATGATCGGGTCGACGATGCGCGCGGCGCCATCGATGATGTCCAGCGGCGGGTGGAACCGCTCCTGCTCCACCTTCTTCGCCGCCAGGTCGGCCGGATCCTCATCGGTCACCCAGCCGGTGTCCACGCTGTTCATGTGGATGCCGTCGTTCTGATAATCCGCCGCGGAGGTACGCGTCATCATGTTCAACGCGGCCTTGGCCATGTTGGTATGCGGGTGACGGGTGGTCTTGAAGTTGCGGTAGAACTGACCTTCCATCGCCGATACGTTGACGATGTGCTTGTCACGCTCCGGCGTACGCAGCATCAACGGCTTCAAGCGCGCATTGAGAATGAACGGGGCGATGGCATTGACCAGCTGGGTCTCCAGCAGCTCCACCGACGGCACCTCGGCCATCTGCATGCGCCAGGAGTTGCGGTCGCGCAGGTCGATCTGCTGCAGGTCCTGGTCCAGGCGGCCATCCGGGAACAGATGCTGCTGGCCCACCAGTTCGTCGGCCAGCAGCGGCACCTGCGAAAGCTCGGCGGCACGCACCAGGCCGTTGGCCCCCTTGAAGCCTTGTTCCTGTGTCACCTGCAGCACCGTGGCCGGGGTCGCACCCAGCAGTTCGGCGCTGCGCAGGCCCTCGTAGTCACCGATCAGGTTGCGCAGGGTTTCCGGCACGTCGTGCAGCGCAGCGGTCTCGCCGGCCATCATGTGCGCGTAGAACTGCGGCGGACGCCGCACGGTCTGGCAGGCATTGTTGATGATGAAATCCAGCCGCGTGCGCGTGGCGAGCAGCTCGGTGCAGAAGGCTTCCACGCTGGGCGTGTGGCGCAGGTCCAGGCCATATACCTGCAGGCGATGGCCCCATACGGCAAAATCGGGCTCTTCGGCATAGCGGGCAGCCGAATCGCGCGGGAACCGCGTGGTCACGATCAATTCGGCACCCGCGCGCAGCAGCTTCAACCCGGCCTGATAACCGATCTTGACCCGGCCGCCCGTCAGCAGCGCGACGCGCCCGCGCAGGTCGGCCGTCTCCGTGCGCTTGGTGAAGTTCAGCGCGGCGCAGTCCGGGCACATCTGGTCGTAGAAGTGATGCAGCTGGGTGAACTTCTGCTTGCACACGTAACAGTGGCGCAGCTCGGGTGAGTGCACCGGCTCCGGGCCGGCATCAGCGCCTTCGCCGTTGCGGGCGTCATGCAGGCCGGCCGCGTGCGGCGGGAAGTAGTTCGGCGTACTGAACACCGGCTTGCGGCGCAGGGCACGGATGCCGGTCTGTTCCAGCAACGCTTCGGCCTTGCGGACCTTCTCCTGGTGGCGGACCTTGGCCTGCTGCTTGAGCATCTGCCGGCGCGCCTTGGGCTCGGGATGGTAGACCTTGGCCACGACCTGATGCAGCCGCACGCGGTCGGCCTCGGGCAGGGTGTCCAGCACGCTGCGGTCCGCTTCGATGGATTCCAGCAGGTCCAGCGCGGCGCGCAGGCGGTCGGTCAGGGGCGCATCGTCGGCCACGGCGACAGAGGAGGGGGCAGTGGTAGTCACATCAGATCCGGAAGAAACGGCATGAAGCCTGGAGTGGACAGCAGAGCGATGACCGGCTCGATGCGGGTCCATGCTGTAACGGGCCGGGCAGGACCCGGACGAGCCGCCATTGTCCCTGATCCAGCCGGGCCTGTGCTAGATGGGCGGCACGCGGTGGCCTGGGACCCGTTCACCCCCGTCGCGCACGCGCTGGCCCTCGCCCTGCCACGGGAAGCGGCGGAGCCCCATCAGGCAATGGTTTTTCAGCGGCCAGCCAGGGCGCTGCGCGTGATCAGGGCCGCACTGCCCACCGCGATCGCGTCTTCCGCCAAGCCGGTGGGTGTCTGCCCGTAACGCCGCAGGGCCCGCATGCGCAGGTTGAAGGCCAGGTAAGACGCTGCCACGGCGGTGCCGGCGCCCAGCGCTGCCCCTAGACCGCGCTGCGAACGCGGCGCCAACGCGGCGCCGACAATCAGCCCGGTTGCTACACGGGCCACCATGCCCGCCGGTACGATGCGGTCCGGCGCCGTTTTCATCTTGTCGCCCATCAGCTCGCCGCCCGCCAATGCCAGCATGCCTGCCGCCGCGGCGCGATTGGCCAGCAGGCGCGTCGCCGCGGTGCCCGCGGGCAACCTGCCGCTGCGCGCCGCGTTGGTGACGGCAGCCAGCGGGGTCATGGCGCGCAAGCCCGCGACGGCGCCCATCAGAAAGGAATGGATCAGTGCCATGCGAGCGTCCTTGAGCGGGGAAGTGATGCCCCCACGCTAGACACGCGCCCGTAGGCAGCATGGCAAGAAATTGCGAAGGTCGGGCAAAGGTGCAGTCACTCGGCCAAAGCGGACGTCGCATGGACGTCCGCCCGGTTTTTCCAGCTTACTTAGGCATCAACACCGAATCGACGACGTGCACCACGCCGTTGGACTGCATCACATCAGCGGTAGTGACCGATGCCTTGCCGCCCTTGGCATCCACGATCCACAACTTGCCGTCCTGCAGCTTGAAGGTAAGCGGCTCGCCTTCCACGGTCTTCATCGTGGCGGTGCCGCCCTGCTTGGTGGCCGCAGCGGTCAGCTGGGCAGCCGTATGCACGCCCGGCACCACGTGATAGGTCAGGATCTTGGTCAGCGCGGCCTTGTTCTCCGGCTTGACCAAGGTATCGACCGTGCCCGCCGGGAGCTTGTTGAAGGCGGCATTGGTGGGGGCGAACACGGTGAACGGACCTGCGCTGTTGAGCGTGTCCACCAGCCCGGCCGCCTTGACTGCCGCGACCAGCGTGGTGTGGTCCTTGGACGCACTGGCATTCTCAACGATGGTCTTGGCCGGATACATCGGCGCGCCACCCACCATCGGCGGGTTGGCGGCAAAGCTGGGGGCCGCGACGGCACCCAGAACGGCGAGGCTGGTAGCGAGGGCAATCTTCTTGAAAGTAGCTTGCACGGTGCATCTCCTGTTCGTCCCTCGGATGAGGGTACTGAAGGTACGGAGCCGGCAGCGGGCTGGATGCAGGGCAATGCACTTATTTTTCTGCATGAGGGTGGCGTGAACAAACGGCGCGCCGCGGTCGTCGGTGCGCGACCGCGGCGCGACGCGTAAGCGAGAATAGGCGCCGCTTGTGAGATCGAAGGTGTTGTTCGCTGTATGCGCCGGACTGTTGTGATGTGTGTAGCACTGGTTGTGTCGCCGTTGAGCATGGCGGCCCCCCTTGAGATCGTCGGCCGTGCCACCGTGGTGGACGGTGACACGCTGGCGGTGAACCAGAGACGGGTACGGCTGTGGGGGATGGATGCGCCTGAGAGCGCGCAGCACTGCAGCACCGCGCAGGGCACGCGATGGCCCTGCGGACGCCGTGCTGCCAATGCGCTGGATGCACATCTGCAGGGCAGGACCGTGCGCTGCGTGCAACGCGACGTAGATCGCTACGGCAGGTCGGTCGGTGAGTGTTTCGTGCAGAACGAATCGGTGAACGCCTGGATGGTCCGGTCCGGCTGGGCAGTGGCCTACCGTGAGTACGCCACCCGGTATGTCGAGGATGAGCAGCGGGCCAAGGCGCAGAAGCGGAACATCTGGCAAGGGGCCTTCCAGATACCGGCAGATTATCGTCGTGCGCAGCGTGCCGCCCATGCACGTCCCACTCAAGCCGAATCGGCGCCTGCCACGGGCTGCCGTATCAAGGGAAACATTTCAAGCGGCGGCGCGAAGATCTTCCATCAGCCGGGCCAGCGCGACTACGCGCAGACGCGGATCGAGTTGGAAGACGGCGAGCGTTACTTCTGTTCGCCGGAAGAAGCGAGGGCAGCCGGCTGGCGCGCCGCAAAGCGGTAGCGCCGCTTTCGTGCTGCGCCGCAACGCGTATCGGGCGAATTCCCCAACGGCGTCCCCGTAGCGCAAGCCTTTTCGCACCTGGTGGCGTGACGGCATTGACAGCGCTGTCAAACCCGGCTTAGAAACGGTTCAGCATCGCTGCTGCACGCGACGCATTCGTCTAGCCTGCATCCAAGCGACCCGTTCTGATCCGACCAGGAATCCGATGCGCATGACTACCCGTTTCGTCCCACCCGCTGCCGGTCGTTTGACGCCTATGCTGTTGTCCGTTGCGCTGGCGTTGGCCTGCATGTCCAGCGCCGCCGCGGCGCCGGGGGAGGGTCGGATCCACCCCGCGCAGTGGCCGCAGCCGAACTGGCCGTTGCCCACCGACGCCGCCATGGAACAGCGGATCCGCGCGTTGATGGCATCGATGAGTGTGGAAGAGAAAGTCGGGCAGATCGTGCAGGGCGACATCGGCAGCATCACGCCCGCGGAAGTCAAAAAGTACCGGCTGGGCTCGGTGCTGGCCGGCGGCGGTTCCGATCCTGGCGGACGCTACAACGCCAAGCCCGCCGAATGGCTGGCCTTGGCCGATGCCTACTGGGAAGCCTCGATGGATACCAGCGCGGGCGGCCATGCGATTCCCATCATCTGGGGCATCGACGCGATGCACGGTCAGAGCAACGTGGTCGGCGCCACGTTGTTCCCCCACAACATCGGGCTGGGCGCTACGCGCAACCCGGAACTGCTGCGCGAGATCGCCCGTATCACTGCGGCAGAAACCCGCACCACCGGCATGGAGTGGACCTTCGCGCCGACCGTCGCAGTGCCGCAGGACGATCGCTGGGGCCGCGCCTACGAAGGCTATTCGGAAGATCCGGCACTGGTGGCCAGCTATGCCGGCGTGTTCGTCGAAGGGCTGCAGGGCAAGGCCGGGGCGGCGGACTTCCTCGACGACCACCATGTCATGACGACGGTCAAGCACTTCCTCGGCGACGGTGGCACCACCCATGGCAAGGACCAGGGCGACACCACGGTGACCGAAGCACAGCTGCGTGACATCCACGCCGCGGGCTACATCCCGGCGATCGCGGCGGGCGCGCAATCGGTCATGGCCTCGTTCAACAGTTTCCACGGTGAAAAGATGCACGGCCACAAGCCGCTGCTCACCGACGTACTGAAAGAGCGGATGAATTTCGGGGGCTTCGTGGTGGGCGACTGGAACGGCCACGGCCAGGTCAAGGGCTGCACCAATACCGATTGCGCGCAGACCTTCATCGCGGGCATGGACATGGCGATGGCCCCCGATACCTGGAAGGGCCTGTATGAGTCCACCGTCAAGCATGTGAAGGACGGCACGCTGCCCATGGCGCGGCTGGACGATGCGGTGCATCGGATCCTGCTGGCGAAGATGCGCATGGGGCTGTTTGAAAAGCCCAAGCCGTCGGCGCGCGCATTGGGCGGAAAGTTCGAACTGCTGGGATCGCCCGAGCATCGTGCGGTAGCGCGGCAGGCCGTGCGTGAGTCGCTGGTCCTGCTGAAAAACCAGAACGCGGTGCTGCCCCTGTCCCCGAAGCAGACCATCCTGGTGGCCGGGGATGGCGCGGACAACATGACCAAGCAGACCGGCGGATGGACGCTGACCTGGCAGGGCGACGGCACGAAGCGCGACGACTTCCCGCATGCCGATACCGTGTGGGATGGCATCAGGACGCAGGTGACGGCGGCCGGCGGCAAGGCACACCTCTCGGTGGACGGGTCGTATGAAACCAAGCCGGACGCTGCCGTGGTCGTGTTCGGCGAAGAGCCGTATGCCGAATTCCAGGGCGACCTGCCGGACCTGATGTTCAAGGGCGGCCGTTCCGGCGACCTGGAGTTGATCAAGAAGCTGAAGGCCGATGGCATCCCCGTGGTTGCCGTGTTCATCAGCGGCCGGCCGTTGTGGATGAACCGCGAAATCAACGCCGCCGATGCGTTCGTGGCGGCCTGGCTGCCGGGCTCGGAAGGCGAGGGCGTTGCCGATGTGCTGCTGCGCGGGCGTGACGAAAAGCCTCAGCATGACTTCCGCGGCAAGCTCAGCTTCTCGTGGCCCCGTCGTGCGGATCAGTACGTCAACAATGTGGGGCAGCCCGGCTATGACCCGCAGTTCGCGTTCGGCCATGGGCTCACCTACGCCGACAACGGCGACCTGAAGGCGCTGTCCGAAGAGCCCGGCATCGACCCGACCAAGACCCGCACCAGCACCTGGTTCGACCGCGGCGCTGCCAGCACCGGGCTGACCTTGCGCCTGACCGGCACCAATGGCGAGCCGGTGGACATCGTGCACCCCAACGCGGCGACACCGGACGGGTCGATCACCATGACGGCGATCAACACCGATGTGCAGGAGGGAGCGCGCCAGTTTGATTTCAGCGGGCAGGGCCTGGTTGAACTGCGCTCCAACACGCCGCTGGACCTGGTGCGGGAAACCAACGGTGACGTGCTGGTCATCGCCACGCTTCGCGTTGACGCGCTGCCGGCCAACGCTTCGGTCAGCTACGTTGCGGCAAGCGGCAAGGCGTCGCGCGGTGAGGTGCCGATCGCCACGGCGCTGGCACGGGCGACCCCCGGTGAGTGGACCCGCATGGGCGTGCCACTGCGCTGCCTGGCGAAGGCCGGCGTGGACATGAAAGGACTGGATGTGCCGATGGGCCTGCGTGCCAGCAAGGGCGTGAAGCTGTCATTGGCCAAAGTGGCCGTGGGTACGGAGTACGACCAGAAGGTCGACTGCGCCGGTTGAGCGGGTGCTGCGTCGACCTGGTGGTCCGGGTCGACGCAGCGCGCTGCTTAGAACAGCCCTTCGAAGGGGTTCCAGCTTTCCTTGCCCTTAACGCGCTCCATGAAGAAGCTGTAGTTGGTGCTCATGCCGACGGCGATGTTGAGCGCGGCCCACAGCGCACGGGCGACGATGTCCGGCATCACGAACGACAGCACGACCAGAATCACGTTGAGGCCGAGCACCACGAGGGCTTTGCGCCACATGCCCAGGATGGCCAGGTAGATCCAGCCGAAGAACAGGGCGAACAGGTTGACGTTGACCTTGAGCTTGTCACCGAAGGGCAGGGCCTTGAGGGCCTCGCGGTATTCCTTGGTCTTCGGCGCGCCGTGCTGCTGGAAGAAGTCGAAGCGGAACTGCCACTTCGGGCTGACGGGGGAGGTAGTACGTGTTTCCATTGACTCTCAGGCTCCATGTAATCGTTTACATGTTAGCGATAGTCTGCGCCAATGGGTAGCGCTGAGGTGCGCCGCGCGGTGCGCTCGCCGAGCGTGGCTCGGCGCTACCTGACCGTGCACACTGCCGTTGTAGCGCCGACCCATGGTCGGCGGGAGAGCGAAGGCACCGCGCGGTGCGTTCGCCGGGCGTGGCTCGGCGCTACCCGACCGCGCACGCTGCCGTTGTAGCGCCGACCCATGGTCGGCGGGAGAGCAAAGGCGCGGCGCTGCGCGCTCGCCGAGCGCGGCTCGGCGCTACCTGACCGTGCGCACTGCCGTTGTAGCGCCGACCCATGGTCGGCGGGAGAGCGAAGGCGCGGCGCTGCGCGCTCGCCGAGCGCGGCTCGGCGCTACCCGACCGTGCACACTGCCGTTGTAGCGCCGACCCATGGTCGGCGGGAGGGCAAAGGCGCAGCGCGGTGCGCTCGCCGAGCGTGGCTCGGCGCTACCATGGGCCCGTCAAGCACGGTGCTGCTATTTGCCGTCCACGGCGAAGGCGGCGTGGATAAGAGCCAAGTGACTCAATCCTTGGGGGGTGTTGCCCAGGCCCTGCTCGGTCGCCGGGTCCCACATTTCCGGCATCAGCCCGACATCGTTGCGGACCCGTGACAGAAGGGATTCGAACAACCGCTTGGCCTCTTCCGGCTCGCCCAGCAGCCCGTACGCCTCCACCATCCAGAACGCGCAGCTGATGAACGCGCCTTCGCACTCCTGCATCCCGCTGTAACGCCACAGCAGGTCACCGCTGGCATCGCACAACTCGCGCCGCATCGCATCGCGCGTGGAAATGAAACGCTCCCTTCGAACCTCTGCCAACCCGAACCGGCACGCCAGCATCAAGCTCGCATCCAACCGATCACTGCCGGCATGCATCACATACGACTGGCGCGCTTCATCCCAGCAATGCGCATCGATCCATTCCAGAATGCGCTCTTTTTCCCGCTGCCATCGCGGCAAGCGCGCGGTGGTGATATGGCCTTTTTCGGCCAGTTCGCAGGCACGTCGCAACGCCATCCAGCACTCGACCTTGGACATTGTGTAGTGCTGCATGTCTTCAAGCTCCCAGAATCCGCTGTCCTTGCGCATCCAGCCGTCGGCACACTCTTCGGCCAGCTCGAACAGCAGACGCGCGGTGGAAGGGTCGAAGATATGGCCAGCATCGATCATGCGGCTGGCCATCTCCATGACGTCACCGTAGCCACAGGTCTGCAACTGGTCGGTTGCGGTATTGCCCACGCGCACCGGCTGGCTGTTGCGATAACCGGGCACCTCCACGTAACGCTCCTCTTCCACCCGCTCGCCGCGCAGCGTGAAACAGGGTGCCAAGCCAGGCCGGTGGCGGCCGATGGTGGTCATCAGCCAACTGAAACCCGCCTTCGCATCTGGCGTTGCGCCCACGCGCAGGAAAGCTTTGATCACATAGGCCGCATCGCGTACCCAGGCATAGCGGTAATCCCAGTTCTTGTCACCGCCGATGCGCTCCGGCAAGGACGCGCTGACCGCCGCGGCGATGGCACCGGTGGGCGCGAACCACAGGAACTTCAGCGCGAGCGCGGAACAGATCACTTCTTCCCGGTAGGTGCTCGTGCACTTCAGGTCCGCCACCCACTGTCGCCACTCCCGGTCGGAGCGGTCGATGCGCGTGTCGATCTCCTGCAGCGGCGGCACCGGCAAGACTTCATCCTGCGAGGCGAGCAGGGCGACGATGTCCTGCTCGCCCGCATCGAGGACCAGAACGCCGCGCACCTGCCGGTCATCGCAGGTCTCCACCTGCAGTCGTGGAGAATAATGAAGCATGGTCATCACCGGGCCGACGTGGTGCACGCAGCCGTTCGGCGTTTCGCTCATCCACGGCGTGCAGGTGCCGCCCCGGTTACCGGGTTGGTACAAGAGATCGAACGTGACGCTGCCGTCCAGTACGTCGACACGGCGGGCGAGTTCCGACCACGGCAGCCTACCTGCCGGGCCGCTGTTCAACGATTCGGTGATACGCGCCGTTCCACTGGCCGTCCGCACCTCGGTTTCCAGCACGTTGCTGTTATGCCGGTAACGGCGCAGTACGTGCTCGCTGTCGCGTGGCTGCAGGACGAAGCGCCCGCCCTCCGGTGCATCCAGCAGCCGGTCCAGCAGCGGCGGGGCATCCATGCACGGTGCACACCACCAGTCGATGCTGCCGTCGGGTGCGATCAGCGCACTGGAGCGGCCATCCCCGATCGCGGCGTACCCGTTGATCGGTGCATAGCCGTCCGCATCGCGCCGGGTGTCGATCCCCGCAGCGTCGGCAGACGTCACGGCAGCAGCATCCCGCCCGTTGCACCGATCACTTCGCCGGTGATGTAGCTCGATTCCTGCGTCGCCAGCAGCACGTACGCCGATGCCATCTCGACCGGCTGGCCCGCACGCTTCAGCGGGGTCTGTGAACCAAACTCCGGGATCGCGTCCGGTGGCTGTCCGCCAGCAGGCTGCAGCGGCGTCCAGACCGGACCCGGCGCCACCGCGTTGACCCGGATGCCGCGCTCCGCGACCTGCTGCGCCAGCGCCTTGGTGAAGTTGACGATGGCCGCTTTCGTCGGCGCGTAGTCCAGCAGGTTGGGGGAGGGCTGGTACGCCTGGATCGAGGCAGTGTTGATGATGGTGGCGCCCGCCGGCAGATGCGGCAGCGCGGCCTTGCACACCCAGAACAGCGCATGGACGTTGGTGCGGAAGGTCGCGTCGAACTGTTCTGTGCTCAGGTCTTCGATTTTTTCCACCGCGACCTGTTTGCCGGCAATGTTGGCCACGACGTCCAGACCGCCAAGCGCGTCCACCGCCTTGGCCACCAGCGCGCTGCAGAACTGCTCGTCCTGCAGGTCACCGGGCACCGCAACGGCCTTGCGCCCCTCGGCCTTTATCAACGCCACGACCTCGGCGGCGTCCTGCTCTTCTTCCGGCAGGTAGTTCAGCACGATATCGGCGCCCTCGCGTGCGAACGCGATTGCAACGGCGCGTCCGATGCCCGAGTCGGCGCCCGTGACCAAGGCCTTTCGTCCCTTCATGCGGCCAAGTCCGACGTACGACGTTTCGCCATGATCGGCTGAGGGGGAAAGTGCATGCACGGTGCCCGGCGCCGTCTGCACCTGCGCGGGATAGGTCGGCTGCGGGAACTGGGTAAGCGGATTCTGCATGTCGTACTGATTGCGGGTGGTCATTGCGGTTCCTTGGGGGGAGGGAGTGAGCCGAAGCGTTACAGCGTTGCGGCACCGCCGGAGATCGTCAGCAGTGCGCCCGAGGTGTAGCTCGAGCTGTCAGCCGCCAACATCACATACGCCGAGGCGAGTTCCGCCGGCTGGCCCGGTCGACCAAACGGCGTCTGGCTGCCGAACTGCGCCACTTCTTCGGCGGCCATGCCAGCAGGAATGAAGGGGGTCCAGATCGGGCCCGGCAGCACCGCGTTCACGCGGATGCCTTTTTCGGCCAGCAGTCCTGCCAGCCCGATGGTGAGGTTGGCCAACGCGCCCTTGGTGCTGGAGTAGGGGAGGATGTTCGGAGTGGGCTTTTTCGAGTTCACCGACGCGGTATTGATGACCGAACCGCCGTCCTTCAGGTACGGCACCGACAGACGCGTGAGGTTGAATACCGCGTGCACGTTGGTTTCAAACGTCTTGCGCCAGTCTTCGAGCGTGATCTCGTCGAAGGATTCGTAGTAGCGCTGGTAGGCGGCGTTGTTGACCAGGATGTCCAGCCCACCCAGCTCGTCGGTCACGCGCTTGATCAGCGCTTCGGCCTGCGCGTCATCGCTCACGTCACAAGGGCAGAGAACGGCCTTCTGGCCGGCCTTTTCGATCAGCGCGGCGATGCTCTCCGCATCTTTTTCCTCACCCTTGAGGAAAGCGATCGCCACATCGGCCCCTTCCCGTGCGTAGGCAATGGCGACGGCAGCGCCGATGCCGCTGTCGCCGCCGGTGATCAGGGCTTTCTTGCCTTTCAGCAGCCCGTGGCCGACGTAGCTGTCCTCACCGTGGTCGGGGCGCGGCTCCATCTTGTCCGTCTTGCCGGGGAAGGACTGCTGAGGGGTGTTGAACGGGGGCTTGGGGTAGTTGGGGACTGACATCAGCATTTACTCCGGGGGCAGCAGGGAAGCCGGAGTGTGGCGGGGCGACGGTAAAGCGCGTGGCCCCGGGATGTCTGCGTGATGTGGAGAGGGCACGGGAAGAAGCGCCGCGCTGCGCGCTCGCCGAGCGTGGCTCGGCGCTACCAGACCATGCACGCCGCCGTTGTAGCGCCGAGCCGTGCTCGGCGGGAAAGCAAAGGCGCCGCGCTGCGCGCTCGCCGAGCGTGGCTCGGCGCTACCAGGCCGTGCACGCCGCCGTTGTAGCGCCGAGCCGTGCTCGGCGGGAAAGCAAAGGCGCCGCGCTGCGCGCTCGCCGAGCGTGGCTCGGCGCTACCAGACCATGCATGCAGCCGTTGTAGCGGCGAGCCGTGCTCGGCAGGGCGACTTCACGCGGAACATCCTGTTGAGGGTGTAAACAGATCGTTCTGCGTTTCACTCCACGCTCACCTTGCGGTGCAATCCGCAATCAAGTTGTTGAATGCGATGAATTAAAGCGTCGGTATCGTTATTAGTTGCAGATTTGAATTAATAGCTCCGCCAATTGATGGTGTCTCCGCAGCCTGCAATCATGCGCAGCTTCCCCCTCACATGCCGCATTGGAACGCTTCCGTGGACGATAGCAACGGTGATGCGGGCTCTGAACAACCCCATGCCTGGTCACGTCGGAGATTTCTCCTGGCGTCGGCCTCGATGGCGCTGTTCGCAGCCTGCCGTCGCAGCGATACCGCTGCTGCCGGCACCCAGCCAAGCGCCAACCAGCAAGCCGACTCCGTCCCGTCAGACGCTGATGCGGCCGCAGATGCCAGGTTCCTGGCGTTGTCCAGTGCCTTGACCGGCAAGCACGATCTGGATCCCTACGTGTCCGGGCGCATCCGCGCTGCGATGGCCGTCCATGAGCCGGCCACCACGTCCACGCTGGATGCGCTCCAGCGCTTGGCCGGCACAGTGGACTCACCGGAGGAGTTCATTGCCATCCCGGCTGTCCGCGACGCTGCGTTGGTGATCGTCGCGGCCTGGTACACCGGCACGGTAGGCAAGGGCACCGACGCAGTCACCGTGGCCTACCGCGATGCGCTCATGCAGCATCCGGTCGCCGACGGCATCTTCCCGGCAACCTACGCCAGGGGTGGCCCTGCGTGGTGGGTTGCTGCGCCTCCGCCGGCCGTCGCCGCACGCTGAAAACATCCTGATCCTGTCGATAGCCGCGCGGCGCTGATGCACCGCGCCTCCGGAGTGCTGTTCCGTGAAGAAACCTACATTCAACAACGGTGACGTCGAGGCAGACGTCATCGTGGTCGGTTCCGGCGTCGTTGGCGCGCTGGTGGCCAACCAGCTCGTCGCCGCCGGTCACAGCGTGGTGATGCTGGAGGCCGGCCCGCGCCTGAAACGGGCCGAGGTCGTACAGAACTGGCGTAACGCGAGCTTCGAACGCCGCTTGGGCAGTGACTTCCAGGGCCCGTACCCGCAGTCGCCGCACGCCACCGCACCGCTGTATTTTCCAGCCAACGACTACGTCGCCCTGAGCGGCCCCGATGCCAGCAGTTTCCGCCAAGGCTTCATCAAGGCGGTCGGCGGCACTACCTGGCACTGGGCGGCGTCGTGCTGGCGCCACCTGCCGGTGGATTTCAAGATGAAATCGGCCTATGGGGTTGGCCGCGACTGGCCCATCGCCTACGCGGACATCGAGGACTACTACTGCCGGGCAGAAGAAGCGCTAGGCGTATCGGGGCCCAATGATCCGACGCGGCAGAGCCCGCGCGAACGATCCCGGCCCTATGTGGCAGACATGATTCCCTGGGGGCACGGTGATTCCACCTTCGCCGAGGTCGTCAACCCGCACGGCTACAACCTGGTGCCGATCCCGCAGGGCCGCACCATTCAGCCCTGGAACGAGCGGCCCGCCTGTTGTGGCAACAACAACTGCCAACCCATCTGCCCGATCGGCGCCATGTACAACGGCATCCACACCGTCGACGCGGCCGAGAAGAAAGGCGCGGTCGTGCTGGAAGAGGCCGTGGTCTACCGCATCGACACCGATGCGCAGAACACCGTCACCGCCGTGCACTGGTACGACCGTGACCGGGTCAGCCACAAGGCCACCGGGCGACAGTTCGTCATCGCCTGCAACGCACTGGAAACGCCGCGTCTGCTGCTGCTGGCGGCCAACGAACAGAACCCGACCGGCATCGCCAATGGATCTGATCAGGTCGGACGCAACATGATGGATCACTCCGGTTTCCACTGCTCCTTCATTGCCGACCGCCCGATCTGGCTCGGCCGCGGGCCCGCGCAGTCCAGCTGCATGGTCGGCCCGCGTGACGGCAGTTTCCGGGCGGACTACTCGGCCAACAAGATCATCCTCAACAACATCAGTCGCGTGCCTGTCGCGACCCAACAAGCGCTTGCGATGGGGCTGGTCGGTGATGCCCTCGACGCGGAAATCCGCAGACGGGCCGTGTATGGCGTGGATCTGTCCATCAGCCTGGAACCCTTGCCGGACCCGACCAACCGCCTCACCCTGTCCACATCCCGGGTGGATGGGCTGGGCCTTGCCTGCCCGGACATCCACTATTCGCTCGGTGACTACGCTCGCAAGGGGTATGACAAGGCATGCGAGCAGCTGCGGCACATCGGCTCGCTGTTCAACGCCGAAGAATTCAACATCACCACCGCGCTCAATGCGAACAACCACATCATGGGGTCCACCATCATGGGCAGCGACCCGCGCGATTCGGTGGTGGATGAGAACTGCCGCGCGCATGACCACGCCAACCTGTGGCTGCCCGGCGGCAGTGCGATGGTGTCGGCAAGCGTGGTCAACAGCACCCTGACCATGGCCGCGCTGGGCCTGAAGACGGCCGATGCCATCGAGCGTGCGCTGTGAGGGCGGCTGCGCTGGTCCTGTTGGCGGCGGCGTGGGCGCTGTGCGTGCCCGCGGCCCATGCAGACGATGCGGTGGAGCGGGGACGTTACCTGGCCACGGCCGGTGATTGCATGGCCTGCCACACCAAGCCGACCAACGGCAAAGCCTACGCCGGCGGCTACGCCATCGCCTCGCCGATGGGGCAGATATGGGCCAGCAACATCACCCCTTCCGTGAAGTTCGGCATCGGCCGCTATAGCGAAGCCGACTTCGAGCGCGCCGTACGCCAGGGCATCCGCAAGGATGGCGCCCGTCTGTATCCGGCGATGCCGTACACCGCGTATGCCAAGCTGAGCGAGCAGGACATCCACGATCTGTATGCCTACTTCATGGCCGAGGTGAAACCGGTCGATGAGGTGTCCCCGTCCACCGACCTGCCGTTCCCGTTCAACATGCGCTTTTCGATGGCGGGCTGGAACCTGCTGTTCCTGGATGACGCGCCGTTCGTCGCCGAACCCTCCAAGGGTGCCCAGTGGAATCGTGGCGCTTATCTGGTCGAAGGCCTGGAGCACTGCGGCAGCTGTCATACGCCGCGCGGGCTGCTGATGCAGGAAAAGTCCAGCCAGCCGTTGGCAGGAGGCTCGCTGGGGCTGTGGTACGCCCCCAACATCACCTCTGACCCGGTGAGCGGTATCGGGGCGTGGACCGATCAGGAGATCACCCAGTACTTGAAAACCGGCAAGGTGAGCGGCAAGGCGCAGGCCGGCGGCGGCATGGCAGAGGCCATCACCCACAGCCTGTCCCACCTCACCGATGACGACATCGCATCGATCGTCACCTACCTGCGCACGGTGCCCCCGGTGGCGGACGCGGGCATGACCCGCAGCGCCTCTTCCTGGTCGCTGCGGGAGGGCGGCGCCACGACTGCCGGCGAGGCCCGCCTGCGCGGCACCTCGCTGCCGCTGGACAACGGCCAGGTGGTCTACGACGGCTCCTGCGCCAGCTGCCATGGCAGTCGCGGCGAGGGCAGCGCGGATCAGTACTATCCGTCCCTGACCCACAACAGCACGGTGGGCGCAGCGACCCCGCAGAACCTGCTGGCGACCATCCTGAGCGGCGTAGACCGCGAGGTGGCGGGTGAGCACGTGCTGATGCCGCACTTCTCCACGGGCTCGTACGTGCAACCGCTGACCGACACGGAAATCGCCAACGTCGCGACCTACGTACGACAGCAGTTCGGTCCCGGTGACAGCGTATCGTTGGACGACGTCAAGCGCGCACGCGCAGGCGGTCCGGCGCCGCTGCTGATGACGCTCACCACCTACGGCCTGCCGGCAGCCGCACTGCTGTTCATCGGGCTGGTGTACTGGCTGTGGCGTCGTCGCGCCGCGCGCAGGAAGAGGGGTCTGTGATGCGCGCCTTGTCTGGGGTGCTATCGCTGGCTGCGCTGCTCGCCGCGCAGCAGACCGCTGCCGCCGAGGCGCGCCTTGAGCCCGCCGCCAAGCCGGTCGACACGGTAAAGCAGGTGCCGCTCAGCACGGGATTACCGCTGCGCAACTGGTTGCAGGATGCCGGCATCACTCCCACTGCCCGCGCCGTGGTGTCATCGGCGTATGCGGATGGCGGCTACCGTGGTTCGGGCAGCGCCACGGCCACGCATCTTGATCTTGGCGCCATCATCGACACCGGCAAGGCCCTGGGCGTCGACGGTACGGTCAGGATCGTGCTGTCCGACCGCTTCGGCCAGGCAGTGCATGACCGCTACACCGGCAGCTACATCCAGAACCAGGCGTTCTGGGGACAGGGCCAGAATTTCCGCCTCAACGAGGTGTCCTACGAACGCTCGCTGCTGGACAAGCGGCTCAGCCTGAAGGGTGGCTTCTTCTCGATGGGCAACGATTTCGGTGGCCTGCCGTACACCTGCAATTTCAACAACAACGGACAGTGTGGCCACCCACTGGGGCCGATCTACAGCTCGGGCTGGCTGGATAATCCCACCGGCCAATGGGGGCTGCGTGCCAAATGGACCGACCCCTCCGGCTGGTACGCACAGACCGGTGTGTTCGATGTAAACCCCTCGCGCAAGCAGGCCGACAATGGGTTCAAGCTCGCGCTGGATGGAAACACGGGCCTGTTCTTCCCGGTGGAACTGGGCTTCGTCCATGATCCCGGCCAGCGCGGTTACGGCGGCACTTATAAGGTCGGCTATTACCGGGACACGTCCAACGCCGTGCAGCTGGGCGACCCTGCGGCACGCGAGGCTTCGCACCGCAGCGGCGAGTACATCCAGCTTGCGCAGCGCATCTGGAAGCCGGAAGCAGAGACGGTGCGTGGCGTGTCCGCGTTCGCCATCGCCACCCAGGCCGATGTGCGGACGGGGTCGCTGCGGCGTTCGTGGGAGCTCGGCGTAAGCTGGCGCGGCCCGTTCCGCGCACGCGAGGACGATATCGTCAGTGTCGGGTGGACCCGGCTGGATTTCTCCGACCGGCTGCAGGCGCAGCAACGCAGCAGCGGTGACCCCGTGCAGACCCGTGAGCAGATGCTGGAGGTGAACTACGGCGTGCAGGTTGCGCCTTGGCTGATCCTGCGGCCGGCGGCGCAATATGTGACCCGGCCTTCCGGCCTGTCCGAACGGCCCGATGCCTGGGTGTTCACCCTGCAGGCGCAGGCCACGCTGTAGTCGTTGTCGCCACGGATGGCGTGACACCGCGTTGCGGCGGTTTGTCGCAGGGCCGGCTGGCGGTGCCCCGGTAAACTACCGCCTTGGGTCGCTCGCGGTACGGGTCCGACGTCCACCCGGTCACGCACGGATGAGCATGGGTAACGCACTGATTGTCTACGCATCCACCCATGGACATACCGCGCGCATCGCCGGCGTGCTGTCGCAGCGACTGCGCCGGGCAGGTCACGGAATCGACCTTGTCACAGCGTTCGATGCGTCTGGCCTGGATCTGACACGCTTCGATGCCATCGTGGTCGGCGGCAGCATCCGTCACGGTCGCCATCACGCGCGGCTGGCCGCGTTTGTCCGCGCCAACGGTGCGCAGATCAGCGCCGCGCGCGGCTTTTTTTTCTCCGTCAGCGCGATAGCCCGCAAGGCCACGAAGCGTACGCCGCAGGGCAACCCTTACGTGGCGCCATTCCTCGCCCGCACCGGATGGACGCCGGACGGCATCGCGGTGTTCGCCGGTAAAATCGACTACCCGCAGTATGGGTTCTTCGATGCGACGGTGATCCGCCTGATCATGAAACTCACCGGCGGCCCCACCGATCCTGCCACGGCCACCGAGTTCACCGACTGGGCCGCGGTGGATGCGTTCGCCAGCGTGATTGCCAACGCGCTGGCCCCGGAAACGGTGACCCCCGTGGCGCAGCCCACCCCGCGTCTCAGCGCGGATCGCCCCCTGCAGCACGTTGGCTGACGCACTGCGCGCAGCGGCCGGAAATCTCCACCGCGTGTGTGGCCGGAACAAAGCCGAGGTGGCGCGATGCCGCAACCCATCCCGGTTCCAGCGGAGCGGACCGCAGCATTGCGACGCTGGTGCACGTGTCGCAGACCAGGAACGTGCAATTGCCCGGCGTGCCGGGCGGCAGGAACAGATAGGCATTGATCGAGTTCAATTTCACCGCCCAGCCGTGGAACTGCAGGAACTCCATCGCACGATAGACCGCGGTGGGTCCGGTTCCGGGCAAGGTCCGCCGGATCTCATCCAATACGGCGTAGGCCTTCAGCGGGCCATCGGCCCCCGCCAGGATGTGCAGCACCCTGAGCCGGGCCGAGGTCAGCCGCTGGCCCCGTTGCTGCACCAGCCGATGGATCGTGCGGATGCGCTCATTGTCCAGCGCCGCGACAGCGGGGCGGTGGGGCGGCGATGTGGGGGGCAGGGCAAGCGGCATGGAATCTCCTGTCGGGGCGACGGCAGGTGCGACGAGGGAAGGAACTCCGATGGACCGGCCGATGGGTCATGCGGGCTCGGCCACCACCACGTAATCATGGCCATGTGCCAGCCCACCACGCTGCCGGGCCAGCGCCAGTGCGCGCGCCTGCAGGTCGGCGACATGACGCAGCAATGCGACGGCCAAGGTGCGGTCTGGCAGCTTGCCTGCCGCCTGCGAACACATGGCCAACTGGCTCTCGATGAATCGGCTGCCGTAAGTGATGGCCACGAGCTGTGCATCGATGATGCGGAAACCGGCGGCCTCCAGGCTGCGCAAGGCCCAGTCCAGCGGGTACTCGCGATACGGGCTGTCACCGGCCATCAACAGGCAGGCATCGCGCAGGCGCCCGATGTCGTTGACCATGCGCCCGGCCTCGGTATCGGGCTGACCATGCACGTAAGGCTGCAGCCCGATCATGTACAGGCGCTTGCCCACCAAGGGCCGCAGGCGCGGGAACAAGCGATCCTGCCAGTAAGGCGCAAAACCTTCGACCGCTCCCAGCAGATAGTCGGCGAGCACCACGTCGTAGTGCTCGCCGGCCAACAGCTGCGGATCCATCCAGTTGCCCACCACCAGGCGATCGTCAGCGCGGGGGGACAGATGCAGGGCCTGCGTGGTCTTCTGCAGCATCTGCTCCGAGCCGGTCACCGCCGTCCAGCGCTGGGTGTCCAGCGACTCCAGCCAGCGGATCGAGGCGGGACCGGTGCCGGCGTCTAGGACCGCGCCCCACGGCCGGTGGCCGTGGAGCGTGGCGACCCGGTCATACAGGGTCTGAGCCATCGTCAGAAGCGGTAGCTGAAGCCGACGCTGACGTTGCGTCCCGGCTGCGGCACCGTGTTGGCGAGGAACGAGGCATGGTTCCAGACCTGCTCGTCCATCAGATTGCTGCCGCGCAGGAAGACCTGGCTGTTGTGGTGGGGCAGGGTATAGGCAATGGTCAGGTTGACCATGTCGTACGACGGAGTTTCCATTTCGAAGTCGTCGATGTGGGTCTGTCGGTTGACCCGGTACAGTTCCAGTTCGCCGTCGAACTGGCCCACTACCAGGTTGGCGCGTCCACCGAAGCGCGCCGCCGGGATGCGCGGCACGTTGCCGCCATCGGCAAAGCGCGCCCGGGTGCGGTCACCGAACAGGCTGGCCGAGAAGGCGTCGGTGAACTGATAGCCGACCTCCGCCTCCACCCCGCGGAACTCCACGTCGGCCTGGGTGTATTTGATCAGCCGGAAGGCTTCGTACTGGTCGAGGGTGCGGGCGTAGATGTAGTTGTCCACGTTGTTGGCGAAGGCGCCTACGCTGAAGGTCAGCGGTCCTTCGGTCTTGCGCAGGGTGAGCTCGGCATTGCGCGAGGTCTCCTTGTCCAGGCCGGCATCATTGGCTGCGCCACCGCAGGTCAGCGCGCTGCGCAGCAAGCCGCACTCGTAGGTATTGGTGGCCATGTGGATGCCGCGCGCGTACAGCTCCTGCGCGTGCGGCAGGCGCTGTGACCGCGATAATGCGAAGGTCAGCGATACATCCGGACGGAACGACCAGATCGCCGCACCCGAGTACGAAGTGGCGGTGTCATCGAAGGTCGGGCGGTTGCGGACATCGGCCTGCGGCTGGTGCTGCAACCACTCATGCCGCGCGCCGAGCTCGAAATGCCAGTGTTCGTTCAATTCGACGTGCTCCACCAGAAACAGACCGGTGGTGCGCGTGTCGACGGTCGGCAGGAACGCTTCGATCCCTTGTGCACTGAAGGTGGTGTCGGCGTGCTGGATGCCGAACACCCCGGTCCACGGCCCCAATGGCACGTGCTCCAGCTCGATGCGGCTGTCGTAGCCCTTGTTGGCGAAGGTGGTGGTTACTTCCTCGCCATCGATCTCGTCATGCTGGTAGTCGGTGTGGTTGGCACGGAAACGGATGCGGCTGATGCCGGGGAACGGGTCGCTGTACTCGCCGCGCAGGTCGATCCGCTTGCTGGTCAGGTCGATGGCCGCGACGTGCTCGTGATCGTGTTCGTGCGCATGGTCGTGGTCGTCTTCCGCGCCGTGTTCGTGCGAACCACAATGCAGCGCGCTGCCGTGGGGGTGGCAGCCTTCGTACTCATGGCTGTGGCCGGGCAGGCCATATTTGTCCTCGCGATACGAATAGGAAAGACCGACGTAGCCGTTGTCGGTCACCCAGCTGGCACCGACGCTGCCGTTGCTGGAGCGACTGAAGGTGGCATCCACCCGTGACTCGGCAAGATCCGGCGCACGGTAATCATCTGCGTCCTTGTAGGAGCCTTCGGCGTGCAGCACCAGGTTGGAACTGCCGATCTGACCGGTTACCGAGGCCGCCCCCACACGCTCATTGGCTACCGTGTTGCCGCGGACCAGCAGGCGGCCTTCCAGGCCGTTGTCCGGCAGGCGGCTGGGGATCTTGTTGTCCAGTACGTTGACCACACCGCCAATGGCACCGCCGCCATACAACAGGGTGGCCGGACCACGCAGCACTTCAATGCGCTCGCCCATCAGCGGATCAACGGTGACGGCATGGTCAGGGGAGATGTCAGATGCATCCAGCACGGACGAACTGTCGGAGAGCACTTTCACCCGCGGTGCGGTCTGCCCGCGGATGACCGGCCGTCCGGCACCGGCGCCGAAGGAATCCACGCGGACGCCCGGCAGGCCGTCGAGCACTTCGCCCAGGTTGCCACCGGCCTGCTGGATCTTCTCGGCACGGATCACGCTGACCGGCGAGGCGATCTTGCTGGCGTCTTCGATCATGCCGGTTACATGGACGGCATCGAGCGTGGCGGCGGACGGGCGGAGCGCAGCATCGGCGCGGGCCTGCGGTGCGATGACACCGCTGGCGAACAGGGCGAGCGCGATATGCGCAGCGAGCGTGGTACGGGTAGACGTCATGCGGTTTCCATTGCCCGTTCTGGGCATGCAGTGGCGAAAGAGTTGGGCGGCGCAGTGCGATAGCCGGTACTGGAAGATCCGGCACATCGCGACGTGAACCATCCAGCAACGGATGTTATAACATTACATGCGCCTAACACCACTGGCATCGTCATGCTGCATCGGGCTGCGGTGCTCAGCCCTGCAGATTCCGGCAGATGGATGGCGCGTGACCGACCACGCGGCGGAAGGCGGCGGAGAACTTGCTCGCATTTGCGTAGCCCGCCGACTGCGCGACCGCCGTGACACTGCAGCCTCGCAGCAGTTCGGTGCGGGCCCACTGCATGCGGTGATGGGTGAGGAAGGTGTACGGCGAGAGCCCGGTCGCCGCCCGCAACGCCCGACCGAAACGCGACGTGGGCATACCCAGTGCAGTGGCCATCGCTGTCACCGTCGGGCGGCCATCGCGTGATGCATCGATATAAGCAAGCAGGGCCTGCACCTGCAGCGCACTCAGCGGACGCACCACCTTCAAGGAGCGCTGGGTCTGCTGCGCGAGCTGGGCCAACCGCTGCAGCACGGCCATTGCGCCCGCGTGCAGCAGCGCATCGGACAGCACGCCGCCTTCAGCCGCCGCCCACAGCGCGTGCAGCAGGGCGCTGACGGTGGCGTCACGGTGCAGCGTCATTGCCAAGGGATCCAACTCTGCCGCAGCAAAAGGGGGCTGACACAGCGCCGCCCAGTCAACCGCCAGACCCACCACCTCCAGAGCAGGGCTCACGTAACTGCCGGCCTGTCCCGGCAGCACCACGTTGAACTGGCCTACCGACCAGCGGGCATCCAGTGCCTGACGTCCAGAGGCGCGCTGCAGCAGGCGTCCACCACCGCCGACGGCAAGCGCCAGGCGAAGCTGGGCCGGCCGACCCATCGCACCTTCGCTTGCCTCGAACCGATGGCGTATCAGTGCGATCGCTCCATCGGCGCTGGAGGTCACCGCCAGCGGCGCTGCGAGGGCCTCCCGCTGCAGTACCTCGGCCAATGACATCAGCGTGCCGCGAATGGAGTCCTGCGCGTGCAGATGGAGTAGCGGCCCCGGTGAATTGTTACATCATAACAGTCTGTTTTCGACGTCTGTCCATTCTCCTGTGAGGCCTCCTTTGAACGCCCCCGCTTCCTTGGCTGCTGCGATCGCCGCCAGCCTGATCCTGCTTGCACACTCCGCCGCCGCCCAGGACGCCACCACACTGGATGGCGTGCGTGTGACCGGATCCAAGCGCGATACGCCGTACCTGAAAAGCGATTTATCCGTGACCGTGCTTGACCGGCAAGCGCTGAAAGAGGCTGGCGTGGTCGACTTCCGCGACCTGGACAAGCTGGCACCCAACGTGAAGTTCAACGCCATGGGCCAGTTGAGCGACATGTTCATCTCGATCCGCGGGATCGAATCCAATCCCTTCCTGGTCAACCGCGCATCGGTCTACATCGACGGGATTCCGTTCCGTGAACTCAGCAATGCCGTGCTCAACCAAGTCGAATCGGTGGAAGTACTGCGCGGCCCACAGGGCACGCTGTACGGTGCCAACAGCGAATCGGGGCTGGTTCTGGTGCGCACGCGCGGGCCCTCTGATACGCCAGAGGGTGAGCTCACCCTGCGCAGCACGTGGTTCGGCAATGGCAACGGTAACAGCCTGGACGGCTTTCTCGCCGGACCGTTGCGACCCGGCGGCGACCTGTCCGGCTCGGTGGCCTTCATGGCATCGGACGACGACAGCTATCTGCGCAACCTGACCCCCTTCGGCGGTACCCGCGGCCAGGTCGGTGAGGGTTACCTGCAGGGAAAGCTGCGCTGGCGACCCAGCGATTATGTGATCGTCAATGCGCTGGCCTACCATCTGCGCACGCGGGCACCGGGCATGTTCGAGTACGAGTACCTGCCCTTGGACGTGGGCCTGTACAACCGCACGTATGGGGAAGCGCTCAACGGCGGTCGCCGCGCGGGCGACTTCACCTACATCAACGACGCCCCCAAGCGCACGGAGAACGACGAGAGCGTGGCCGGTGCCAGCGCGCAGTGGCAGTTGGCGACCGGCACGGTGGACCTTGCCACTTCTTACCGTACCCAGGAAGACACCTCGGCCGGCTATGACTTCGACATGACGCAAAGCGCTGCACTCGCCGGGCGCATCCATGACGAGCAGACAGCCTGGAACGCCGAGGCACGCTTCAGCTCGCTCGATGACCGGCCCTTTACCTGGATGGCCGGCGTATCGACCTACCGCACCCACAAGGACTCGGTACTGGGCACCTTCGTCGGCCCCATCACCCGCGGACTGGACAGCTACCACCTTGCCCCGCGGCAGACCGCCAAGGGTGAGGACTACAGCGCCTTCGCCACTGCCAGCTACCGCCTGCCGACGCTGCCCGAACTGACCGCCAGCGTGGGTCTGCGCCACGAACAGGCACGGCGCTCCACCGAGCAGCGCGCCGGTTCACTCGACCTGGCAGCCGGCGGGGTGGTGCGCTACCGCGACGCCGCACTCGCCCACACCTTCAGTGCGACGCTGCCGCGCGTATCGCTGCGGTATGACGCCAGTGAGGATCTGGCGTTCTACGCAGCCTCTGCCAAGGGCTACATACCGGGTGGCTTCAACCTGGCGGCGGCACAGAGCGATGTCATCAACGCGAAAGTGCTGCGCTACGAATCGGAAATGATGTGGAGCCACGAACTGGGCTTCAAGATGAACATCGGCGCAGGGCGTGGTCATGTGGGCGGCGCGGTGTTCCACATCACCTCCGACAACTGGCAGGAAATCCAGCTGGCCGTGGATGCCGATGGCCGGCCGATCTCTTCGGACTACGTAGGGTCCGATGCGTCGATCCGCTCACGGGGCGCAGAACTGGAGGGCGCCTACGCGATCACCCCCGCGCTGACCCTTACCGCCAACGCCGGTTACGTGGATGCGAAATACACCGCCCTGCAGGCGTCGGCCAACGAGAACCTCGCAGGCAACCGGGTCAAGCTCACCCCGCATTACACCGGCTACGTGGCAGCCCGTTATCAACATCCGTCCGGCCTGTTTGCACGGGTGGAATCGGCGTTCACCGGTTCGAGTGCGCTCGACGAGCGTAATCGCGCGTTTCAGCCCGCCGTGGCCATCCTGGGCGTGCAGGTAGGCTATGTGCACGGCCCCTGGAGCACACGCGTCTTCGTGCAGAACCTGACCGACAAGCGCCGCATCAACGGCTTGATCTTCGACAACCTGGCCTTCGGTCGCGACGGCAATTACTACGGCCCGATCGACAATCCACGCATCATCGGCGCCGAGATCAGCTACACGCTGTAACGGCGACGCGCTGGGGGGGCAACCCCTCCGGATCGGAAAGACAAAGACAACCAACAGCGTGCGCTGCCGTCGGTAGTGACGGCCGCTGGCCGTCAGGCCGTTGCCGCCGTAGCGCCGAGCCGTGCTCGGCGGAAAGGCAAAGGCGCCGCGCTGCGCGCTCGCCGAGCGTGGCTCGGCGCTACCCACCGCGTGCACGCCCCGATCCCGGTCAGAACCGCGCTGTTGCACCCACGAAGAATGTCCGTGCGCCACCGTCGTAGTTATTGCCTTCTTCGATGGTCGATACGTCGCCGACGTTCAGTACGCCGGCGCGCAGGGTCAGGCTCTCATTGACGTCGAACCCGGTCACCAAATCCACCGTGGTATAGGCCTTGGCGAAGGTCGCACTGGTGGCCGACACCAGCTGCTCGCCGATGTGCTGCGCGCTCAGGTTCAACGACCACGCATCGGTGACCTGCCAGTCCAACGAGGTGTTGCCGGTGATCTTGGGCACCACCAGCAGGCTGGCGCCGGTGCTGCGGTTCTTCGATTCCAGCATGCGCGTGGCGTTGGTGGTCCAGCTCAGGCGCTCATGCAGGGGCACGGTGACGCTGGCTTCTACGCCACGGGTGCGTGCCTTCTGCACGTTCTGCGCCACCGTCCACCAGAATCCGTTGACGAAGCTGGTGGACTGACCGGGAATCTCGCGCAGCGGTACCTGCTGGATCTTGTCGTCAAAATCGGTCAGGAAGTAGGTTGCCGATGCGGACCAGCCGCCCTGGTCGAAGCCCACGCCGATCTCGTAATTGGTGCTGGTTTCCGGTTCCAGGTCCGGGTTGCCCGCCATATAGCAGCCGGTAGTGCCATCGGCACTGACCGAGCGGTTGGTCCAGCCTTCGGCGGTCAGCGCGGTGCAGCCATTGCCGCCGCTCTGGGTCGCCGCACCGGCCGTGCCCTGCTTCAAGGTGGGCGCGCGGAAGCCTTCCGAGACACCACCACGGATCGTCCACGCATCCGCCGGATGCCACACGCCGTAGATGCGCGGGCTCAGGTTGTCGTCGTAGTTGTCGGTGTTGTCCCAGCGCAGCCCCACCGTCAGGATGAAGCGCTCGTGCAGGGTGATGTGGTCTTCGGCGAACAACGCCCACGAATCGGCTTCTGCGGTGGGACTGATCCGTCCCGTGCCGGTCCAGGTCACCGGCACGGTGCCGATGGTGTTGTTGTTCTCGAGCTGCTCGCGCTTCCACTGGCCCCCGACGTTGATGTTCTGTTCGAAGCCCCAGTCAAAGCTGCGGGTGAAGGCGGTATCGAACACGGTCTCCTTGGCATGGTTGCCGACGGTGCTGCCCTTGTCTTCGTAGTCGTTCTGCACCAGCGTGGTCTTGGACGTGGACGCATCGCCGTAACGACCGTCGTGCATCACCACGTAGCCGGTCTGCACCAGCTTGGACAAGCCCCATGCGCCGACGGCACCGGCCCCGTTGTTGCGCTGCTCGCCACGCGATGCCTCGACGCCCACCGTGTGGTCATCGTTGATGCGCCAGTTGAGCAGGGCGTTGTAGTTCTGCGCCTTGTTGCCGGGTGTCTGCCGCGCGCCGGTGTCGGATTCGCGGTTGGTCACATTGGCGCCCACGCGCAGACCGAGGTTCGGCGTCAGCGGACCACTGAACAGCGCGCCCATCTGGGTCGTGTTGCCGCGCGTGTCCGAGTCGGGCTTGCTGTAGTTGTAGGTGACCGAGCCGCCCCATTCGTTGGCGATCTTGCGGGTGATGATGTTGATCACCCCACCCATGGCATCGGAGCCGTACAACGAGGACATCGGCCCGCGTACCACTTCGATGCGCTCGATCATGTCCGGCGAGAGCCAGTTGAGATCCTGCGGTCCGAGGTCGTCACGATAGTTCACGCCCGACGAATTGCCTTGGCGGCGGCCGTCGATGAGGATCAGGGTGTACTGCTCGGGCAGGCCGCGCAGTTTGATCTTCGATTGCGCACCCGACAGCGCGTAGCCACCGGTGACCCCGGGGACGGTGCTGAGCAGTTGGCCGATGCTGCTGACCGGCTTGCGTTCGATCTCCTCGCGGGTGATCACGCTGATGCTGGCGGGCGCATCGCGGATCCACTGCTGGGCGCCCGTAGCGGTGACCACCACGGTGTCCATCTGCTTGGCCGACGCGGCGTCGGCGCTGGCCTCGGCGTGGGCCTGAGCGGTGATGACGAGACCGACGGCCGCCGACAGGGCGGCCACCGTGAGGCGGGAAAGGGGGGAGGGGGACAACATCGACGCAGTACTCCTGAAAGAGAGGGGTCCGCTGGCGATGGCTGGGACATCCGTGTGGGGTATTTCAAGCTTCCTTAACAATCGTATCACGAACCATTCGCATTTGACACGTGGCGTTACGTTGTCATGTTCGGGAATGCGGTGGTGGAGCCAACGGTAGAGCCGGCTTCAGCCGGCTGCTCTTCGCGAACGGCCCGCTGCGCTCGCCGAGCATGGCTCGGCGCTACCGGACGATACCTTCGCCCCGGCGGCACCGGCGGCATCATCGGTGGCGCTCACGGTAGAGCCGGCTTCAGCCGGCGCTCTTGGCATTCGGCTGTTCTCCGCGGACTGCCCGCTTCGCTCGCCGAGCACGGCTCGGCGCTACCCGCCAACGGCCCGTTCGCTCGTCGAGCCTGGCTCGGCGCTACCCGGAACCAACCCGGCTGGTCTCTGGCATCGCAAGGGCCAGCACGCACGCCAATGCTGCAATCGCGGCCAGGCTGAGGAAGGCGGCATCGTAGCCGGCGAACTGCACGATCACGCCCGCCAGGGCGGGGCTGAAGGCCGCACCCACGCCGAACGCGGTGGAGACAGCGCCGAGGGTGACGTTGAAGCGGCCGGTTCCTTGGGTCAGGTCGCTGACGATCACCGGTAGCAGTGCGCCGAAGATCCCGGCGCCAATGCCATCAAGCAGCTGCACGCCCAGCAGCCAGTACGGTGCATCGGACAGGGGATACAACACGCCGCGGATCGGCAGGATGAAGAAGGCGATCAGCAGCAGAGGGCGGCGGCCCCAGCGGTCGGCGCGGGCGCCGACCAGCAGGGCAGCCGGCACCATCACCAGCTGCGCCGCCACGATGCAGGCAGCGGTGAGGGTGGTGGCCAGGTGCGGGCTGGACTGCGACAACTTCTGCCCGACCAGCGGCAGCATCGCCGCGTTGGCCAGATGGAACAGCGCACAGCACGCTGCAAGAATCACCAGCGTACGGTTGTGCAGCAGATGCATGATTCCAGCGGGCGCGGCCGGCTCGGACGTCGCGGCTGACAGGCCGCGCGCCTGCTGATGGTCGATGGCGGCGGCCGGAATCATCAGCACGGCGCCGACACTGGCCAGTGTCATCACCGCCATCAGATAGAACACCACCACCGGCCCACCGACATACGCCAGGCCACCGGCCAGCACGGCCGCGACCGCGTTACCAGCGTGGTTGAAGGTTTCGTTCCGGCCCATGCGGCGGGCAAACGCGCGTTGGCCGCCAATGCCCAGCGACAGCGCGGCAATGGCCGGTGCGAAGATCGTCCCGGCCACCGCGCTGATTGCCTGGGTAAGCGCGACCAGCGTGAACGAGGTGATCCACGGCAAGACCACGCAGCTGACCGTCACCACCAAGGCGGCGATCACTACCGCCGCGCGCTTGCCGTTGATCCGGTCCATCAACGCCCCGGCGGGCGTCTGCGTCAGCAACGCAGCAAGCCCTGCAACGGTCATCACCACGCCGATGCTGGCCGGCTCCCACTTGTGCACCGCCAGCAGATAGATGGCCAGATACGGCCCTAGTCCGTCGCGGACATCGGCAAGGAAAAAATTCAGCCCATCGAGACCCCGTGCGGGCGTTTGCGAAGCAGAGGGAGCAGAGGGCGTTGGGGTCACGGGGGACTCGCGGGGAGGGGCAGGGTGCCCGGCTGCAACGGCATTGGCACGTTATGCGCGTGCGCCTGTGACGGCTGCGTGGCGTGTTCGGCAAGCGCTCCCCGCATCTGCTTACGCCTCGCCCGCAGGCACCGGTTCTACTTTCGCACGGCCGTGGACGAGCACCCGTGAAGCGTGATGCGGTTGCTCGATTCCGGCAGGGTGGCGAGCCGCTGTGCATGCAACGCGTACACGCTTTTCTGCACGCAAAGCAGACGCGATGCCACGCATGCTCCGGAACCGGATATGGCGGATTTTTCATGCAGCGGCCCACTCTTTTTTTTCTGCACGCATTGGGCGCAAGCCGAGACGAATGGCGGGATGTGATCGCCACCCTGGAGCCACAGTTCGAGTGCGTGGCCCTGGACGTACCCGGCTTTGGAACCACGCCAAGCGCAGGACGCCTGGATGTGATTGCGCTGACGGACTGGTTCTGTGCGGAAGTGGCAGACCGTGCGCCGCCCTGCTGGTTCGCCATCGGTCACAGCATGGGCGGAAAGATCGCCACGCTTGCGGCGGCGAGGTCACGCGATGGGCTGCTGGGATTGGCCGGACTGGGGGGTGTGATCCTGGTCGCAGCCTCCCCGCCGTCGCCTGAGCCGATGGATCCGGCGCGGCGCGCGGAGATGCTGGCCTGGTTTGGCCGCGGTGCGCCCCAGCGTCAGCATGCGGAGACGTTCGTGGACAACAACGCGGCATCCATGCTGCCGCCCGCGTTGCGCGAACGTGCCATCGCCGACGTGCTGCGGTCGCAGCCGGAGGCGTGGGCGGCGTGGCTGCTGCGTGGCAGCCGCCAGGATGTCGCCGATGCGGCAGGAACGCTTCACGTACCCGCACTGATCATGGCCGGCGCTGAGGACGGTGACCTGGGTGCGGACGCGCAACGTCGGCTCAACCTACCGCACTACCCAGTGGCCACGTTGGAGTGCATCCCCGGTGCGGCGCACCTGTTGCCCTATGAAGCTCCGCACGACGTGGCGCGGCTGATCACGCTGCAGGTAGAACGCAGCCAGGCACGGCGCCTGCCCGATGACTTCATGCGCCTGCTCAACAGCAACCGGGTGGTCCCGCGCATGCGCAGTCGGCTGTTGCAGCGTCATGCCGGGCCAGCGCCGGATGCCCGCGGAGTACTCTCCGACGGGCAGCGTGCCGTGCTTGGCGCATTGGCGGCGGCCGTCCTGGATGGGCAGGCCGATGGCCTGGATCTGGCGCGCCGGATCGACATCGCCCTGGCCAACGAGGAAGGCGACGGCTGGCGTTTCGCCGACCTGCCCGCCGACGTGGCCGCATGGAAAACCGGGCTGGACATGCTGCAGCAGATGGATTTCGGCGACCTGCCGACCAGCGACCAGGCCGCGCTGCTGACGGCGATAGCACGGGGTGAGCATCCTCTTGCGCCGGACAGCGCGTTCAGCACGGCGCAGCTTGCGCACTGGTTCGAAGACGCGCGCGCCACCGTGGTGCGCACCTGGACCAGCCTGCCATCCACCTTTGCGCTGATGGGTTACGACGGCTTTGCGGTGGGCGGCGACGGCCGGCACAGCCTGGGCTACACGCATACCGAGGCCGACCACGGCGAGGACTGGCAACTGCGGGGAGCACGCCCATGATGCAGGCCACGCCGTTGCACCCGGTCGATGCAGTGGTCATCGGCAGTGGGGCAGGGGGCGCGCCGCTGGCCGCACGGTTGGCGGAAGCCGGGCTGTCGGTCGTCGTGCTGGAAGCCGGCGCCGCATTCGACTCTGAAGATCATCTGGCCGATGAACTCACCTCCGGCATCTACTGGATGGAAGAACGGCTGAGCGGCGGCAGTACGCCCACCGCGTTCGGCCCCAACAATTCCGGCACCGGACTGGGCGGTTCGACGCTGCATTGGGGCGCGTTCTGTCCGCGACCCGATGCCCGCGACATGCAGCTGAAGACGTTGACCGGACAGGGCGAAGACTGGCCCATCGCCCACGCGGACCTCAGCGCTTACATCCAGCGCGTGGAATCGTTCATCGGCGTGGCCGGACCTGCCTACTATCCGTGGGACAGCACGCGTCACTATGCCTATCCGCCGCCCTTGCGCAATGCCTCGGCGCAGGCGATGCAGCGCGGTTGCGCGGCACTGGGTATTCAGGCCACGGACGCACCTGCGGCTTTGGTGACGCGTTCGCGTGAGCAGCCCGGCTTCGGCACGCGCAGTGCCTGCAACAACTGCGGTGCCTGCCACCAGGGCTGCAGCAACGGCGCCAAGACCAGCATGGACAGCACGTGGCTGCCACGCGCCCGCGCGTTCGGCGCGCAGCTGCGCAGCAGTTGCCGCGTCACGGATATCGAACGCGACGCACGTAGCCGCGTCACTGGCGTGGTCTACCACCAGAACGGCGTCGAGCAGCGTCAGCGCTGTGCCGCCGTGTTCCTGTGTGCCGGCGGCATTGAAACCCCGCGCCTGCTGCTCAACCTTGGCCTGGCCAACGGCAGCGGACAGGTCGGGCGTAATTTCATGGCCCACGTGGCGACCCAGGTCTGGGGCGAGTTCGGCGCCGACATGTGCATGAACCGCGGCTACCCGTCGTCCTTGATCAGCGAAGATCAGCTGCGCCCGGACGCCGCCGCGTTCGTCGGTGGCTATCTGGTACAGAGTCTGGGCGTGCAGCCGGTGACCCTGGCCACCACGCTCGCCCGGGGTGCGGGACTGTGGGGCGCGGCGTTGGTTCGCACACTACAGCGTTATCGACGCCTGGCAGGCATCGGCATCAACGGCGACTGCCTGCCGCAGGCAGCAAATCGGCTCTACCTGTCCGACGAAACCGACGCGTTCGGTCAGCGCAAGGCGCGCATCGATTTCAGCTACGGCACCAATGAAACGGCGTTGAACGTGCATGCCACGCGCACGCTCACCTCGATCTGGCAGGCCGCCGGTGCCAGCGGGATCTTCAGTGCCGAACGCTCGGCCCATACCTTGGGCACCTGCCGGATGGGTACGTCCCGGGAGCACGCGGTGGTGGACCCGGACGGCCGCAGTTTCGACATCGCCAATCTCTATATCTGCGACAACTCGACCTTCCCCAGCGCACTGGCAGCCAATCCAGCACTCACCCAGATGGCGCTTGGGCTTCGTACCGCTGAAAGGTTCCTGGCCACGCACGGCCTGGGACGCACAACCACAGCCTGAGGAGGCGACATGGATCTGGGTATCACAGGGCGCATCGCACTGATCAGCGGCGCCGATTCGGGAATGGGCAAAGAGACCGCCCGGCAGCTGCTGCAGGCCGGCGTGCGCGTTGCCATCACCGATGTAGCCGACGGCACGCTGGATGAAGCGCTGGCCGAGCTCAGTCCGCTGGGCGAGGTGATCGCCATCACCGGCGATGTCACCCGCGCCGCGGACGTCGATACGATCTGGGCCAAGGTGCGCGCCGATCTGGGCGAGCCGGACATTTTCGTCAACGCCGCCGGTGTGACGGGCGCTACCGGTGATTTCCTCGATGTGGATGACGAGGGCTGGCTGCGTACGCTGGACATCAACCTGATGGGCGCGGTGCGGATGTGTCGCCACGCCGTGCCGGCGATGCGCGCGCGGGGCTGGGGCCGCATCGTGCTGTTCGCGTCCGAGGATGCGGTGCAGCCCTATGTGGATGAGCTGCCGTACTGCGCATCCAAGGCCGGCATCCTCACCTTGGCCAAGGGGCTGTCGAAGGCGTACGGGCCAGACAACGTGCTGGTAAACACCGTGTCGCCGGCCTTCATCCACACCCCGATGACCGACGCGATGATGGAGAAACGCGCAAAGGAAAAGGGCATCTCCTTTGACGAAGCCGTTGCCACCTTCCTGGACGAAGAACGCCCCGGGATGGTGCTCAAGCGGCGCGGGCGGCCGGAAGAGGTGGCGTCTGCCGTGGCGTTCCTGTGTTCCGAACGCGCCAGCTTCATCAACGGCGCAGGCATCCGCGTGGATTCGGGCTCGGTCTACACGCTGGCCGGCTGACCCACGGCGGTGGCGCCGATGGTGGCGCCCGCGGTGGCGCCGATGGTAGAGCCGGCTTCAGCCGGCTGCTCTTCACATTCGGCTGGATCCCCGCGAACGGCCCGCTTCGCTCGCCGAGCATGGCCCGGCGCTACCAGCCGGTGCCCTCGCGCCGGCCGAGCCGACGCGTCTCGGGCGATGCCTTCGCGCATGCGGAACCCATGGGGCGGGGCGCCGTATGATGGCTGGGCTCTCTTCCTCGCTCCGGAATCCAAGGTACGCCTCTCGCCATGCACGAACTGATCGCCCGAACGTCCCGCCCGCCCGCCTTCCGTATTGCCGCCTGGTTGCTGATGCTGCTCGGCATGTGGCTGGCGCTGCGCCTGGGGTTGGTGGTGACGCTGCTGTCGGGCCTGCTGGTGTTCCACCTGACCCACCTGCTTGCTGGCTCGGTGGAAGGCAAGCTGCCGCCGGGACGGGCCCGCGCCATGTCGGTCATCGTGCTGGCTGTGCTGATCATCGGCGGGTTGAGCTTGGCAGGCGTCGGCATCGCGGCGGTGTTCCGCAACCAGACCGGTGGCCCCGACGTACTGCTCGCCCATCTGATGGACATTCTCAACAGCTCCCGCCATCAGGTGCCGGCCGTGCTGCGCGCCTACATTCCCGAGGACATGGACACGCTGCGCACCGCACTGAACGAATGGGCCGCCGAACACCAGCGTCAGCTCGGTGTGGCCGGCACGTCGGTCGTGCAGGTGGGCGTGCGGGTATTGATCGGCATGGTGCTGGGCGCGATGGTCGCGCTGTATGACGAAATGCCGTTGTCGCGGATGGGTCCGCTGGCCCAGGAAATGGTCGGCCGCATCAGCCGAATGGCCGTGGCGTTCCGCCAGGTGGTCTTCGCCCAGGTCAAGATCTCGCTGTTGAACACGCTGTTCACCGGGATCTTCGTGCTGATCGTGTTGCCGCTGTTCGGCGTGCAGTTGCCGCTGGCCAAGACGCTGGTGCTGATCACGTTCGTCGCCGGGCTGCTGCCGGTGGTCGGCAATGTCATCTCCAATACCATCATCACCATCGTCGCGCTGTCCGTTTCGTTCTACGTCGCGGTGGGCGCGCTGCTGTACCTGGTGGTCATCCACAAGCTGGAGTACTTCCTCAACGCGCGCATCGTGGGCGGCGAGATCCGCGCACGGGCCTGGGAGCTGCTGCTGGCGATGCTGCTGATGGAGGCGGCGTTCGGACTGGCCGGCCTGGTCGCCGCGCCGGTGTTCTATGCCTACATCAAACGCGAGCTGCTCGACCAGGGCTGGATCTGAGCAGCGCACGCCGCAGAACGCCGACCGTGTGACCGGTCGGCGGTTGCAATCACGGCTGGCTGCTGGGCGCCACGTGCCGATCCAGGAAGGAGCGGATGACCGGAATGATCTCCTGCGCATGGGTTTCCAACGCAAAGTGGCCGGTGTCGTAGAAATGGATCTCCGCATCGGGAATGTCCCGCGTCCACGCCTGCGCGCCAGCCGGCAGGAAATACGGATCGTTGCGGCCCCATACCGCCAGCAGCGGGGGCCGCTGCGTACGGAAGTACGTCTGGAAGGTGGGGTACAGCTGCACGTTGGAGGCATAGTCCAGCAGGAGATCCAGCTGCACGTCGGCGTTGCCGGGCTGTGACACCCGCAGCCCTTCCAGGATATAGCCATCCGGTGGCACCCGGGTGGGGTCGCTGACGCCTTCCAGATACTGCCATTTGATCGACGCGGCGGTGGGGAAGTCGGCCAGCGCGGCGCGGTTCTTTGCCGTGGGTTCTGTCCAGTAAGTGCGGATCGGATCCCAGCCCTTGGCCAGCCCTTCTTCGTAGGCATTGCCGTTCTGCGAGATCAGCGCCGTGATCCGTTCCGGATGGGCGGTCGCCAAGCGCCAGCCGATCGGTGCGCCGTAGTCGTGCACCATCAAGGCATAGCGGTCGAGCTTGAGCTGTTCGGTGAAGCGTTCCATCGTCCTGCTCAGGTTGTCGAAGGTGTACGCATAGACATCGCCGGCAGGCGACTCGGTGTGGCCGAACGACGGCAGGTCCGGTGCGATCACATGGTAGGTGTCGGCCAACGCGGCGATGACATCGCGATACATGTACGACGAGGCTGCGAACCCATGCAGAAGCAGCACGGTGGGCGCGTTTCGGGGGCCGGCTTCCCTGTAGAAGATCCTGACATCACCCACCTGCTCGTAGCGGTAGTGGACAGGGTTGGCGGAGGGTGTGGCCAGCGCGCTGCCTGCAGTGAGGGCGGCAGCCACGCCGAGCGGAGCAAGGAGGTGATTGATCTTCATAAGTCTCGCCATGTAACCGTGGTGGAGTGTTTTTGCAGGTTACGCAGCAAGATGGTAACCTGTCAATCTAATTTACGGAGGTTACATATGCCGCCTTCAGACGCGACCGCCCCCCTGTTCGTCGCCAACGACCTGGCGTTGGACTTCATCAACTCGGCCTACGGGCCGCCCACCGCACCGGTGGACGTGCTGGTGGACGACGCGGCGGTGGTGCTGTGGCTGACGGAGGCCGGCGTCGTCGCGGCAGGCAGCGTGCGTGCGCCGAAGGGGCTGCTCGCACTGGCGATCGCCCTGCGTGACGAAGCGCGTGGCCTGCTGGCTGCTGGGAGGGCAGGGCAGCCGTTGCGTGCGGACCGGGTCAACGCGGTGCTTGAAAGAGGCAGGCCCGTGCTGGAATTGAGCTCAATGCCCAGCGACGCGACGCCCGTGCTGGTGGAGCGTCGTCGCGATGACAGCCCCGAGGCCTTGCTGCAGCCGGTCGCGCTTGCGCTGGGGCAGCTGTTGGCGGGCGGCGATCTGCAGCACGTCGGCCAGTGTGAGGCGCATGACTGTTCGCTGCTGTTCCATGACACCACCAAATCCAGGAAGCGGCGGTGGTGCAGCATGGCGCTGTGCGGCAACCGGATGAAGGTTGCCGCGTTTCGTTCGCGCCGGCAGTTCGTGCCGACTCAGGGATAGATTCCAGCAGTGCGGGTGATCTGCGCGGCCCCTCCCTGGAAGCGTACGGGGAGTGCGCATAGCGAATATGGGAATGTCCAACGATCATTTAGATGTGGCGACGCGACATGAAACAGTGGGCCTCCGTTCACGATCCCCACGGAGTTCCGCCGCCCATGTCCACCGCCCGTTCTGCGTCGCCGTTCAAGGTTTTCGGCGCGTCAACTTTGTCGGCCATGCTGCTGCTGGCCGCGCCGCTCATTTCCTCAGCGGCGGACAACGGCTCACCCCTGCGCACGTATCTCGCCGCCAAACGTGAGGCCATCAAGGCGCAGTCGGCGCAGCCTGCCGCACCCATCGCGATCCACGCAAAGGTCACGGCCGAAAGCCGCTCCGGCGTACGTCGCCTGCGCATCGGGCCCACGGGCGAGTTCCAGTACATCAGCGATAGTGGCCGCAACTACGCGGGCTACAACCTCGGCGCCGGTTCCTGGGACTCGCTGGTCGGCACCTTGGCCAGCGCCGTAGCCGATGAGTACATCGTGCAGGCAGCCGAGCAGAATGTCCCGCTTGATGCGCTGGACGTGGTGTTCACCAGCATCCCCGAGCGCAAGAGCGAGAGCCTGGCGTACCCGAACAATCTCTCCTATGTGGCCTACATCGACTCGCCTGCCACCGACGCGCAGCTGCAGACGCTGAAGCGCGCGGTGCACGAAAATTCCTCGGCCATCGATCTGGTAACGCGACCGCAGCAGGTCAGCCATGCCGAGGTCGAATACCTCCATAGCGATGCGGTGCGCGACCCAGCGTTGCCGCCCGGTCTGCGCGATTTCATCACCGAGGAGAAGCGTCCCGCGGTGCTGGCCAGGCAGGGTAAGCCCGCCTCGGGCAAGGGCAAGCCCGCCGATCCGGAAACCCTCGTCGCGCGCGCCCATATCGAGCCGCGCACCGGCCTGCGCCGCGTCTTCCTGGGCAAGGACGGTTATCACCAGCAACTGCACGACAGCGCGCCCGGCCTGCTCGGCTATGGGCTGGCGCCGACGGTGGAGGAACACCTGCTCGGCGTGACCGGCACCTGCCTGACCCACATCTTCGAGGTGCAGGCCGCCGCACGGAACGTGCTGTTGGATTCGTTGGAGCTGACGGTTGATGGTCAGCTGAGCCCGCGCTTCGGCAGCAACATCCAATCGCCCGCACGCTACAGCGGTATCCGTTACAAGGTGCGGATTGAATCGCCTGCATCGGAACAGGAGATCGACGCGCTGCGCCAGTCGGTCGAGGCCACGTGCCCGCTCTACAACCTGGTCAAGGACGAGCAGAAGCTCGAAGGCAGCATCGTCCGCGGCGCCTACGCCGAAGCGACGAACCACGCGCGATAACGCACGCCGCGATCCAACCGGCCGTGCCCTGCAGCCATCACCTGGGGATATTCAATGAGTCGCACCCACCGTTCGCAGCTGATCGCGAAAAGCCCGTGCCATGCCCTGCACGGCCGCCGTCCTCATCGCGGTCGGCTGGCCTTTGCCCTGTGCACGCTGCTTGCGCCGGCAGCGTATGCCGCCGAAGAAACGGGCGTAGGGGCTGCGCCGTCGCAGGGCTCGAATGCCCGGTTGCTGGACAAGGTGTCGGTGCTGGGCTCGCAGATCGCCGGGGGTGGCGCGCAGGCCGCGCTGCCGGTGGTCGCGGTGGACCGGGAACAGATCGACGCCACGGGAGCGACCAACGGCAACGAGTTGTTCCGCAGCCTGCCGCAGTTCGGTGATGTCGCCGTCACCGAGAAGGGCACGACCAACGCAGGACGAAACTCCAATGTCGCGCGTGGTGACGTGGGTTCCATCAACCTGCGCAACCTGGGCTCCAAGTACACACTGCTGCTGATCAACGGCCGGCGCACGGTGCAGCACCCGATCAGCAACAGCGGCGACGACACGACCTACAACGCCAATGCCATTCCCACCTTCGGCCTGGAGCGGGTCAACCTGCTGCTGGATGGCGCGGCGTCCATCTACGGATCCGATGCCGTGGCAGGCGTGGTCGACCTGGTGACGCCGAGCAACCTGCAGAATGGCGGTGGCATCAAGGTGAACTACGGCAAGGTGGCTGATGGCCATCGCGAAGACATCTCGCTGGACGGCTACTTCGGCAGTGATTTCGCGGAGGGGCGCGGCAACATCTCGGTCCTGTATGGCGTCTCCAAGCGGACGGCGCAGCGCAATTCGGACGCATGGTTCACTGCCACCGATGGCCGCCGTCCCCTGGGCGATGGCACCAGCGTGCCGGATCCGAACGGTACCTCGGGCTTCAGCACACGAACCCCATGGGGTCATTTCGACACCTATGCCGGCAGCCGGCGCACAGGCAGCTGGCACGTCGATCCCGCCAGCGGTTCGCTGGTGTCCGGCGCGGTACCGACGCGCTATCACTATGATTCCGCGGCCGAGCCGGGCATCACTTCGGCACCGTCCATCAACAAGGGAAATGTCTTCGCCAGCGGTCGCTTCGATGCCACCGACAGCCTGCAGCTGTTCGGGGAACTGGGTTACTACCGGGCCACCTCCGAATCCTGGGTGAGCAGCGAGTCGGGCTTCGGCGGTGACGGCTTCCTGCTGCATATCCGCCCGGACGCCTATTGGGTGCCGGACGCCTTGCGCGGCGCCGACGCGATCCGGCTGCTCAACTACCAGTTTGCGGATTCTGGGATCCGCCGGGTCAAGGTGGATAACGATCAGTCGCGTGTGCTGCTGGGCGTGCGCGGCTGGACCGACGGCGGCTGGAACTGGGAAACCGCTCTGCTGTATTCGCGTGCACGCAGTACCGACACGCAGCAGGGCGGGCTGACCGATGCTTTCATCGCCGCGGTGAACCGTACCGATGCCGGTGCCTACAACTCCTTCAGTGGCGGCGATCCGGCCAGCATCCGGCTGGGCGATGCCACGCCCTACGACACCTCAGCGTTCATTGGCGAGGCCACCCGCGAAGGCACTACGGAGCTGGCGCTCTGGGATTTCAAGATCAACCGTTCGGACCTGTTGACCTGGTACGCCGGTGACATCGGCTTGGCGGCAGGCGTTGAGTACCGGTATGAAAGCCGTGAAGATGATCGCGACGAAAACATCGATGGCAGCCGTCCCTATACGGACTGGTATACCGGTACGGTGGCGGCCAGCAACTTCTTCACCCACAGCCCCCGGCCCGATGTGCGCGGCAGCCGCAACGTAACGTCAGCGCTGATCGAACTCGCCGTGCCGCTGATTTCCCCCGCGCAGGGCATACCGCTGGTGCAGTCCCTGGATCTGCAGATTGCGGGCCGCTGGGAGGACTACAGCGATGCCGGCAAGGTGGCCAAGCCGAAGCTGGCCGCCGCGTGGAAGGTAAATGACAGCCTGTTGCTGCGTGGCTCGGTCAGCGGCGGCTTCCGCGCGCCGGGACTGGAACTGGTGAACTCCCCGCCGACCTACGGCTTCGGCTTCAACAACGATGCCATCCGCTGCCACGCGCTGATCACCAAGGGCGCCCAGCCCGACTACAGCGCCTGCTTGAATGCTTACAGCAGTGGCTCGTCGGTCAAGCCCTCGGTGAGCGCCGTGACCTCATACGGTGACGACGTGAAGCCGGAAACCACCCGGCAGTCGTCATGGGGCGCGGTGTTCGAGCCGCAGTTCCTGCCGGACTCCCTGGGCGCGATCAGCCTGAGCGTGGATGCCTGGCGGGTGCAGGTAGAGAATCCGATCAATACCCTGGGTGAGGAGCTGTTGTACGACGCCTATCTGCGCGTGGTGGAGGGCAGCAGCAACCCGAACGTGGTGCGTGCGGCCGTCACAGCGGAGGACACCGCGCTGTTTGCAGGCTCGGGTCTTGCGCCTGCGGGCGTGGTGACGCACGTGTACAACCGATATCAGAATCGTCGGCCACTCACCGCGTCGGGCGTGGACTACAACGTTACCTGGCGCCTGAGTGAGACGGCCTGGGGCAACTTCGCCTTCCTGCTCAGTGTCAGCCAGCTCAAGGAATACACCCAGCAGAAACCTGCCGAGGTGCAGCAGGTCGCGGCCGCCATTGCCAATGGTCAGTTGAACATCATCGCGCCAGACCTGGGCGCGGCCAACGAGGTCGGCATCAATGGGGCCAAGCCGGAATGGCGGGCCAGCGCGACGTTGATCTGGAACCTGCAGGACTGGACGGTCCGCTTGCGCGATGACTACATCGACAGCGTGACGGCCGGCGCCTATGCCGATCGCACGCCGTTCGTGGTGGGCTCCACCCAGCGCTGGGCGTTGTCGGTCAAAAAGGAGTTCAACAGAGGACGCCTGAAGGGGACGGCGGTGGAAGTGGGGGCGCGCAACCTGTTCAACGAAGAGCCGCCGCTGAATGCCACCGGCAGCTACCTGAGCGCGTTGCACGAAACCTACGGACGCTACGTCCACCTCGGCATTTCCAAGAACTGGTGACCTGCATGAAGACGCACACGCTAGCCTCTGTCCTTGTCATCACCCTGCTGGCGGGGGCATGCAGCCCGCACGACACGCCTGCGCCGGAGACGTCCGCAGCCGCGACGGCAGCGCCGGATTTCAAGAGCGAACACGCCGAGTGGGTGCAGGAACGTACCGCGGATCTGGGCAAGCCCGATGGGTGGACCAGCCTGATTGGCCTGCACTGGATCGAGGCCGGAACGCAGAGTGTGGGCGGTGCTGAAGGCAATGCCATCCGCCTGGCGATCGCACCGGACCGCTTGGCCCAGCTGGAGCCGCGGGCCGATGGCCTGTACTTCACGCCGGTGGACGGGGCGCAGGTCACCGCCGATGGCAAGCCGGTGCAGGGAGAGATACGGCTGGATCCAGAAGGGAAGGGCGGTGGCACCACGTTGTCCTATGACGAAGGCAAGGGACAGATCACCGCGATCAAGCGCGGACAACGGCTGGCACTACGGGTGCGCCATGCCGATGCGCCGGCCCGCCTGCACTTCGGTGGCCTGGACTTCTTCCCGGCCGAGGAAAGCTGGCGTGTGCAGGCGCGTTTCGTGCCACATCCGCCCGGCAGGACGCTGCCGATCGTGAACGTGCTCGGCGAGGTCGCGGATAATCCGAATCCCGGCTACGTCGTGTTCGAGAAAGAAGGGCGGGAGTGGAAACTGGAAGCCTTGGGAGATCCGACGAAGAGCTTGAACCTGATGTTCCAGGACCAGACCACCAGCCGGCAGACCTACGGGGTGGGTCGCTACCTGCGCACCGATGCGGTCGCGGCAGACGGCACGGTCACGCTGGATTTCAATCGCGCGTACAACCCGCCGTGTGCCTACACGGACTTCGCAACCTGCCCGTTGCCACCGCCTGAGAACCGTTTGGCGCAGCAGGACGACAACCGGCAGCTCGTGCGACTGGCGGTCGTGGCAGGCGAGAAGAAATACGCCTTGGCGCTGCACTGACGTTCGTCGCGATCCGGTAGCGCCGAGCCGCGCTCGGCGGAATGCATCCGGCACCGCGATGCCGGACGCAGGCCGCGCTCCGCGCTCGCCGACCATGGGTCGGCGCTACCACGCCGGATCCCCGGTCGGCGCGCGACCCGGTAGCGCCGAGCCACGCTCGGCGGATTCCTTCCGGCGCTGCGATGCCGGCAGGCCGCGCTGCGCGCTCGCCGACCATGGGTCGGCGCTACCACGGCGGATCCCTGCTCGGCGCGCGACCCGGTAGCGCCGAGCCACGCTCGGCGGAATGCATCCGGCACCGCTATGCCGGACGCAGGCCGCGCTTTGCGCTCGCCGACCATGGGTCGGCGCTACCACGCCGGCTCCCCGGTCGGCGCGCGACCCGGTAGCGCCGAGCCACGCTCGGCGGATTCCTCCCGGCGCTGCGATGCCGGACGCAGGCCGCGCTTCGCGCTCGCCGACTATGGGTCGGCGCTACCACGCCGGCTCCCGGTTGCGCCGCGCCATTACGCCGCCGGGGCGCTCCACACGCACATCAGCCGGCTGATGGCGGCATCCATGACCTTGAGACTCACCCCATCACGGGCGAGGGGAGAGAGGCCCTGCAGGAAACTGTCGAAGACGCAGGTCAGCGACGCAGCATCGGCGTCCGCTCCGAACTCACCCGCCGCGATCGCGCGCTCCACGCACGCACGGATGCCAGCCCGCGTGTGGGCGCGTGACCGGGTCAGCGGCGCGGTCACCGACGCAAGCTCGGGCGTGGGCGCGCTCATGACAGCCAGCGTCACCATGCAGCCCTTCGGGTGGCCGCGTTCGCACTGCATCCTGGCCGACTGGCGCAACGCACGCTCCACCGCCTGTTTTGGTGCAAGCGTGGTGTCCCATAGACAGTGGGTCACCTGTGCATAGGTCGACAGATAACGCTCAGCGCATTCCTGAAACAGCGCCTCCTTGGATCCAAACGCCGCGTAGAAACTCGGCGCACTGATCCCGCCGCCGATGGCTGCCTTGAGTTGGGACAGTGAGGTGGATTCGTAGCCCTGCTGCCAGAACAGGTGCAGCGCCTGATCCACCGCGGCGTCACGGTCGAAACTGCGTGGTCGGCCCATCTGTGCCATGGCGTCCTCCGATGCTTACATAAATACTATTCGATACATATCTCGTTGACAAGCCGCGATGCCACGCCTATATCTATATCGGTCGATACACATCTGCCAGACCTTCCACCCCTCGGGTTGACCCCTATACGCGAGCCGGTGCGGCAGGATTCCCAACCCAAAGGACACTGCGTGACTTCCCCCACCTCCACCACACCTGCTGCGGGCCCTGCGCCGCTGCCCATCGCTGCGCTGTTGGCGCTGGCCATGACCGGCTTCATCTGTATCGTCACCGAAACCCTGCCGGCGGGGCTGCTGCCGCTGATGTCCGATGGGCTGGGCATTACGCCCGCCTTGGCAGGACAGACGGTCACCGCCTACGCACTGGGCTCGGTGATTGCCGCCATTCCGCTGACCATCGCGACCCAGCAGTGGCGGCGACGCAACGTCCTGCTGCTCACCATCGTCGGCTTCCTTGTATTCAATTCGATCACCGCAGTGTCCAACGACTATGCACTGACCCTGGTGGCCCGCTTCTTTGCTGGCGCCGCAGCGGGCCTGGCGTGGAGCCTGCTGGCCGGCTATGCCCGACGCATGGTGCAGCCCGACCAACAGGGCAGGGCGATGGCCATCGCCATGGTAGGCACACCGATTGCCCTGTCGCTCGGCGTGCCGCTGGGCACGTGGATGGGCGGCCTGCTGGGTTGGCGCACTGCGTTCGCTGCCATGTCGGCGCTGACCGTCGTGTTGATCGTCTGGGTGCTGGTCAAGGTGCCGGACTACCCGGGCCAGTCAGCCGCCCAGCGCGTCCCGCTGCGCAAGGTGCTCACCACGCCGGGCGTGCGTCCGGTGCTGGCGACCGTCATGGCATGGATGCTGGCGCACAACATCCTTTACACCTATGTGGCTCCGTTCGCGGCCAACGCCGGGCTCGCCGAACGCGTGGACGTGCTGCTGCTGGTCTTCGGTGTTTCGGCACTGATCGGCATCGGCGTGGCAGCCAAGCGGGTCGAGCGACACCTCCGCAGCACCGTGCTGGTGTCGTTGGCCACGTTCTTCGTGATCTGCGTGACCCTGGCGTTCCTGCAGCAGCTGCAACCGGTGGTGTATGTCTGCGTGGCGATCTGGGGCCTGACGTTCGGCGGTGCCGCCACACTGCTGCAGACGGCGTTGGCCGACAGTGCGGGCGAGGGCGCCGACGTGGCGCTGTCACTCAACGTCGTCGCCTGGAACCTGGTCATCGCCGGTGGCGGTGTCATGGGTGGGGTGCTGCTGGACCAGTGGGGGGCGCAGACCTTCCCGGCGGCGATGGCGTTCCTGCTGGCCGTTGGCTTCTGCATCGTCTGGCGCGCGCGACATCACGGATTTGCGGCTGGCGCACGCGCGGCGGTTGCCGGGCACTAGGCCGTCATCGGGTCAGGAGGGACGGCCGCATCACAGCGGCCGCCCCTGCGGGTGGTGTCATAAACCGTTGATGGGAAAGACCTTCATTATTCTTCAGACAGTCATCAGGCCCTTCATTTGATGGCATGGTCCGCTGCGGACTCCTCTGCTGGAGTGTGCCCATGTCGATCCTGCTTCGCCTGTTTCCTGTCGCCGTCCTGCTGCTCGCCGCCACCGCCGCGTGCGCTGCTCCTCCCATGGCCGTGGCGGAGGATTGGCCCGCCGGCGACCCGGCAGGTCACGGCTTCGATCCTGCGCGACTCGCCGCGCTCGATGCGGCGATCAACAGCGGCCAAGCGCCTGACACCACCAGCGTGCTGGTGCTCCATCAGGGCGCATTGATCCACGAGGCGTACTTCAATGGCGCTGACCGGGAGACGCTGCACAACACCCGCTCGTTGACCAAGAGCGTCACCGCACTGCTGGTGGGGGCGGCCATCGACCGCGGCCAGATCGACGGGGTGAGCGCACCGGTGCTGGGCTACTTCCCGGACAGGACGCCCGCGCACCCTGGCCCCTTCAAGGACGCCATCACCCTCGAAGACCTGCTGACGATGAGTGCGGCGTGGGAGTGCGATGACAACAACAGCTTCTCGGCCGGCAACGAAGAACGCATGTACGTCAGTGCCGACTGGACCGGGTTCACCCTGGACCTGCCCGAGCGCGGCTACGCGCCGTGGAATCTGCGCCCGGCCGAAAGCCCGCACGGTCGCGCCTTCGCTTACTGCACGGCCAACTCTTTCCTGTTGGGCGCGATCGTCGAACGCGCTACCCACATGCCATTGGCGCAGTTCGCGGCCGACGCGCTGGAACGGCCCTTGGGCATCCGGACGTCGGTGTGGCAGCGTGCTTCAGAAGGCGTCGGCATGGGCGGCGGCGGCACCCAGTACCGCAGCCGCGACCTCGCCAAGCTGGGGCAGTTGATGCTGGACGGCGGTCGCTGGAAGGGTAGGCAGGTGATCTCTGCCGATTGGATCGAGGCCATGACCCAGGTGCGTGCGCAGACTCCGTTCGACGCAGAGTACGGTTACCAGATGTGGCGCTTCACCTTCAAGGACGGCGCACGGCTGCTGCACGCGTGGACGATGTCCGGCAATGGCGGTAACGCGGTATTCGTGGTGCCCGAGAAAGCGCTGGTGATGGTGGTGACGCGCACCCGCTACAACCAGCGCGGCATGCATGAGCAGACCCGGGCGCTGCTGCAGGATTTCATCCTCACCGCGCCGCAGTAGCCTGCCGTGCGTCTTCGGGGAGGATGCCCGATGCGATGACGCGCGCCCGTTCGGTCGCCACGTGGGCCTGCACTGACTGCAGCACCGCGGCGAATCCGGGATCGGTACGCAACGCGCTGAACAGCGGTGACACCCGTAGATACGCGGCATCACGGTAACCGCTGGCAACAGCAGCGTTCAGCGCTTGCAGGGCGGTCTGCCGGTCGCCCGCCAGCTCGGCGAGCAGGGCCGCTTCCACCCCGTCCAAGGGGTCGGCACCCTGCGCAAGCCCGGCCTGCAACGCGGCGGACTGCTGACGCAGCACGGTCGCAGCGGGCACAGGGGTTGCGCCGGTGATCCAGGCGACGGTGCCGGGCAGGCTGGCGTGGGACTTCAACGCCCGTGCCTGCAGGGCAGCACTGCGGGCACCGGGCTGGTCACCGCGCTGCAACGCCAGCTCCGTCGCCAGCAGATACAGCGCGGCGTGCTCGGTCCCGCGTGCCATGGCCTCGTCCAGCGCCGCCTGCGCCTCCGCGGTGCGGCCTTGTCCATACAGAAAGACGGGCCAGGCACTGTTGGAAAACACATTGTCCGGATACAGCTGGAAGCTGCGCCGGTAACGCGCCTCGGCCGCCGCGGTGTAGCCCAGCAGCTCCAGGTTCGAGGCCACCTGCACCGGCCAGAAGCGCACACGTTCCGGATGACGCACGGCGAGGTTTGAAGCCAGCGCATCATGCAGGCGCCCCTTGCGGGCATACAGATACGCGGCCGAGGCGCGGCTTGCGTCGTCGTCGGGGTCCAGCTGCACCGCGTGCTCATACGCGGCCAGCGCGGCGTCGACCTCGCCCAGGCAATCATGCGCATAGCCCAACGTCGCATAGGCCGCGGACCGCTCCGGGCTGCGCACCACCACGGCCTGCGCCAGCGTCAACGCCTGCTGCACATCGTTGCGGTTGCCATTGTACAGGCACGCACGCGCGGCGAGCGCGCGGGAAATCCCGAGCTGGGCCGGCATATCATCCGGCACCTCCTGCAAGCGCTGGCGGTACAGCGCCAGGGCGCGTTCGTTGTTGTCGCGCTGGCCGATGGCCGCGTAATAGTCCGCACGCTCCAGCAGCGGCGATGCGCCATCGCCCACGGCGGCCGGCCATTGCCACCACGCAAGTCCAGACAGCGTGAGGACCAGCAGTGCGGCGGCTCCGATGATCATCGGCGTACGGCGCGGCGGAGGCGTGAGCTGCGTGTCCGCCGATGCATCCGGCACCGGCTCGCTGCACAACTGATAGCCCTGGCCGCGCACGGAGCGCAGATAACGCGCCTGACGCCCGTCGTCGCCCAGTGCCTGGCGCAGCAGGCGGACGCGCTGGGTCACCGTCTCTTCGTTGACATGCGCGGGCGCCCACACGTTGGCGATCAGGTCATCGAAACCGACGACCCGGGTGCCTTGGGTGATCAGGTAATGCAGTAGCCGAAAGCTGAGCCCGGCCACGTCCACGACCTGGCCGCCCTCACGGACCACGCGCTGCCGCGCCACATCGATGCGCAGGTCATCAAGGCGGTAGTGCAGGGGCAGGGTGCCGGCGGCCTCAGCCATGGAGGAACACAGCGCTACAACGGGTCAACGGGGTCACCTGGCGGCTGCGGGTCGTGGTTGCCGAGGGTAGCAGGCAGTTGCGGTCATCGGTGCTTGCCGATGCGGCAGGGGTAGAATGCAGGTCAGGGCGGGGGGCCCGGACGGGAAAAGGAAGAACCGGCAATGGACATGCACGCAGGCGCGACGGACGTGCCGAATCAAGAACCCGACAGCGGCGAATCGCTGACCTTCGACTGGCTGTATCAGCAGGTCCAGCGTTATGCCAAGCACAGCGTATATCCGCAGGCATCGAGAATCGAGCGCTGGTCTTTCCGCATCGGCTTGTTGGCTGCCGCAATCGGGATCATCGCTGGCGTGACGCCGGCTCGCTGGCTCGACCCTACCGTGGCTCTCCCCGTCACGCTGGTATGCGTGTGCGTTGAGATTGGCGGCTTCCTGCTGGGGTTCGTCCTGCAGGCGCGCAGGGATCTGCACCAGTACACCCAGCCGCGGCTCTCCCATGCAAAGGAGATGGACGCCGAGTTCGGCTATTGGCAGACCGTGGTGCAGCGTCTGCGCACGTTCCCACGGCAACAGCGCGAAGAGCGCCTGCGCTTCGTCAGCACCCTGCGGACCGGAATGACCGATCGCATGGGAATGATGTACGGCGGTCTGCAGCGGCTTGGGCCGTTCCCCCTGCTGATCGCGCTCTACCTGCAGTTCCGCCACTGGAAGTGGGGTGACTGGTCTGCAGTGTTCGATGTCACGGTTATCGAAGCGATACTGATCTTCGCCATGGTGCTGCTGTATGCGGTCGGTTGGCTGCTGGTCGGGCTGCGGGTTCGGCTGGATAGCTATGTCAACCTGCTCGAAGCGTCGTTGCACGAGGGTGCGGCGTCCGGTGATCCCGCAGCTACACCGTGCCTGGGTGTCACTTCACCTCGATATGCAGGCGAAGCCCCATCGCGCTCAGCACCCCCGTCAGGCTCTCCAGGCGCACCCCAGCTGGCGCAGTGAGCCGTCGGCGGAGGGTCAGGGGATTGGAGCGCAGCGTCGTAGCGATGTCTCCCAGGCCGTACGTTTCAGCCAATGCCAGCACGCCGGCGCCCCATATTCGCGGATCGTCCGGCGCCCCGGCCAGCTGAGCGTTGAGGGACGCCGCCATTGCCGAGGCACTTGGCGCGGGCGGCCCTTCGCTGCTTGCTGGGCACGGAGTTTGCGGGTTCTCGTCCATGTTCAATGGGCCCCCAGGTCCGGTCCCACCGACGTCTTTCTCAGCTCTCGACCGGCCACCAGCAGCCCCTCCAGCAGATGCTCGCCCAGCAGGGTGTCGGTATGCCCGTCGCATCGTGAGAGATGCTCACCGTGGAGGATCTCAAGGATGGCGTCCAACCCTTGCAGGACGCGTCTCGACACGATGACCTTGCCGTTGCGCGCCAGCTCGCCCTCAAGCTCGGACGGGGCCGGGACCAGAGCCAGTCGTGGCGTCCATGGATGAGTGGGATGGTCGCGTTCGAACTGTTCGATCTGCGCTTCCAGTCGATCGACAAAGCCGGGTGGGAAGGCGTTCACGCGGTCGCCAAGCAATAGGGCCAGGCGAGCGCGGCTGCGTGGATGCTGGGGTGTCATCGGTCGGACCTCGCATGCGATGAGGCCACCTGCGCCAGGGCGCAGGGTGGCGGGCGATGCGGGTTGGCATACCGGTGGTAACAAAGCAAAAGACCGGCGGATTGGGATCCCCTCGCACCGCCCGCCGTGTGACCGGTGGGCAATGCTGTGCATTCTCCGCCGTGCCCCGGAGGGCAGAACAGAGCCAATCGCTTTGTTACCTGTCAGGATGCCAATCCCGGCTGTGACCTTTCGGCTTCAGCCCGGTCATGGTCCGTGCACAGCATGGATGCGTCCATGAGGATAGTTGCGAATCTGGCAGGTGCGACGGCGACGCCAATGGCGTGGTGATCAAAGCCGCAATCGGCCGGAGAACCACTGCAGCGCTCAATTATCCGGCCGGAAGGAAAGGTGCCGCCGGAATGTCGCAGTGGCATCCCGCGCCGGGTCCGGAGGAAAGAGAGAGATCAGTCCCGCTGCCACTGCCTTCGGTTGCAGGGTCACGCCCACGCCTTCTGCGCGTTCGATATCCACGGCGCTGACCGTTCCATCCCGCTTGATGTGCATGACCCAGACCAGCTCCCCCGTGAACTGATCGGGTGCGAGGGACGGATCGTAATTCGGTCGGCCGAGGACGTAGGGCATGCCCGCCGGCGTGTGCTCGACCAGGGCCTCGACGGTAGCGAACACATCGACCGACTGAGCACCCACCACACGATCCTGATCGTTGACCCGGACCTCGTAAGTCCATTTTCCAGCGGGTGCGTCTGCCGGCAGATCGGCAGAGAAACACTTCTTGCTACCGTCCACGTCGCGATACATCTGGCGGCTGATCTGCCGGCCGGCGGGGCCGACGGCCCGCACTTCCATACGCTCGACGACCAGGTCTTTGTTGAGGATTGCCACGCAGATCTGGTGATCAAAGCGGCCATCCAAGGCGAAAGAGCGGGTTTCCTGCCGCGCCAGTGCGCCCACGCTCGTCCTGGTCCAGAGAAACTCGATGTAGGCGTCCTTGGGGGCCGGGGCAGGCGGCATGGCGAGCGTCGTCCCACAGGACCAAAGGCACATCATCAAACACAGGCTTCTGAACATGGACCGTCCTTGGTATTCGTCGCGTTGACCTCGCTACCTGATTAAAGCGCAGATTCTCTGCAGGGGCGAGCGGCTTATCCGGGGAAGAAAATCGGCGCGCCATACACTCGCTGTCGAAAGCCTGCGGAAGAAGAAAACAGAGCGCGTGCACGCCCTCAATCCAGCCAGCGGAACAGGCGTAACCGCGGCCTGATCCAGCGATCAAACGCCCAGACCACCAGCAGCGACAGAAACACCAGCGGCAGCACGATGGCGGTCGCGAGGGCGATGACGAGCCACCAGCGAAGCGGCGTGTGGCTGCCTGTTCCCGGTGCGCCGATGCGGCCAGCCGGCTTGCGCCGCCACCACATCACCACACCCGACACACACAGCACGACGATGCCGATGCACGTGGCCAGCATGACCGCCTGATTGGCGCGCCCGAAGTAGTTGCCCATGTGCAGCTGCACTCCCATTTCAATGGCCTGCGCCACGACGCCGTAATCATCGAAGCCCGCCCGCACCAGCAGTTCGCCCTCTCTGTCGAAGTGGTAGGTGACCTGGCCCTGGGGCCTGTCGGGGTAGGTGTAGGCCATCAACGCACCGCGCTGCGTGCTCGGCAGGAACACCCGCAGCGGGTCCGCCGTGCCTGCAGCGCGCACATGCGCTATCGCGCGCTCCAAACCTGCTGCGGTCCACTGTCGCGCCGCGCCGTCCGCCGGGGACGCGTGGCTTCCGTGATGCGAATGCGCTGCGTCGGCCGCCGCCCCGGCAGGCGGCATCGGCGCGTGCTGCAACGTCCACGGGACGTCGTTGAACGCATTGCCGATCTTCGGTGCCTCCGGTGCCACGTAGCGGCGATAAACCGGGGGGTAACCCGCATGGATGGCCTCCGCGCCACCGCGCACCCAGTCGCCCCAGAACGCGGCCCATGGCAGGCCGGTGAAGATCAGGAACAGCACCAGCACTGACACCCACAGGCCCGTGGCAGCATGGAGCGACTTCCAGAACGCCCGCCCCTTGGCGCGCATATCCGGGACAACGCCCGACCACCAGGCAAGCCCGCGTCCACGCGGCCAGCCCAGATAGAGCCCCGTCACGATAAGCACCACCGCCCAACATGCGGCCAGCTCGATCAGGTAACTGCCCAGCGTGCCCAGCATCAGCGACCCATGCAGGCGCTCAGCGAACCCCACCAGCGTCCGGGACGGCACCATCGCGCCAAGCACCTGACCGGTGCCGGGGTCGACGAAGGTGATCTGACTTTCTGCATCGGCGCGCTGCAGATAGACCTGGGCAGGACGTTGCGGATCGGTCGGCACATCGATCCGCGTGGCGCTGCTACCGGGCGCAAAGGCCTCCGCAGCATCGATCATGCTCGCCAGCGGTGATCGCTCTTGCCACGGGGCAGGGGTGAAGCGCAGCTCCGGGTAGAGGACATCGTTCAACTCATCGTTGAACAGATAGATCGCACCGGTGATGGCAAGCAACACCAGAAACGGCGCGACGAACAGGCCGGCATACAGATGCCAACGCCAGAACAGCCGATGCCGGTCCCGGTTGCCTGCATCGCCACGCTGCGCGGAAGTGGAGTGTGAGGTCATGTCAGAACCGCGTGCGCAGGGTCAGCTCAACGCTGCGGGGCGCGCCGAGGTAGATGTGGGTGGACGGATACCCGGAATACGTGCCGTAAAGTGCGTTCGACAGATTCCGCACACGCAGCACCGCAGATACCTGCTGCCAGTCGTAGCCGACCCAGGCATCGAATGTCGTATGGCCACGGACGTGGATCGTGTTGGCGTTGTCGGTGTAGAAACCGCCGACGCTGCGGCCGGAGGCCCCTACAGAAAGCGGAAGGCCCAGGAAGCGATAGGTCGCAGCCAGTGCGGCCGTGCCATTGGGCACATTGGTGGGGCGATTACCGCTGCGATCGGCCCCGCCGGCTTCCAGCAGGCGATCGTAGCGCGCAGTGCCATACGCAGCCGAGAGGTCCACGCGCAGCCCGCGCGTCACCTGGGCCTCTGCAGACAGCTCAACGCCCTGCGACGACTGCTCGCCGCCCTGCACGCTGATGCTCGGGTTGGCCGGGTCGCGGGTCAGGATGTTGTCCCGCTCGATCCGGTAGGCCGCTGCAGTAAGTTCCACGCGCTTGTCCCACACGCTCGCCTTGATGCCCGCCTCGAGCGACCTGGCCTTGCTGAGATCGAACACACCGGCAGCCGGCCGCATGGTCAACAGGGTGGACACCGGGCTCACCGCAGTGGCGTACTGCCCGTAGACCTGCACATCCGGGGTGAGGTCGAACACGCTGCCGACCCGCCAGGAGAACGGGCTGTAATCAGGCCGGAACGCGTCGTCGCTGCCGGTGTTCAGATCGCGGATGTCACGCGACAGCTTGATGTTTTCCACGCGCGCGCCCGCCAACAGGATCCAGCGGTCTGTCACGTTGAGTGCATTCTCGGCGAACACGGCGGTAGTGCGCAGGCGCGACTCGAAGATCACATTGTTTCCCGCGCCGGGAAAGTTGCCGGCCGATCCATCCGGGAACAGGCCGACATCCGGATCAAGCGGCGATACCGGGGTGGTGACGCCGGTCTGTCGCGGATTGTGGAAGTCGGTGTCGTTGTACTCGACCCCTGCCGTGAACCGGTTGCGACGTGCCCCGATCTGGCCATCGTAGGACAGCGCAAGACGCTCGTTCCACGTGGTCTGGTCGTGCCGGATCCGCTCGGCGGTCCGCGAGAACTGCCCGGTCGAACGGTTGTAGATCCAGTTGTCGGAATAGAAAAAGTCCCGGTCGGCCTGATACCAGCTGAGATCGCTCTGCAGCGTCCAGTTGTCAGCAAGCGGAAGTTCGACACGCCAGCGCAACAGGTCACTGTTGGCGCCGGTGGTGGCCCCCAAAGGGTTGTAGTTCACATGGCGGGTGGCCTTGTCCACGACGAATCCGTCGCTGCTGCGTACGACCCGACTGGGCGATCGGGCCACATCGGCCGGCACCATCGGCGCACCCTGGTACGTGCCCGTGCTCTCGTCCTCGGCGTGCTCGAAAGAGAACAACATCGACATGCCGGAATCGCGGCGCCAGAGCAGGCTGCCGCCTACCGTCAGCAGGTCTGTGTCGTTGTTGTCGATGTCATCCAGGCTGTCAGAGCGCAACCGGCTGACGAAACCCCGTACCGCCACGGTATCCGACAGCGGCGTGTTGACGTCGAAGCCGGCCCGCCACGTGTTGAAGCTGCCGACCCCGAGCATGCCCTCCATGCTGGTCGCGCCGAACTGCGGCTTGCGACTCACCAGGTTGATGGCACCCCCCAGTGCCCCTTCACCGTAGAGCACCGACGCCGGACCGCGCAGCACTTCGACGCGTTCCAAACCGAACGTATCCAGGTTACGGGTGACGATCGTGGAGGTGCCCAGTCGCACGCCGTCGTGCAGGACCGAGACCGTGTTGCCACTGAACCCCCGCATCGTGACCACAGCAGGATTGCCCGGCACATTGCCGACCATCGCGCCGCCGACCATGTCGAACACCTCGCTGGTGGTGCGTGCCCCCTGCGTGGCGATGTCGTTCTGGTCGATGACCTGCAAAGACGCTGGGGTCTCGCGCTGGGTCAGGCCCAGGCGGCTGCCCACCGCCTCCGGCGAGTCCAGCAGGCGCTGCCGCTGCCCTTGCACGTTCAGCGCGTCCAGCGTCGTCGGGTCTGCAGGCGCAAGCGCACTGCTGGTCTGGGCAAAGGCGCCGGGTGCGCAGAGTGCGCTGATGGATAGCAGCAGCATCCCTTGGCGGGGCAGCATGCTGGATGAGAATCGGGAGATCGTCATGGGTGGACCTTGGATACGGGATGTCGGACCACGGGATACGGAGTGCCAAGCGCCCAAGCGCACGGGTGCTGATCGATACACGATCAGCCACGACATCGAGATGCCGCGACCCCTCAGGGCCGCGACACGGAATTGAGCCGGCCTGTCAGCCGGTTACGGAACGGGGGATCCAGTGTCCAGCCGCAAATGCGCCTGCCCCGGCGACCTGCCAGTGACATGGAGCGTGCAGGAACAGCCGGGCTCGGTGAGCCTCAGGGCGTGGGCTGGATCAGCAGGCGAGGGCGCGTGGTGGGCCGCGGGCGCCGAGCGTTCCCGGCGCGGGGCGGGTCTGCGTATCGACCAGTCCGGCTACGGCACGGAACACCGCCGGCCACAGGCTGATCAGCAACAGCAGCGCCACCAGCAGGGTGATCATGCGGGCGGCGATGAGGCAGTAATCGCACTCCACGCCCATCTCATGGTCTGCGTGGGGATCAATGACCTTCGCGGGCGTGGATTCCGGCGGCGCCGTTTTCGTGGGCGGCGACATCATCGGCATGGCGTGGTCCATGCCCTGCATCCCTTCATGGTGCTGATGGTGTGTATCGGCCGACGGGGATGGCGCCGCGTCCATTTCCATCGCATGGCCCGCATGGGCATCTGGCGCCTGCACGGATGCCACCACCGGGTGTGCCAACGCCCGGCTGACCAACGGAGCGACCACGACCAGCACAATGGCCAGACAGGCCAGAACGTGGAGCCAGCGGTAGAAGACGGGGACGCGCACGGAGCTGATTCTACGGGATGGGGCGGACGCGTCAGGGGGAAAACGGCTTGGTTGCGCCATTCTGCGACGGTTTGTCGCAGGTACTGCGTCGGTTGAGTCCGCAGGACGGCGAGGCGCAGCTCACCCTGGACCAGGCAGATTCAGTTCGTAAGCGGTACCGCGCCCGCCCGCCGCGCGTTTAGTCAGGACGCCCAACTCCAGCAAAGCAGCGATATCACGCAGCGCCGTGTCTGCCGAACATTTGGCGATTGCTGCCCACTTGCTGGTGGTCAGGTTTCCTTCGAATCCATCAAGCAAACGGGCAAGTAGTTTGATCTGGCGCGCGTTGAACGACGTACCGGCCCAGTGCTGCCAGAAGCGCGCTTTGCTTAGCACGATATTCAAGGTGGCCTGCGCGCTGTCGATGGCACGTTCAAGCGCACCCAGAAACCACGCCAGCCACGCAGTGACGTCCAGTGAACCTTTCTGCGCACGCTCCAGTTCGATGTAGTAATCGTTACGCTCACGCTGTATCTGCGCCGACAGGCTGTAGAAGCGCTGTTGGGTTGCACCATCGGCCCGGGCAAGGAACAGGTCGCCCACAGCCCGTGCGATACGGCCGTTGCCATCGTCGAACGGATGCAGTGTCACGAACCACAGATGCGCAAGTCCCGCCTTGATCAGGTCGGGCTGGCCGGCGTCCTGATTGGCCCACTCGACAAAAGCCGTCGTCTCGGCAGCAAGCTGGCTGGCAGGCGGCGCCTGGAAGTGGACTTTCTGGCGTCCGATCGGCCCCGACACAACCTGCATGGGGCCGCGCTCATCGTCGCGCCACTGCGCTACGTTGATGCGGCTCATTCCGGAATAACCGGTCGGAAACAGGGCGGCGTGCCAACCGAACAGGCGCTCGGCGGTCAGCGGCTCGGCGCTGCGCGAGGTCGCGTCCAGTACCATCTCGACTACCCCGTCTATGTGGCGATCAACGGGCGAAACGGCGCCAATGTCCACGCCGAGGTGCCGTGCGATCGACGAGCGGACCGACTCGACGTCGAGCACCTCGCCCTCGATGGCACTGGTCTTGACCACGTCATCGGTAAGCGCTGCCAAGCTCGCCTGATCGCGCAGGGCCATGCCCACGTCTGCCAGTCGGCCGAGCAGCATGCCCTGAGCACGACTGACACTCGACAATGCAGGGGCCAGTGCACCTGCATCGTAGGTCATCGCAGGCCAGCGATCTGCCTGCCAGATATAGGACGTATCTCCGCAATTCATGCGGAGATTAGCGCATGGATTCGCCGCAACCGCAAGCTAATCGCCGCATATTATGCGGCGATTAGGCGTTTTTTCTCCGCACAGTGCCCCGGACGACCGGGGTGCCGACTGCGGGGCCGGCCAGCAGACATCCCTCCCGGCTACTCCTGCAGACTCATCGGCTTGGTCCCGCCCGGCGGCAGGCCGAACCGCGCGCGCACCCAGTTGAGGAACGCGCCGTAAGGGCGTCCGGAAATCAGCATGATGACCGTGGCACCCAGGATGCCGAACAGCAGATCGCGGCCCGACGCGCCGCTGAAAGCGATGACGGCGGCGTAGATCGGCACCTGGAACGTCACCAGTGCTGTGCTATCCCAGAGAACGCGGGACCAGCGCGCCCCCGTGGCGCGGCGCATCAGCAGATCGCGCCACATGCCGTAGGGGCGTGCTACGGGCACCATCAGTGCCGCACCGAGCAGCCGTGCCTGGCCGACGTCTTCCCAGCTCATGCCGGTGATGTAGCGCTCGTTGAGGGCCCCGGTAACGGTGAAGAAAATGATCAGTGCCGTGGTGTCGGCAAGGAACCCACGCGGATTCCAGGCTTCCTTGTTCGTGGTCTTCTGCATGGGGGCAGGATGACACGGCCCGTGCGCGCGTTCGGTGAGCAACACGCCCTGCCGTGCACCTCAATCAGGTGACAGCTGTCACTGTGAAGCGGACGCGTTGCCCCCCATCATTTACTCAACGCGCTGGCCCGCCTGGCCAGTATCTCTTACATCAAGGACGTCCCGTGCAGATGCTGCAGCTCATCGTTTCGCATACCCCGATCTGGGTCTGGCTGGTCCTGGCATTCCTGGTAGTGCGCGGCATCAAGGCCATGAAACCGTGGGAAACCTCGCTGGGGAAACTCGCCATCGTGCCGGTGCTGTTCACGGCGTGGGGCATGTGGTCGATCAACGCCCGGTATGCAGGCTCCTGGCAGGCATGGGCGCTCTGGCTGGTCGGTATAGCGGCCGGCGCCGCCATCGGCTGGGCACTGCTGCGCAGACTGCAGCTGCGCATTGAACCCACCACCGGCGCATTGTGGCGGGGCGCGGATTACAGCCTGCTGCCGCTGCTGCTGGTCACCTTCCTGGTGAAGTATGGTTTTGAAGTGGCGCTTGCGATGTCACCCGAGCTGGTGGCTGATACCGGATTCCGTGCCGCGTACATGATGATCTCCGGTGGGTTCACCGGCATCTTCGTCGGCAAGTTCATCCGGTATGTCAGCGCATCGCGGGTGTTGGTGGAGCAGGGGAAGGTGATGCCGACGGCTTGAGCAACCTGCAGACAGGGTGCTGGCAGGGTGACGATGGGGCCAAAGCCGCTGAAATACGCGGGGGTATAGTGGTTCATCGTCACCGCAAGGATCGAAGCTATGCAGAAGGGCTCGGATCTACTGGTCAAAGCGCTGGAGAATGAAGGCGTCGACCGCATCTTTGGTGTGCCGGGCGAGGAGAATCTCGACTTCCTCGAGTCACTCCGCAACTCGCGCATCGAACTCGTCCTTACCCGCCACGAACAGGCGGCCGCCTTCATGGCCGCCACCCACGGTCGGCTCACGGGCAGACCGGGCGTGTGCCTGGCCACCCTCGGCCCGGGCGCGCTGAACTTCTCCACCGGTGCGGCGTATGCCCATCTGGGTGCGTGGCCGATGATCCTCATCACTGGCCAGAAGGCGGTAATGAGTGCGAAGCAGGCCCGCTTCCAGATCGTGGATATCGTGGCGTCGATGAAGCCGCTCACGAAAATGACGCGGCAGATCGTCAGCCCGGCCGCTATCCCCGCCATGGTGCGTGATGCGTTCCGCGTGGCCATGGAAGAGCGCCCCGGTCCCGTCCATCTGGAGCTACCGGAGGACGTTGCAGGCGAGGAGGTGGAGGATGTTCCTGTCATCCCCGTGCACGCGCTGGACCGTCCCGTTGCATCGCCTGCCGCCTTGGACCGGGCAGAGGCCGCCATCCTCGCGGCGAAGCGGCCACTGGTGATGATCGGCGCGGCGGGCAGCAGGCCGTGGCTCACCGAGGCCCTGTCGGCCTTCGTCGCACGTACGCGCCTGCCGTTCTTCAACACACAGATGGGCAAGGGCGCCGTCACCGGGGGGTCCAACCTATACATGGGGACGGCCGCGCTTTCCGAAGGCGATTATGTCCATGAGGCCGTCGCCCGCGCCGACCTGATCATCGCCATCGGCCACCACACCATCGAAAAGCCGCCGTTCCTGATGAAAAGCAGCGGCGGGCCGAAGGTCATCCATATCAGCTTCCAGTCCGCCACGGTCGAGCAGGTCTACCACCCCGATATCGAGGTGCTGGGCGACATCGGTGCATCGGTCGACGCCTTGGCGGACCGCCTGGAAAATCGCCTGTCTGGCGACGAGGGCATGAGCGAACTGCGCCAGAAAATCCTTGCTCATCTCAACGAGCGCGCCGACGAAGACCGTTTCCCGGTCACACCGCAGCGGGTGGTGCATGACGTGCGCCAGGCGGTGCCGGACGACGGCATCGTGTGCCTGGACAACGGCATGTACAAGATCTGGTTCGCCCGCAATTACCGCACGCATGTCGCCAACACGCTGCTGCTCGACAATGCGCTTGCCACCATGGGCGCCGGCCTGCCATCGGCCATGATGGCGGCGATGCTGTACCCGAAGCGCCGGGTCATGGCGGTGTGTGGGGACGGCGGCTTCATGATGAACTCGCAGGAGATGGAAACGGCCGTGCGGCTGGGCCTCAACCTGGTCGTGCTGATCCTCAACGACAACGCCTACGGCATGATCCGCTGGAAGCAGGCAGTCGATGGCTTCGAAGATTTCGGCATGCAGTTTGGCAACCCCGATTTCGTGAAGTATGCCGAGGCGTATGGCGCGAAGGGGAGCCGGGTAACGGCTGTGGAGGAACTGGCGCCGATGATCGAGGCCGCCTTTGCCGGCGGGGGTGTCCACCTGCTGGACGTGCCCATCGACTACTCGGAGAACACCCGCGTGCTGGTGGATGAACTGCGTAACCGCGTGCCGGATGTGGGCTGCGCCTGATCGTCCCCTGACCTTATCACGGAGCACAAGATGCTGACCGTCGTACAGGCCTTCGACCGCGCACCCATCATAGAGGTCGGGTTGGACACTGCTGGCGCGCTGGAGAAGAAGCTCAGCGCCGCTGAGCGAGTATTCAAGGACCGCGACGGCTGGCTGCCGCCGCACCAGCGCATCGCGATCCTGCGCAAGCTCGCCGCCTTGATGGATGCCAAGCGCGATCACCTCGCCCTGCAGATCGCACGCGAGGGCGGCAAACCGCTGCGGGATGCGATTGTCGAGACCACGCGCGCGATAGACGGTGTCCACAACGCAGCAGATGAGTTGCGGAACTTCGGTGGCCGCGAGATCCCGATGGGGCTGTCGGCAGCCGCAGAAGGGCGCTGGGCCTTCACCACACGCGAACCCATCGGCATCGTGGCGGCGATCTCGGCGTTCAACCATCCGCTGAACCTGATCGTCCATCAAGTCGCACCGGCCATTGCGGTGGGTTGCCCGGTCATCATCAAGCCGGCCTCTGCCACGCCGTTATCCTGCCTGGAGTTCGTGGCGATGGTGCACGAGGCAGGCCTACCCGAACCGTGGTGCCAGAGTTTCCTGCCGGAAGGTAACGACCTCGCCGAGGCATTGGCCACCGACAGACGAATAGCGTTCCTGAGCTTCATCGGCTCAGCAAGGGTAGGGTGGTCACTGCATGCCAAGCTGGCCCACGGCGCACGCTCGGCACTGGAGCACGGTGGCGTTGCGCCTGCGATTGTGGACCGCAGTGCAGACCTGTCCAGAATCATCGAACCGATCGTCAAGGGCGGCTATTACCACGCAGGCCAGGTGTGCGTGTCCACGCAACGTATCTTCGTCCACGACGACATCGCCGATGCGTTCACCGAAGCCCTTGTCGACCGCGTCGAACGCCTGCATACCGGCGATCCGACCCTGGAGGAGACCGATGTCGGTCCGCTGATCCAGCCGCGCGAAGCCGACCGCGTTGCCGAATGGATTGAGGACGCCGTGAGCGGCGGCGCCACGCTCGCCACAGGGGGCAAGCGCCTGTCTGAGACCACGTTGCAGCCTACCGTGCTGCTGAATCCTGCCGATGATGCCCGCATTACCACGCAGGAAGTGTTCGGGCCGGTGATGGCGCTGTTTCGCTACGCCGATCTGGACAAGGCGATCGCGCGGGCCAACGCGCTGCCAACCGCGTTCCAGGCCAGCATTTTCGCGCAGGACATCGACATCGCCCTGAGAGCGGCCAACCGGCTGGATGCTTCGGCGGTGATGATCAACGACGCTACGGCGTTCCGCACGGATTGGATGCCTTTTGCTGGACGCCGTGAGTCGGGATACGGCACCGGCGGCATCCCGTACACCATGCGCGACATGTCTCAGGAAAAAATGATCCTGATGCATAGAAGCTGAGCGGGGGGAGGGGGTCTTCACACCCCCTCTACCTCCCCGGGCATTCACTGAACGTCGGTCTTGGCCTAGTCAAAAACGCCGCTATAGTCCGAACACCCCATACGACGGAGACAGCGAAATGTTCATTACCAAACAGCACCTGACGACCGCACGTACGCTTGGCGTCGCACTGATCGCAGGCGTCAGCCTGAGTGCCTGCGCCACCTATAAAGACGACTTCGCACGCATCGACTCCCGCCTCGACCAGTTGGACGTGAAGGTACAGGGTGCAGCCCAGAGCGCCGAATCCGCCAATCAGTCCGCGACCCAGGCCAACCAGCGTCTGGACCAGATTGAAGGCCGTGTGCAGCAGCTCGAGCAGGCCCCGCGCCGCAAGCCGCGCGGTTGATCGCTTCGCTCACCTTGCAGTGAATGTTTGAACCAGGGACAGGTGGCCGTTACAGGCCACCTGCGTCCTTAGGGCGTTAGAGATGATTCGAAGGAATACTCCCATCCGTACCCACTTCTATCCCAGCTTCAGGCCGCTTTGTGGCGCATTGGTCGTGGCGCTGGCGCTCGCGAGCGCTGGCACTGTCAGTGCCAGGAACGCCGACAAGAACACCGCTGCACCGTCGGTAGCCGCGGTGGACGAGCTTCCGGAAGGCCAGTCAGTGTCAGACACCGTGATTGAACTGGCGGGCTGGGTCGTTGCATCGAAGGACAGCCAAGGCTACCCGTTTGCGATCATGGACAAGGCAGCAGCGCAGGTCCTGGTGTTCGACGGCGATGGCAAGCTGCGCGGCGCAGCGCCGGCATTATTCGGTTCAGCGAAAGGTGATCACACCGCACCGGGCGTCGCCGGTCTGGCGCTTCGCGAGATTCCAGGGCGAGATCGCACTACGCCTGCCGGTCGCTTCATAGGCGGGTACGGCCCGTCCATCGATGCCGGACGCGTGCTGTGGGTGGACTACGATTCCGGGGTTGCGTTGCATCCGATTGCTACGGGTGTGCCGGCAGAGAAACGTGCCGAGCGATTGGCATCGGCGTCAGCCGAAGACAACCGCGTGACGCATGGCTGCATCAACATTTCGCCGACGTTTTACGAGCAGATTGTTCGAACGACCTTCGAGCGGGGCGGGGTGTTCTACGTGCTTCCGGATAAGGCGTCGATGGCAGAGACGTTCCCGGAGTTCGCGCAGAGCCGCGCCGCTGCAAAAGACAGTGGTGAGAAGGACGCGCGTTCCGCCCGCAGGTGAGGGGCGAGAGAGGCGCGTCGTCTGAGACGATCAGCTGTCAGCTCACTTAGCCTCCGCCAGCCCGGGATCGATACCGGTCATTTCCACCGACATCTCCCAAAGGCGTCTTGCCGCCTCAGGATTCATTGCGCATGCCGAGCGCTTGGCGGCACCGGATACACCTCTCATTTCGGCGAAGCCCGAGGGACCGTAGTACCCGCCAGGCACTACATCGCCTGTGGCTGCTTGCAGTGCTGGCCACGCCCCCTGGGCAGCCGTGTTGAGTAATAGCCCAACCACGGGACCAGCAAGCTGCGCGATTCCCATGTACCGCCCAAGCCGGGTAAACGCCACCCCAGGATGACACCCCACTGACAGCACGCTTGAGCCAGCGGACCTGAGTCGTTTATCCAGCTCGAAGAAATGAAGCGCGTTGGCCAGCTTGCTCGAACGATAACGCGCCGCCCGGTGGTACGTTCTTTCCGCGTTGATATCGTCCCACTCAATGTAGCCCTTGATGTGAGCAATGCTTGATGTGACAACCACGCGCGCGCCTGGTGTTGCCGCCAGCTTCGGTAGCAACAGCGAGCTCAATGCGAACGTGCCCAGATGATTCACGCCAAACTGCAGTTCGAATCCCTGTTGGGTACGGGTCAGCGGTGGAATCATGACGCCGGCATTGTTGATCAAGCCATGAAGATGACCCTCTTTTTCCACGATGGCCGCTGCGTCACGAACGCTTGCCAGATCAACCAGATCGAGAGGGAGCCAAGCCAACTCTGACTGTGGCGCCGTGCGCCGGATATCAGCAGCCGCGGCTTGAAACTTGGCGATGTCCCGACACGCCATCAGTACGCGCGCACCTCGCAACGCCAGCACACGCGCTGTCTCCAATCCGATTCCAGCATTAGCGCCGGTTACAACGAAGGTCTTTCCCGACTGATCGGCTACGCTTCTATCCGTGAAGCCTGCGGCAGTTGTCATTGAGATCCATCCAGCGGACTAAGGCGTCAAGTCGGAACATCACCTTATGCGGCGAGGTGGAAACGCCATACGGGTCCTTTGCTCGTATATGCAGCACTTCCATGAACCTGGAAGTTTACGGGGCGTAGGGGCAGGGTGCCTTATGGAAACGCGACACACCGACGGAAGGTCTGAGCAGAACCTGTAGGCTGTTGCTGGCCAAGCCACTCTAGCGCACATCGGTGTTGCCAAACTGGCGCTTCAACTCTGCACCCCCGACGTACCCTTCGATGTCGACCGAATTTTCGTGCCGGACGGCCATGTGTGGTCCTCAGCGGACGTCAGGGCAGGCGTCCAGGGGGCAGTCGCAGTTCAGTGCGCTGAGGAACCAGGATCGCACTGCCTGCGCGCCGGGCACATCAATCAGTCACTCGGCGACCTTGGCGTACACATCGCTGAACTGGACGGTCCCGGCCCGCGGTCCCTTCACCAGTCGTGCGCGGATGAAATCCCGTTGCTCCTGCGAAAAGTCGAAGCTCATCGATCATTCCTTTGAAATTGTCATCGTGCGAACCAGCGCGTCGAGATCGCGCCACCTTTTGAGATTGTCCCGTGAGTAAAAGTGATACCTGACTAAGTATGGTTCCGCTTTCCACTCGACGTAGTTGATGGTGGGGGCCCAGTCCTCGGCCGGCGAACCTTCTATATAGAATGCCGAACCGTCCGGATTTACATATTGCGTACCCAGTGGCGTGAATAGCTGGGACTTCAAGCTGCCCTGACCGGCGCGTATGCGCCTGAATTCCCGGAGGTGCAGGTCGGGGTGCTCCACCTGCTCGGTCCACGGCTGTGCGAGGGCGATAGTACTGCCCAGTTCCGCGTTCCCTGTAAGGCATTTCACCAGAACGACCAAGGGGTCGTGAGTGAGGCTGCCGCCGAGTTTATCCAACGCGACTTCGATCACCAGGACGTCCTTGCTGCCTCGCACGGTCGTGATCGCGGGATTGGTATTCACCGTGGCGCCGCACATCCTGACGCTGCCATCGCTCGCGCGCGCAGGCGATTCGGCAGCGGGTGGGGCAGCCGGCTTACAGCCGGTGCCTGCAACGGCCAGCAGTGCACCGATGATCGATGCCGTCCTAAGCGTGATGACCATTACGACCTATCCATTGTCGAGTCCAACGCAGCGGAGTGTACTTCGTGCGTTTGCCGCGGAGTAGGGGCCAGCACTCGACAATCCGCAATTGGGCGAGGGTGCTTCTGGCGCCCAACCGGGTGTTACGTTTATCTCCCGCAGTTGAGCCAGCCTCCTCACCCTGCGGTACGCGTAGTGAGGCGCATGGGCGAGGGTGTCCTCGTCAACCTGCTAAGCAAGATTGCGGGTACCTGAGCGCGATCCATGGAAGGAGCACCGGACGAAGCTGAGGTAATCTGTTGATAGTAGGTATCGACAGCTTGGAGCGCATCCTCATCACGCTGCGGCTGTAGCGAATCATCCGCAGCACAAAAAGAACGGGGGCGTGGTCCGAAGAGGAATTGTTACATAAGTGGTTTTTGTATATCGCCGAGTAGAGTTGCAATAGATCGGGAGCTTGGACCACGAATGGATGACGGAGAGCCATGCAAGAATGAAGACACCCAGACGAGGCTCTGAAGCCGCTCGCGCACAATTCAGTTCGGCGGCGCCAAAACTTTTGGCAGTCCTGGTCACCGGACTGAGTACTGGAAACGTGACGGCAACGGAGACATGCATTGCTGCGCCGATCGAGGGCAAGGCGAATGTTCAAATCTGCGATGCGGATTTCCCCACCCTTTGGCAGAGGCGGGAGCAGTACGATGGCAGGTACATCATGATCACCGGCTTCGCTACCTACGTAGATGGGAGCCCATACCTGTTCGCTTCAAAAGACTTGTACACCTACATGGCTGCGCGAGGGGGCATCGCGCTGGAGATAGATCCAAGGGACGCGGTGCTCTTCAGGAAGGTGGTGGAGGGCGGAGGACCTGTGACGTTGCAGGGCAGGTACGCGGTCAACCACAGCGCGGTAGCATCGATCGGATTGTTGATCGTCCCCAAGCGACGCTTCTGGCCGGAGACGATGCCGGGTGAACGTCCTCAGCGACCGCCGGACTGAGTTCAGTGGCGATCCTTCAAAGGAGCAAGCGTGCTCCATGCCGCTTTGGACAGAGAAGAACGATGAACAAACTAGCGCGGCTGACCTGCGTCGCTTTGGTCCTCACTGCATGTACTGGCGAAGACCATCCCGCTGATTCCAAGTTGCCTGACCCATGTGTCATCAAGACCAATGGCGCGCCCCCGTCGTGCGAAGTCTCAGCCCAGCACCTACTGTCTGCTGGGCAGGAATTCACTGGGAAGATCGTATCCGTATCGCTCTACTACCCCGGCTATAACGCAAGTCTCTTGTTTTCGGGGGAGGAGTCCGCGGAGATTCACGATCTATCGTCAGCGTTCGTTTTCGACCCGACGTCGCTGCGTGGTGGGAGGACGTTGGAAGATGGCCCTGAGTTGGCTCCCGGCTACTATCGGGTTCGTGCCCGTTTCCAACAGGTGGAGCCGCTGACGGTGGGCGAGGGGGTAGTCATGCCCTTGGTGGTTGCCGGTCGCTTGATTGATATCACTCAATTGGAAAAGATCAGGACCGTCAGGGAGATTCGTGAGGGCTGCACCAAGATCCCCGGATGCAAGATGAACTACCTGCACGGGTTTTATCCGATTCCGACGTTACGGGAGTCGCCGGAATCCTGACCGTCGGGTGCGTCGGCACCACTCCTACGAGGGCTGTGGAAACGTGCTAAATGGCAATCAGTGCGCTGGAAAAAACATCCACTGCAGCGACACGAGGTGACACGTTTTGGCTGTGAAATCATTGATACTGACCCTGGCCCAAGCCAACGCAGCGACTCAAAAACTCCTGGTTGGCGCATATCTGGACAGCTTCAGCGTTACCAGCGTGTCGGTGTCTCTGCAGTTCATCAACCCTGCACTGGTTCAGCGCACGAACCTTTTGGTCGATGTCGATTTTACGTGTCCTGCTGCAGTCCTCAGTCCTTTCTCGAAGACACGCATTGCCGAGGACGAGGATTTCTTCGTTGAACGCAGCGTCTTCATTTCACAGGTATTCAATTGCATCGGCAAAGTGATTGACCGCATGCATGTGGAGGCGGACGGCAGGCTTGTTCTGGTGATTGAAGATGTGTCCGTCGAACTGCACGTCTCTGCTGATGATTGGGCAGATGATGACTCGGTATGGAGCATTGCATTGCACGGTGCGGACGCTCATCACTCGGCGATAAGCGCCGTCTCATGCATCGCAGATGAGTCGATTTTGTTTGTGGCAGACTGTTGAGCTTGGCCATGGTTTGCGGATGGGCCATCCGCAGGTTGGACAACGCGAACAGCCTCACCGGCTAGCAGCCGGCGATACTTCCTGAAGGGCAGGCCGACGACAGCAGGCCTAATCTTGAGGACATCAAATTGCATATGACCCTGCACCTGCAGCAGTTCAACCTCTTCGCGCCGGCCAAGAACGGCCTTGAGCTCAGGGACGGAGGAGGACTCGGTGAGCGTCTTCTCGGATGCGTCTTGACCAGCCGGCTCTACATACGGTCTGCAACGCTGTGAATGGGTCTCGGCACAGCAGATCCGTTCCTTGCAGGCACTAGTAGCTTTCTGTAGGCACCTGAGGTTCAATTGATACATGACCAGCGAATATTCCGCGATCGTTTCGATCCTCGCCTTGATATTTTCAATGATATCCACCTGGATAGCCTATCGAGCGCACCGTGATTCGCACGAATCCAGACAGGATGAGTTGCAACTTGCATTCTCTCGCGAGAGATCCGAGTTCCTGGTTAGAATTGATCGAGCAACGAAGCTGTTTGATCACCACAAGCGCAGGAGCGAGGGTCTGCTGGCTCACATCGACAGCTGGCCACTCCATGAGCAACCCACCATGGCTGATGCTGTCGCACAACTTCGTGGTTAGCTGAGATACTTGGAGGGCTGCCAGCGCCAAGTAGGGTCGCTTCGGGATGAGGTTTACCACCTGAGTCTATCCGGGTTGGCGCATCACAAGCCCCGGTTTCTCGCTCTCATCGAGGACGACGAGAAGATCGTCAGCGAAAGGGCGCTGCGTTCCGAGGTCCTAGGTGCCAACGCGCTCACACAACCCGAGCTGTTGGACGTCTATGCGCAAAGCATGGTGAACCCTGTTAAGGAGGGGGCAGGGGCGCAACAAGTCCGGTCTATACCCAAGGAATGAAGCCTCCGCCGAACCCGGCTGTTTAGGCTGTAATTCGTCTCCTCAGCGACGGTCCCCTCACGTCGTTTGCCGCTGTCGTTCCGCAAAAATGGAGCTTCTTCGCCCGGAAGGGCCAGTGAGATACTCGAGTTCGAGCTACCTTTAAATTGTAGAAAAGAGTCTTGAAGAGGTCAGTCCCCCAGCAGCCGAGCCAATGGATTGCTTGCGGCCCCACCCGTCTGGAAATACCGTACGACGCTCGAAACGGAGCGGTGTTCAGTCAGTTGCATGATCGCCAGCAGCGACACACCCTGACGGCTAGCCTCGGTCACCTACCCGGAGCGATGGTTGTGCCCGTCAAATTTTTTCAGAGCCTCCCTAGTTCAAGTCCTTAAGATCGATGGCTGCTTCGTCAAAGGTCTCTCTTCTTCTGGGAATTGGAAATCGAAGGGCCCTGACCTCTGTTGGCGGATGCAGCTCGCCTATCAAAATGTCATCTGTAGTTCCGTTCCTCTCTTTGGTCTTGAACGTTCCAGTAACTGATACCCAAGAATAACCGTGCTGATCGTACATTTGACGCTGCGAATCCAAAGGCCCTCTAATCCTTACAAAAACTTCGTCGGCAACTCCTGCGTCAAAGAGCTCCTTGCTTGAGCTCAAAACAAAGAGTCCCGCTGAGACAACGAGGTAACCTTCAATTCTCACCTTGCGGCCGTCGAATGATGCTGGATCAGCTGCGAGCGCGCGGAAGGATACTCGGCATACGCTCTCTTTTTTCTCTGATTCGCAGAGTTGCGGAGTGCCGCTTCTTGACGCGTCTGCGCATCCTGCCAGAGAGGTTGCGTAGAAAGCCAAAATAAGGAAGAAACGCACCATCACTTTAGCCCTCTGATTGACCGGTTTTGTTCAACTCTTACACACTTGAAGGAATGGATACATAGTGCGTTGAATTCCATCTCTCAGTTGAAGTCCGAACCATCCATCTTGATTTTATCAATGTCGAGGCGCCGAACGTGCACCCCGACACCGAAATCAGTCTGTCTCCTCACGGGAGGCTGGCGTGCAAGGACGAGGAGCTCACGGGCCATGCGAATATTGAATTGTCGCCTGATCAGGCCGTCAGACTCACCCCAAGTGGCTGACGCGGACAGGATTCCCTAGAAGTTCTACGGCAGTCGCGACATCACGGCGATCCGTAGCGTGGCACTGCCTCAACCCGCACGACCGAGCCAGATCATCGCGAAGGTACAGATGATGCAGCCCACAAGAAGCAGGAAAAACGTCTGCAGCGTGCCGGCAATCATGTTCCTGCCCAATAGATAATGCCTCCATGTGAACTCAGGTTTTCGCTTGAGCGCATGCTGTTCTTTCAACGTGGACTCCTGGTTTTGGTGCCTTTTTGCGGCGTGGCATGTATTGCCCAGATAGACTAAGCCTCTGGAACAGCCACAGCTACTCGCATTTCAAGACCGACATGCCCATACCTCGTGACCTTCCGTCGCAACCTCGCAAACTTCCTCGCCAGGCGCGCTCGATCAGCACGGTGGACGCCATCCTTGAAGCTGCAGCCCGTCTGCTCGAGCAACAGAAGTTCCATGCGTTCAGTACGAACGCGATTGCGGCCCTCGCGGGTGTCAGCACTGGCTCGCTGTATCAGTACTACCCGGATAAGGAGGCTGTCCTGCGAGCGCTGGTCATCAGGGAAATGCAGGGCAGGGTGCATCACGCAGTGGAAGCGATGCGGCAGCACACAGGTCCCGGGGCCGTCATGGCTGGGGTCGCTGCAGCGCTGGCCCATGCGCAAGAGAGGCCAGCGCTGACGACGCAACTCGCATTCGCGGAACCCATGATCCTCGCTGCACCGCACGACAGCGCTCTCACCAAGGGTCTTTTCGTTGTGCTGCAACAAGCGATCCAGCGAGACCACGGGGTATCGGCACAGCTCGCCACTGACTTGGCCCACGATGTCCTGGGCATCTGCAAGGGCATGCTGCTCTCGGCGGCTGCCCGAAACTCCGTCAGTTCTGCCGACCTTGCCAAGAAGATCAGCGTTGCAGTCGGTTCCTATCTGAATGCGATAACCAAATCATGAAGGCAGAACAGGCGGTCTGACAAAGCCGCACGCGCCCGACGCACTGTTTCCTGGCGGTCTCAAGCGTCGGGAAGCGTCCTGTCGGCGCGTTCCCGGAGCCGGCCCGGAATCGTTACGGGGCCAGGTAAGTTAGAGCCTTCAGCAGGATTCGTGGGGCACGTCGCGCCAGCCCCCCTCAATGCGCCTGAAGCGATTACCTGAAATACACCGCTCACCCGGCCGCAATGGCGCCGGAGCGTATTCCGGGATGCTCAGCCTGATTGTTCGCGGACGGATGGCCTCCGCATCCCGCGCCAGCTCAGTGTTTAACCGTGCCATTTCTCGGTCGAACTGTGCCTGTTCGGATTTCGTCATTGGACGCATCAGCTCGGCTGTCATGGCTGCCGCTTGCCGCCTGGCGTTCCACTCAATGAGTCCCATTGCTATTGCGACCGCTGCCGCCACCCCTAGGCAGATTCCTAGCCATGGAATCTCCGGTCGATTTCGATAGGTTGAATTGGAGCTGGAACGCTCCCTGAAATGCACTTTCGCCATGTCTTGTTTGCCAAACGTCGGCTCCTGCCGTTCGCGTTCCATAACATCCCCAAAGCGTGTCCCGGTTCGCATTGTAAGGGTGTGTAGGGCAGGGTCCCTACGGCAAAGGCGTGATCGGCTGAGGTGGACAACAATGGAAGGCTCCTCGCTGCGGCCGCGGCCTGCTTTGCCTTATGGCATCGTGCAGATTGATCACGTTTGGTCTGCAGGAGCCAGCCCGTGGAATCCATTGAAGTTGGCGATGCGCGACGTTGCAGGTCACCGACCGCCAGGCCATATCAGAGGGCTCAAGGCTGTGACACTCGGAGACTTACACAGGTCCACCCTGAAAACCAGAACCGACCTAACGACATGGAAGGGACGCAAGTGCCAACCCAAAGCTCGATCCAATGCCAGCCACAGCTGAAAAAGGCTCCGACTTGACCCAGAATTGATTTCGCATAATGTATAGCCTGTGTTCTGCGCTGTAGCCGCTGCTCTGCATAGCCTGGGCATCGCGGGGCAGGGCGAGACCCACTGCCAGACACAGCGCCATCGCGGTCGCGGCCAGTTTTCGCCACACCGCCTTTTCGTCTGAACTGATGGCTCTCGCCTCGCCGACGATCCCCAGTACCCGCGCCAACGGCGTTCCCGTAAGTCCTGCCAACGTCGCGCAAACAACGGCGTTGGGCAGCGAAACGCCGCGCCTGTAGTTACTCACGGCAGCCGGCCGAATCCCTAGCGCCTTCGCAAGCTCGGAGTCATTCGCTGATTTCGTAGCCGCCTTCGCTGCGTCTAGAAGCTCATCAATCGTGGACATATTTTTCAAAGCCCCTTGACATTGGATTACAAGGGGTATTGAATCACGTCCGGATTCAAAGGGTCTTTGAATCCCCCGCCAGCCGGTTCCCAAGGCCGTTGGCGGGTCATCTTGGGCTTGGGGCATGGGGATGCAGCAATGGACGCATTGATTCTGGCCTCGCTCGGGGGCGCGGTACTGGCCGTCTCCGTCGGACTTGCCAAGTTCTTCACTCGGATCTACGACTACCGCCAAGCAGTAGCCGTGCGCTCCATTCGTCAGAGCGCCTACGTTGCCCAGGCATCCGCACAGGTGCGGCAGTGAGCGCTCGCCTCTTCTTGTGGTTGGTCCCCGCCATTCTCTTTTTTGCGTGCAGTGCCGTGCTGGGCTTCATGGCTGGCACTGTACTTGCCGAGGATTGGAACGCTGTCGCTACTGAGCGTGGTGTGATCCAGAAAGCCTGCCTCGAAGGAAATGACCGCGCCTGCCGCGTCTACGAGGTTCGATATGGCCGCTAAGGTCAACCCTCGTTTCCGCGAGCCCGTGCTTTCCATCTCCCCGCTTGAGGCTGAGATTCGCGGCCTGATGCAGCTGGATAAGCTGCGCTACACCATCGAGCAGCGCGCCATCGGTGGTACATGGGCGCACAAGAGTGACTACGGCACCGACGAGGCGCACGCACTCCGTAATGCGCGTTGGTTCCGCCAGATGCTTCGCGGCAAGGTTGATTTCCGCGTGTGCGTTCGCCTTGGCAACGCAAAAACGGTGATCCTCGGCGAAGTCGAGGTGCATCGTGGTTGAGCGCGTGCAGGCGGCGGGCGAGGGGCTCCCCGCGTCTAACAGGGGAGTCAGTGAATTCAGCAACCCCGAGGGAACCCTGACGGTCGGCATTGACTGGTTCTCGGCTTCTATTGATCTTTTCGTGGCGCTTGATGAGGTTGGTTTCCTCAACGGCGACGCCCAGGACGAAGTCCGCCAGTGGATCGACTTCAATCCCGACAACGCTCGCGTGGCCGCATTGCAGGTCTTTACGTGGTTCTTCGCCGGTCTCGGCCTTGAACTGGATGACACAGCGGGCGGCGGTCGGTTCTACGCATGGCGCGTCAAGATCCTTGACGCAGAAAAGAAGATGGTTGGCATGGTCGAGTTGGGCGGCGACAACTGCCAGCGCGTCGACGGTACTGTCACTGCCCGTGTCGAGTTGACCGGTGAAGGTTGCAAGGCAATGAGCGCTGCGCGCTGCGGCCATGCGAAGCGGTGGCTGGAGCTTCGAGCGAAGCTCGAAAGCTGCGCAGGAAGGATCACCCGTCTTGACGTTTGTGCCGATGATCTGATGGGTAAATACCCTTTGCGTCTCGCGCAATCTTGGTACGCCGATGGTGAGTTTGACCAGCGTGGACAGCGCCCCAAGGCCCGCTTGATTGACGACTACGACAGTGGCGACGGAAAGACGTTCTATGTCGGCGGCAAGCAATCTGAAAAACAGCTTCGCGTCTATGAGAAGGGCAGGGAGCAGGGCGACAAAGACTCGCCGTGGGTTCGCTATGAGGCTCAGTTCCGAGCGTCGAATCGAAAAGATCTCCCGTTGGACCTTCTCCGTGACCCCGCCTCTTATCTGCTCGGCGCGTACCCGGTGCTTCGCTTCCTCCGCTGCGTATCGACGCGCATCGAAATCACTAAGGCCGCTGTCGCGGCAACCATCAAGAGTGTTCGCCGGAACATCAAACGCCAGTACGGCGCTGCCCTGAACGTCATTGTCAAGCACTGCCCGGACGCGGAAGCCGTCAAGGCGGTAATCGAATCCTGCACTTCGCCAAAGCTGCCGAAGTGGTTTTCAGGTGATGTAGCAGCTCATTGGCCCGAAATCGCGGGCGTAAATCAAACCTCAAAGGGGTAACGAAAGATGGACCACAACAACGCCAAGGTCACCGTTCTCGATTCGCAGGTCGCCGAGCGCGGCGGTACGTTCGAAGGTAACAAGGGTGAGCAGATCAGCTACACCACTCGCAAGCAGAAGGGTCGCATCGAAGTCGGCGGCTTCGCGTACCCGGTAGATATCCGTCTGGAAGACGGTCAGCCGCCGTACGCAGTCGGTGACTACGAGTTGGATATCGCATCGATGCTCCAGGTCAACAAAGGCGTCATGAGCCTGTCGAAGTTCACGGCGCTGCGCTCGCTCACCAAGCCCGCTGCACGGGCTGCCTAAGAAATGTCCGCACCGGTCTCTCTGTACGTAGTTGGCTGTGCCCCTGAGAACGTTCAGGCGGATGCCACATGCTCGGTGCCGGTGTGGATGCCATACCACCAGCCAGTTTTACCACCCCTGTCTCTGGCCGATGGAACCCTTGTCGCATTCTCTATCGTGGGGGTGTGGGCAGTCGGGTTGAAAGCGCGCGTCGTATTCCGCGCCGCGCGTCTCGGGGTCTACTGAAATGACGAGGAATACCGCAATGAAGAACATCATCAACACCGCGCGTCGCGTTGGCGCATCCACTGCTGCAAAGGTTGGTACCGGCCTGTCCGCTGTCATGGCGTCTGGCGCTGCATTCGCCTCCGGCAGTGGCTCGCCGGGTTCCGCCATCGCTGGCGAACTCGCGGGTGGTAAGGCAGAAATCGGCTTGGTGGTCGCAGCGTGTGCAGTGCTCATCGGCCTGATCCTCCTGTGGTCGTACACCCGCCGCGCTGCGAAGTAAGGCGCAAGGGTTGTCCAGGCAGGGGCGCGCGGAAACGTTCGCCCCTTTTTTTCTGCACGATATAGGGGGTTCTATGGGTTACTTCGTGATTGTCGCGGTATGTGGTGCCTGTTGGCTCGCATTCGAGGGCATGTGATGAAATGGCTAGTTCACATGTTCGCTCGCGCGTTTGTCAGGCGACTGGCATATCTTGTCATTGCCCTCATAGTCGCCACTCTCTTCTCCCCGCGCGCATGGGCCGTTGACTATCCCGATCAGGGTGCAGCTTATGCCGGGTGCATGTCTGAGGCGGGCAGGGCGGTGTCGCTTGCTGATTCTGGCACGCGTCGCATGCACGCTGAAACGTGCTCTCTTGAAGGAGCTTCGACGGATTCTCCTGGCTATTACTGCTTTGTTGAATGGCGGAATTCGCCCACGGCCGCTTGGGCCGGCGCAAGGACTGATTGTCCTCAGCGAATGCATTTCTTCCCGAAAGACAAATCCTGTGCTGCCCGACCGTCAGGTGTTACCCCGTTCTTTACTCCTACGGGTTCGGTCCGCTGCATGTCCGGCTGCGAGTCCGTGTTCCGCCAGAACGCAGATGATACGAGTACCTACAGCGCAACCGGGAAGCTCTGTGACAAAAAGCCCGACTGTAATGCGCAAGGCAAGAACATGGTTTGGAATGCAGGCCTCGGCGTCTGTCAGCCAGTTGAGCCAGAGTGCCCTGCTAATCAAGTGGTGGTTGGCAATGCTTGCGCTGATGAGCAGCCGTGTCCCGATGGTATGGCGCTCGTCAATGGCTCGTGCAAGAAAAAAGATGAGGAATGCCCTGCAGGGATGATTCGCTCTCCCTTGGGTAATTGCATTCCAGGCGACGGGCAATGTGCTGCAGGTGAGGTGCGCGGCAAAGATGGGACATGTAAGAAAGACAGTGATAACGATGGCAGTCCTGATGAAGGCGAGGACGGTGAACCTGATCCTGATGGAAAGCGTAAGGATCAGTTTTCCGGTGGTGATGACTGCAACAGTCCCCCCTCTTGTAGCGGGTCTCCCATCATGTGTGGTCAAGCTCGCATCCAGTGGCGCATTGATTGCAACACGCGTCGCAACAACAACATTTCCGGCGGTCAGTGCACGCAGGCTGGCGCCCCAGTGTGCACAGGTGAAAAGTGCAGCGCGATGGAACACACGCAGCTGATGATGCAGTGGCGCTCCGCGTGCGCTCTTGAGAAGCTCGTCGCAAAAGGTGCCGGAGATTCGTCAGGTGGCCCCAGCACTGATGCCAACGGCAATGGCGTCGCTGATGCACTGGAGGGGCAGGGCGCTGTTACTTCCCCCGGAGACGGAGCCGCTGACGTTGCCTCTGCCAAAAAGTGGGGCCTCGGCGTTTCTACCAACATGATCGACACCACCAGTCTTTTTGGCACCGCTGGGTCGTGTCCTCAGCCTCCGTCTATCACCATCATGGGAACCACCGTTAGCGGTGCGGATTTCCCATATTTCTGCCAGCTTGCCGCCATCATGCGCGGGCTCATTCTGATGTTCGGCGCGTACTTCGCACTGCGCATCTTGCTTGGAGGTAGCGTCTGATGGGCATGGTATGGGATTGGATTTCTAAGGGTGTTACTCACCTTGTCGGAACGGCCAAAGACGCTGCGGCCGGCATCGTTGGCAAGTTCCTTGCAGCATTCGGCCTCACAACCATTACGTTCAATTCCGTTCTGCCCAGCCTCAAAAGCTTCGTGCTGCAGTACGTTGGGGCTATACCCGGCCCCATGCTTGATTTCCTGTCCTATCTCGGCGTCGGAACAGTCATGTCGATGATCCTCTCGGCTCTCACTGTTCGGATGACGTGGAAGGTATTCATCGTTCCGAAGACCGTGGCTGATCAGATCTCGGGAGGCGGCTCATGATCTACTGGTATACCGGCCTGCCAGGACATGGCAAAACACTTCACGCCATTGAGCGTCTTCTAGAATTCAAGGATCAGGGGCGCATGGTCTATGCGTGCAACATCCGCGAATTCGACTATGCAAAGACGGGTGTTCTTGAGCTCACTCCTGAGCAGTTTCGTGACTGGCCGGACTTCCTTCCTGACGGTGCCGTTGCACTGGTTGACGAAGCTTACGAGCATGGGATGCTTCCAAAGCGCGCACCGGGAGCCAAGGTCCCTCGGCACGTAGAGCAACTGGCTAAGCACAGGCATCGTGGCCTGGACTTTATTTTTGTCAGCCAGTCACCTGATAAGCAGTGCGATCAGTTCGTGCACGATCTCATTGAACGTCACGTCCATGTGCGTAGGCGATTCGGTACCAACTTCGTGCATCTGCGAGAGTTCGACCGCTTTGAAGCGCAAGCTGAGAAGGCCACTCCGCTCGTTATCCGGCGCAAGAAGCTACCAAAGCGCCCTATGGGTCTTTACAAGTCCACGGAGATGGACACCACCGAGCGAAGGGTTCCGTGGTACGTCATCGCGCTTCCAGTAGCGGCTGTCCTCGGCGCGGTGTTGATGTATTACACGTTTGGTCGAATGGATAAGCGGTTTTCAGGCGATACCGCCGATACAGCAGCGCTCAATCCACCAAGCGCATCGTCGCCGCGCGTCGGAGCGTCAGCGACGGCGGGCGGTGGCGGTGCAGCGTTTTCTGATAAGACCGCTGAGGAATACGCGAAGAGCTTTATTCCGCGATTTCCATCTCAGCCGTGGACTGCGCCTGCATACGACTCCGCGCTCAACCTTCCGTCAGAGCCTCCGCGTGTTTTTTGTATGGCCTCTCGTGGCGGCACCAATGCCCAAGGCGATCACGATGGTCCCAGCTGTACTTGCGTCACTGAGCAAGGCACGCGCTATGACCTCGACGACCCCACCTGTCGGTTCGTTGCTCGCAACGGACAGTACGAGCCCTACAGGCACCAGCGTGAGGACCGGTTCGCCGATGGCGGCACGCAGATGGACCGGGCAATTGACGACATACGGATGAAAGAGCAGGGCGGTAGTGCACTCGTTGCCAGGACGCAAAGAGCTCAGGGCACGTTTCCCGAATCCCCCGGCTACGAAGGGTCCGGGGTCACTCAGCTATCCGAGGCAAAACTATGACGAGCGGTGGACGTGAGTTGTTGAAATGGATCGCTGTTCTTCTGATGACCGGCGACCATGTGACTAAGGTTCTCGAGCTCGGGTATGTTCCTGTTGCCACCGAACTTGGCCGTGTCGCATTCCCTTTGTTCGCGTTGGTGCTTTCCTACAATCTGGCCCTTCCGGGCACAGACCTAGTCAAATCCATACGGCGCTTATTTGCTTGGGGTCTGGTCGCCACTCCGGTGGCTTTCATGGCATTCGGTGAGCTGCTACCGCTCAACGTGCTTGTTACCTTTTCAGTCGGGTCTACGGCCATATGGTCGATAGAGCGCCGGAACTGGCCCGTGGCGGCCTTCGCGATGCTGATAGCTCCACTTGTGGTTGATTACGGCTTCCCCGGCGTGTGGCTCGTTGTAGCGGCTCACAGCTGGTTCCGGCAGCACGGAAAGCGCATGCATTGGCTGCTGGGCTGTTGGGACTTCCGTCGATCACGGCTGTATCTCGTGCTCCCCGTTTGGATATGGATCTGCATGGCGTTGCTTTGCCTCTACAACGGCAACGCATGGGCGCTTCTCGCGCTTCCACTGATGCAGCTCGGCGAGCTTTCTTGGACGATCCCTCGCACTCGCTGGGCTTTCTACGCCTATTACGTTGGGCATCTCGTTGTGCTTACGGCTTGCAGCTGACTGGTTGCCCGCGGTGCGTTACAGATTCCCAGCCGTCGGCAGTGCGGTCAATCAATTTTCCTCCCATGCATTTCGCTGTTGCTGGCCAGGCAACTACATCGCCGTTTGACAGCATGTTCGGCTCTGGTGCGCAGCGCGCTTGGTGCACTTCGTGTAGCGTTACCGTTTCCACGGTTCGTGAGCCCTTCAAATCCTCCGTGGCTTGTGCCAATGCAACTCTGTTTGCCTGCAATGCGAAGCCCATTGCCACTGCACAGAGCCCCATAGCTGCTGCCACCACTTGCCAACCTGTCTTTTCCATAAGAACCTACCTAATTGCGTCTTTGGCATTCTACCGGGGTGTAGGGGCAGGGCCCCTACGGTAAGCGCCTCACCCGCGCTTGCGTGGCTTCGGCCCTCGGCGCATCTGGACCACATTGGACGTCTCGGCGGCGGGGCCAGTTGTCACCCGGTCAACCGACTTTTCAGTAACGTAACGAGTTACCCTGCCGCCCTTAATTTTTGAGGCTATTCATGACTGATTTTTCTTTTTTGGAACTGGTTGCTGCAATTGCGCTCGGGTCGGGCATAGGGCGCGTCTGGATCGATTGCTGCAAGGCCTTCGGCACTTTCCTATCGAAGCGGCGTGACAGCCATGGGGGGTGATTCGCCGCTAGCTCAACGCCTTACACGCGTTGGCGGGGCTTCGGCCCACGGCTGATCTGCACCACATTGGAGGACTCTTCGCCCGGTCCGCGATCACCCACGCCCAGCCGCTTTTCTCGCCTCCGCCTTATCGCATCGCGAAGATTGATGACATTTTCAGAACGATGACAGAAGCCGGCGTCGCAATTACGAGCACAGGTGGAACTGTCGATCGCTGGATCTGAACGGGCCTCCGCCATCATCAACCGCCATTCCCGAGCGATGTTGCAAGTGAGCGACCACCAGGTCATGTCGCAGGGTTCGAGACTGTGTCCCTCAGGGGTGAACATCTTTCCAGCCTGGAAACCGAAACCGGCCCAATGGCCGGTCAGTTCTACACGGTCGTGCGGATCCATCTTGCTCATGCTGCTAGCTCGTCCTTGTCGTCAGAGCCGGAAGGGAAGCAAGAGCCGATCCAAAGCTTTATCCAGTGCCAACCGGACGAAACGAACGCCATCCCGGCCCTGACCCAATTGCGCATAATGTATATTATGTTACGAAAGACCAAGCCCTGACTGTCTCACAGGATGCGACAAGCTTCGATCCCCTAGTCAAATAGACGTCCCTCCTCAACGGCGCCAACTTTTCCGGTAGGATCCAGGCGAATGGCGCCAAAGTGGAATACTAGGCTCGCTGCCCTCCAGATCGTGCGGTCAACGTCGGTGCAATCTGTCCGGTGAAATGTTGATGCAAGTAAAATGATGATGCGAGCTATTTCAGAAAGGGAAAGGTTCCTGATCGAAGGCGTGGCCAAGCGCCTTCCGCCGCAGGACGCGTCACAGCTGATTGAAGATATGAATAGATGTAGTGCCGTGGATCGCTTCCCGGATGGCGCTGTAGTCTTGTTTATCATTGAAGGGTATGACCGACCGAAGTACGAGGGTCAGCATTCTTACCCTGTAGAAATCCGCCTTTCTGACGCAGATGGGGCCGACTTGACAGCAATTCTGTTCGCGGACCCCAACGACCGTCTTTATGAGCTTGAAATTGTGAGGTGGGACCTTGGGGTATTGGTTGGACCGAACATGGAGTCAGTGGAGTTTTATTGACCTTCAGCGTGCTCAGGAGGCCCCTCCCTGTGATGGACTGCCCCGACTGCTACCGAGCTTTAGCACGTAACTCGGACGCCCATCCCGAGTCCGTCGGCAAGCCCGCGAAGGTTTGCCAGCATGATGTTGCCCCTGCCCTACTCTCTCCGTCTCCGCCGCCGCACCGCCGACACCTGCCCAACTACCGCCGTCGCCAGGATCAAACAGTTCGTCACCACGAACACCGTAGACCCCACCAAAGCGCTGTAAGCAATGAACAGCACCGACGCCGTCATCTGGCCCACGAACAACCACGTAGATACGGCTTCCACGGAATCAGCCTTGTGTTGTTTGTGGATCTGGCGCGCCAGCGTAGCGATCAACACCACCGTGGCCGCCCAGCCCAACAGGTCCGCCGTCACTTCCATGCTCAGCCCTGCAGCGCTCGCGTCGGCAGCAGCCGCGTACCGACATCAAGGACTTCCCGCTCCAACGCCCGCAGGAATTCGCTGAAACCGTGCGGTGCGCGCGCCGAGCGGCGGGCACTGGTGAGCACGGCAGGCTTCGCATGCCATGCAATGGATGCGCGGGTATTGCTCAGCGCACTCACCAACGCGACATCCTCGCCGGTGGAAAGTGTCTGGAAACCGCCAGCGGCCAGGTACGCAGGCGTGCTCACGCCCATGTTGGCCCCATGGATATGGCGATGACCATCCCTGACGAGTTCGCGTTGCGCGAAGGCGTCTCGAACCGCGTCCGGATAGTCCATCCAGTCGGCGACGTTCACCACGCCGCAGAAGGCATCTGCACCACAGCCTACCTGCCTGCTCAGCCAGTCGCGGGGCACGATCGTATCGGCGTCCGTGCTGGCGATCCAACGCGCCCCCTGGGCAATTGCATAATCCGCGGCGGCCGCACGTGCAGCGCCAACGCAGCGCGCATTTACTGCAATGGCCATCACGCCCTGCCCCTCACACACCGCCGCCGTTGCGTCGGTGCAGCTGTCCAGCGCCACGACGGTCAGCACGGCCTCGCCCCGCAATCTCGGATGCTGGGCGGCGCGGCTGACAGAGGCCAGACAGTGCTGGATCGCGGCCGCCTCGTTGTGGGCCGGAATGATGACGCCGATCATCGCAGTCCCTCCCATTGCGCCACGCTGGTCGCCTGCGTGCTCCATCCCTGAAGCAGCAGATCATCGTCGCGATAGGTGAATGCCTCCACCAAGCCCTGGCCGAGCGCTTCGTGCACCTGGTCAGTGTTGCTGCGGGCCTCATCAAACCCATGCCGCCAGTGGCAGCCCAGCAGGAGGCCGCCATCGGCGAGGCTCCCACGCAGGCCAACAGCGAGCTGCTCAAGATCAGGCTCCGCCAGGTAGTACCCGACTTCGCTGATCACGATCAGATCGAACCGGCCGGCAGGCCAGTCCTGCGGGTGCACGGCGCGTTTAAGCGTCACGTGGGGATACATGCGCGTGGAAGCGGCCGCCTCGGTCAAGGCGTCTGCGCTGATATCGGTACCCAACAGCGTGTCACAACGCGGCGCCAGCTCCGCCGTGAGTACGCCATTCGAGCAGCCCAGCTCCCACGCTTTCTGATACCGCTGCCGTGGGAGCGCGGCGATGGTGAGCGCACGCTTGCGCGCTTCATACCAGCGGCTACGGTACTGAAACGGGTCAGGCTGCTGATACAAGGTATCGAAGTAGGCGGCGGTACTCATCCGATCAGCACCTCGTAGGGCCGCTTGAAACGCGCGGTAACGTGATCGGGCAGGATGGGCGCGCAGTCGAGTCCGTCCACCGCGCCCATCTGGGTGGCGAACGCCCGCATTGCCTGCTGCTTGCGCGACATCGAGGCGTCACACAGGGCGACGCGCGAGGCCACGCGCCACGGCCCCATGGTGGTGTGCGGATCCATCCAGTGCCATGCCCATACCGGATACTGCAGCGCACGCACACCGCGTGCCGTCGCTGCCTCCAGCGTCGCACGTCCGGTTGCCTCGTGGTCCGGATGGGCATCATGCACCCACGGACCCAGCACCAGGTCACCCGGCAGGAGTTGTGCCACCAGCAACGTGACCAGTTCGGCCTCGCGCAGGCTGACGCCACCATCTGGAAGGCCCAGCAAGGTCACATGGGTGGCATCGAGCCCAAGCTCGCGCATGGCGGTGGCCAGTTCGTGCCGCCGCGCATCGCGCAGGCGCGCAGCAGGCCACAACGGTTGATCGGGATAGCAGGCCTCGCCGTCGGTTACCGAGATCACATGCACGTCCGCACCGAGGCGTGCGGCCGCCTGCATGAGGCCGCCACAGCCCAGCACTTCATCATCCGGATGGGGCGACACGATAACCAGCCGGCGCGCGTCCTGCAGCACCGAATGGGCCTCGCGTGTTGGCAGCGCGCCCAGCCACGAAGACGATTCCCACTCGGCTTCCGGCGTGCCCTGCCCTTCAATCCGGGGTCGAGGGGAAACAGGTTTTACAGACTCCATGTGCCCTCCTGCGCCTGCACATCGCGCCCCAGCGCGGCCCAGTCGCGGTCTGCGTGGCTTTGACGAATGAAGACGGTCAGGTCGCTCCAGCGACGGGCATGCTCCGCATCCAGACACATCGGTGCAGGTCCAAGCGCGCGCCCCACCATATCAAGCACGCGCGTGCAGGTGCGCTCCACGACGCTGCGCAGGCGGACCACTTCGGTCTGCCACGGCCGCGACGGATCGGAGTCGATGCGCGCTGCGAGGTCACGCAGCAGCGCAGCCGCACTATGCAGTGCCATATCGACCTCGCCCAGCAGGGCCGCGGTCTGTGCGTCGGTCGCAACGCGCGGAGAACGCTGCAAGGGCGCAGCCAACGCGGCGGCGGCACCGTACCAGCAGGCGGCAATGCCAGCGCCACCGTGCCAGAAACCCGGACGTGCCAGGTAGGCGCCTGGCGCTCCCACGGGCACGGCAGCAACCCCATCAAAGCGGGCCGTCCCACTGGGGATGCCGCCCATGCCGGTGGCGTGCCACGTCTGCGGCTGCAGCAGGATGCCGGCCGCATCGGTGCGGACCTGCACGAGCTGCGGGCCGTCAGCGCTCTGTGCGGTGACCAGCGCAACATCCACCAATCCCGCACCGGAGCACCACGGCTTGTTTCCTGTCACGGTGCCAAGGGCCGGGTCAAAACAGAGCGTTGCCTGCGGGCCCTCGGCTGCCCACACTGCGGCCAGGGCGTCCTGCGGCAGGGCATCAGCATGCAGGTCGGCAAGAATCGCCTGTGCGTCGTAGTGGGCTTCGACAACCTTCACCACGCAGAGATCGCGGGCGGCGATGTCGGCCAGCGCACGCCAGCGATCCAACGTATTGCCACGTCCTGGCAACGGCAAGGCAGGCAGGCGGGCCAAGACCTCACGTGCGCCGGCATCCAGCGCGGGCGATGCGTGCTCTGAAAGCTGGTCCATCAGGGCGTCAGGATGACCTTGCGGCAGTCCTCCTCCTTGCGATCGAAGATCTCGTAGCCACGTACCGCGTCCTCCAGCGAGAGCCGGTGGCTGATGATCACGCCAGGATCAAGCGCACCTTCGCCGATGTAGTCCAGCAGTTCGGGCATCAATCCCTGTACATGCGTCTGACCCATTTTGAACGTCAGCCCCTTGTCGAAGGCATCGCCCAGCAGGAAGCCGTGCAGATAACCCGCGTAGACACCCGGAATGCTGACCGTGCCGCAGCGCCGGGTAGCCGCAATGCACTGACGGATCGCCACCCCACTGCTGCCTTCCACCTTCAGCGTGGTGAGCGCGGTCTCCAGCGCGCTGCCCTCCGCCTCGAAACCCACGGCCTCGATGGACGCATCCACGCCGCGCCCGTTGGTCTGGGTGATGATGTATTCGGCAGGATCTTCGATCTTGCTGAAGTCGACCGGCGTCACCCCGTATGTGCTTTCGGCGAAGGCCAAGCGATACGCAAGGTGATCCACCATGAAGATGGTCTCCGCGCCCAGCAGGCGGCAGCAGGCAGCTGCCATCAGCCCCACCGGCCCGGCACCGAAGATCGCGACCGTCGAGCCGGGCTTGACGCCGGCGTTGATGGCGGCCTGATAGCCAGTGGGCAGGATGTCGGACAGGAACAGGACCTGCTCGTCCGCGAGCACGTCCGGTATGCGCAGCGGCCCCACATTGGCCTTGGGTACCCGCACATACTCTGCCTGGCCGCCGGACACGCCACCGTACAGATGGCTGTAGCCGAACAACGCCGCCGGCGGGCGGATGCCCTTCTGGTTGAGTGCCGCGCCCTTGCCGGTGTTCGTGGTCTCGCACGCGGCGTGCTCGGACAACATGCAATGGAAGCACTGCCCGCACGCAATCACGAAAGGCACCACCACGCGGTCACCCGGCCGCAGGTCAGTCACCTCGCTGCCCACCGCTTCGACAATGCCCATGAACTCATGGCCCAGGACGTCGCCGGCGTGCAGGTCGGGAATCTTGCCGCGATACAGATGCAGGTCCGAACCGCAGATGGCGGTCGCCGTGACCCGGAGGATCAGGTCATCGGGCGCTGAGATGGTCGGATCGGGTACGGTCTCTACCCGTACATCCTTGCTGCCGTGGTAGGTCAATGCACGCATGGTCCGGCTCCTTGAAGATCGTAGCACCCAGTGATACCTGCCAACCCATGGGTGAACGGTGACCAAGATGTGCGTGCGGCGTGCATGCGCGCGATTCAGGCCCTCGCCCGTCGCGGGGCCAGGGTCGCCGATGCGCCCCACCCCGCCCCGGAAACGCCCGCCGCTACGCGCGGCGGGCGTTTCAGTACGCGGATCAGGGCCAGCTGATCCCCACTTCCGGCGTTGTCTCAAGGATGCCGTCGATCCCGCAGGCCAGGCCCACATTGGACTCCAATGTCCCCGTCAGGCTGAGCCGCCCGCCGATCAACGTGCCGTCAAGCGTCCCGTAGCAGTGGACCCCAAACGGCCCGTTCACCCTGACATCGCGGATCTCGAGGGTCGTGGCTGATGTTGGCAGCACAGCCCAGCTTCCGCTGCCCCTTATCACCGCGCACCCCCGTGATGTGCCGGAGAACTCGGAGACATCTCCGTCGATCTTCCCGGCTCCTGCCGGATCGATGTCACCAAACAAGGTGACAGAACAGGTGCCGGAATACGGTCCTGCCGAGAGCTTGATGGCGCCCATTCCTTCAAAAACCGAATCAACCGGCGTCAGTCCGCTGGCGTGCGCGGTACCGCTGGCCAGCAGGCCAACGGCGACCAGCGACATGCCGAGGTGATGCATTCCCATGACTTTCATATGCGTGCGTCCTGCCCGGTGCGCCGGGCCTGCGTACAGACGGTGCGTCTGCAGCAGCGCCATCGCGTAGATGACGCTGCCAAAGGCGTTTTCACACGCTTCGCCTCCGCTGCACTTTGATCCGCGTCGCATTGAGTCGACGGAGGGCGTAAGCCTCACCCTGCTTCGGGCAATTCCCGCAAGCGACCTGACCGGCTTAACGAAAAGATTGCCCGGCTCCGACCGAAATCCGACCTGTGCCCCCCCAAGATCGCCGCCATCCTTCATGCCGGCGTTCTACTTCGTGGCCCCTCCTTCCCCCTCGCCTGTCGCCGCAGGTCCTGCTGCCCTCCCCTACCGTGCCCTGGCCCGTGGTGCCGTGCTGGATCGCCTCGGAAGCTGGCATCCGGCGGTAAGCCAGGAGCGGCTGATCCTGCTGGCCAGCGTGTTCTTCGCGCTGGTCAGCAATGGGCCGTTCTGGCGCGCCTCCTACGCCCTGCATCCCGGCAATCTGCTGTTCGGCCTCGCACTGAGCGGCCTGCTGATCACCGCAAACGCGGTAGTGCTGTCGTTGCTGGTGTGGCGCTGGAGCGCAAAGCCGCTGCTTACCGTGCTGTTCTTCACTACGGCGCTGGCCGTGCACTACATGTCGACCTATGGCGTGTACATGGACGCGGACATGGTCCGCAACGTGCTGCAGACCGATGCAAGGGAGTCACGTGAGCTCATCACGCCCGGGCTGATCCTGCCGCTGCTGGTCCATGCCGTGCTGCCGACACTGGCGGTATGGCGCGTGCGCATAGTGCCGCGCCGGATGATCCGCACCGCGTGGATACGCCCCCTCTTCATCGTCGGCCTGCTGGTCGTGGGTGCCGGCTCGGTCCTGCTGGCCTCTGCCGACGTAGCATCGATGCTGCGCAACCATCGCGAGATCAAGTATCTGGCGACGCCGCTGAACTACCTCATCGGCCTTGAGCAGAACCTGCGTTCGAACTCGCCGATCAAGAGAGCCCCCAGGACGCCCATCGCACAGGATGCCAAGGCGGGGCCACACGCGCCAGGCGCCAGGCCGCGCCTGTTGGTGCTGGTGGTCGGCGAGACCGTTCGCGCGCAGAACTGGGGCCTCAATGGCTACCGCCGGCAGACCACGCCGGAGCTTGCACAGATCGGCGTGGTCAACTTCCCGGACATGCATTCCTGCGGCACCAGCACCGAAGTATCGGTGCCGTGCATGTTCTCCCGGCTGGGTCGGCGCCACTACGACGAGAACGAGATCCGGTCGGAACAATCGCTGCTCAACGTGCTGGATGGGGTGGGCATCAAGACGCTATGGCGCGACAACCAGTCCGGCTGCAAGGGCGTCTGCGAGGGCACGGCCTTCGAATCACTGGCCGATGCGAAGGACCCCGGCCTGTGCGCGGACGGCCGCTGCATGGATGAGGTGCTGCTGAAGGGACTTGCCGAGCAGGTGCGTCTCACCCCGGGCGATCGTGTCGTCGTGCTGCACCAGCTGGGCAACCATGGCCCAAGCTACTTCCAGCGCTACCCGGGCAACTTCCGCACCTTCACCCCGCCCTGCGAGAACCCCGAACTGGGCAACTGTCCGCGCGAGCAGATCGTCAATGCCTACGACAATGCCGTGCTTTACACCGATCATTTCCTGGCGCGTGCGGTCCATGAACTGCAGGCGATGGATGACTACGACACCGCCCTGATCTATGTGTCCGACCATGGCGAGTCGCTGGGTGAAAAGGGCCTCTACCTGCACGGGGTGCCGTATGCCATCGCACCGGCTGAGCAGACGTCGGTGCCGATGGTGATGTGGTTCTCACGCCACTTCGCCCTCGACCGCGGCCTGGATACGCGCTGCTTGGCAGAGCGGGCGCGGCAGCGCACCGACCACGATGTACTGTTCTCTTCGGTACTGGGTCTGTTGCAGGTGACCACGTCAGCGTACGACCCCGCACAGGATGTGTTCGCATCGTGCGTCACGCCGACGACCAGGGCCTGACGCATGCCGTCCGTGCACTCCCCCGCCGGGCCAACGAACCGCATCGCCGCCGCCAGCGTGTCGACCGCGTTCCTGACCACGGTCATCGCGCGCTGCTGGCAGCCGCTCCTGATGCTGATGATCGCGCTGAGCCTGGCGGCCGGGCTTGGCCTGCGCGCGCCGTCGCCCCCCGACGAGCCCCGTTTCGTGCTCGCCGCCAAGGCAATGATCCGCACCGGCGAGTGGCTGATACCGCACCGGGGCACGGAGATCTACGCGGAGAAGCCCCCGGTCTTCATGTGGCTGCAGGCCACGGCGTACCAGCTGGTACACAACTGGGACATCGCCTTCCTGCTGCCGTCCCTGCTCTGCGCCTTGCTTACCCTGTGGATGACATCGCGCATCGGCCGCATGCTGTGGAACCGACGCGTGGGGCACCATGCCGCCCTGGCCGTGTTCGCCACCCTGCAGTTCGGGCTGATGGCCAAGCGCGGTCAGATCGACATGGTGCTGGTGGCCATGACCACCGCCTCGCTGTGGGGGCTGCTTGCGCATCTGCTGCGCGGCCCACACCGCGCAGCCCTGTTCTGGGGTGCCGCAGCGGCCGGGCTCGGCACGGTGACCAAAGGCGTCGGCTTCCTGCCCCTGCTGATCCTGCTGCCGTGGATGATCCTGCGTCTCGGCCACCGGGTTCCCGCGCTGCCCGGCAGTGCGTGGCAGTGGCTGCTGGTCCCTGCCGGCTTCGCCACCGGGCTGGCGGTGTGGCTGGTGCCGCTGGGCATCGCAGTGCTGCAGCCCCACGCCGCCGAGCTCGACGCCTATGTGCGGGAGATCCTGTTCCGGCAGACGGCCACCCGCTATGTAGGTGCATGGCATCACCTCCAGCCGGCGTGGTACTACCTGCAGGTCATCGCCACCCTGTGGCTGCCCGGTTGCCTGCTGCTGCCCCGGCTGGTGCCGGCGTGGGCACGACGGGTCGCGCGCGGTGACACCCGGCAGATACTGCTGATCAGCTGGGTGGTACTCGTCCTGCTGTTCTTCAGCGCCAGCCCGGGCAAACGCGAGGTCTACCTTTTTCCTGCCCTGCCCCTGCTCTGCCTGGCCGCTGCGCCGTTGCTGCCAGGTTTGCTGCGCCAGCGCTTCGCGCGCATCGTGCTGCCCGGCTTCACCGCGCTGATCGGCGCGGCGTCGTTGGTGCTGGCGATGGCCATCCTGATGCAGGCCAGCTGGATTCAACCCGCGCTGACCGGACGCGATCTGGACCCCGACGCCACCACGGCGATCGGGTACTGGGCCGGTGCCTTGGGCGCGGCAGTGCTGGCGCTGGCCGCCGTGTTGCGTGGACGCCAGCCGGGCCTGTTGGCAGTGCTCACGATGGCGTGTATCTGGACGGTGTATGGGGTGGGTTTCATGCCCGCGCTGGACGATGCGGCATCTGCCCGCCAGCTGATGCACCGCGTGCTGCAGACCATTGGCCCAACGGCCGAGCTGGGGTTGGTGGACTTCCGGGAACAGAACTACCTGCAGGCTGATGGCCGGGCAACCGACTTCGGCTACCGGCAGCCCTGGGATGTGCAATGGCGCCGCGCGCGCAGGTGGGTGGACGACGCACCGTCCCGGCGCTGGATCCTGGTCACCGACAAGGCGCTGGGACCCTGCGTGGACACTCGCCAGGTCCGCGCCATCGGCCAGTCCAACCGCAACGCGTGGCAGCTGGTCCCCGCTACGGCGCTCATCCACGGATGCGAAAGCACGATCAACAGGGGTGATATCGATGAATGACAACGCAGGCGTCTGGCCAATCCCGGGTCGTGGGCGTTCGCTGCTCGGCGCGCTGGGTATCGGCAGGCATGTGGTGCTGCCGCTGTCTGGCCTGCTGCTCGGTTCACTGGTGCTGATGCAGTGGCACGGCGACCAGGCGGTGGCGTCGGCACTCTATGCGATGCAGGGCCATCAGTGGGCGTGGAAAGACCAATGGCTGACCGAACAGCTCATCCATACGGCGGGCCGCGACCTGTCCATCACCGCAGGCCTGCTGGTGCTGCTGCTGGCCATCATCGCGGAGTGGTGGACCCCACTTGCCGGGTGGCGCCGGCCGCTACTGCGGCTGTTCGCCTCGGTGGCGCTGTCCACGGTGGTTGTCTCGTTGCTGAAGAAATCCACGGGGATGGATTGTCCGTGGGACCTCATCGACTACGGTGGCACCCGCCCTTTCCATGGACTCTTCGCGTCACGCTCGGCCGGTACGGTGTCCAGCGGCTGCTTCCCGGCGGGCCATGCCAGTGCAGGTTACGCTTGGATGGCGCTGTACTTTCTTGCGCTGGAGGTTCGCCCTCGTCTGCGCCACCTGGCACTGGGGCTGGGCGCTGGGCTGGGCCTGCTGTTCGGCCTCTCCCAACAGCTTCGCGGAGCGCATTTCATGTCGCATGATCTGTGGACTGCAGGCCTGTGCTGGTTCATTGCGCTGGGCCTCTATCTGCTCAGTCCACCACTTCGATATCCAACCCCTGCAGCAGCCGTACCGCTTCAAAGCGGCTGAACTTCGCGTGGCGCACGACATTGTTCAGCACATCGATGTCGTAGTTCGTGGCTTCGCTGAAGTCCGCTTCGCTGAGGTCGGTGCGGCCGAACAGTGCACTGCTGAAATCGCTGAAGGTGAGGTCCGCCGCACGCAGCCGGGCCTCACGGAAGTCCACCGCGTGCGCCTTGCAGCTCTGCAGCACCAGTGCGTCCAGGGCCAGCCCGAAGAAACTCGATTCGTTGAGCACGCAGTCACGGAAACCGACCTGGGCATCACGCGTGAGCCGCGACCAGTCCACGGCCGTCCAGTTGATGCCGACCAGACGGCACCGCTCGAACACCGTGCTGGTGAAGCGCGTCGAGGACAGCTGTGCGTGGTTGAGGGTGCTGCCCTGGAAGCTGCAGTCGATGAAGCGGCAGCGACGAAGCGTTGCGCTGGACAGATCGCAGTCGACGAACGTGCAGGATTCGAATTCGATGCCGTCGAGACGTGCATCGGCAAGCGCCAATGCCGTGAAGGTTTTCAGGTAGTACGCCGTTTCACCGTCCACCAGCGCGCTTGCTGCGCTGCCCTGCGTCTGCATGCTCATTGTCTCTTTCGTGCGGCGGCGCACAGCATACGTCAGCACGGCGGAAGGCGCGGCGCATCCTGTCCGCGCGCTTCCGACCCCCTTCAGCCGCGCTGTGTACAGCGCAGCCTGCCCTGCTCTCAGAGCTTCATGTTCAGGCCGACGAACACCGATCGCCCCGCGGCCGGCGAGAACATCGGCTGGGCCTGCTCCCAGAAGAAGCTGTCGTACCACGCGTAGGCATACGCGCGGCCGGTGGCGTTCTTCACCTGCAGATCGACGCTCCATCGCGGATTGATGTCATAGCGCGCGCTGAGATCCAGCACGGCGAACCCACCGAACTTCCCGGCGACGTTGCGCTCTTCGAGGTAGTAGTCGCCCTGCGCCCTCCCCTGCATGCCCAGCTGCAAGGCCTCGGTCGCCTGGTAATCGATGCCGATGGTGCTGATGTGACGCGGAACCGCTGCCACCTCGCGCCCCTGCAATGACAGCGCGGGGCCACGGCCATCCCGCTTGATCTTCGCTTCCTGGTACGCGTGCGAGGCCCACACGGTCCACGCATCCGCGAGTTGCGCACTGATCTGCGCATCCACGCCCCGCCGCTGCGTCTTGCCGAGCGTGATGGTGGTGCCGGTGGCCGGCATGTTGGACGTTTCGTTTTCCGCATCCTGTTGCCACACCGCCACGCGGGCCTGCGAGCGGGCGAAGGGGCTGAACTTCAGACCCAGCTCCATCCCGGTGTTGGTGGACGGCTCCACCGCAGCCTGTCCCGGCGTCAGGTAGGCCGGCGCGGTCGGTCCGGTCAACACCTGGAAGGTACGGCCCCAGTTGGCGTAGAGGTTGGTGTCCGCGCCGAGGGCGTAGACAACGCTCAGCTTGGGCTGGTTGATGGTGCCGTAATGCTGCAGCTCCCCGGTGATGCCGCCCGGCAGGCGCGTGTTTCCGTCGAAGCGGTCCACGCGGAAGGCCGGTACGATCTTCAGCGCCGCGGTGGGTTGGTAGATGGCCTGTACGTAGGCGCCCCAGTTGTCCAGGGTATGACGGTCGTCGCTCTGCACGCGTGCCGGCGGGGCGTCGAAATCGGTGGGCTCGCTGTAATTGAAACGCTGGCGCAGGTAGGCGTTGTCCTGGTGCTCGTAGTTGATGCCACCTTCCACGGTCAGGTTGCTGCGTGCCTGCCACGTCAGCGTGCTGAGCATGCCCACCTGTGTTTCGTTCCATACACGTCGCTGGCGTGGCGCGTTGCCGGTGGGCAGGTCGCTGAAAGTCACCTTGCGGTCGTCTTCATACCGGTTGTAATACAGCTTCGTGCTGGCCAGCAGATCGTCCGCAAGTTTCAGGTCCACGTGCACACCGAGCGTCCGCATGTCACGGTCATCGCCGTCGTTGGCATTGCGGCGCTGCGAGGATCTGCGGTCTGCCCTGAGCTCTTCGGCCGTCATGAAGCCGGGCTCGTCCGCCTCGTGGTGGTAGGCCCTGGCCGTCAGCCCGATGCGCATGCCCTCATCCAGGCTTCCGTAGAACCACTTGCCGCCCAGCGAATATTTCTGCGAGGTATCGTGGTCGCGGTAGCCGTCCGAGGCCTGCGTGCCGATGAAATAGTTCTGCGCGAAGCCGTTCGACTCACGCCCCACGGCCAGCTGGGCATCGCGGGTGTTGTAGCTGCCGTAGGACAGTCGACCGTCCGTGTAATTGCCGCCCTGGCGCGTGCCGAAATTGACGTTGCCGCCGATGTTGTGCAGGCCATAGCGCGGATCGTTGGTCCCCCTGACGACTTCGATGTAGCTGATCTCAAGGGGAAACAGCATGTCGATGAAGCGCTGGTTGCCGCTGTTGACGTTGCTCGGCATGCCGTCGATGAGCGTTTTGATGGCGTTGAGATAGCCCTCGCCGTTGAACGCACGGAAGCTGACCTTGCCTGATTCGGCGCCCTGGCGCGTCTCGGTGAGCTGTATCCCGGGCATCTGGCCCAGCAGCTCCCAGCTGTGCTGGACGTTCTTGTCTTCGATCTGGTCAGCGCCCAGCACGTCCACCGAGGTCAGCACCTGGTGCGCCGTCAGCTGCGCTTCGCCGTGTTGGTGGACATCGACCTTGCCGAGCGTCAGGGCGGAGCCAGCAGATTGCGCGTGCGCGTCCGGCGTGCACACCACCGCAGTGATCGCGGCGGCCAGGACGTGGATCTTCATCAGGGAACTCATCGGGCAACTCATCGGTGAAAGGAAAGGGGGTGAACAGGCAAGAGAACGATCAGCGATCCGCGTCGAAGCGCGGCGCCTTGTCGTAGTCCGGTTCATGGAATGGGGTATCGGTGAACAGGAAACCGTAGAAATAGCGACGCAGCTGCGCGTGGTAGTCGCGCACGCGATCCTGGTAGGCCAGGTGCGCCTGCATGTCCGTGTCGGCCATGCGGGTCAAGGCCACCTGCAGCCCCACCGGCGGCAACAGCCACCCTAAAGTGGATGCCGCGGCGGTCCGCTGCTCGATGCCCTGCCGGTAACCGGCAACCAGGGGTGCCACCGCATCGTCGCCATTCTGGTGGAACGCCAGATACCACTTGTAATGAAAGTCGGTGCCCAATGGCGGCGAGTCGCGCCATTCGGGATACGCCGCGTAGAAGCGACGCATGGTGTCCTCGCGCGGAATATCCCACGCGCCATTGACCGCCTCGCGCTGCGCGCGGGCGATGCCGGCGCCCTGCTCCACCGGAATGGCCCGCTCAATGCCCACGTTCGCCAAGGCAGGCCCGACCAGCGCGACCACCACCCACAGCGAGGCCAAGGTGGCCGCATTGACCCCGGAGTTCCAGCCGCGCCACGCCACCAGCAGGCACAGTCCGGCCCAGAACAGCAGGTAGCCCGCCGCCAGCGCCAGCACGGCCAGTATCTGGCTGGCCGCCACCTGCTGCTGCAGTGCCACGACCAGGAAAGGCAACCCTGCGCAGATCCACAGCGCGGCCATCCGCACCGTCGCCCGGCGCGCGTAGAGCCGGCCCATCCGCAGTGGCAGGCTGCGCAGCATGCGTTCGCGACCGGTCTCGGTTTCGGCCGAGCGGATGTCGTGCATCAGGGCGATCACGAACAGCGGCAGCAGGAAGGTCAACAGGAAGGCGAAGTCGAAGCGACCGGCCAGTGCAAGCTCTGGATTGAACGTATCGCCATCGTGGATCTGCGCCTCCAGGCCGAGGGCCCGCACGCGCAGGATGTAGGGCGACACATCGCGCATACCTACCGCGGCGAAGGCCAGCGGCGACGGCGGATTCCACGTGGGATGGAAGCTGTAGTACGCCGCACGCCCGGCATCGGTGGAATCGCCGTGCCCGGCGGACACCGCGGCCAGATCCTCCGCGTGCAGGGCGCTGATGCGTGCGATCGCCTCGCGTTGGCTGTCCATGCGTTGCACGCCCGCCACCAGGCTGGCCAGCGCAAGCAGGCTGAGCAGCACCAGCGCGGCAGCAGCCACCCGCGAGCGCAGCATCATGCGCAGCTCATACCGCCAGAGGCTCATCGCACACCTCCCAGCCGCCGGATGGACCCACCCATCAGCAGCGCACCGGCCAGCGCCCAGCCAAGCAGGCTGAGCAGCGGCCACAGCAGGGATCGCAGCACGCCGTCGGGCGGCTGCGGCGTGTAATGGAACGTAGGGATTTCCTGCCACTGTGCGCGATCAACGCGCTTGCGCTGGTCCGCTCCGGCATCGCTGGCGGTGTCGTCCGCATAGGACACCGCATCCGCCTGCATCTGGTTGAGCTGCTGCACTAGTCCATAGCGATGCTGCTCGGCCTGGTCCATGAAGCGCAGATGGGCGCGCAGATCGGTGGCCGCTGCGGCCATCGACAGCTGTCGGATGGCGATGACCGGGCTCAACAGCGCGAAGCGGCTGACCAGCGCATTCTGCGCATGCTGGAGGTGGGCGCTGTGCTCGGCGTACCGATTGAACAGCGTCGAGGTCAGCCGCTCCCCTTCCACGGCCAGCAACCCTTTGTAGTTGACGGGCAGATCCTCTATCCGCGCCACGCCATACTGGTCCAGCACACGCTGGCGGAAGCCGGCAAAGTACGGATCGGCTGGATCATGGCTGTCGCCCATGGCGCGCAGGTCGCGCGCGATGCCGACCTCAGTCTGCAGCCGGTCCGGCAGCGCGAAGGCCGTATAGGCCACGTCCGGTGCGATGCGCGGCACCAGCAGTGCTACCACGGCCCAGCCCCCGATCATGCCCAGCAAGGCATCGCGTCGTCGCGGCAGCAGGGCCGAAACGGCGGTGATCACGAGGCACCATGCCGCCAGATAGAGCGCGTATCCCGCCAGCACGCCCAGCGCCACGAGCGCCGACGCCGGCGCACCCACGGCCAGCCACCCCAAGCCCAGCGCAGCGGGCAACAAGAACGCCGCCGCGATGATCAGCAAAGCCAACAACTTGCCGCCGACAATCGCGCGGCGGCTTGCCCCCTGCAGCATCAACTGGCGCAGTGTCCCGCTCTCGCGCTCCTGCGCCAGAAGGCCGTGGCCGAGGAAGATGAGCACCAGCGGCGCCAGGATCTGCAGCACGAAGGCCGGGGTGAGCTGTCCGAAGCGGGTCAGGATCGAGCTCTGCATGACATCACCGAAGTTGGCCGTGTTCTGCCGATGGCCTTCGAGGAACATGCTGCTGCCGGTGAAGGGGTCGACGCCGGGATCAAAGGCGGCCAGCGCCGACGGCAGCCGGTAGACGAAGTGACCGTAGTGAACGACACGATGCGGATGCCGGTCCGGCTGCGCATCGAACGCGGCCTGCGCCTCCGCCTGCTGGCGAGTGCGATGCTCGGCCGCTGCCGCCATATGGTGGAGCGACACGACCGTCGCGGTGACGGTCAACGCGACCATCAGCACAATGCCGGCCAGCGCCGTGCGCTGCCTGACCAAGGCGCGCAGTTCGTTGCGCATCACCGAGAGCAGTGCACTCATGCGGCGCGTTCCCGGCCCGCGAAGTGCGCATGCAGCGTCCGCAGGTCGAAATCCCTGCGTTCGGCTTCATACACGATGCGGCCATGGTCCAGCACGCCGATGCGATCGGCGATCTCCACCGCCCCCAGCAGATCGTGGGTCACCATCAGCACCGCGGTGCCACGTGCCCGGACCGGTTGCAGCAGCGCGTGGAAATCCGCACTCGCGCCGGGATCCAGGCCGGACGTCGGCTCGTCCAGCAGCAACAGAGGCACCTCGCGCATCAGCGCCAGCGCGATGGCCACTTTCTGCCGCATGCCTTTCGAGAATCCGGAAAGACGTTGCGACCACGCGGCTTCCTGCAGGCCCGCCGCACGCAGTGCGTCGGCGATTGCGCTTGCAGGCTGGCGGCGACCACTGAGCGAAAGCAGGTAGTCGACGTTCTCCACCGCCGTGAGGTGGTCATACAACGCCACGTTCTCCGGCAGATAAGCCAACTGGGCACGGGCGCGCTCGGGATCGGCCCATGGCGTCAGGCCTGCCACCCGCACGTCCCCTGCGGTGGGCCGCACGAAACCGAGCAGCGCCGACAGCGTGGTGGATTTTCCGGCGCCGTTGCCCCCCAGCAATGCATAGATGTGCCCGCGATCAACCGTCAGGTCAAGGCCGGACAGCACCGATTTGCCGGCAAAGGAAATGGAAAGGTCGCGGATCTCGACAACAGGCGTATCGGCAGGCACAGGCAGTCCCTCTGAAAGCAGGTCGCGCAGCCTATCACGATATGATATTACATAACATTCCCGTGATGAGACGTAGGCCGCTGGGCTTCTCCTCGCACCGGGTCAGCTCGCCGGTTCCGATTTCAGCAGTTGCGCCAGCCTCGCCACGATGATCGCGCGCTCGGCTGCATCCAAGGTGCCGTTGTACATGGCCTCGTAGATCCAGAGGCCATCGGCAGCGAGGCGTGCGATGAAGGGGTCCCATGCCGAAGGCGCGTCAGTGCCCGCTGCGGGCGGCGACGGCGCCCATCGCAGCATGGCCTCGTTCCACGGCGCGCTGCCGGTCTCCGGATCCATCGATTCCAGCATGAACAACAGCTCGGCCCGGGTAGCGCTCTGTGCCGACACCCGCATGTAGGCCTCGTAGCGCTCCACGGCAGTGGTCTGCGCTGTGGGCTTGCCTGCGAGCGCCTCCATGGAAGCTTCCCAGGCCTGCACCAGATGCGCATCGATGCCGCGCAGCAATGCCTCGCGCGAGGGGAAGTGATACAGCAGTCCACCGCGGGTAAGCCCCGCCTCGCTGGATACCGATTCGAAGGTCACCGCGCGCACGCCCTCGCGGTTTATCACGCGGACAGCGGCGTCGAGGATGCGGGTTTTGTTGCTGGCTCTCATCGGCTCAATGTACGGGATGGTTGCGCGCTTCGGCCACCGTCGGCGCGCGGCGCAGCAGCACGCCGGTGAGGATCGCGCCCGCCGCCAGCACCAGTGCGATCACGCCCAGCACCGTCTGGTAGCCGCGGTCGTAGGCCACGCGCACATCGTCCAGCCACGCCGGTGCGGTGTTGCCTGCCGCCTGCAGAGCGTGGCTGATGCCATCGCGCGCGGCAGCCGGCAACGACGCATCCACCGGCAGGAACGCCGTATACAGTGCGGCACCCAGGCTGCCGAGTATCGCCACGGCAAGCAGGCCGCCGAACTCGTACGCCACCTCTTCCACCGAGGACGCCATGCCGGCGCGGTGAGACGGCGCGTTGCCGATGATGGCGGTGGAGGCAACCGAGATCGTGGCGCCCATTCCGATCCCGGTGAGTGCCATCCCGCCGATGACCCAGCCCAGTCCGTGCGGGAACCCGAACACGATCACCGCCACGCCCACGGCACCACAGGCGAGGCCGCCGCTGATCAACGGTCGCAGGCCCACCCGATGCAGGATGCTGCCGCCCAGCAGGGCGCTGGGCAGGCTGCCCAATGCCGCGACCGATACCAACAGGCCCGCCTGCAGGGGACTGAATCCAGCGATGAGCTGGAAGCGCTGCGTGGTCACCAACTGCAGGCCGGCCAACGCGAACAAGGTAAACACGGCCGCCAGCGTGCCCGACAGGAAGGCGCGGTTACGGAAGATCGCAAAATCGAGCAGCGGATACGGCAAGGTCTGTTGACGACGCACGAAGGAAGCACCTGCGATCACCGCCACCAGCAGCGCGATCGCGCCGGTGACCCAGGCGGGCGGCACCGCGATCCAGGACTTGATGGCCAGCACCAGCCCGGACAGCGCGACGAGGGCGAGCAACGACGAGGCGACGTCCCACGTGCGACTGGCATCGGGCACGCCCTTTGGCGCGAGCACCAGGGTGGCGATGATCGCCAGCACCACCACCGGCACGTTGATGAGAAACACCGAACCCCACCAGAAGTGCTGCAGCAACAGACCGCCGATGATCGGCCCAAGGGCTGCGCCGATGATCGCGACCGAGCCCCAGATCGCGATGGCGAGGTTGCGCTCGCGCTCTTCGTGGAAGGTGAGGCCGATCAACGCAAGCGTCGCCGGCATCATCGCCGCAGCCCCCACCGCCAACGCGGCGCGCGCACCGATCAGCTGGCCCGCGGTCTGCGAGAACGCCGCCCCCAGCGAGGCCACGCCGAAGGCGACCAGCCCGGCCAGGAACATGCGGCGATGTCCGATACGGTCACCCAGCGTGCCGGCACCGAGCAACAGGCCGGCCATCACCAGCGGATAGGCGTTGATGATCCAGAGTTGCTGGCTGTCGCTGGCGTCCAGTTCGCTGGCCAGCGTGGGCAGCGCCGTATAGAGCACGGAGTTGTCCAAGGTGACCAGCAACAGGCCGGCCGCCACGGTGAACAGCAGACTCCAACGGCGGGCAGGAGAAAGGAGGGTCATGAGGGCGACACGAGACGAGGAATGATCAAACTATACCGGACGTCCGGTATAGTTTGTGAACGCCGCCCGCCGCAGCCGCTATCAGCGCCCTGCCGCGCCGGTCAGGCGACAACGAACGCAAGCGTGTAAAATCCCGTCTTTTGGCCCTTCCGAACATGGCGAAACCGTCACACCGGCCGCCCGTCGCAGGGCCTCCCCTGATCCGCACCCTGGCCCGCTTCGGCCACCCGCCGCTCTCCTCCGACAGCCCCGCCCTGCCCGCCGCGCTGGGCAACTGGGTCGACTGGAACCGCGCGGTCGCCCTGGCGCGCGCGCTGGACGGCGCACTGCCACCGGCTCCCGACGTCGCCGCGACGCTGACGCGTGAAGCCGTCGAGGAGGAGTGTGCGCGTGTGCACAGCGCACACCGCGACGCGGTCCACGCGCTGGTGGAAGCGCTCGACGATTCACTCGACGCGGCGGAACTGCAACGCCGGCACGCCACCCTGCAGCGCGGGCAGCTCACGAGCACGGGCCGCCTGCGCGGCCGACTGCGCGATCTACTGGCGCAAGGGGACGCCCAGTGCGCGCGCCTGGCCGAGATCGATGCGGTGATGGAACAGGCACTGGCACCACGCGAGTTCCGCTTGCTGGACGCGCTCGGTGCGCGCCTGGCCGCCCATGCCAAGGCCACCCTGGCACCCGCCGATCCGGAAACCGGTGACGACACGGCACCCGGCACGGCTTCCCCTCCTTCCGCGCCCTGGCCGGCGGCACTACGCGACGATGTGCGCGAACTGCTGCTGGCCGAGCTCGACCTCCGCTTCCACCCGATCGAGGGGCTGCTTGCGGCCCTTCATCCGCACCGAGCAGGACCCCATGCTGCGTAACGCCTTGCACCTGATCATCTTCGTCCTCGGCCTGAGCGCCGCCCTGTGGATCGGCGTCGGCTATATCGGCCACCACGCCGTGGGCGCGGCAGTCGCCTTCCTCATTGCAGGCTGCTACTGCGTGGGCGGGATGGAGCTGCTGCAGTTCCATCGTGCCACCCGAGCGCTTGCCACCGCCGTGGCCGACGCAGGCAGTGCCCGCGATGACCTCGGCAGCTGGCTGCTGCGCTTGCCGGAGGGGCTTCGCACCGGTGCCCGCCTGCGTATCGAAGGAAGCCGCGCCGCCCTGCCCGGCCCGGCGCTGACGCCCTACCTGGTCGGCCTGCTGGTGCTGCTGGGCATGCTCGGCACGCTGCTCGGCATGATGGCGACCCTGCGCGGCACCGGTGTGGCACTGCAGAGCGCGACCGACCTTGCGGCCATCCGCGGCTCGCTGGCCTCGCCGGTCGAAGGACTTGCGGTGGCGTTCGGCACCTCGATTGCCGGCGTCGCGGCATCGGCCATGCTCGGCCTGCTGTCGGCGCTGCTGCGCCGCGAGCGCCACGCAGCCGTGCAGGCGCTGGACCTGCGCATCGGCAGCGACCTGCAGGCCCACGGACAGGCATGGCAGCGCAATGAAAGCCTGCGCCTGCTGCAGGGCCAATCCGACCTGCTGCCCACCCTCGTGCAGCAGATGCACGCCTTGGTAGAGAGCGTGCAGCAAGCGAACCAGGCCAGTCACGCGCAGTTGGATGCGCGGCAGGACGCGTTCCTTATCCGCCACGAACAGGCACAGCAGCAGCTGACCCAGCAGATCCAGTCCGTCGTGGACGGCATGCAGCAGGCAAGCGCGGCCAGCCACGATCAGCTTGCCGCGCGCCAGGAGGCGTTCCTGACCCGCAACACCGAGGCGCAGGTGCAACTGGCCGACGCGCTGAGTATGTCGCTCGAGCGTGCCGTGACCCGCGGCAGTGAAGCCATCGGCAGTGCCCTGCAGCCCCTGCTGCAGGAAACGCTGGGCAGCCTGGAAGATACCGCCACGCGCACACAGACAAGCGTGACCTCCGCCGTACAGCAGCAACTGGACGGCGTGCAGGCCGCCATCGACCGCGTATCCACCGAGGCGGATCGTCGCGTGGACATCGCGCTGCAGGGCCAGCAGCAGTCCAGCCGGGCGCTGCTTGATGCGCTGCGTGGGTCGCATGACGAAGTGATCGAGCGGCAGCAGCAGCGCAACGAGGAGCTGCTGCAGCAGATCGATGCGCGCCAGCGCGAGCAGCAGCAACGCCTGGGCAGCGAATGGTCGGCGCTGGCGGAGCGCCAGCAACAGGCGCTCGCGGCCGTGACAGAACACGCGAGCCAATCCGCACAGGCGTCCCTGCTCGCCCAGCAGCACCTGGTCCGCGACACGCTGGCCGACCTGCAGCAGCGCCAGGAAGCACTGATCGAGCGCGCTGGCGAAGGCGACGCCGCCCGGCTGGCACAGTGGTCGGAGGCCTTCGCCACGATCACCGAACAGACTGCCCTGCGGTGGGAACACAGCAGCGAACAGGCGCGCCAGCAGCAACAGCAGATCATCGCCACCCTTGAAGCGGCCGCGCGCGGGATCAGCGAAGAAGCGCGCGCACAATCCAGCGCGACCATCACGGAGATTGCGCGCCTGCTGGAAACGGCAAGCGAGGCGCCGCGTGCCGCCGCCGACGTGGTTGCCGAGCTGCGCCAGCGCCTGTCCGACAGCTTGGTGCGCGACACCGCCCTGCTGGAAGAGCGCGCGCAGTTGCTGGGCACGCTGGGTACGTTGATGGAGTCGATCCAGTCTGCCTCGCTGGCCCAGCGCGGCGCCGTCGATGACCTGATCACCAACGCACAGGGACTGATGCAACGCACCGGCGAGCACTTCGCCGAACAGGTCGACGCACAAGCACAGACCCTGCAAGCCGTGATCACCGGCGTAAACGATGCCGCCACCGGCACCCGCGCGCTGGCCAGCGGGCTGGAAGGCGCGGTGACCACGTTTGCCGACAGCAGCACATCACTGTCCGCCCACCTGCAGCAGCTCGCCGGTGCGCTGGATGCCTCGCTGGCGCGCAGCGACGAGCAACTCGCTTACTACGTGGCGCAGGCACGTGAAGTCGTTGACCTCAGCCTGTTGTCGCAGAAGCAGATCACCGAGGAACTTCGCCAGCTGGGCGATGCACGTGGCGCAGCAGGTTCGGCATGAGCCTGCATGACGAACTGGAAGACGAAAGCAGCACCCCCATCTGGGCGGCGTTCGGCGACCTGATGTCGGTGCTGCTGGGCGCGTTCGTCCTGATCCTGGTCGGCGTGGTCGCGATGCAACTGGAACTCACCAGCCGGTTGGACGCAGAGGTAAAGCAGCGCGAAGCCGCCGAGCAGACGCTGGAGCAGGCGCTGGCCGGCCCCTTGGCGGGCGGCCGCGTGACGCTGGTGGATGGGCGCATCGGCATCAGCGGGAACGTCCTGTTCGCACTGAACTCCGATCAGTTGCAGCCCGAAGGACGCGAGGTGCTGCGCAGCCTGGCCGGACCGCTGAAAGGCTGGCTGGCGCAGCGCCAGGACATCCTGATGGTCAGCGGGTTCACCGATGACCAGCCGGTCCACGCCCACAACCGCCAGTTCGCCGACAACTGGGAGCTGTCGGCGCAGCGCTCGCTTACGGTTACCCGGACGCTGATCGCCGAAGGCCTGCCCGCATCTGCGGTGTTCGCCGCGGCCTTCGGCGCCGAGCAGCCGGTCAGCTCCAATGCGGACGAAGCCGGCCGCGCACGCAACCGCCGGGTGGAAATCGCACCGATGCCGCGACCCGGCGCGAAGGCGCCCACCGATGGCCACTGAGCAGGACGTGCAGGGATTGGCGGGCCTGGTCAGGCGGCTGGACGAAGCGTCAGCGTCCGCCGCGCACTATCCGCACCTCCCTGCCTTGCAGCCGCTGCGCGATGCCTGGCAACAACTGCACGCCGACAGCCGCCTGCGCATCGCCTTGCAGCAGACCCCCGCCGAAGGCGGCCCGCTCAATTCGGCCGTCCTGGTGCACCGGATGCTGGACACGATGCACGCGCTGTCGCCAGAGTACCTCCGTCACTTCATCGCCCACGCCGACACGCTGGCCTGGCTGGAACGCTTGCCACCGGCCAACGCAGCAGCCACCAAGCGCCCGCCCCGCAAGCGCGGCAAAGCCGAGCGGTAGAGCCGAGCGGTAGAGCCAACTTCAGTCGGCTTACGGACAGCAGCCGACTGAAGTCGGCTCTACCAAGAGCAGAGCAGCGCCGCGCGTGCGCGGCACCCACGTATCAGCAGCACCGCGGACGCCCCAGCGCAGCCGAGATCGTCGGTATCGCGGTAGAGCAGACTTCAGTCGGCTGCGGGCAGCATTGCGGTAGAGCCGACTTCAGTCGGCTTACGGACACCAGCCGACTGAAGTCGGCTCTACCAAGAGCAGAGCAGCGCCGCGCCGCGCCGCATGTATCCCACCCACGTATCCGCAGCCCGTGGAAGCCGAGGAGCAGCGCAATCCGGGCGCCCCGTCAATCGGGACGCCCGCGCCGTACCGCGATCACGCGTCGCGCTGTGCCTGCAAACGCGTCAGGTCAGCAAAACGGGACAGCGACATCAGGTGCTGGTGCACCAGGCCCAGCCAGCCATTGCGGTGCCATTCCAGCACCACTGCATCGGGCAGCGCCTGCAGCTTTTCCACGTCCACCACACTGAAGCCCTGCAGGGTCAGCTCGCGACCGTTGGGCAGGCGCACATTCGCATTGCGCACGGCCAGCAGGTCGTGTTCGATCAGCGCCTTGGAAAACGCCTGCGTGCGGTCATGCTCGCCCGTGAAGCGGCCGCAGAATTCCATCGCCTGCTGCAGCAGTTCGCTCGGCTTGCCGTCAACGAACAGCGCTTCGCCTTCCGTGCCGCCCTTGACCAGGCGATCACTGTCTTCGTCCACACCCAGCACGAAGTTCTGGCTGCCATCAGTGTCAATGAAGATGAAGGGATGACGGCGCACGTAAGCGGGCACGTAGGTGTCCGGCTCCCACTTGCCATCGGTGATGAAGAGGTTGGTTTCCGTGACACCCGTGGCGGCCATCGGCACCGCGCCGGGGCCAGCGAACAGGATCGGGAAGTGATGCAGCGCCAGCGAGAACTCGCCGACGATCAGCGGGATCGCATTGCTCTTCGCCGCAAAATCCAGCTTGCCCGGCAGGATGCGCAGGTCACCGTGGATGTCGGACTGCAGCGGCACCGGGCGGCTGTAGAACAGGATGTTGCTGCCTTCTGCGGGCGGGGTGTCGTTGCCGGTCGTCATCGTGGAATGCCATCTCTACTCGTCGCGCCAGCCGTCCCGGGCGCGCATGCGGGTGGAACTTCAATCCCGCATTATCAACAAGCCGTGTTGCAATCACCACCCCGTCACGAATGACTCATTTCAGTTGCAGCGGATAACGCTGCCACAACACGTGCACGAGGAAGCCGGTGAGCTCGGCATCCTTGCCGCGGATGGACGAGCGGATCTTGTCCAGCAGCACCATGTCGCTGCACTTGCGCACGTCAGCATGATTGGCCTGGCCCGCCCGACGTGCACGGTAGCGCGCCGCGCGCTGCGCATCGCTCATCGCATACCCGAATTTCGGCGGCCTGCCCCGCTTGCGCGGCAGGGACAGTTCAAAGGTGCCGGGGTCTTTATCGTCGCGCATGCGGGGGGACAGATGAAACGGCCGCGCACTTTATCGTGAGGCATCACTTTAATCCAGCTTTTTCGTCACGAATCCGCTTGATTTCAGGCGTCTCGCCACTGTGTTTCAACCGCCCGCACACACGTGGCGCACCGCTAGCTGCTATTGATGCGAATGCTTCTTGATTGCATCATTGCCCGGGTGGCGTTACGCTGGCTGTCACCTTCATCAACCGCAGGGCCCCGCGCACCTGGATCTGCCTGATCCGTGCTGCGCCGGCCGGCACACGCACGCCCATGACCCAGACCGCACGCGCCCCGCTGTTCTCTCTTTCATGCCACCCGCTCGCCCTCGCCTGCGCGCTCGCCGCCTTCGCACCCGCTGTCCACGCGCAGCACGGCAGCGCTACCGAGCTGGATGCAGTCCGTGTCAACGCGTACCGCGCGGCGAACAGTGTCAGCAGTGCCACGAAAACCAGCACGTCGGTTGCCGAAACACCGCAGTCCGTGTCGGTGATCGAACGCGCCGAGCTGGATGCGCGCGGGGTGCAGTCGCTCAACGATGCCATGCGCTACGTGGCCGGCGTCAGCCTTGAGAGCTCGGGCATCGACAACCGCGTCGACGATTTCCGCATCCGTGGCTTCGATGCGGGTAGCTGGGCGAACAACGTGACCCTGGACGGGATGCGTGCACCGCAGGGCAGCCAGTGGAACCGCAGCATGTTCGACAGTTGGAACCTGGAGCGCGTGGAAGTGCTGAAGGGACCGTCTGCGGTGATGTACGGCCAGGTCGCACCCGGCGGCATGGTCAACCAGGTCAGCAAGACGCCGCAGCCGGACCAACGTCAGCAACTGCGACTGGGGCTGGATGCGCACGGTCAGTACAGTGCAGCGTTCGATGTGGGCACCGGCACCGACGATGATGCGCACCTGGTGCGCCTGGTCGGCCTGTATCGCGACGGCGACACGCAGATCAAGTACACCGAGCAGCAGCATTGGTTCCTGGCGCCGAGCTACACCTGGCAGATGGCCGAGCGCACGCGCATCACCCTGCTGGGCATGTACCAGAAGGACGACGGCGGATCGACCTACCAGTTCCTGCCGATGGATGGCACGCTGCGCGCCACGTCGCAGGGGCACATGAAGAACACGACCTTCATCGGCGAACCGGACTGGAACACCTTCAACCGCACCCTGTGGACGGCAGGCTGGATGTTCGAGCACGCCTTCAATGACCAGCTGACCTTCAGCCAGAGCGCGCGCCGCACGCACGTGGAGTCCCTTTATCGCGGCGTAGTAACCAACGGCGCACTCAACGCCGACGGCCGCACGCAGGCACGACGCGCGACCTACGGCACCGGCGATTCCGATGGGGACACCTTCGATACGCGCCTGCAGGCGCGCTTCACGACGGGCATCGTCGACCATGTCGCGCTGCTGGGCTGGGACTGGCAGCGTGCGGACTGGGAGGGCGTGCGCGGCGCGATGAGCAGTCCGCGCCCGATCGACATCTTCAACCCGGTCTACACCGGCTACGTGCCGCAGGTCACCTCACTCAGTCCCACCGAGGGCAGCAATCGGCAGAGTGGTGTCTACCTGCAGGACCAGCTTGCGCTGGGCAACTGGCGGTTGACGCTGGGAGGGCGTTACGACTGGACCAAGGACGACGCATCGAGCGCGACACGCAATCCGATCACCGGCGCAACGGTCACGCAACCGCGCAGCGTGATCAAGAATGAGGCATTCACCGGCCGCGCGGGCCTGCTGTATGTGTTCGACAATGGGCTGACGCCGTATGTCAGCTATGCCGAATCGTTCCAGCCCTCCTCCACCAGCCCGCTGAACAACTTCGCCGGGACTGCATTCGATCCGGTGACGGGCAAACAGTGGGAGGCGGGCATCAAGTACCAGCCCGCTGCGATCGATGGCCTGGTCACGCTGTCTGCGTTCGACCTGCGCCAGCAGAACCTGCTCACCCAGGATCCGGACCCGAGCCACAACACCTGTGGCGCCACCGCCAATGCGCGCTGTTCGATCCAGGACGGTGAGGGGCGGGTGCGTGGCGTGGAACTGGAGGGACGCGTGACGCCGTTCGAAGGCTTCAGCCTGATCGGCGCCGCTACGTGGATGGATTCGGAGATGACCCGCTCTGACCAGTACCAGGGCAAACAGCTGATCATGGTGCCGGACTACACCGCCTCGTTCTGGGCGGACTACACGTTCCGCGGCGGCGCGCTGGATGGCCTCAGCCTTGCCGCGGGCACACGCTACAACGGGCGCAGCTACGGCGACAGCGCGAACCTGTACCGCATTCCCGGTTACACCCTGTTCGACGCGGCCATCCGCTACGACGTGGGCCGCATCGGCAACAGCGATCTGCAGCTGGCGTTGAACCTGAGCAACCTGGCTGATCGCCGCTACGTTTCTACGTGCACCACGGTGTCATCGTGTTATTACGGCAGCGGCCGCACGGTGATGGCGACCGCACGTCTGGGTTGGTAACAGCAGAAGCCGGTTGTTCGTTCCGGCCCCGCGATGTCGGACACAGGCCGCGCTGCGCGCTCGCCGACCATGGGTCGGCGCTACCGATGCAGCACCGCGCTGTAGCTACCCGGTAGCGCCGAGCCGTGCTCGGCGGCTTTTCGTTCCGGCGCCGCGATGTCGGACACAGGCCGCGCTGCGCGCTCGCCGACCATGGGTCGGCGCTACCTCTGCAGCACCCCGGCAAGGGCAAATGCGTGCCGCGTTACCCGCCGGGCACAAAGAAGGGGCGGCCGTGGCCGCCCCTCACTTCCTTTCCTCATGCTGCAGGCGCGTAGCCATGCAGTTGCATCGTGCTGCTGGCACGCCCCTGACTGAGCGAGCGCAACGCGTTGCTGTAGCCCGCCAATCGGGCCAGCGGGGCCAATCCGCTGACCTGCGATCGACCGTCCTGCTCGTCGATCGCCTGCACCCGGCCGTGGCGCCGCTGCAGGTCACCGACCACGTCGCCGACCGTCGCGGCAGGTGCCAGCACCTCCAGCGCCATCACCGGCTCCAGCAGTTGCGTGCCGGCCTGCAACAGGGCGGACTTCACCGCCTCTGCGCCAGCACGATGGAACGCCTGATCGGACGAGTCCTTTGCATGGGTCTGGCCGTCAAGCAACACGACGTCCACCCCCACCACCGGGTGACCCTGTGGCCCGCTTTCCAGCGCCATGCGCACGCCCTGCTCCACCGCCCGGATGAACCCGCGCGGTATCGCACCGCCGACCACGCGGTCGACGAACACCACGGCATCGTCGTCGCGGGGACGCAGGTCCAGCACCACGTGGGCAAACTGGCCCTGCCCCCCACTCTGCTTGACCACACGGCCCACCACGCCCAGCACCTCGGCGGCCGGCTTTTCCAGGTAGGCCACCCGTGGCTGGCCCACCCGCACGTCCACCTTCCACTCGCTGCGCAGGCGTTCGATCATCACCTCCAGGTGCAACTCGCCCATGCCCCATACCCGCGTTTCCCCGCTGTCCTGATCGGTTTCCACGCGGAAAGACGGATCTTCCTGGGCCAAGCTGGCCAGCCCTTGGCTGATGCGCAGCAAGTCACTGGCCTGCACTGCCTCCAGCCGCCATGCCAGCACTGCCGGCTGTGTCTGGATGGCTTCCAGCACCAGCGGCTGCTCCACCGCCGACAACGTCTCGCCGCTGCTGGCATCCTTCCAGCCCATCACCGCGACGATATCGCCGGCCTGCGCATGGTCGATGTCGTGCAGCTGGTCAGCCTGCACCCGCACCAGCCGCCCTACACGTCGCGAACCGACGCGGGAGCTGGCGACGCGGTCGCCCACCCGCAGCGTGCCGGCGTACACGCGTACGAACGCCAGCGCGCCCTGCTGCGGATGCGTGACCTTGAACAGCAGCGCGGCCAGTGGCGCCTGCGCGTCGGGTAGCACGTCCACCACCAGATCGCCCTGGCGGGCAGTCACCGCCGGTCGGTCCAACGGTGAAGGCAGGTAATCCACTACCGCATCCAGCAGCGACTCGATGCCCTTGCCCTTGAACGCAGCACCGGCGAGCACCGGCACCCCAGCGCCGCGTACAGTGATCCGTCGCAGCGCCGCGCGCAGCGCTGCATCGTCCACCGCAGCGCCCTCCAGCCACGCATCGGCCACGCCGTCATCGAGCTCCGCGACGGCCTCGACCAACGCATCGCGCGCTGCCTGCCACGCCACGGCCTCCACGTCCGTCCAGGGTCGCCGCTGCAGGGTTCCTGCAGCGTCCCAGTGCAGCAGCTGGCGATCCACCAGATCGACCCAGCCAGCGAAGTCGCCTTCAGTGCCGACGGGGATGCCCAAGGGCAACGGACGTGCGTGCAGGCGCTCGGCGAGCTGCTGCACCACGCGATCAAAGGACGCGCCGACTCGGTCCATCTTGTTGACGAACGCGAGCAGCGGCACGCCATGCCGACGCGCCTGCCGCCATACGGTTTCAGACTGCGGCTGCACACCGTCGACGGCCGAGAACACGGCGACCGCGCCGTCGAGCACGCGCAATGAGCGCTCCACTTCGAGGGCGAAATCGATGTGTCCGGGGGTGTCGATCAAGGTCAGGCGGTGTGCCGGCAGATCGCGCGGCGCCCAGTGCGCCTGCACGGCGGCCGCGCCGATGGTGATGCCGCGCTCGCGCTCGATCGCCGAAAAATCGGTGGTGGCCGCTCCGTCGTGGACTTCGCCGACGCGGTGGATCTGCCCGGTTTTCCACAACAGGCGTTCTGTGAGCGTGGTCTTGCCCGCGTCGATGTGCGCGATGATGCCCAGGTTGCGGCGCAGCGAAAGGGTGTGGGTGTTCATGGTGGAGCTCCTGCTGATGCCAACCACAAGGGACCGCGTGTCCCGGTTGGCGGCAGGACACGCGGCTAGCGTTCGGTCTCGGCGATCTGGTGCATGGCACGTTCTCCTTCGTGGGTGCGGCGGTTGAAAACAAAAAAAGCGCCCGGTTGGGCGCTCTGCTGGGGGTCCAAGGGCGACCGGTATGCGGTCAGCGGCCTTGCAGTCCACCGGGCAGACGCCCCCGTTCCGCGCAGGCGCGGAGCAGCAGGTGAAACGTCAGCAGCGGAACAGCGTTCATTGGACGTGCCAGCGAATGAAATGAAAGGGAGGCGCTAGTGTGCGCTTGTTCGCGCTGGAAACAAGCGCTGATTGAATGCACCAGCAGAACACTGCAACGGATTACAAGGCATTCGATCGATCTGGCTACACCACCACGACCAGCGGCACCGGGCGCCGCGGGTGCTGCAGCACCAGCACGTCCTGCTGGTACACGCGGCGCAACGTGGATTCGGTCAGCACATCGGCAGGCGGCCCATCCGCCGCCACGCGCCCCTGCTCCAGCAGCACGATGCGATCGGCATAGCCTGCGGCCAGATTGAGGTCATGCAGGACCACGATCACGCACGCCCCGGCATCGGCCAGGCCGCGGACGGTTCGCAGCGTGCGCTCCTGATGGCGAAGGTCGAGCGCGGCCGTCGGCTCATCAAGGAACAGCACCGGCGTAGCCTGAGCCAGCACGCGCGCCAACGTCGTGCGTGCGGACTCCCCGCCGGACAGCTGCTGCACCTCGCGCTGGCGGAGCGGCTGCAGCTCGGCCGCATCCAGGGCAGCCTCTACCTGGCGTGCATCGTGAGCAGGCTCGGGCGGATGCGGCAGGCGCCCCATCGCCACGACCTCTTCCACGCTGAAGGCAAAACGCACGGCATGCTCCTGTGGCATCACCGCACGCTCGCGCGCCAGCGCGCCGGCCTGCATCGCCTGCAGCGGCTTGCCATGCAGCAATACCTCGCCCGAATCGGCCTGCAGGTCGCCACATGCCACGCCGAGCAGGGTGGACTTCCCTGCGCCGTTCGGCCCGACCAACGCCGTGACGGTGCCGGCCATGAACCCCAGGTCGACCGCCGCGAGGATGGCCCGCTGCTGGCGCACGACGCCCACGTTGCGAAGGGTCAACAGCACGTTCATACGCCTCCCTTCCTGCGCCGCTGCATCACCAGCCACAGGAAAAACGGCGCCCCCAACGCAGCGGAGAACAGGCCAAGAGGAATTTCAGACGGCGGATCCAGCGTCCGCGCGATGGTGTCGGCCACCACGATCAGCAGCGCACCGAGCACGCCGGACAGCGGCAGCATCCAGCGGTGTCCCGGCCCCACCAGCAGCCGCGCCACGTGCGGAACGATCAGGCCGACGAAGCCGACCGAGCCGGCGAACGCGACGGCGGCACCGACCAGCAGCGCGCTGAATGCCACCAGCCGGCGACGCGTCCGCGCCACATCCAGACCCAGATGCTGCGCCTGTCGCTCACCCAACGCCAGCATGTCCAGTGGCGTGGCAAGCCGCAGCAGGCACACCACCCCGATGGCGAACAGCGGCACCACCGCTGCTACATCGGCCCAGTCCGCGCTGGCCAGCGAACCCAGCTGCCAGAACACCAGCGACTGCAGTTGCGCCTCGCTGGCGATATACGTGAAGAAGCCGATCAACGCCGAGCAGAACGCTGCCATCGCGATACCGACCAACAGCAGGGTCGCATTGCCATCACCCCGGCCGGGCCGGGCAAGCAGGTACGTGATGCTGATCGCCACCGCGCCCCCCGTGAACGCAGCCAGTGGGATCACCCATCCGCCCACGCTGGCCGCGCCGAGCACGATGGCCGCGACCGCGCCCAGGGCCGCGCCCTGGCTGACACCGACGATCCCCGGATCGGCCAGCGGATTGCCGAACAAGCCCTGCAGGCTGGCACCGGCCATCGCCAGTGACGCCCCCACGATGGCACCCAGCAGCACGCGCGGGATCCGCAACTGCCACACCACGGCCACATCGCGCGCGCTTACCTGCGCGGCATCCACCAGCCCCAGCTTCACCCCCAGCGCCTGCAGGACCCCCATCGGCGGCAGGCGCAACGGCCCGACAGCGAAGGACGCCAGCACCGCCGCCAGCAGGGCGATGAACACCACCACAAGCATCAGCTGGCCACGTCGGCGTCGCCGGTCCGGCGGCAGCTGGAACGACATCACGGTCATGCCGGGGGAAGCGCCGCCAGTGCCCGCGCCAGCGCCAGCGCGCCCGCCCCCGAGCCCACGCTGGTGTACTTCAACTGCAGGTCCGGCATCACCCACACGCGTCCAGCCTGCCCGGCCGGCGTCTGCTTGAGCGTGGGATAGGCCTTCCACAGACCGTCGGCACCGCCGAACAACTGCAGGTCATGCGCAGTGACCAGAATCACCTCCGGCGCAGACGCCAGGACACCTTCATTGCTCAGCGCGGAAAAATTGGCCACACCCGCTTCGGTCCCGATGTTCAGACCGCCCGCCAACGCGATGAGCGTGCCGGAGGCGCTGTCTGCACCGGCCACGGTCGGATTGCCGCCAGCGCCGGTAGCTGATACGTGGATGACCCGGGGCCGACGCGTGCTGGTCGCGGCGATCGCGGCGGCTTCTTTCAGCTGTTCTTCCACCGCACGCGCCAGCACTGCACCGGCCTCGGCGCGCCCCACCGCGGCGGCCACCTTGCGCACCTTGTCCGGCGCCGGCTGCAGATCGTCGATGATCACCGCATCCTGTCCCACCGCACGCAGCTTGTCCGCCAGATCGCCATGACGGCGCAGGCTGTTGCCCAGGAACAGTGACCCGCCGAGGCTGAGCACGCCTTCCACGCCCGTAGTGCGATTGAACAGGAAGCGATGGGGCGCAGACCGGCCCGCATCGGTTGTCGCGTTGGTCGGTGCGGCGAAGATCTGCGCGCCCTGCCCCAATGCCTCGATCACCGCGATGATGTCATCGCCGCCCGCGATGATGCGGCTGGCATCGTCGACCTCCACCTCCACGCCATCGTCGGACCGGACCCGGGCCGGCAACGTCGCCTCGCCCGCCGCCACCGACGGCACGCGCTCGCCACCGATCCGTTGCCAGCCGGGCGGCAGCACGGCGGAAGGGTCCGCCTGCTTTTCCGGCGCGGCGGAAGGCGTTGCAGCAGCCTGGGCGGCGACGTCGGCCTTCGCCGGCTCGCCACTTCCGCTGCAGCCACTCACGGCAAGGGCGAGTGCCATCGCCATGGCGATCGTCGAAGCGGATGGGGGGGTCGGATGGTTCATGCAGGGGCTCCTGGAGGGGGCGACACGTGGCCGCCCCGTTGATACGGGTGCAGGTTACGGTTGGCGCAGCGCGATACGGGTGATCCGGTCACCGTTCGGATCGTCGGCGCCCTTGGATTTGTTCACGGCGAAGACATTGCCCTTCCCATCCGCACGCACGTGGTTGGGGAAGCTGCCGCCATCGAGATTGCCGACCACCTTTCCATCGACATCCACCACCGTCACCGTGCCCGCACCGCGATTGCTGACGTAGGCCAGCGCGGACACCGGATCGAAGGCGACGTTGAGGGCGCCGGCACCCACGGCGACATCGTGCAGCACCTTGCCTGCCGCCACGTCGACGATCAGCAGGTTGTCACTGCCCTGCGAAGCGACGAACAGGCGCCCTGTCTTCGCATCGTAGGCCACGCCGGACGCACTTGCCGCATTGCCCAGAGCGATCACCTTGTCGACCTTGCCGCTGGCCACGTCGATCACCGCTGCTTCGGCGGTACCGATGCTGACGGTGAACAACTTGCCGGCGTGTTCGTCGAGCACCAGGCTCATCGGCACGAACTTGCCCTCGTCTTCGCCGGAAGCCAGCGTGATCGGGGGCAGCGGCGCGAGCGTTCTGGCATCGAAGACCGACAGATGGTCCTCGCCGGTTGCCGACGCGAAGACCTTGCCGTGCACACTATCGACCACGACATCGCGCGCGTGCGGCACCGCGCCGACATCGAACTGGCGGACCAGCGACAGATCGGCCTGCCGATACACGGCGACCGTATCCTGCCGCGTGTTGGTCACCCACACGGTGCCGTTGGCATCATCCACGCCGACGCCGTACACCGCGTAGACACTGTCCCCTTTGCCGCCGGGCACCTTCGCCGGGGTGATGGTGTTGAGTACCTTCAGTGAAGCCGGATCCACCTTCAACAACTGCGACTGGGTCACCGGCGGGCGGCCCACGGCCGAGGTCACGAAGATCGCGTTGCTGGCCGCGCTGTACGCGCTCTGGTACAGGCCCTGCACCAACTTGTTGGACGCCGAGCTGAAACGATCCTGCCCGCTCAGTGCCAGCCGCGGTGACACCCGCAGCGTGGCGACCGCCGCGGCCGCCGGACCCGTTGCGCGTGCGACCAGGGGGTGCTGGCCCGGCACGGCGTCGGCTGGAATGAGCAGCTCGGTCTTGAACTGGCCGTTGCCATCCACCGTCAACGGCACCGGGGTCAGCACCGTGTCGCCACGCAGCAGATCCACCCGCTGGCCTGGGACGAAATCGCTGCCGATGATCTCTGCCTTGCCACCCGCTACGGGGTTTTCACTGCGTGCGGTGAGCTTGCCCTTGAAGCCATTGGCCGGTGCATCGAACACGGGCTGTGCCGATACGACGATGGCGAACAGGACGCCAGCGGCGAGGATGCTGGTGCGAAGCGGAGTACGGAGGGTCATGACAGGCTCCTTGCAGGGGTGCGCCGTCTGGGCGCAGGGTGTCATTGCCTGGGCGGTTCGCCTGCCATGCGCAGGATGCCTGGGTAGGGTGGCCTGCGACGGGGTCGCCGCAGGCCGGAAATCAGGGTCGTGCGGGATCACCGCTGTGATCGGCGATGCCGTACAGCGCGGACAGTGCGGCCTTGAACGAGGCCGGCAACATCGGCCCGTGGCCCAAGCCCGGAAACTCGCGATAGCGCACTTCCAGACCCGGTTGCGTGGCAAGCCGACCGGCCAGCGCATGCGCGGCATCCGGCGGTGCGCCACCAATACGGCGCAGGTGCGCGACCACGCGCGGGTTGCCCATGTCGCGCACCCCGCGGTTGCCGGTGCGCTCATCCCCACCCAGCATCACCCACAGCTGGGCGGACTGACCGGCGCGGTTTTCGCTGAACTGCGTTTCCATGTCGCCCAGCGGTGCACCTTGGCTCCACCACAACGACGGACTGGCCGCGATGTACTGCTGGAACGCCGCAGGCCGGGTGTACAGGCTGCTGAGCACGAACAGCCCGCCCAGCGAATGCCCCCACAGGGCTTGCTGCTGCGCATCCACGTTGGCGCGCCGCGCGACCTCGGGTTTGATCTGGCGTTCGATGACTTCCTGGAACGCGAACGCGCCGCCACCGACGACCTGCGCCGTGCCGTTTTCATCGTCGGCGCGATCGATCCAGGCGGTGTAGTCGCGGGTGCGCTGCAGCGAATCAATGCGGCGCTCGTTGTCATAGCCGACCAGCACCAGCACCGGCGGCGCCTTGCTGGCGGCGAGCTCGGTCAGCAGAGGCGGGTCGAGCACCATCGCAACGGCATTGCCATCCAGGGCATAGAGCACCGGAGCGGGAGTCGCACTGGCCTTCAACGGGATCGCGAGATTGACACGCCAGTGGCGCTCCCCGTCCGGACTGTGGACCACGAAGCGTTCGAAGCGGTAGCTGGCTGAGGGAGCATCGAGCACGGTCCGGCCCATCATCTGATCGGGATTGCGCTGCTGCGCCTGCACGCACATTGCGGCAACGAGACCGGACAGGCAGCACGCGGTGAGCAGCGCAGCGCGTTTGAGGAAGGACGTGCGGTGGAACATGGGGACAAGGCTCGCAACAGGTGCACCGGCACCGGCCGGTGTCCGACAAGGCATCGAACGCCTCGTACGCCAGTCTATCAAATGCGAATGGTTCTCGCTTTCGCTTCCGCAGCCTGGGCATGGTAGCGCCGAGCCACGCTCGGCGAGCGCGCAGCGCGGCGCCTTTGTTACCCGCCGAGCACGGCTCGGCGCTACGCATGCGTTGTATCCCGATCACCGTCAGCCGTGCGGCCCACCCGGTAGCGCCGAGCCATGCTCGGCGAGCGCGCAGCGCGGCGCCCTTGTTCTCCGCCGAGCACGGCTCGGCGCTACCCGTGCGTTGCGTCTCGTCACCGTCAGCCGTGCGGCCCAGCCGGTAGCGCCGAGCCACGCTCGGCGAGCGCGCAGCGCGGCGCCTTTGTTCCGCCTGCGTTGCATCCCGATCACTGTCAGCCGTGCGGCCCACCCGGTAGCGCCGAGCCATGCTCGGCGGGCGCGCAGCGCGGCGCCTTTGTTTTCCCCGCCGAGCACGGCTCGGCGCTACCCCTGCGCTGCATCCCGATCACTGTCAGCCGTGCGGCCCACCCGGTAGCGCCGAGCCACGCTCGGCGAGCGCGCAGCACGGCGCCTTTGTTCCGCCTGCGTTGCATCCCGATCACCGTCAGCCGGGCAGCCCACCCGGTAGCGCCGAGCCACGCTCGGCGAGCGCGCAGCGCGGCGCCTTTGTTTCTCCGCCGAGCACGGCTCGGCGCTACCAGGGCGGCATGCTGACGGCCAGCGGCCGTCACTACCGGCGCCCTCACAACGCCCGCGCGGACTCCGCCAAGCGTGCACCCAGCCACACCAGGAACATGCCGCCGACCACGCTGACGCCCAGGTACAGCGGCACCAACTCAGCCCGATCATTTCGCGCGAATACCAGGGTTTCCAGCATCAGCGACGAAAACGTGGTCAAGCCACCCAGCAGCCCGATCACCAGGAATGCGCGCAACAACACCACGTTGCCCCCACGCTGCTGCAGCCACACCAACAGGTAACCGGCAACGAACGCGCCAATGAAGTTCGCCGTCAATGTGCCCCACGGAAATCCCTGCCCCACACTGCGCAGCAGGGCATCACCGATCAGGAACCGCAGCGCCGACCCCAGTGCGCCACCGGCCATCACCAGTCCCAACTGCTGCCACCACAGGCCACTACCCATCAGCTGTCGCCCTGCCCCACGTCCTGCTTGCCCGCCCGCGCCTGCTCGCGCTGCGCGCGCAGCCGGTCCAGCTTTTCCTTCAGCTTGATCTCCAGCCCGCGCGCGACCGGCTGGTAATAGACGCGCTCGCCCATCGCATCCGGGAAACCCGTCTGGTCCAGCGCGATGCCGCCCTCCACATCGTGGTCGTACTGGTACGTCGCGCCATAGCCCAGGTCCTTCATCAGCTTGGTCGGCGCATTGCGCAGGTGCAGGGGCACCTCCAGCGTGCCCGATGCACGCACGTCGGCGCGCACCTGGTTGAAGGCGGCATAGCCGGCGTTGGATTTGGCGGTGCTGGCCAGATACAGCACCAGCTGCGCAAAGGCGAGCTCGCCCTCCGGGCTGCCCAGACGCTCGTAGATATCCCACGCTTCCAGCGCCATCGACTGCGCACGCGGGTCGGCCAGGCCGATGTCTTCGATCGCCATGCGGGTCAGGCGACGCGCCAGATACGCAGGATCGCACCCGCCATCCAGCATCCGCGTCAGCCAATACAGCGCCGCGTCCGGGTTGGATGAGCGCACCGATTTATGCAATGCCGAGATCTGGTCGTAGAACTGTTCGCCACCCTTGTCGAAGCGCCGGGTGCGATCGGCCAGCACCTGCACGAGGGTCTGCGGGGTGATCCGGCCGCCCTCGTCCACGGCCAGTTCGGCGGCGATTTCCAACAAGGTAAGCGCACGTCGCACGTCACCGTCAGCCGCCGTGGCGATCTGCAGCAGCAGCGCGTCATCTACTTGGATGCCCTCGGTGCCCAGGCCACGCTCGCTGTCGGCCAGCGCACGTTGCAGTGTCTCCACGATGTCCTGCGGCGACACGCCTTCCAGCACGTGTACGCGACACCGCGACAACAACGCCGAGTTCAGTTCGAACGACGGATTTTCCGTGGTCGCGCCCACGAACAGGATCGTGCCGCGCTCGATGTGCGGCAGGAAGGCGTCCTGCTGGGTCTTGTTGAAGCGATGCACTTCGTCGACGAACAGAACGGTGCGGCGCCCTTCGGCGAACCGCTGCGCCGCTTCGGCCAGTACCTGGCGCACCTCGGGCAGGCCGGACAGCACCGCCGAGATGGCACGGAACTCCGCGTCGGAATACTGCGCCAGCAACAAGGCCAAGGTGGTCTTGCCGCAGCCCGGCGGGCCCCACAGGATCATCGAGTGCACGCGTCCGGACTCGACCGCACGACGCAACGCGCTGTCCGGCGCCAGCAGGCGCTTCTGCCCGACCATTTCATCCAGCGTGCGTGGGCGCATCCGCTCGGCGAGCGGGCGCAGGTGATCCCGATCCACGCTCAGTAGATCAGGGCCGGGAAATGAAGAGGTACGTTGTCTGGCCACACGCCTATTGTAAGGCCACGACCCTGCACGCGCCGAGCAGGGCCCGGCGCGCGGGCGCCATCATTCGCCGATGACGTCGGTGCCAGCGGGCGGCGTAAAGGTGAACGTGCCGCGGGCGAACGTCGGGTTGCGCTTCCAACCGCTGAAGCTGATCTGCGTGCGTTGGCCGACGGCGTCGGTGATTTCCATCCGCGCCAGGCCCTGTGCGTTGAAGCCCAGGGCGGCGAACTGGAAGCTGGCCTCGGTCTCACGCTTCGGCGTCAACGACAGCCACTGCAGCCCATCGCGCGGCGCCGCTTCTTCGCTGACATCGTATTGCTGCTCCAGCAGGGCCGGATTGATCAGCGCGGTCAGCGGGCTGTTCTGTTCTTCCTTGCCCTGCGCGCGCACGGTGGCCTGCTCCAGATCGGGCTCATACATCCACACCTTGCTGCCATCGGCCACGATCTGCTGCACGTGCGGGCGCTGGTACTCCCAGCGGAACAGGCGCGGCGCGGACAATGCGACGCGGCCACTGGTGGTTTCCTTCACCTTGCCACGCGTGTCGAATACCTGCTGGCTGAACTGCCCATCCAGACCCTTTAGGCCGGTGGTGAAGGTTTTCAGCTCATCGCGCGCACCCGCCCAGGCACTGGTCGAGACCAGGCACGCAGCGGCAAGCACGGAGGTGGCAAGGGAGCGTCGGATCTTGGCGTGCATGTCGAGTTCCAGGAGAACGTGGAAGGATGGAGTGGAGTGTGCCCGGCATATGCTGAATGGGCGATCCATGATGTCGTGGTCAGCCCGCGGCCGGCACCCGACCGTAGACGATCTGCCCGCGGAAGCCGCGACGTACCTGCTGGAACAGCTCGCGGAACGCGGCGTAGTCTGCAGGCAGGCACAGCGCCTCGTCGCCGCGGACGGCATGTTGCTGCAGCCGGTGGCGGGCCACCACCTGCTGGCCATCGCGCTGCCACTGCACCGAATAGCGTCCGGCGGCGTTGCTGAAGTCCTGCGCGGCAGGCAGTGCGATGAGGGGCACGCCGTCCGGCAGCCGCACGCGGTAGGTCTCTTCGCGCAGGCTGGCGTCGCACTGGAACGGCGTGGCGTTGTCCGGCGCCGACGTCGCGGTGTAGGCGTCACGGAAGGATTCGGCCCCCGGCGGGTCGGGCAAGGTCATGCCGCCGACCAGATTGAAATCCACGTAGTCGCTGGCGCTGAAATCGAAGACGTAGTTGAACCGCTGCTGCAGGTCCTGTGGGTCACCCTGCAACTGAAGACGGCCCTGCCCGTCGAAGCCAGAGGCAGCCATCATCGTAGCCTCAGCGCGCGCGCGGTTCTGTGCGTTCAAGCGCACGAACGAAGCACGCATGCCGATTTCCGCACTGTCGCCGGGCTGCAGCCGGGTCTGGCCACGCAGGTTCCCGGCACGGTCGAACACGAAATCCGCCTCGAACGCCATGCCGTTGCGCACGTCGTCGTTGGCCGGCGTACGCGCAAGCCTGGCCGGGCGGGTCAACAGCACGGGCGCACCGAGGTCGCCATCGGGCAGCTGCCCGGAGCGGGCCCACGCACTGGTGGAATCGAGATAGAGATCGAGCGAGGGCACATAGGTGATGGCGTGATTGAAACGCCCCAAGGTAGGCACCGCCGGCAGGGTCGGGCCGCCGGACGCGCCGATCAGCACCGCCGTGCTGTCGATGCCCTTCGCGGCCAACAGCGCTTCCAGGATCACCACGTGGTCCTTGCAGTCACCGTAGTGATTGTCCAACACGCTCTGCGCACTGTTGGGCTCCAGCCCCCCGTTGCCGAGGTAGACGGCAACGTAGCGGATGTTCTGCGCCACCCAGCGGTACAGCGCATCCACCTGCACGCGGCGGTCATCGATGCCGGTCGTCAGCTCGTCGGCCAGCGCCTGCAGGGCCGGGGTCACCGTCGCTGCACTGCCCGCTTTCAGCTGGTAAGCCCGCGCCATCTGCGGCCAGTCCGCGTACGTGCTGGCCATGATGGTGGGACTGAACTCCCATGGCGATGCCGTCCAGTTCTGTGCCGGCAGTGAGTCGCTGCGCGCGTAGCTCCACTCCCAGCGCGCGAGCCCGGCGCGCACCGTCGGCCGGTCGCTGCCCCGCACCCCGTCGCTGCGCACCTTCATCGCCAGGCCGGCCGGAGCGCTCAGGGTGACCCGCGCGTCGTCGTACTGGTTGAAGACGCTGAAGGTTTCCCACAGCCCGAAGTAACCGGGGAAATACGGCTTCTGCTGCGTGCGGCGGGTGGCGTAGACCACGCGTGAGCCGGGTGCCAGGTTGGGGAACACGATCACCCGCACCTTGCGGTCGGCGTACATCGCGGCCGACGCACTGGAGTAGCTTTCCTGGGTATAGATGCGGTCAGCCGGCACATCGCGCCGCTGCCCGTCCGCGGTCAAGGTGTAAGCCTCCAGCACCTCCAGGCTTTCCATCTTTTCGCTGTAGCTCAACCGCACCTGGCTGAACTGATCGACCGCGCTGCGCGTCTTCAGCAGGATGTCGTAGTGCTCGGTCTGCGTGTTGCTGGCGTCGGCGCTCACCACGTAATCGGCGCGGTAGCGGGCGAAGCTGAAATTGTTGCTGGCCTCGGCCGGCGCGGCACCCGGTACGTCAGCCGCAGGCGAAGCGGGCGCTGGCACGTCCGGCGCGTCTGCCGCGAAGGCGCAGCAGGCAGGCAGCAGCAAGGTTGCCAGCAGTCCGTTGCGGAGCAGTGCCATCGAAAGTACCCGTCTACAGGAGGATGAAAGAGGGACGGGGTGACCACCCTGGGTCGTCACCCCGTCGGGATCATTTCGGCGGCGGCGGCGCCAGCACGGTGCGGTCGCCGTTGTGCTCGGGCGAACTGACCACGCCGGCCGCTTCCATCGCCTCGATCAGGCGCGCGGCGCGGTTGTAGCCGATTTTCAGGCGACGTTGCACACCGGAAATCGAGGCGCGGCGCGTCTCGGTCACCACGCGCAACGCCTCGTCGTACAGCGGATCGGACTCATCGCCGGACGATGCGGTTTCCGGCAGGCCGCCGGCGCCGACGACCACGCCATCGCCCATCGTCTGCACCTCGTCCAGCACCCCGTCGATGTAGTCGGCCGGGCCCATCGCCTTCAGGTGCTCCACCACACGGTGCACTTCTTCGTCGGACACGAACGCACCGTGCACGCGGTCCGGCAGGGCGGTACCCGGCGGCAGGTACAGCATGTCGCCGTGCCCGAGCAGCGTTTCCGCGCCGGACTGGTCGAGGATGGTGCGCGAGTCGATCTTCGAGCTGACCTGGAAGGCGATGCGGGTCGGGATGTTGGCCTTGATCAGACCGGTGATGACGTCCACCGAGGGGCGCTGGGTTGCCAGGATCAGGTGGATGCCGGCGGCACGCGCTTTCTGTGCCAGCCGGGCGATCAGTTCTTCGACCTTCTTGCCGACGATCATCATCATGTCGGCGAATTCGTCGATGAAGATGACCACGAACGGCAGGGTCTCCAGCGGTCGCGGCGCCTCGCCCAGCTCCGGGTTCGGCTTGAACAACGGATCCATCAACGGCTGTCCCGCGTCCTGTGCGTCCTTGACCTTCTTGTTGAAGCCGGCCAGGTTGCGCACGCCCACCGCGCTCATCAGCTTGTAGCGGCGCTCCATCTCGGCCACGCACCAGCGCAGGCCGTTGGCGGCCTCCTTCATGTCGGTGACCACCGGCGCCAACAGATGCGGAATGCCCTGGTAGACGCTCAGCTCCAGCATCTTCGGGTCGATCATCAGCATGCGCAGGTCTTTCGGGCTGGCCTTGAACAGCAGGCTGAGCACCATGGCGTTGACCGCCACCGACTTGCCCGAACCGGTGGTACCGGCGACCAGCAGATGTGGCATGCGCGCCAGGTCGGCCACCGTCGGGCGACCGGCGATGTCCTTGCCCAGGGCCAGGGTAAGCGGACTGGGCGATTTGTCGTATTCCTTCGAACGCAGCAGTTCGGACAGGAAGATCATTTCACGGGTGACATTCGGGATTTCCAGGCCGATCACCGACTTGCCCGGAATCACATCGACCACGCGCACGGACTTCACCGACAGGCCGCGGGCGATGTCCTTGTCCAGCGTACTGATCTGGCTGACCTTGATGCCCGGCGCCGGTTCAATCTCGAAACGGGTGATCACCGGGCCCGGATAGGCCCCCACCACCACCGCATCGATGCGGAAATCCTTGAGCTTGAACTCGATCTGCCGCGAGAGCGTTTCCAGCGTCTCTTCGTCGTAGCCCTTCGGCTGCGGCTTGGGATCATCCAGCAGCGCCAGCGGCGGAAGATCCGAACCGTCGCCATTGACCCCCTGGAACATCGGAATCTGGTTGTCGCGCTTGGCGCGATCACTCTTCTCGATCACCGGCTCCGGACGCGGCTCGATCTTCACCGGCTCGCGCTTGGCGCGCACCTCGGCGTCGACCTTGCGCACTTCCTGGCGCTCCTCACGCAGATCGCGGGTCTGCTTCCACTCGGTGGCCTGCTCTTTCTTCTTTTCCAGCAGCGGTGCCAGCGACATCACGCCCTTGCCGATCTTCTCCATCACCGACAGCCAGGACAGCCCGGTCGCGAGGGTGATCGAGGCCAGCAGCAGCACCAGCACGAACAGGTTGGCGCCCAATGCCCCAAACCCCACGCTGAGCGAGCTGGCGACCAGCTTGCCGAGGATGCCGCCGGCCGAGGCTACTTCCGCACTGAACAGACGCATGTGCAGGAATCCAGTGCCGGCGATCAGGAACCCGACCAGGCCGACCAGCCGCAGGGCAGGATCCAGGTCGTTCTCGCCCTTGGCCTCGCGCTTGAGCCCGAACATCGCGAACCAGGCCAGCGCGCCGAGCAGCAACGGCAGCAGGAACGCCATGTAGCCGAACAACTGCAGCAGCACATCGGCGATCCACGCCCCGGCGCGGCCGCCCATGTTGTGCACCGGCGCCACGATGCTGCCCGTATGCGACCAGCCCGGATCGGTTGCCGAGTAGGTGAACAGACTGGCAACCAGATACAGCAACGCCGGCGCCACGGCGATCAGCCCCAGGTCGCGCCACAGGCGCTGACGGGTGGGATTGCTTTCAGACGGAGACGGATCGCGGCGACGGGGCTTGCCTTCGGCCGATCGGCTGCGTTCGGGGACCTGCTTCGCCACCTTGGACACTACCTTTGGAATACGCTGTTAGTGGTTGATAATAAACGAAGCGCGTCGATTTTCCGTCACCCTGGGCTGACGGACGCGCGGCCAGGGTCGGGGTGGGCCGCCTGCAAGGCGGAGGACATCAGGCGCATCGCCGCGTTCCAGCCAGCGGGTTGAATCCCCCTGCCCCTGCCATCACTCTATGACCTGCCCCCAGCGCGCGCAAACCGCCGCCGCGCCTTGATCCCCTTACCTTTTCGCGAGTCTACATGAGCACCACGCTGCCTTCCCGCCATCAGAAGCTTGTCATCCTCGGTTCCGGCCCGGCCGGCTGGACCGCCGCCGTCTATGCCGCGCGCGCCAACCTGAAGCCGGTGGTGATCACCGGCCTGCAGCAGGGCGGCCAGCTGATGACGACCACCGAGGTGGACAACTGGCCGGGCGACGCCCACGGCCTGATGGGCCCGGACCTGATGACCCGCATGCAGGCACACGCCGAGCGCTTCGAGACCGAGGTCATCTTCGACCACATCCATACCGCCGACCTGTCGCAGCGCCCGTTCAAGCTGATCGGTGACAGTGCCGAATACACGTGTGATGCGCTGATCATCGCCACCGGCGCAACGGCGAAGTACCTCGGCATCCCGTCCGAAGAGACCTTCAAGGGCCGCGGCGTATCGGCCTGCGCCACCTGTGACGGCTTCTTCTACCGCGACCAGGACGTGGTGGTGGTCGGCGGCGGCAATACCGCGGTCGAAGAGGCGCTGTACCTGTCCAACATCGCCCGCAAGGTCTACCTGGTCCACCGCCGCGACACGCTGAAGGCGGAAAAGATCATGCAGGACAAGCTGTTCGCCAAGGTTGCTGCAGGCAAGATCGAGACCGTCTGGCACCACCAGATCGACGAAGTGCTGGGCAACGACGCCGGGGTGACCGGCGTCCGGGTGAAGTCCGTGCAGGACGGCAGCACGCGCGACATCGAAGCCCACGGCTTCTTCGTCGCCATCGGCCACCACCCGAACACCACCCTGTTCGATGGCCAGCTGGCGATGAACCACGGCTACCTGGAGATCCGCTCGGGACTGGGCGGTAACGCGACGCAGACCTCGGTCGAAGGCGTGTTCGCCGCCGGCGACGTCGCCGACCAGCACTACCGCCAGGCGATCACCTCGGCCGGCTTCGGCTGCATGGCCGCGCTGGATGCCGAGCGTTATCTGGACGCGCAGGGTAAGGCGAGCTGAGGCGCGTCGGCGATGGAGTCGACCGCAAGTCGACTCCACCGCTGATCAAGGAAAGTAAAAGTTGTAAGGCCGTCCCTGATACAGCGCGCGTATCTGCGTGTGCGGCGGCATGCCTGCGAGATAGGCGAAATGGAGCAACAGGCTCCCAAGCTCCTGCTCGAGCTGTTCATTGGAGCCATCATCCTGCTCTGGAAGAGCTCCGGCCCCCAGGTCCATGTATATCAGGCTGTCCTCCAGATCAGCCCAGCTCCGGATCGTGACGTCGGTTGAGTTCCCTCGCCTCCTGCGGAAGGTGTCCATGTACTGCTGGGCCTCTCTTTGCAGAACTGCATCCAGCGCCGCATCCAGCGCCCGGGGGTTGACCGCCCCACTGGGTGAACTCCCAGCCGCAACGGCCAGCCCAAGCAAGAGGCCCAACACACACTTGTTCTTGCTCATGCACATCCCCTCTTCCTGCCGGCCACCGCGGCGAGCGCTCTGAAGTCAATTCGCGCTCATCCGCCGACCCGTATCGTGCGCAGGCACTCGCTACTTGCCAAATCGATAGCGTCATTCCAATCGCCACCCGCAGACGATCAAGGGTTACTTCTCTGGTAAGGAGGCCGCTCGTTGCGCCCGCATTTTCGCTTCAGGGCGACGGTCAGCAAGTTGCCACACGGCTCGCTGGCGGCGACTGCCCAGTCTGGCCGCTTCGTCTTCCCGCTGGAGTCTCGGAAAATAAGGATAGAGGTGCCTTCCCCCATAGCGATACTGCATGCCTGTAGCGTCAACGAAGGGAGCGCTGACGTGTATCAATGCGTGGCGGAAATTATCCAGCTGATCTTCAAATCCTCCCTCTGGGTCCGCCGGAAGAAAATCGCGGGGGAAATACACGGTGATGGCTCCCGTATCAACGTCCATTGAGGCACGCACAGGACCGCCGATACGCTGCCCTTCCAGTGGCTGAAGTCGTCGCAGGACCCGCAACGCTTCCCTCGTCAGCAAAGCGTCCAGCTCACTATCAGTCGCCGGGGCGTGGGGTGACTTCCCGCGCCCGGCGTCGCCGCCGGAGACCGTCGGTACCGCAGGCCCCGGCCCGCCACGCCGCAGGCTGTGGTGTCTGACAGCGTCCATTCTCCGCGCCTGGAGCGGGAACAGCGCCTCGAACGACTTGCCTCCGTACAGGAACAGGATCTCCGGAGGAGGGCTGAATTTTTCGGTAAGCACCCGCACGCTATTGCCTACCCACTGCTCAAAATCCTCCATCTCAGCGCCAGGGTAATCCGGCCTGTAGCCTCGCAAGACGTCAATGACCACTTGCCGACCCGCTGCGTCGTGATGGACGTTGATCAGCACCTCGGCGAATGAGCGCTCCTCGCTGCGAAAGCTGGCCACGCCGTTCCGCGCTGCCTCGGTCAGCAGGGCATCAGTATCCGCAGGGAACGCCGGCGCCCGACCGCTGCGGGCCATGGAGTGGGCACTGTCGGGTGGAGGCGGCTGCGGCGGCATTGAGGCCCCCGTCACCATCAATGCGCACAGCAGCCTCCCAAAAACCTCAACATTTCTTTTCATCGCCTCACCCCTCTGCCCGGCGGACCCGTGGCATCAGCAGTCTCTGGATCGCCACGCGATGGCGAAACTTCAGAAATCCGAGTGACCGGTAGGAATCGAGCAGAGAAACGCATCAACGGGCAGCCACATCACCTGGCCCACCGCTGCCAAGGCATCCCACGCCCAGTCCCGTGCTCTATCCTGTGCGGATGGCGCAGATCCGTTTCCTCGAAGACCTCCAGACGCTCCCCGCCACGCAGTGGGATGCCCTGCACGACGGCAGCAACCCCTTCGTCAGCCATGCCTTTCTGTCCGGCATGGAGCAGCACGGCTGCCTGCGAGAGGACTGGGGCTGGCGGCCGCAGCACCTCACGCTGTGGGAAGGCGAAACACTGGTCGGCGCCATCCCGGGCTACCTGAAAGAGAACTCGCACGGCGAGTTCGTGTTCGACCATGCCTGGGCGAATGCGTATGCGCGCCATGGTCGCGACTACTACCCGAAGTGGCTGGGCGCAGTGCCCTACTCGCCGGTGACCGGTCCTCGGCTGCTTGCCGCAGACCCTGCCAAGCGCGCAACCCTGCTGGCCGCCCTGGTCGAAGCGCTGCCCGCGCTCGGCGTGTCTTCGGCGCACATCAACTTCCACCGCGCCGACGAAGAGGCCGCGTTCGGCACGGCGTGGCTGCTGCGCGAAGACATCCAGTTCCAGTGGCAGAACAGCAGCGGCTGGCAGGATTTCGAGCAGTTCCTCACCGCGATGAACCACAAGCATCGCAAAAACATCCGCCAGGAGCGCAACAAGGTCGCCCGCCAGGGCATCTGCTTCCGCGTGGTGCACGGCGATGAGGCCAGCCGCGCCGACCTGCAGGCGATGTATCGCTTCTACCTGCAGACCTTCCTGGAATACGGCAATGCCCCTGCACTGACCGAGCCGTTCCTGCGTCACTTGGCCAGCACGCTGGGGCGTGGGCTGGTGATGTTCCTGGCCGAGCAGGACGGCGAGCCCATTGCCGGGGCGCTCTGCCTGCGCGGCCGCGACACGTTGTATGGCCGTTACTGGGGCGGGGCCACCCTGCCCGGCCTGCATTTCGAGGCCTGCTATTACCAGGGCATCGAGTACTGCCTGCGAGAGGGCCTCACCCGCTTCGAGCCCGGCGCGCAGGGCGAACACAAGTTGGCGCGCGGCTTCCTGCCCACCGTGGTGCGCAGTCGTCACTGGATGGCCGATGCCGATTTTGCCGATGCGCTGCGGCCGTGGTGCGCACAGGAGCGTACCGAGGTCAGCCGCTACCACCGCGATCTCGCGCAGCATGCGCCGTTCCGTCACGAAGAGCCGGCGGATTGAGCGGTGGCCGCGGCCCGGTTGCAGCAACCGGCTCAGGCGGTCCGCGCGCTCGACGGTCAACAGGTCGACGGCTATCCTGACCGCTGGTTGCAGAGAAAGGTGCGTCGACCCCATGTGCACGATGGTTGAGCAAGGCCGGTCGACAGATGCCAGGGTGCGCGGGATCCAATGAGTCGCCAGCTCCCTTGGCGTCTGGCCGATCCGGCCGACAGCCCGTTCCCCCCTGCCGAGACGGCGCTCCAACAGCCCGCTGGGCTGCTGGCCATCGGTGGAGACCTGCAGCCGGTCCGCCTGCTCAATGCCTATGCCGGCGGCATCTTTCCGTGGTTCAGCGGCGACGAGCCGCTGCTGTGGTGGTCGCCCGATCCGCGCATGGTCTTCCAGACGGATCGGGTCCATCTGTCGCGCCGGTTTGTCCGCCAACTGCGGCACCTGGAATGGAGGGTCACCGCCGACACCGCCTTCGAACAGGTGATGCGGGCTTGTGCCCAAGCGCCCCGCCCCGGCCAGGAGGGCACCTGGATCAGCGAGCCGATGGTCAAGGCGTACGTCGACCTGCACCGGCTCGGTTTCGCGCATTCGGTAGAGGTGTGGCAAGGCGACACGCTCGTTGGCGGAATCTACGGGATCGGCATCGGACAGATGTTCTTTGGCGAAAGCATGTTCAGCGCCGTCAGTGGCGGCTCGAAGGTGGCGTTGTCGGCGCTGGCGACGCTGCTGCGCCGTCAAGGCGTGGCCGTCCTTGATGCACAGGTGGAGAATCCCCACCTGCTGCGCATGGGCGCCGAACGCTGGCCACGCGACCGGTTCCTCGCCCATGTGCGTGACGCCGTGCAGCGGCCCGGGCAGCACGAAAGCTGGGCCCACACCGTGGGCTCAGTGCCCGTCTCCGATATGCTCGGCCGCGACTGAGCGACAGCGGTGGTTCCCGCGTCAGCACCTGGCTCGATACCCACGCTGCTGTCGGTTAACGCAATCTTTGCAAAACCGCCGACATGTGCGTAAAATGCTGCGGCTTAGGCCCCCGTGGCCGCTCTCTGAACCGCACAGGATTACATGTCGAAAGACGACTCCATCGAGTTCGAAGGCACCGTCAGCGAGACGCTGCCGAACACGACGTTCCGTGTCCGCCTGGAAAATGGTCATGAAATCATTGCCCATATCTCCGGCCGCATGCGCAAGAACTACATCCGCATTCTGACTGGTGACCGGGTCAAGGTTGAAATGACTCCGTACGACCTGACCAAGGGCCGTATCACCTACCGCATGAAGTAAGCGGTCCGGCGCATCTGCGTCGACAAGAAAGGCCAGCCACCGAGCTGGCCTTTTGGCGTGCATGGAATATGCAAGCCGTGGCCGCTGGTGCGGGGGCACAGTAGCCTTCCCTTTCGAAGGATGCCGCCCGCATGCCCTCCATCACCCCTGTCGACGCATCCCGCGCGCCGCCAACGCCGGGCAACACGCCCACGCCTGAACCCGCAAAGCCGGGGTGGTTGGCCACCCTGCAATGGATCGGCAATGGCCTGCTGGATGGTGTTGTATCTGCGGCGGGAACTGCGGATACCCTGCGTCGCGCGCTGCTGCGCAAACCGGCGCTGGCATTGCTGGGCCTGTCGGCAGTGGGCAATGCCGTCAACGCGGCCCCCACGGCGCGGACAGCCCCAGCGGTGAGGCGCACCGATGGCCGGTATATCGGCGACCAGGTGTCCGCCTGCATCGACGCGAGGCAGCGCAAAGGGATCGATCCCGCACTGGTCGCCCCCGCCTGCCTGGGCGACGTGGCGTACGCGCTGGCCCTCGATCGTCCCTTTCATCCGGAACGGTTCCCCAGCATAGGCGGAAAGCCGCCCGCCGCGGGCACCCCGGGAGCTGCCTACGTGGCACTCGCACAGCGCGGCATGCGCATGGACGTCAGCATGCCGGGGCACCACAGCAACGCGGACATCATCTATTACGCCGGAAGCATTTTACTGGACACGGATGCAATGGCCAGGCGCATCGCCGCTGCTGCGGAGCGTGTCATCGATGCGTGCGACCTGCGTAACCAGGTAGACCGCGATCTCTTCATCAGCTCGGACGTAGAGAGTGTCGTGGATACGATGCCCTGCGCGACGGACAACATCGGCGGGCCAATGGTTCGGGAACTGAGCCGCGCTGTGGATGCCGTCCACTTCCAGACGACGATGGTTGCCAACGGGACACAGTATCTCCATGCCAAGCATGATGTGTCGAACCTGTCCCCCGATGCTCGAAATGTGGGCACGCGCTTCCGCCAGCGCGTCACTGATCGGATTGTGTCCTTGATCGGAATCTGAAACAGGAACGGCGCAGGGTGGCCAAGCCACTCCTGCGCCGTGATTCCCCGCCATCGCACCCGTCACACCGTAGCAGGCAACAACCGCTCCGGCTCGGCAAACGCCTCCACCACCAGCTCGTTGTCGCGCACATCGATGGTGACCCTGCCCCCGTTGACCAGCTTGCCGAACAGCAGCTCGTCGGCCAGTGGACGCTTCACCTTGTCCTGGATGACGCGCGCCATCGGACGCGCACCCATCAACGGATCGAAGCCATGCTGGGCGAGCCAGTCGCGCGCGGTCGGTGTGGCCGACAGGCTGACGTGCTTTTCCTGCAGCAGCATCTCCAGTTCGATCAGGAACTTGTCCACCACACGCAGGATGTGCTCGAAACCCAGCGCCTGGAACTGCACCACTGCATCAATCCGGTTGCGGAACTCCGGGGTGAAGCTGCGGCGGATCGCCTCCATCGCATCGGTGGCATGGTCCTGCTTGGTGAAGCCGATCGAGCGTCGCGACGCCTGGGTAGCACCGGCGTTGGTGGTCATCACCAGCACCACGTTCTTGAAGTTGGCCTCGCGCCCGTTCGTATCGGTCAACACACCCCGGTCCATGACCTGCAGCAGGATGTTGAAGATGTCCGGATGCGCCTTTTCGATTTCGTCGAGCAGCAGCACGCAGTGCGGCGTCTTGACGATCTTCTCGGTCAGCAGCCCGCCCTGGTCGAAGCCGACATAGCCCGGAGGCGCACCGATCAGGCGACTGATCGAATGACCTTCCATGTACTCGGACATGTCGAAACGGACCAGCTCGATGCCCAGCTGCAGCGCCAGCTGCTTGGTCACCTCGGTCTTGCCGACACCGGTCGGACCGGCGAACAGGAAGTTGCCGATCGGCTTTTCGGGATTGGCCAGGCCAGAGCGCGCCAGCTTGATCGCCGACGACAGGGTCTCGATGGCCGGGTCCTGGCCGAAGATCACCATCTTCAGGTTGCGCTCCAGGTGCCTCAACACGTCCTTGTCCGTGGCGCTGACCTGCTTGGCCGGAATACGCGCCATCTTGGCCACGATCGCTTCGATTTCCTCGATGTCGATCAGCTCCTTGCGCTGCCCTTCCGGCAACAGGCGCTGGCGGGCACCGGCCTCGTCGATCACGTCGATCGCCTTGTCCGGCAGCAGGCGGTCACCGATGTGCTTCACCGACAGGTCGACGGCGGCCTGCAGCGCATCGTCAGCGTAGGTCACGCCGTGGTGCGCTTCGTACTTCGGCTTCAGGCCCTGCAGGATCTCGTAGGTCTCGCCCACGGTCGGCTCGACGATGTCGATCTTCTGGAAGCGACGCGCCAGCGCACGATCCTTCTCGAAGATGCCGCGGTATTCCTGGAACGTGGTGGAGCCGATGCAGCGCAGCTCGCCCGACGACAGCGCCGGCTTGATCAGGTTGGAGGCATCCATCGTGCCACCGGACGCCGAACCGGCACCGATGATGGTGTGGATCTCGTCGATGAACAGGACGGCATTGGGCACCTTCTTCAGGGCACTGAGCACGCCCTTGAGGCGCTTTTCGAAGTCGCCGCGGTACTTGGTGCCCGCCACCAGCGCGCCGAGGTCCAGGGAGTAGATGACCGCATCGGCCAGCACCTCCGGCACCGAGCCTTCGACGATGCGGCGCGCCAGGCCTTCCGCGATGGCCGTCTTGCCCACGCCGGCCTCACCCACATAGAGCGGGTTGTTCTTGCGTCGACGGCACAGCACCTGGATCGTGCGCTCGATTTCATCGGCACGGCCCACCAGCGGATCGATGCGGCCGTTGCGGGCCTGCTCGTTGAGGTTGCTGGCGAACTCGGCAAGCGCATCGCCCTTGCCCTCCCCTTCGCCCGCCTCGGCCCGACCCTCGGGATCGGCCGGCGAGGATGACTCGCCCTCTTCGCCCAGCTTGGCGATGCCGTGGGAGAGGTAGTTCACCACGTCCAGACGGGTCACATCCTGCTGGTTGAGGTAGTAGACCGCGTGCGAATCCTTTTCGCCGAAGATGGCCACCAGCACATTGGCGCCGGTCACTTCCTTCTTGCCCGAGGACTGCACATGGTAGACGGCGCGCTGCAGCACCCGCTGGAAGCCCAGCGTGGGCTGGGTGTCGCGCCCATCGTCTTCGGCCAAGCGCGAGACCGAGGCCTCGATGGCCTGCTCCAGCTCCTGGCGCAAGCGCTCTGCATCCGCACCGCAGGCCTTCAATACGGCCTGGGCGGATGGATTGTCGAGCAGCGCCAGAAGCAGGTGCTCGACGGTCATGAATTCATGCCGCGCTTCCCGTGCTCGCTTGTAGCACTGGCCAATGGTGTGTTCGAGGTCTTTGCTGAACATGCTCTACTCCGGCGGCAGTTGAAGACAATATGCGGCCTGACCACACGTTTTCCATCACCCTAGCGGAACCCCACGTTCATACGGCGTTAGCGTGGGCGCATGCGCTCCGTCAGCACGACTTGACCATACGCTACAACGAACCCGCCCTGCGTGCGCCCCGTCATGCGCAAACGCGCGCAGGAACAGGCCCGGCGCGGCCCGGACAGGCGGAAACGAGCGATGGACGCAAGGGGCCGGTCTGGACCGGGGAGGCCGGCTGCGGCGCTGCCAATGGAACGCAGCAACCCATCCGGGGCGCTGCGGAGGCGCCCGATGACCCGCTGGGCGTCAGGCCTTTTCCATCGTGCACAGCAGCGGATGCTGGTTCATCCGTGCGTACTCATTGACCTGGGCGACCTTGGTTTCAGCCACTTCGCGGGTAAATACACCGCAGATGCCGCGGCCACGGGTGTGCACATGGAGCATCACCTGCGTGGCCCGGTCCAGGTCCAGGCTGAAGAACTGCTGCAGGACGTCCACCACGAAATCCATCGGGGTGTAGTCATCGTTCAACAGCATCACCTGGTAGAACGGCGGCGGCACGACCTCCGGCCGCGCTGGTTCAAGCAGCACGCCGTGGTCGGAATGGGATTCGTGGGAAGTCTCGCGAGGCATCCGCTTATTATAGTGGCTGACCCCGGCGGATTGGACGACAAACACAGTCGGCTTCACAATCTGCCGCATTCCGCCGCACCCCCTTCACAGGATTCCCATGAAACGGACACTTCCCCTCACTGCCCTGCTGGCCCTGTTCGCGTGTGCCCCGGCCACTGCCCAGGAAGCCGACAAGGCGGTGGCCCGCCACCTGGAGAAGCTGGGTTACACCTATGAGATCGACGACGACGGCGATTACCGTATGGTCTTCGACGTGGAAGGCGATCGCACCCAGCTGGTCTATGTCCGCTCGACGGTGGAGGAGTTCGGCAGCCAGCAGGTGCGGGAAGTGTGGTCGCCGGGCTACCACTCCAGCACCGACGCGTTCCCGGCGGCGGTGGCGAACCGACTGCTGGAAGATTCCCAGGACGCCAAAATGGGCGGCTGGGTGAAGCAGCAGAAGGTGGCGATGTTCGTGGTGAAGCTCGATGCCGCCGCCTCGGCCGAGGCACTCAGTGATGCCATCGACGCGGCCAGCCGCACCGCCGATGCCATTGAACTGGAACTGACCCAGCAGGACGAACTCTGAAGTGAACGGTATCGCGCAGCGCTGGGCACCCCGGGTCACCGTGGCCACGGTCGTCGTCGACCAGGGTCGCGTGCTGCTGGTGGAGGAACGCATCGAAGGACGCCTGGTACTGAACCAGCCCGCCGGCCACCTCGAACCCGAGGAGTCGCTGGCCAGCGCCGCCCTGCGCGAAACACGCGAAGAAACCGGCTGGGACGTGGAGCTGACCGGGTTCGTCGGCTGCTACCAGTGGACGGCACCCGACGGCACCGCCTTCCTGCGCTTCTGCTATGCCGCACGGCCCCTGCAGCACCACGCGAACCAGCCGCTGGACGAGGGGATCGAGCGTGCGCTGTGGCTCAGCCCGGCGGAGCTGCAGGGCGAGCAGGCCCGGTGGCGCAGCCCGCTGGTCTGGCAGGTGCTGGCTGACTATCTGAGCGGCCAGTGCTACCCGTTGCAGTCGGTGAAGGAGCTGGGCGCATGAGCACGCCGAGGGTCATGGTGGGCGTGTCCGGCGGCGTCGATTCATCGGTCGCGGCCTGGCGTCTGGTCCAGCAGGGCGAACCGGTGGCCGGGCTGTTCATGCAGAACTGGGCCGAGGATGGCAGCGGCGAATGCCGCGCCGAGGACGACCGCCGCGATGCGGTGGCGGTCTGCGGCCTGTTGGGGATCCCGTTTCACTTCCGCGACTTCTCTGCCGCCTACTGGAAGGAGGTGTTCGCACACTTCCTGGCCGAGTACGCTGCCGGGCGCACCCCCAATCCCGACGTGCTGTGCAACCGCGAGGTCAAGTTCAAGCACTTCCTGGATGCCGCGCGGGAACTGGGCGCCGAGCGCATCGCCACCGGCCATTACGCGCGCATCGCCCAGCAGGGCAGCCAATGGCAGCTGCTGCGCGGGGCGGACCGGTCCAAGGACCAGAGTTACTTCCTGCATCAGCTGGGACAGGCGCAACTGTCGGCCACGGTGTTCCCGATCGGCGACCTCAACAAGAGCGATCTGCGCCGCATGGCGCGCGATGCCGGGCTGCCCACGCACGCGAAGAAAGATTCCACCGGCATCTGCTTCATCGGCGAGCGCGACTTCCGTGACTTCCTTGGCCAGTACCTGCCGGCGCGTACGGGCCGCATCGTCGACCCCGACGGCGTGGAGATCGCCGAGCATCCCGGCGTCTTCTATTTCACCCTGGGCCAGCGCGAAGGCCTGAACATCGGCGGCGTACGCGGCCGACCTGCGGCACCGTGGTACGTGGTGGGCAAGGATGTGGACACCAATACCCTGTATGTCGACCAGGACCGGGAAAGCCCGTGGCTGATGTCCACCGCGCTGATCAGCGAGACGGCGCACTGGATAGCCGGCGCACCGCCGGCGCGCTGCTTCACCTGCACCGCGCAGACGCGCTATCGGCAGCCCGATGAAGACTGCACCGTCAACGTGCGCGATGATGGCACCCTGCTGGTCACGTTCCCGCGACCCCAGCGTGCGGTGACGCCCGGCCAGTCGCTGGTGCTGTACGACGGCGAGGTCTGCCTGGGTGGCGCTGTGATCGCAGCCACCGACGCACCGCTGGAACAGCGCCTGCGCCCTACTTCTTCTCCTTTCAAGGTAATTGCTGAATGAGTTTTACTGTCGACGACCGCGTCCTCGCCCTGGCTGGCATCGCCCAGGCCCTGCAGCAGGTCCGCCGCATCGCCGATACCGGCCATTCCGATGCCGCCGCCGTGCGCACGGCCATGGACAGCGTGTTCCGCATCGATGCGGGCTCGCCGCAGGACGTCTACGGTGACCGCGAGGCACTCAAGCCCGGCCTGCGCCTGCTGCACAACTATTTCCGCAACCAGGGCCAGGACCCGATCCTGCCCAAGCTGGCACTGGCCGTACTGCAGCTGGAGCGCCGCTTCGTCAGCGAGTCGGACACCATCGACAAGGTGACCGCCGGCATCGAGCGCGCCAGCCGCCAAGGCCGTGAACTGGGCGACAGCGGTCACCCGGACGTGCTGGCCACGCTGGGCGGCGTCTATGCAGACACCATCAGCCACCTGAAGCCCCGGGTGATGGTGCAGGGCAATCCGCATTACCTCGGCCAGGCCGGCGTGGTGGCGGAGATCCGCGCACTGCTGCTGGCCGCCGTGCGCTCGGCGGTACTGTGGCGCCAGCTGGGCGGCAGCTACTGGGATTTCCTGTTCGCCCGCAAGGCGATGCTCGAAGCGGTGGATCGCGCCCTCCGCTGACGCCGACGGGTAGAGCCGACCGGTAGAGCCGACTTCAGTCGGCTGTTCCTCACCCAGCCGGCTGAAGCCGGCTCTACCCATCTCTGGGCCAGCCGGCTGAAGCCGGCTCTACCCATCTCTGCACCAGCCGGCTGAAGCCGGCTCTACCGCGACGCCTGTGCCACCCCAGCCGTGATCAGCTGGTGCGAAAAAAGGCATGCGACGGTGCACATCGGCGTTAAAGAGAACCGGGGTACGGCCGATACTGCATTCGTGACTCTCCCGGGAACGTCCATGTCCTCTCGCACCATCATTCGCCTGGCTGCTCCGCTGGCGCTGACCCTGCTGCTCCCCCTCGCCTTCGCACTGGAGTGGCCTGCGGCCCTGCGCTGGGCGATCCTTTCCACGATGACCCTCAGCTGGCTCGGGTTTGCCTGGTGGAGCAGCCGCAGCACGCTGCACCGCTCGCCGGAGCAGGATCGCGTCCTGCGTGAGCAGGACCAGCTGCTGACCGAACTGCGCAGCTTCGTCGGCAACGAAATCGAAGGTTCGCGCAGCGAAGTCGAGCGTGCCCGCGACTTGATCCGCCAAGCGGTATCCGGCCTGGGCGGCAGCTTCGAAGCGATGAACCGCAAGTCGCGCCAGCAGAACCAGGCCCTCGCCCGCATCGTCGACCGCACCGGTGAAGACGGTTCGGCCGGGCTGGACGTGGCGCGCTTTGCACAGCACGCCAGCCACCAGATGGAACAACTGGTGGAGGCGCTGGAACAGGTCAGCGGCCAGAGCAGCACCACCGTGCAGCACATCGACCAGATGGCGCAGCACCTGGATGGCATCTTCGCGCTGCTGGAAGACGTCAAGTCCATCGCCGACCAGACCAACCTGCTCGCCTTGAATGCAGCCATCGAAGCGGCCCGTGCGGGCGAAGCCGGACGTGGCTTTGCCGTGGTAGCCGACGAGGTCCGCAACCTGTCCGAGCGCTCCACCACCTTCAACGAGCAGATCCGCAAGCTGGCGCACAGCTCGAAGGATGCCATCGCCAAGGTGCGCGAAACCGTGTCTCACATGGCCTCGCGCGACATGGACCGCTCCCGCGATGCACGCATCGAAGCCGCGTCCATGGTCGACAACGTGGCGCAGATCAATGCCTCGCTGGGCGACGGCATGCGCGAGGTGTCTGACTGTGCGCGCGCCATCGACGGCAGCGTCGCGGAAGCGGTGCGTGCCCTGCAGTTCGAAGACATCGCCACGCAGGCCCTGGGCGGCGTGCACGTTCACCTGGACCGACTGACCGCGATCAACCGCGAAGCACTGGCGCTGCAGGAACTGCTGCACCGTCACGGTGGCGCGGCGGACGAAGAAGTGGCGACCGCGCTGCAGCGCACGGGCAACCGGCTGCGCGACATGCGCAACGAGTGGGAGCGACCGCCGCACAAGCCGGTCACCCAGCAGAGCATGGGTGCTGGAACCGTCGAACTGTTCTGACCCGGCATGCAGGCTGTCGCAGAAGCGCGTGAAGAAGGCCCCGGCACTGCCGGGGCCTTTGCATGCCCGCCTCCCCCTGCGGCACGCACGTCGGCACGTGAGCAGCTGCAACAGCTGGAGCAGCTGGCACGGGCCGAGCTTGCCCTGCTGGGCCTGCGCGCCGCAGCCCAGCCGGCAGCACTACTGCCGTGCCCGGAGCAAGCGAGCGTAGCGTGGGATCTGGGGCTGGACGCTGCGGATCTGTAGCGCCGAGCCGTGCTCGGCGAGCGCACCGCGCGGCGCCTCGACCCTCCGCCGAGCGTGGCTCGGCGCTACAACGGCATCAGCGCGCCCCCGCCTTCGCGGGGATGTCGACGGGGTCGCTGCGGACCTGTAGCGCCGAGCCGCGCTCGGCGAGCGCACCGCGCGGCGCCCAGACTTTCCGCCGAGCGTGGCTCGGCGCTACAACGGCATCAGGGCGCCCCCGCCTCCGCGGGGATTTCGACGCGGTCACTGCGCATCTGTAGCGCCGAGCCGTGCTCGGCGAGCGCACCGCGCGGCGCCTTGGCTTTCCGCCGAGCGTGGCTCGGCGCTACAACGGCATCAGCGCGCCCCCGCCTCCGCGGGAATTTCGACGGGGTCACTGCGTATCTGTAGCGCCGAGCCGTGCTCGGCGAGCGCCCCGCGCGGTGCCTTGGCCCTCCGCCGAGCGTGGCTCGGCGCTACAACGGCATCAAGGGCGCCCACGTCTCCGCGGGAATGTCGACGTGGCCGCCGCGGATCTGTAGCGCCGAGCCATGCTCGGCGAGCGCACCGCGCAGTGCCCATACTTTCCGCCGAGCGTGGCTCGGCCCTACAACGGCATCAGGGCGCCCCCGCCTCCGCGGGGATTTCTACGGGTTCACTGCGGATCTGTAGCGCCGAGCCGTGCTCGGCGAGCGCACCGCGCGGTGCCTTGATCCTCCGCCGAGCGTGGCTCGGCGCTACCAGATGATCAGACGACAACCGCCGCCGCGCCTCGATGGGCGGCATCACGCGGCTGCCTCAACCATTGCGCCAGCTCGCGCGGCACCAACGGGCGCGAGTACAGGTAACCCTGTATCTCGTCGCAGCCTTGGCGACGCAGCATGGCGTCTTCCTGCGCAGTCTCCACCCCTTCGGCCACCACTTTCATCCCCAGCGCGTGGCCGAGATGGACGATGGCCTGGGTGACCTCGGCCGTGCCGGCATCGGCCAGCATTCCCTGCACGAAGCTGCGGTCGATCTTCAGCCGCCCCACCGGGAACCGGTTGAGGTAATGCAGGTTGGAAAAACCGGTACCGAAATCATCGACGGCCAACGGCACGCTGTGGCGCTCGAAGACATCGAAGCAGTGGCGCAGGATCTCCGTGTCACGGATCAAGGCGGACTCGGTCAGCTCCAGCTCAAGCCGTGTGGGTGACAGGCCCTGCGCGTGGCAGACCTCGATGACCCGCTCAGCGAAGCCGCGCTCGCGCAGTTGGACCGCCGACACATTGACCGCGATGCGATCAAAGACCAGCCCGGCGCGGTCCCAGGCCGAGGCCTGCCGACAGGCCTCGTTGAGCACCCAATCACCTATCCGGACGATCTCACCGCACTTTTCGGCGATGGGAATGAACTCGGCCGGGCTGCAGTAGCCCAGGCCCGGCCGGTGCCAGCGCAGCAACGCCTCGATCGCGGGCGGCTGCTCGGCATCGGCATGCATCAGCGGCTGGTAGACCAGGCTGAACTCTTCGCGCTCGATGGCACCGTGCAGGGCGTGCTCTATGTCCAGGCGGCGCTGGATGCGTGCCAGTGCGTCCTGGCTGTAGTACTGGTAGGTATTGCGTCCCGCTTCCTTTGCCGCATGCATGGCCGCATCGGCCGCGCGCAGCAGGGATTCAAAATCGTCTCGACCGCTTTCCAGCATCGCGATGCCAATGCTCGCGCCCACCTTCAACAGGTCCTGCCCGCGATGCAGCGGCTCGGCCAGCGAGGCAATCAGCTTGCGTGCAACGTGTCCGGCATCTTCCGCCTCGGCCAGATCGCGCAGTACGACGATGAACTCATCGCCGCTGAAACGCCCGAACAGGTCACTGTTGCGCAGCCCCTGGTGGAGACGGCTCGCCGCGGCTTTCAGCAGGGTATCGCCGGTCGCATGGCCGAAGCTGTCGTTGATCGTCTTGAAGCCGTCGAGGTCGATGAACAGCATCGCCAGCGGCGTGCCGCGATCGCGCGCTTCTTCGATGGCATCGGCGGTCTGCTCGCGCAGCAGCATCCGGTTCGGCAGGCCGGTCAGCAGGTCGTAGTGCGCCAGCAGCTCGATGCGCTCGTTGGCTTCGCGTTCGCGGGTGATGTCCCGGAACAGCACGACAAATCGCGCCGGCAAGCCATCACGCCGGTCCATCTCGACCAGCACCTGCACCCAGACGCGCATCCCGGACTGGCGATAGAAGCACAGGTCCAGCTGCTCAGGCAGGCCACCGGCACCAATGCGGTCGAGCACCGCCGCAAAGGCAGCGCGGGAGTCATCGGTATACAGCGCCATCGCCTGTTCCAGGCTGATCGGCTCCTTGCGCAGCCCATGGATGCGGTAGCACTCCTCGGTCCACTGCATCTGGCGGGTTTCAACTTCGATCTCGCAACCGCCGATCCGGCCCAGGGCGGAAACGCGGTTCAGCAGCTCGGTGCGCCAGCGGATAAGGGCATCGGTCTGGTGCTGTTCGCTGATGTTCTGCACTTGGCCCAGCACGCGCTGGACCAGGCCGTCGGCGGCCTGCAGGGGCTGCATCCACAGCCGCAGCTGCATTGCCGCCGATGTCTCACGGGCCGCCAGCTCGAGCTCCACGCTGGCCGGATGGCCGTCGCGCCACAGGCGCCGCCATGCCATGCGCAGCGCGCCGCGGGAGCGCGGCTGCAACCGACGCAGCCAGCCGCGCAGGCTGGCGGGCTGGTCGGCACTGACACCCAGCAGCGCCTGCAGCTCCGCCGACCACCAGAACCGCCGGCTGACCGGATCCCAGGACCAGCTGCCCATGCTGGCGATGCGCTGCGCTTCCCGCAGGTGGACCTGCTGGTCCTGCAGAACCGTTTCCAGCTGTTTCTGCGGCTCGATGTCGGTATGCGTGCCCACCATGCGCAGCGCCTGGCCGTCCGCCGTCCGGCTGACCACCCGGCCCCGGTCCAGCACCCAGCGCCACGGGCGGCCCGGCTGGCGGAAGCGGAACTCGGCGCTGTATTGCGCATCTTCGCCGCGCAGGTGCCGCTGGATGGCGGCGCGGACATGGGCGCAGTCTTCAGGGTGGACACGGTCCATCAGCGCGCTGGCGCCTTCCTGCAGCTCGCCCGCGCCCGACGCCTCGCCATAAGGCGAGCGCAGCATCCGGTCGCTGGCGACGTCCCAGTCCCACAGCCCGTGTCCGGCACTCTCCAGCGCAAGCTCCCAGCGATCACCGGCCTGGCTGCCGGAGGGCCGGGGGATGCTGAGGGTAAAGGCGAGCAGGTGCCCATCGCCGTCATGCACGGCGCGCATCCAGCCGTCATGGCGGCCACCGGGCCCGCCGGGCAGGCTGCAGGGGATGATGCCCCCATCGGCTGCCAGCAAGCGGATGTCTTCGAGCATGGGCTGGTAGGCGGTGACCGCCGCAGGCAAGCCGTGTTCGAGCGCCACCGGATTGGCCGCGAGCGGATGGCCCTGCCGATCCAGGATGACCAGCGCCGAGGCCAGCGGGTGCTGCAACAGGCTGGCAATGATCCCTTGATCCACGCACTTGCTCCGATCACCCTCCCGATATCCGGGCACGAAATCGTTAGCGGCCGACTGCCGCGATAATTGAGGCAGCGGTGGCCCGTACCGATGTCCGGGCCGCGTTAAGATGGGGTCCGTCGTCGCCCACGCGTGCCCCGCGCCCAGGTCCCGAGCTGCCATGCCCCTGCAACCCAACGGCGACACCCCCATGGCCACCCCGTCCAGCGGCTTGGGCGATGCCCTGCGACGTGAACGTCGACGCGTGGTGCTGGTCTACCTGCTGCTGGCGATCGCCTGGGTGGCCAGCAGCGACGCGGCGGTCTACGCCATCGTCGCCGACCCGCGCCAGGCCGCATGGCTGCAGACCGCGAAAGGCCTGTTCTTCATCTTCGCCAGCGCCACCCTGCTCTACCTGCTGCTGCGCCCGTTCGGCGCGAACCTGCTGCAGGTCACCACCCGGCTGGCCGCATCGGACAAGCGACACCGCCAGGCCTTCGTCGGCAACCCCGGCCCGGTGCTCATCTATGACCTGCAGACGGCTCGGATCCTGGACGCCAATCCGTCCGCCTGCACGCTGTTCGGCTGGGAACGCGAGCAGCTGCTGGGCCAGCCAATCGGCTGCCTGTGGCCGCCCGGCGCCGAAGCGCAGCTTGATGCAAAGCTGGAGCAGTTGCGCGAGCACCCCGAGCAGACCTGCGTGCTGCGATCGGCGCTGCAGTTGCGGGACGGCACGGTGCGGCAGATGGAGCTGCGCAGCAATGCCATCGATGTAGACGAGCGCCCTGCCCGCCTGCTGATCGTCATCGACCGTACCGCTGAAGATGAAGCCCTGGCGCGACGGGATCAGGCGCTGGCGCGGGTCGAAGAAGCACACGAGCTGGCGCGCATCGGCGCGTGGCAGCTCGATCCGGCCACCGGGCTGGCCAGCTTTTCGCGGCAGGTCTACCTGCTGCTGGGGCGGCGCCCGCCACAGGCCCGCACGTGGCACCGCTTCGATGAACTGCTGGTGCCGGCCGACGCCGCTACTGCGGCGATGACCGAACAGCTGTTGGCGGGAATGAGCTCGGGCGAGCCGGTGCACGTCGATGTGCTGCTGCCGCTGCTCGGCATGGATGGCCGGCCATTGATGACCCACCTGCGTGCCGAGAGTGGCCTGGACGATGCGGGCCGCCCCCGGGTGCTTGGCACGCTGCAGGATGTGACCGAACGCGAGCAGTCCCGGCGCCTGCTGCGCGAGCGCGAAGAACAGTTCCGCGAGCTGGTGCGGGTGCTGCCCGATGGCGTGGTGATCCTGTCCGATGAGCATGTGCTGTACGCCAATGCGTTTGCGGTGCGGCTGTTCGGCTATGACGGCCATACGCTGCTGGGCGAACCGCTGCAGGCACTGGTGGCCGAATCGGGACTGTCTTCGGTGCGCGCGCTGCTGCGGGACCGGGTGCCCGAGGACACCGCCGGCCATGCCATCGTCAGCAGCATGCAGCGCGTGGACGGGTCTGGTTTCCAGGCCGGGCTGTCCGTTGGCGAAGTGCGCTACGGCGGGCGCGACTGTCGCTTGCTGATCGTGCGCGACCTGAGCGACACCGAGCGCACGCGCATCGCCCTGGAAAACAGCAACCGCGAGCTGCACGCGATGGCCGGGCGCCTGTTCTCGCTGCAGGAGGACGAGCGCCGGGCCATATCGCGCGACCTGCACGATGACATCGGCCAGGCCATCACCGCGATCAAGCTGTCGGCCTGGGCTGCACTGGACGAAGAAGATGGCGCACGGCGCCGGGAAGACCTGCAGCAGATCGTCGGACTGGCCGACAGCACGGTGGGCAAGCTGCGCGACCTGTCCATGCTGCTACGCCCGCCGCAGCTGGATGCGCTGGGGCTGGAGGCCGCGCTGCGCTGGCAGGCGGGGGTGTTGTTCCGCGCGTCGCAGACCGAACTGCTGGCGCACATCGATACCCTGCCCGAGCGGCCGGACAACGCCATCGAGCAGGCCTGCTTCCGCATTGCCCAGGAAAGCCTGACCAATGCGCTGCGCCATGCGCGCGCCAGCCAGGTGCTGCTGCACCTGCGTGACATCGGCCAGGGCCGCCTGCACCTGCAGGTCCGCGACGATGGCGAAGGATTTGATCCCCACGGCCCGCGCGGGCTCGGGCTGATCGTCATGCGCGAACGGGCGCAGAGCGTCGGCGGCCAGTTGCGCATTCAATCCGCGCCCGGCGAAGGTACCCTGATCGAACTGCATCTTCCCTATCGCGTCGACACCCGCTCGACGCACGCCTTGGAACACCTTCCGTAATGTGGAACAACTCCCTGCCCCAGGTCAGCATCGACGACGCACCGGATCGCCTGGGTGCTGGTAATCCGGAGCTGCAGGCGATGGTCACCGAGGCGGCCGGCGGCGGCGTGCCGCTTATGTTGATGCACGTGGACATCGACCACTTCGCGTCGGTCAACGAGAACATGAGCGCAGAGGTCGGCGACCAGGCTTTGGTGCTGGTGGCCCAGCGCCTGAAGCTGTGGCTGCGTGGCCGTGGAAAGCTGTGGCGGCATGGCAGCGACGAGTTCCTGGTGGCGGTGCCGCGCACTCCTGACGTGCCGCTGGCCGAAGACCTGGCCGAGGAGCTGCGCCAGCAGCTCGAGCTTCCGCTGTCGGTGCTGCCGTATACCTTGTTCATGACCGGCAAGGTCGGCGTGAGCCTGTGTCCGGAGCACGCAAGCAACGCATCGCGTCTGCTCGACCACGCCGAGGATGCGCTGTACCAGGCCGCCCGCGAAGGCGGTAATGCCGTGCGCATCCATGCCCTCGATACGCCGCCGAGCGCGCACAGCGAGAGCATCATCGCGCGGCAGATCATCGACGCCATTCCCAATGGCGAGTTGAAGTTGCGGTACCAGCCGCTGGTCAGCTCGCGCGATGGCCATGTGGTGGGCATGGAGGCGCTGCTGCGCTGGCAGTCGCCGACATTGGGCATGCTGGTGCCCGAGCGGTTCATGCGCACGGCCGAGCGGCTGGGTATCATCGTGCAGATCGGCACCTGGGTGCTGGAGGGCGCCCTGAAGCAGGCCAAGCTGTGGCGCGACCAGGGCTTCGATGATTTCACCATCGCCGTCAATGTCTCCACCCTGCAGCTGTTGCGTCCCAATTTCTTCACCGAGGTGATGGGACTGATGCAGGCCGCCGGCGTTCCCGCGCCGATGCTGACGCTGGAGATCAACGAAAGCGCGCTGACCAACAACGTGAATTTCGTCCACGAAACGCTGGTCAACCTGCGCAACGAAGGCATCAGCCTGAGCCTGGACAATTTCGGCACCGGTGATTCAAGCCTGAGTGCGCTGGTGCGCTATCCGGTGGACAAGCTGAAGATCGACCGCAGCTTCATCAAGAGTGCGCCGGCCGGCAACCGCGAGGCCGCCATCGCCCGCGCCATCATCGCCATGGGCCACCAACTGGGCATGACGGTGATCGCCAATGGCGTCGAGTCGCAGGCACAGTTGGGTTTCCTGCGCCGCAACGACTGCGACGTGTTCCAGGGGTATCTGTTCGGTGAGCCGATGTCAGCCGACGCGGCCGGCATGACCCTGCGCCGTCGCTACCTGCGTCCGGAAGCCTTCGCCGAGACCCGCCCGGACCGCACGCTGCTGCTGCTGGACGATGAAGAGAACGTACTGCGCTCCCTGGTGCGATTGTTCCGCCGCGACGGCTATCGGATCCTGGCAGCCGGCAACGTCCGTGATGCATTCGACCTGCTGGCGATCAACGACGTGCAGGTGATCCTGTCCGACCAGCGCATGAGTGACATGAGCGGGACCGAGTTCCTGGGTCGGGTGAAGATGCTCTACCCGGACACGATCCGCCTGGTGCTGTCCGGCTACACCGATCTCAACACGGTGACCGACGCCATCAACCGCGGCGCGATCTACCGTTTCCTGACCAAGCCCTGGAATGACGACGAACTGCGCAAGCACATCCACCAGGCATTCCGCACCTACGAGGAGCAGCGGCGCGGCAACGGCGGCGGTGCACCGGCGGCGGATGTGCTGGACACGGCGGAAGATCGCCTGCTGCGGTAGGTGGTCGAACGGGTTGGACCCCCTCGCGGTGGGCTGCTTCGAGAAGCAGATTACGTGCTTGGGGCCGGGCGGTGGGGCTGGGCGGGGGACGGCAAGAGCCGCATCCATGCGTGCCTCGTTTCGTGCCATCCATGGCACTCAACGCCCCCGCCCAGCCCCACCGCCCGGCCCCCTGACAGGTTCCGTGGCTGCCCGCCGCGTATGAAAAGAAAGAAGAGCGGTAGCGCCGACCCATGGTCGGCGAGCGCAGCGGGCCGCTGGCGGGGACATTCCGCCGACCATGGGTCGGCGCTACCGATGACGGCAAGCCGTCTGGTGGAGGGAGCCCCTGAGTCAGGGGCGGCCGGGAGGCGGCGGGGTGTGGGTGCTGGTGAGACGGGGCCCGCGGTTTGCGAAGCAAAGCGTGGGAGCGGCAGCGCGAATGCGATGACGTGGACCCGCCATCCATGGCACTCAACGCCCCCGCCCAGCCCCACCGCCCGGCCCCCTGACAGGTTCCGTGGCCGCCCGCCGCGTAAAAAAAAAGAGAAAGGCGGTAGCGCCGACCCATGGTCGGCGGAAACCATCAGACCCCATTTCCCCACCCTCCGCCGACCATGGGTCGGCGCTACCGGTCGGCATGCCAACGGTTCCATGGCCCCCATGGACCTGTCGAAGGCGGGGCGGGGTGGGTTGGCGGGGGCGTTGAGTGCCATGGATGGCACGAAACGAGGCCCGCATGGATGCGGCCCTTGCCGTCCCCCGCCAATCCACCCCGCCCCGCCAGCCCACAGCCCTGCAGCTTTTGCAGTTGCAGTTGCAGTTGCAGTTGCAGTTGCAGTTGCTGTTGCAGTTGCTGTCGCCTCTGCAGGTGCCGGGCGCAGCCCGGCATACACCCCGCTATCGCGGTTGCTTGATCGGCAGTACCACGCGGAACGTCGACCCCACGCCGGGCGTGCTGTCCAGGTCGATGCGGCCGTTGTGCTTGTTGATGATGCTGTAGGAAATCGACAAGCCCAGGCCCGTGCCACTGCCCACCGGTTTGGTGGTGAAGAACGGATCGAAGATCCGCTGGCGCAGCTCGGGCGAAATGCCGCCACCGCTGTCTTCGAACTCCACCCACGCATGCTCGCCGTCCACGCCGGTGCGCACGGTAATGACGCCGCGGTCGGCGATCGCGTGACCGGCGTTGAGCAGCAGGTTCATGTACACCTGGTTGAGCTCGGAGGGCAGGCACTCCACCAGCGGCAACTGGCCGAACTCGCGGTGCAGCTCCACCTTGTACTTCAGCTCGTTCCAGATGATGTTGATCGTCGATTCAAGACCGGAATGCAGATCCACCAGTTTCCACGACTCATCGCGGCCGGAATACGAAAAATCCTTCAGGTCGCGGACGATGCGGGTAACCCGCTCGATGCCCTCGCGCGACTCGGCCATCAGCTGCGGCAGGTCGCGGCTGATGAAATCAATGTCCAGGCGGTGACGGATGTCGTCGATCTCCGGGATCAGCGTCTTCGGATCCGGTGCGCGCAACGCGCGCTCGTATGCCTCGATCACCGTGAACAGGCTGCGCAGGTATTCCTGCAGGCTGCCCAGGTTGGAGTGGACATAGCCGATCGGATTGTTGATCTCGTGCGCCACGCCGGCCGCCAGCTGCCCGATCGAGGCCATCTTCTCCGACTGCAGCAGTTTTTCCTGCGCACCGTTCAATCGCAGGTAGGCCTGGCGCAGTTCCGCATGCCGTTGCTGCAGTTCGCGCTCGTAGTCTTCCTGCCCTTCAATGCGACGGAACAGGCCGAGGTAATAGCCGATGGCCTGATCGCGGTGGTGATACAGCTGGGCCGTAACCACGCCCTCGCCCATCACCAGGCTGCCGCTCCACTGGCCTTCCTTGCGGGCCACGGCCATGGCATCGGGGGGCAGCAGGGCGCGCAGGCGCTGCGGCGCACCGCCCTCGCCGGTTTCGCTGCCGGCCAGCAGTGCATCGACGGCTGGATTGGCAAGCACCACCGCATCGTCGTCGGTGAACAGCAGCAGTCCCTCGCGTACCGGCGCAAGCAGGGCCTGCAGCAGCTGTGGCGAAGGGAAAGGGACGGGGGCGTTCGAGGCGGCTGCAGGCACAGGGGCATCCGGCGTTACGGAAAACGGCCCCCACTATACGACGAGCGCGCACCTGCCGGCCGCGCTGCGCGCAGCGCCAGCACGCACGGGACGCATCAGATCACGCGACGGCCAACGGCCTGCGCGCGGTCAACTGCTGTGACTGGCCCTTGCTGTCATACGCCGGTGCATCTTCGCTGCGGCCCAGCTGGCGCAGGGCCCAGTTGACCTCGCGACGGCGCCGCGACAGCAGCACGCCGTTGGCGCGATTGCGCTCAGCCAGGACTTCCAGCTGCGCGGATTCGCCCATCGGCGGCGCACGGTCCAGCGTCCGCAACGCATCCAGCTTGGCGCTGGTGGCACGGATCAGGGCCTGCACGTCATGTGCGACCAAGGCCAGACGCTCTGCATCCAGCGCGTCACTGAGGCGTTGCATCGGCTCGCTCATCAGCGTGCTCATCCCTGCAGCTGCTGGTCCAGATCAAGCATGCGCGAGGCGATCGCTTCCGGGTTGATCCGGTAGCTGCCGTTCTGCAATGACTCGCGCACGGCCTGCACCCGCTCGGCGTCAATGGCCGGGGCACTGCTCAGGCTGCGCTCGAGCGCCTGCAGGTTGGTCGCTTCACCGGTCAGCTTGAGGCTGTCCGCTGCTTCAATCGGGCGCGCAGGCGTATCGGCGCTGACGCCGGCGCGACTGGTCGGGCCCACCGCACGCAGCGTCTGCGCTGCCTGCATCGTGCCGTCGATTTTTTGGCTCATGGGAGCTCCTCGGGTTGCCGTTCAATATCGATAACGGCCGCCCGACCGTGATCTTTAGGGGATTTCTGCACTTTCTCAGCGCGTCACTAAAACGTCGCCGTTGGCGGCCACGGTCCCTTGTACCACCTTGCGGGAGGCCAGGTTCTCCACCGACAGCCGCTCGTTCTCACCGGCATCACCGAGTGCCTTGCCGACCACCCGTACCTCGACCGAGCCCCGGCGTGACACCAGCGCCACGTTGTCGCCACGCCGGACCAGCCGCTGCGCGACCAGGTCCGACGCGGACAGCAGGCTGCCGGCCGACAGCGTACGCCGCGCCACGCGCCCCACGGCCGCGGCAGGATCGGCCAGCACGGCACCGGCAATCCGCGCGGCGTCACGCTGCGCCGTCCCGATATCGGCCGCAGACAGGGTTTCTCCAGCCGCGATGCCGCGCGACAGCACCAGTACGGTCTGCTCCCGGCGCACCTTCACCGGCACGAACAGGCGCCAGCCGCCGGCATCCGGGCAGCTGACTTCCACGGTGGTGTTGGCGGTGGGCTGGGCAGTGAGCCCTTGGCCACAGGCAGGCAAACGCAGCGCATCGGCCACCACGGCCTCGCCTTGTGCCCCCTCGCCCAGCAGAGACAGCGCTGCAGTGCGGATGGTGTCCACCGGCTGCCACGAGGGCGCGGCCGCGACCGGCGCGCTGGCAAGGGCCAGCAGCCAGCACAGTGATTTAAAGGTAGGCATGCAACCCCCACGGCAAAGTTCGACAGGCCCGCTGCAAGTGCTGTGCCAGATCACGCACGCACGACGACTCAAGTAAGGACCGCCAGCGCCGATACCTCTCCCATGTCACATGACCTGCTCAACCGCATCGATCAACGTACCCGCCTGGCTGGCCACAACCGCCTGGCGCTGCTGCTGTTCCGGCTTGGCGGACGCCAGCTTTTTGGCGTCAATGTGTTCAAGGTGCAGGAAGTACTGCGCCGACCGGAGCTGTTCCAGGTGCCCGGCTTGCCCAGCGAGTTCTCCGGGGTGGCCGATGTGCGGGGCCGCTCGGTGCCCGTGCTGGACCTGGGCGTGGCCATCGGTCACCCCGAGCGCGACAATGCCGATGGCCCCGGCTATCTGGTGGTCACCGAGTTCAACCGCTCGATCCAGGGCTTCCTGGTCAGCGGGGTGGAGCGCATCGTCAACATCGCCGTGCAGGACATCCACCCGCCGCCGGAACTGGGCGCCGAATCCAGCTACCTGACGGCTGTCACCCGCTTCCAGGGCGAGCTCATCCAGGTCATCGACGTGGAAAGCGTGCTGGCCGACATCGCCGGCACCCGCAGCGAAGCGGTGCTGGACCCGGCCTTGGCCATGCCGGCCGACGGTCCGCAGATGCAGGTGCTGGTGGTGGATGACTCGCGCGTCGCCCGGCAGCAGATCCGCAGCGTGCTGGACCAGCTCGGCGTGGGCGCGACCCTGCTGTCCGATGGCAAGCAGGCACTGGACCACCTGCTGCAGATCCACGCGGCGGGTGAAGACCCCGCCCAGCGGTACGCGATGGTGATCTCCGACATCGAGATGCCCGCGATGGACGGCTACACCCTGACGACGGAAATCCGGCGCCACCCGGGACTGGCCGGCCTGTACGTGCTGCTGCACACCTCCCTGTCGGGCGTGTTCAACAACGCGATGGTCGAACGCGTGGGCGCAAACGCCTTCGTCGCCAAGTACTCACCGCACGAACTCGCCGATTTCGTCCTCGATCGCCTGCGCAAGGTCGCCCAGGCCGCCTGACACCCCTCTCCAGGCCGAAGAGCATCGCGCGGCGCCACCCTGCCCTGCCTGACCGCCCCACGCCTCCCACGCATAGCCGCAGCACGCCGCCGAAGCCCTCCATGACCGTGGAATCCCGGCATCCCCCGCCGAGCATGGCTCGGCGCTACCGGGCGTGTCCTGCTCAGGCCTGCCCGCCGCCCCGCCCTCGGCCCAACGCCGCCGCTTTGGCACGGGGCTTGCAGCTTTCCCGGCACTGTTCCGTGGGAGCGCGCCATGTCCAACCTGATTTCCGACTACCTGGGTGTCCACGCCCAGGCCATGCCGTTGCGCGAGCAGCGCATGAAGCTGATCGCCAGCAACCTCGGCAATGCTGACACCCCGGGTTACAAGGCCCAGGACATGGACTTCGATGCCGCCCTGCGCAGCGCCCAGGGGCAGGCCGGCAACGGCCTGATGAGCACCACCAACGAACAGCACCTGGCCATCGGCAACGGACTGAACCCGTTCCAGATCAGCCGCGAAGGGGTGCAGCCCAACCTCGACGGCAACACCGTCGACCCCGATGCCGAGCGCGCCGCCTACGGCCGCGCCGCGCTGGAATACCGCGCCTCGCTGAGTTTCGTCGAATCCAAGGTGCGCTCCATGCTCACCGCGATCACAGGGCAATAAGCCATGAGCAATCTCCCCATCTTCGACATCGCCGGGTCTGCCCTGCAGGCGCAGTCGGTGCGCATGAGCACCATCGCCTCCAACCTGGCCAACGCCGATTCGGTCGCCGGCTCGCCCGAGGCGGTGTACAAGCCGCTGGAGCCGATCTTCCAGGCAGTCACCAGCCGCACCGACCCGAATGTCACCTCGGTGCAGGTCAAGGAGATCCAGCAGAGCGACGCCGCCCCGATCAAACGCTACGAACCCGGCCATCCGCTGGCCGATGGCGACGGCTACATCTACCAGGCCGACGTGGATCCGGTGGCGCAGATGGTCAACCTGATCTCTACCTCACGCAATTACCAGGCCGGCGTGGAAATGCTCGGTACCGCCAAGGAACTGGCCCTCGCCACGCTGACCATGGGCCGCTGACGCGCGCCCCGGAGACGAACCCAATGAGCACCGCCATCACCACCCAGTCCAGCCAGGATGTCTACTCCGCGCTCGGCCTGAACTCGCCCAACAGCAGCGCCAGCAAGAAGAAAGACACGTTGGAGCAGGCCGATTTCCTGCGCCTGATGACCGAGCAGCTGCAGCATCAGGATCCGTTGAAGCCGATGGACAACACGCAGATGGTCGCGCAGATGGCACAGATGTCGACCGTGCAGGGCATCACCGACCTCAACACCACGGTCAAGGGTTTCCAGACCTCGATGGCCAGCGACCAGGTATTGCGCGGCGCCGCGCTGGTCGGTCACGACGTGCTGGTGCCTTCGGAGAAGATGGTGCTGGAAAGCGAGGGTACCGTCGGTGGCCTGGTGGCTGCACCGAGCGCCGGCATGATCAACGTGGACATCACCGATGCCAACGGCCTGAAGGTGGCCCAGATCACGGTGGAGGCCGCCGCAGCCGGTGAGACCAACTTCGTGTGGGACGGCAAGGACAGCAGCGGCAACCGCCTGCCGCCGGGCAACTACTCGCTGGTGGCCAACCACACCGACACCGCCGGGGCGAAAACCAAGCTCGGCACGTACGTGGAAGCGCCGGTGGAAAGCGTGACCGTCGGTTCCGACGGGCTGTACCTGAATCTCAAGGGATTGGGCGCCGCCCCGATCGATTACGTGCTCCGCATCAGCTGAGCCCCCAGACCGCTTCAACGAGGAGTCCACCATGGCTTTCAACGTCTCGCTGTCCGGCATCAACGCCGCCAACACCGACCTCAGTGTCACCGCCAACAACGTCGCCAACGTCAACACCACCGGCTTCAAGCAGTCGCGCGCTGAATTCGCCGACCTGTTCTCGGCCACCAGCTACGGCCTGTCGCGCAATGCGGTGGGTTCGGGCGCACGCGTGTCCAACGTCGCCCAGCAGTTCAGCCAGGGCAACAATTCGCAGACCGGTCGCAGCCTGGATCTGGCCGTGTCGGGCGAAGGCTTCTTCACCATGAGCGTCAACGGCCAGCGCGCCTATTCGCGCGCCGGCAACTTCCAGACTGACGCGCAGGGTTTCGTGGTCAACCCGGCCGGTGCGCGCCTGCAGGTGTTCACCCCCAATGCCGATGGCACGACCTTCGATTCCGGACGCTTGACCGACCTGCAGCTGCTGACCACCGACAGCCCGCCCAAGCAGACCGGTAACGTGCAGCTGGCCTTCACCCTGCCCGCCAACAGCACCCAGCCGACCGTGACGCCGTTCGATCCCACCGACTCGAACAGCTACAGCCAGTCCAGCGGCGGCGTGACCGTGTACGACTCGCTGGGTGTCAGCCATACGCAGACCTCCTACTTCGTCAAGGGCGCCACCGCCAACGAATGGCAGGTGTACAACTATGTGGACGGCCAGGCCGCCGGCGCACCGAGCACGCTGCAGTTCAGCGAAAGCGGCGCCCTGGTCGCCCCGGCGAACGGCCGCATCACGCTGGATGGCTTCACCCCCGCCACCGGTGCCGGCCAGCTCAACCTGACCCTGGACGTGGCCGGCTCCACCCAGTACGGCGAAAAGTTCGCTCTGCGCAACTTCCAGCAGGACGGCTACGCGGCCGGCAAGCTCAACGAGATCAGCGTGTCCGAGCAGGGCGTGGTGTTCGCGCGTTACTCGAACGGTGATGACAAGGCACTGGGCCAGGTCGCCCTGACCAACTTCAACAACGCACAGGGCCTGCAGTCCACCGGCGACAACATGTGGGTGGAGACCTTCGCCTCCGGTTCGCCGCGCACCTCGGCGCCGGACTCGTCGGACCTGGGCAAGATCCAGGCCGGCGCACTGGAATCGTCCACCGTGGACCTCACCGAGCAGCTGGTGAACATGATCGTGGCCCAGCGTAATTTCCAGGCCAACTCGCAGATGCTCAGCACCCAGGACCAGGTCACCCAGACCATCATCAACATCCGTTGATGATGGCCGACTGACCGCAGCACGGAGCTTCCACGATGGACAAGGCCCTCTACGTCGCGATGACCGGTGCGCGCGCTTCCCTGCAGGCGCAGGGCACGCTGTCACACAACATCGCCAATACCGATACGCCTGGCTTCAAGGAAGCACTGGCCAACACCGAAGCGTTCCCGATCCGCGGACCGGGCTTCGCCTCGCGGGTGGACGCCGTGCACGTGGATGCAGGGTTCAACCGCCGCATGGGCGCCCAGCACATCACCGGCAACCCGCTGGACCTGTCACTGCAGGCCGGCAGCTGGCTGACCGTGCAGGCACCCGGCGGCGGCGAGGCCTATACGCGTGGCGCCGCCCTGTCACTGACGCCGAATGGCCAGCTGGTCACCGCCGGCGGCCATGCGGTGCTGGATGAGAACGAAAACCCGATCGCCATCCCGCCCCACCAGGCGATGGAGATCGGCAATGACGGCACGATCTCGATCATTCCGCTGGGGGAAGGCCCGCAGACGATGGCAGTGGTCGGCCGGATCAAGGTCGTGGCCGCCGACGATGCGCGGCTGGAGCGTGGCCTGGACGGCCTGTTCCGCAATACCGATCCGCAGCAGCCGTTCGTGCAGACCCAGGGCAAGGCCCTGGAGAGCGGCCAGCTGGAAGGCAGCAACGTGGATGCCGCCGGCGCGCTGGTGCAGATGATCCAGCTGCAGCGCCAGTACGAAATGCAGGTCAAGGTGATCAAGCACGGCGACGAGAACGCACGCAGCGCCAACAGCCTGCTGCGCCTGAACGGCTGACCCGCCGACAGATGACGGAAATCCGGCGCGCCGCAATGGCACGCCGCTTGCAGTACCCCCTGTGAAGCACCTGCGCCTGTCGCAGGTCATCCGCCCCGACCACGTCGGCGCGGGCAACCAGCAGAGGAACTGACCATGAACCAGGCACTGTGGATCGCCAAGACCGGACTGGACGCGCAGCAGACGCGCATGTCGGTGGTGTCCAACAACCTCGCCAATACGAACACGACCGGCTTCAAGCAGGACCGTGCCAGTTTCGAGGATCTGTTGTACCAGCAGGTGCGTCAGCCCGGTGGCGCCTCGTCGGCGCAGACCCAGCTGCCGACCGGCCTGCAGCTGGGCACGGGTGTGCGCGTGGTCGCCACGGCGAAGAACTTCGAGCAGGGCAGCCAGCAGCAGACCGGTCGCGCGCTGGACGTGATGGTCAACGGACGCGGCTTCTTCGAAGTGTCGATGCCCGACGGCAGCTCCGCGTTCACCCGCGATGGTTCGTTCAAGGTCAACCAGGACGGTGAGCTGGTCACCAACAGCGGTTACCCCGTGCAGCCCGGCATCCAGATCCCGGAAGGCGCGCAGACGCTGACCATCGGCACCGACGGCACCGTCAGCGTGAAGATGGCCGACGACGCGGCCACCGTGGAGATCGGCGCGCTCACGCTGACCGACTTCATCAATCCGGCAGGCCTGCAGGCCCGCGGCGAAAACCTGTACCTGGAAACGACCGCGTCAGGCCCCGCGCAGAACGGCAACCCCGGTCTCAACGGCCTGGGCAACGTCGTCCAGGGTGCGCTGGAAGGCAGCAACGTCAACGTGGTCGAAGAGCTGGTGTCGATGATCGAAACCCAGCGCGCCTATGAAATGAACGCCAAGGCGATTTCGACCACCGACTCGATGCTCGGCTACCTCAACAACAACGTCTGACCGGACTGCCATCATGCTGCTTCCCGCCTCCCTCGCCCGCCTGTCCCTTGCTGCCGCCGCCATCGCGCTGCTGGGCGGCTGCGTGATCGCCGGCGACGTGCGTCCCTACCCGGCGATGCTGCCGGTGCAGCCGGTGATGCCGCCGCAGTCGCAGGCTACCGCCGGCGCGATCTACGCCGCCGGCCCGTCACTGCAGCTGTATTCGGACCGTCGTGCGCGCGACGTGGGCGACCTGTTGACCATCACCCTGCTGGAAAACACCCAGGCGCAGATGAGCGCCAACACCGCCACCAGCAAGGAGTCCGAGCTGGCCATCGGGACGCCGACGATCTTCGGCGCGCCGGTCACCCTGGGCGGCAAGGACATTCTGTCGGCCACCGCGAACGGTTCGCGTGACTTCACCGGCCGTGGCAACAGCGCGCAGAGCAACCGCCTGCAGGGCAACGTAACCGTCACGGTGATGCAGCGACTGCCGAACGGCAACCTGGTCGTGCAGGGGCAGAAGAACCTGCGTCTGAACCAGGGCGACGAACTGGTGCAGGTACAGGGCATCGTGCGCGCCGCCGACATCGGCCCGGACAACACCATTCCTTCCAGCCGCGTTGCCGATGCCCGCATCGTCTACGGCGGTCGTGGCGCGGTCGCCCAGTCCAATGCCATGGGCTGGCTGAGCCGCTTCTTCAACTCCGGCCTGGCGCCGTTCTGAGCATGCCTGCCATGACCCTTACCTCTTTCCCCGCTCGCCTGCTGGTCGCCGCGCTGGCCGTTGCCGCCGCCGCGCTGCCCGCGCACGCTGAGCGCATCAAAGACATCGCCCAGGTCGGCGGCGTGCGCGGCAATGCGCTGGTCGGCTACGGCCTGGTGGTCGGCCTGGACGGCAGCGGCGACCGCACCAGCCAAGCCCCGTTCACCGTGCAGAGCCTGAAGAACCTGCTGGGCGAGCTGGGCGTCAATGTTCCGTCGAACGTCAATCCGCAGTTGAAGAACGTGGCAGCCGTGGCCATCCACGCCGAGCTGCCGCCCTTCGCCAAACCCGGCCAGCCGATCGACATCACCGTGTCGTCGATCGGCAATGCGGTGTCGCTGCGCGGTGGCTCGCTGCTGATGGCCCCACTGAAGGGAGCCGACGGCCAGGTCTATGCGATCGCCCAGGGCAACCTGGTGGTCGGCGGCTTCGGCGCGCAGGGGCGCGATGGTTCCCGCGTTTCGGTCAACGTGCCGAGCGTCGGCCGCATTCCCAACGGCGCCACCGTCGAACGCGCGGTGCCGGATGTGTTCGGCGCCTCCGGCGAGATCACCCTCAACCTGCACCAGAACGACTTCACCACCGTGTCGCGCATGGTCGCGGCATTGAACAACGCCTTCGGTGACAACGTCGCCCGCGCCGTTGATGGCGGCACGGTCGCGGTGCAGTCGCCGACCGACCCCGGTGCCCGCATCGGCTTGTTGGCCCGCATCGAGAGTCTTGAACTCACGCCGGGCAGCGCGCCAGCCAAGGTCGTGGTGAACGCGCGTACCGGCACCGTGGTGATCGGCCAGCAGGTGCGCGTGGGCGCAGCAGCCATTTCGCACGGCTCGCTGACGGTGACCATCCAGGAAGGCAGCAACGTGAGCCAGCCCAATGCGCTGGCCGGCGGCCAGACCGTGGTGACCCCGCAGTCCACCATCACCGCCACCAACGAGGGCAGCCGCATGTTCAAGTTCAACGGCGGCACCTCGCTGGATGAAATCGTGCACGCGGTCAATGCCGTGGGCGCCGCACCGGGTGACCTGATCGCGATCCTGGAAGCCCTCAAGCAGGCCGGTGCGCTGAGCGCCGAGCTCGAGGTCATCTGACATGCGCATCCAGCCGGCCTTCGAACTCAATCCAGCACAGCGAACCGACCCGGCCCAGGTCGACAAGGTCGCGCGCCAGCTTGAAGGTCAGTTCGCGCAGATGATGGTCAAGAGCATGCGCGAGGCCAGCTTCGGCGATTCGCTGTTTCCCGGCGAAAACGCCATGTTCCGCGAGATGTACGACCAGAAGATCGCCGAAGCGATGACGCGCGGCAAGGGACTGGGTCTGTCTGCGGTGATCACGCGCCAGCTTTCCGGCACGGACGGCGTCGGCCCGGCGCTGGACCCGCAGATCAAGCCGGCCGACGCCACCCGCGCGTACCAGCTCAATGCGCCCGCCCCCAGCGCACCGCCCATGCCGCTCGATGATGCCGACCAGGCCGTGCGCATGCTGCAGCAGATGGCCGCCGGCACCTCGCCGCGGATGCTGCAGCCGATGGAGCAGACGCTGGACCTGATCGCCGGCCGTGACAGCAGCAGCCTGCATCAGGCCCTGGGCAGCAGTGATCCGTACGCATCGCAGGCGCTGGCGGCGACTGCACCGGTCGCGGCTGAAGACCAGTGGTCGGCCACCGCGACCAACCGCGGCACCGGACCGTCGGCCATCGACACGTTGGCCAGCAGTTCGGCCGTGGCGCGGCTGGGCTCGCACACACCGGAAGGCTTCGTCGCCGGCATCTGGCAGCACGCACAGACCGCGGCCAAGGAACTCGGCGTGGACGCGCGTGCGCTGGTTGCACAGGCGGCGCTGGAAACCGGCTGGGGCAAGCGCCAGATCACCCATGGCGATGGCCGCAGCGCGCACAACCTGTTCGGCATCAAGGCCACCGGCTGGAGCGGTGACCGCGCCACGGTAGGCACCCACGAATACGTCGACGGCGCGCGCCGCAACGAAACGGCCAGCTTCCGCAGCTACAGTTCGCCAGCGGAAAGCTTCGCCGACTACGTGCGCCTGCTGAAGACCAACCCGCGTTACCAGAAGGCCCTGCAGGCCGGTACCGACGTACGCGGCTTCGCGCGCGGGCTGCAGCAGGCCGGCTATGCGACCGACCCGTCGTATGCCAACAAGATCGCCAGCATTGCTGGTGGCCCGACCATCGAACGCGCGGTAGCCGCCATCGGCGATGCCGGCGCGCAGTTGGGTCGCACCTTCGCCAGCACTGCCCAGGCAGCGCTGGGCATCGCCCGTCGCTGAGGACCCCTATGACCAGCGTGCTCTCCACCGGTACCAGCGCCCTGCTCGCCTTCCAGCGTGCCCTGGCGACCACCAGCCACAACGTAGCCAACATCAATACGGTGGGCTACAGCCGGCAGCGCGTGGACTTCGCCACCGCCGATCCGCAACAGATGGGGTATGGCACCGTAGGCAGCGGCACGCGCATCGCCGACATCCGCCGCGTCGCCGATCAGCTGGCCATTTCGCGCCTGCTGGACGGCAGTGGTGAGTTGGCGCGGTTGAAGCAGCTGTCGACCATGGCGGACCGCGTGGACTCGCTGTTTTCCGAAGCCTCGACGAACGTCGCCGGGGTGTGGTCGAACTTCTTCGACTCGGTCAGTGGGCTGTCGTCCAATGCGTCGGCTACCGCCGACCGGCAGAACGTACTGGACAGCGCCAATACGCTGGCCAACCGCTTCCGCCAGCTCAATACCAGCCTGGACAGCCTGAACAGCGAGGTCAACAACGGCATCAGTGCCGCGGCGACCGAGATCAACCGACTGGCGGCCGAAGTCGCACAGATCAACGGGGCGATCGGCAGCAATGCCGCCAACGCCGCACCGGACCTGCTCGACCGTCGCGACCAGCTGATCGCCAGCCTGGTGGGGTACACCGGCGGCAACGCGGTGATCCAGGACGGCGGCTTCATGAACGTCTACACCGCCGGCGGCCAGGCGCTGGTGGTCGGTGCGACCGCCAGCAGAATCACCACTGTCACCGATGCCTACCAGCCCGAGCGCCTGCAGCTGGCGCTGGAAACCCAGGGCGCGAAGGTGGTGCTGGATTCCAAGGCGCTGGGCGGCCAGGTCGGTGGCCTGATGGAGTTCCGCGAGACCGTGCTGACGCCGGCGCAGGCCGAGCTCGGCAAGCTGGCGATCGGCCTGGCCAGCACCTTCAACGAGACCCATCGCAACGGCGTGGACCTGTACGGCCAGATGGGCTCGGACCTGTTCAACATCGGCTCGCCGCGGGTGACCAACAACACCAGCAACACCGGCAGCGCCACGATCCAGGCCAGCTTCGGTGACCTGTCCAAGCTGGACGCACAGAACATCGTGCTGCGCTTCGATGGCACCCAGTGGCAGGCCAACCGGGCCGACACCGGCGCCAGCCTGCCGTTGACCGGTAGCGGCAGCGCCGCCGATCCGCTGGTGATCAACGGCGTTGCGCTGGTGGTCGGTGGCACGCCTGCGGCCAATGACCGCTTCCTGCTGCAGCCCACCGCCAACGTGGCCGGCAGCATGAGCGTGGCGATCACCGATCCGTCGCGGCTCGCCGCTGCCGCGCCGATCAAGGGCACCGCCGCGACCGCCAATACCGGCAGCGGCAAGCTGACCGACGTCAAGGTCGCCGATGCGGCCAACGGCGCGCTGCGCGATCCGGCAGCCATCGTCTTCACCGCCAACAACCAGTACACCATCAACGGTGACGGCCCGTTCGCCTACACCGCCGGCCAGACCATCAGCGCCAACGGCTGGAGCTTCGTGCTGGATGGCGCGCCCAAGCCGGGCGACACCTTCAACATCACCCCGGTCGGGGCCGGCTCGTCGGACAACAGCAACGCGCTGGCACTGGCCAAGGTCGAGAACGCAAAGACCTTCAACAGCGGCACGGTCACCTTGAACGGTGCCCTTGGTGGCCTGACCACCCAGGTCGGCGCGGCCGCCCGCTCGGCGCAGTACTCGCTGGATGCGCAGCAGGTCATCACCGACCAGGCGCAGGCCGCGCGTGATTCGGTGTCCGGGGTGAACCTCGACGAAGAAGCAGCCGACATGCTCCGCCTGCAGCAGGCCTACCAGGCTGCCTCGCAGCTGATCTCCACCGCCGACACCATGTTCCAGACCATCCTCGGAGCCGTCTCGCGATGAATGACCGTATTTCCACCGGGATGATGTTCAGCCAGTCGGTTTCGCTGATGCTGGGCAAGCAGTCCAAGATCAACCACCTGGAGCAGCAGATCGCCACCGGCAGCAAGATCGTGTCGGCCAAGGACGATCCGGTCGCTGCCGGCACCGCCGTCGGTCTGGATCGCGTGGTGGCCGGGCTGGAACAGCTCGGCAAGAACGCGAACAACGCACAGAACCGCCTGGGCCTGCAGGAAAACGCGCTGGCCCAGGCCAACGAACTGATGACCCGCGCGGTGGAGCTGACCATCCAGGCGAATACGCCGGTGCCCGGCAACACCGATCTGAAGGCCATCGTCAGCGAGCTCAAGACCATCCAGGACAGCCTGCTGTCGCTGGCCAACAGCAAGGACGGCAGCGGACGCTACCTGTTCGGCGGCAGCAACGATTCGGATGCGCCCTTCCTCAAGGCCGGCGGCGTGGTCAGCTACAACGGTGACCAGACCCAGCGCCAGGTGGAAGTGGCACCGGGCCAACTGGTCAACGACGCCCTGCCCGGCAGCGAGATCTTCATGCGCATCCGCACCGGCGACGGCACCGTCGACGCGGGCGCCGCCACCGGCAACACCGGCAGTGGCCTGCTGACCTCGGTCAGTCGTGACGGCAGCGATGCCTGGACCGGTGGCGCGCTCAACGTGCGCTTCACCGCGGCAGGCGCCGGTGCCTATGAAGTGCTGGATGACGCCGGCGCGGTGGTGGCCACCGGCACCCACGCATCAGGCGAAGACATCGTGGTGGGCGGCGTGCGTCTGCGCATCGAGGGAGTGCCCGCTGCGGGCGACAGCTTCGGTGTGGTGGCCTCCAGTTCGCGCGACATCTTCGCCACGCTGGACACCCTGGTGGCCGCGCTGGAATCCGATCCACAGACCGCCGCCGACCGCACCGGCATGCAGAACCTGCTGCAGTCGAGCATGCGCGACATCACCCGCGCGTCGGAAACCATGATCGATGCACGTGCCAAGGGCGGTGCCCAGCTGGCCGCCATCGACGACGCCGCCAGTGCACGCGAAGCCACTGCTGTAACCGTCAAATCCACCCTTTCCACCCTGCGTGATCTGGACTACGCCGATGCCATCGGCCAGTACAAGCTCGAAAACGCGGCCCTGCAGGCCGCGCAGACGATCTTCAGCCAGATGCAGGCGATGTCCCTGTTCAACAGTATCCGCTGACCTTCAACCGGGCGCCCTGAGCGCGCCTCTATCACCTGACCCGAGCAACCCACGGAGACGCCCCATGGCACAGATCATCAATACCAACACGATGTCGCTGAACGCCCAGCGCAACCTTTCCACCAGCGGCAACTCGCTGGCCACCTCGATCCAGCGCCTGTCCTCGGGCCTGCGCATCAACAGTGCGAAGGATGACGCGGCGGGCCTGGCGATCTCCGAGCGCTTCACCACCCAGATCCGCGGCATCAACCAGGCCGCGCGCAATGCCAACGATGGCATTTCGCTGGCACAGACCGCAGAAGGCGCGCTGGGCGAGATCGGCAACAACCTGCAACGCATCCGTGAGCTGGCCGTGCAGGCCCGCAACGCCACCAACTCCGATTCGGACCGCCAGGCGCTGAACGCCGAAGTGCAGCTGCTGAAGGCTGAAATCCAGCGCGTCGCCGAGCAGACCAACTTCAACGGCACCAACCTGCTGGACGGCAGCTTCACCAACCAGGCGTTCCAGATCGGTGCCGACCAAGGGCAGACGATCAACATCTCGCAGATCGCCAATGCCAACATCAAGGCGCTCGGCAATTGGAACCAGGTGGATACCTCCGCCACGTTCACTGCCATCACGCCGATCGGCACCGGCGGCGGTGGCGCGGCCACCCCGGGCGTGGCCACGCTCAGCCTGGCGGCCGCCACCGATCCGGATGCCACGTTCACCTTCCAGGTGGACGGCACCCAGGTCACCGTCCCCGCTGGCACCGGCCGTGATGCGGAAGGTCTGGCGACAGCAGTCGCTGCGCAGATCAACACCATTCGCCCCGGCCTGGCCGTCGCCGATGGAAACGACGTCGCGCTGAGCAACACCACGGCTGCGCCGGTGGTGCTCAACAACTTCTCCAACGGCGTTGGCACGCAGACGGTGGGCGCCCAGGCCGCTGCCGGCACTGCCACGTTCTCCGCGGGCAGCTTCACCCTGACCGGCGCCAAGGGCGAGGCCACGATCAACTTCGCCGCTGCCGGCGGCAGTGGCCAGCGCGCAAGCGATCTGGTGAAGGCGGTCAACGACCAGAGCTACAACACCGGCGTCACCGCCTCGCTGGACAGCAATGGCATGCTGCTGCTCGCTTCGCAGAGTGGCGACTTCACCGTTGCCGGCGGTGCCACCCTGGGCGACCAGACGGGCCTGACCGCAGGCACCACCGCCGCAGGCGCGATCGGCAGCGCATGGGCCGCCGGTGGTCCGAAGTCAGGCTTTGCCGACCTGGACATCACCTCCACGCTGGGCGCTGACAATGCGCTCAACGCAATGGATGCCGCGCTGACCTCGATCAACTCTTCGCGTGCCGACCTGGGCGCCGTGCAGAATCGTTTCAGCTCGACGATCGCCAACCTGACCACCTCCTCGGAGAACATGTCGGCCGCACGCAGCCGCATCCGTGACACCGACTACGCGACCGAAACCGCTGAACTGACCCGCGCGCAGATCCTGCAGCAGGCCGGTACCGCGATGCTCGCGCAGGCCAACCAGGTGCCGCAGAACGTACTGAGCCTGCTGCAGTCGTAATACCGCCCTGCCCGGTAGCGCCGAGCCATGCTCGGCGGATTGCCGCAGCAAACGCAGCACCCAAAGGCCCCGCCAGACAACTGGCGGGGCCTTTTACGTGCTGGATGCACCCGCGAGGCATGCCGCGCCACGGCCATCACGAAAAAAATGTTGACGTTTGGCTAAAGGCTGGGCAGGGAGTGCCGTTATTGATTTCAGCAGCGGCAGCACACCCCCACGGGGGCGCCCATCCACTGCCCCCGTTACCGGCCAGGCTGATCTGCCGGACCCACTGCCAAAAAGGAAAACCGCACCATGGCACAAGTCATCAACACCAACACCATGTCGCTCAATGCACAGCGCAACCTGAGCACCAGCGGCAACAGCCTCGCCACCTCGATCCAGCGCCTGTCCTCGGGCCTGCGCATCAACAGTGCCAAGGACGACGCGGCAGGCCTGGCGATCTCCGAGCGTTTCACCACGCAGGTCCGCGGCATGAACCAGGCTGCCCGCAATGCCAACGACGGCATCTCGCTGGCGCAGACCGCTGAAGGCGCCCTGGGCGAAATCGGCAACAACCTGCAGCGTATCCGCGAACTGGCCGTCCAGTCGCGCAACGCCACCAACTCCGATTCCGACCGTCAGGCGCTGAACTCGGAAGTGCAGCTGCTGAAGGCTGAAATCCAGCGCGTCGCCGAGCAGACCAACTTCAACGGCACCAAGCTGCTCGACGGCAGCTTCCAGAGCCAGGCCTTCCAGATCGGCGCCGACCAGGGCCAGACGATCGACATCGCCCAGATCGCCAATGCGAACATCGCCTCGCTGGGCAACTGGAACAAGGTCGACACCGCTGCCAAGGTCACCGGCACAGCGCCGGCCGGCGCAGCAGGTGCAGGCGGCGCTGCTACCCCAGGTACCGGTGCACTCGATCTGTCCGGCGTTGCTGATGCCGCAGTGGCCTTCACCTTCGACGTGAATGGCACCGAAGTCGAAGTCGCCGCCGAAGTCGGTCGTGACGCAGCAGGTCTGGCAACCGCCGTGGCGGCTGCGATCAACGGTGAAGCGACCGGCCTGGCGACGGTCAATGGCAACAACATCGCCCTGTCCAACACCGGTGCCGCTGCCGTTGTCATCGACAACTTCAGCAACGCGGTTACCGACGTCACCGTTGCCGCACAGACCCCGGCCGGCGCTGCTGGCGCCAACACCTTCTCCGCTGGCAGCTTCACGCTGACCGGTTCGAAGGGCTCGGCGACCATCAACTTCACCGCTGCCGGCAGCTCCGCACAGCGCGCTGACGAGCTGGTCAAGTCGATCAACAGCCAGAGCTACAACACCGGCGTGTCCGCTTCGCTGGATGCCGGCAAGCTGGTGCTGACCGGCGCTGACGGCGACGTGACCGTGGCCACCGCCACCGGCACCGATGCCACCGCACTGACCGCACAGACCGGCCTGACCGCGGGTTCCTCGGCCGGCGCAGCGGGTGCCTGGGCTGCAGGCACGGCCGACACCGGCTTCGCCAACCTGGACATCTCCGACGTATCCGGTGCGGACAACGCCATCAAGGCAATGGACGCTGCGCTGAACTCGGTCAACTCCTCGCGTGCCGACCTCGGCGCCGTGCAGAACCGCTTCACCTCGGTGGTGGCCAACCTGAGCACCTCCTCGGAGAACATGTCCGCTGCCCGCAGCCGCATCCGCGATACCGACTACGCTTCGGAAACCGCTGAGCTGACCCGCAACCAGATCCTGCAGCAGGCCGGTACGGCCATGCTGGCCCAGGCCAACCAGTCCAGCCAGAACGTGCTGAGCCTGCTGCGCTGATCCCGGCGGCACGCAACACGGTGTAAAGAAGAAGGGGGCGAAAGCCCCCTTCTTCGTTTGTGTGATCCGCCAAGGGCGGTCGCTGGCACAGGGCTTGCATCGCACCGGGCAGCGCAGCAGCGCTCAAGCTCGCCCCGTGGCGGCCGATAGCAGATGCATGGCATCGGCGCGGGCCACCCCAGCACAAGGATCTTCCCATGTCCCTCGGCACCATCGGCTCCGGCCTCGATATCGCCAGCCTGGTCTCCCGGCTCGTCGCCAGTGAACGCGCCCCCAGGGAGAACCAGATCAACACCGCGGGCACGGCTGCAACGGCGAAAGTGTCCGCGCTGGGTACGATCAAGAGCGGCATGACCAGCCTGCAGAGCGCGCTGAGTACGCTGGTACGCAACGTCGCCACGCCCGGCTTGAAGACCAGCACCCCGACCGAATCCAACTTCAGTGCCACCATCGATACCAGCGCCACCGCCGGCAAACCGGCAGCCGGCACGCATGAGATCGAAGTCAAATCGCTGGCGCAGAACCAGAAGCTGAGTACCAAGGCGTACGAGAAGGACGCCATCGTCGGTGACGGTGCGTTGAGCATCGGCTACGGCGACAAAACCATCGATGTCACCATTCCGGCCGGCTCGAAACTGACGGACATCGCCGCGGCGATCAACACCGCGGCCGGTGGCAAGGGCGTGACCGCTGCGGTGATCACCGCCGATGACGGCCAGCACCTGGTGCTGAGCGCGGTGGATGCCGGCAGCAAGGGCGCCCTGACGATCAGCACGACAGGCGGCAACGGCGGACTGGCCGACCTGGCGCACGATCCCGCCGGCACGTCGAAGATGACCGAGATGGTCGCCGCCAAGGATGCCGTGGTGGTGGTGGACGGTTTTACCCGCACGTCCAGCTCGAACACCATCACCGATCTGGTCCCGGGCGTCAGCCTGACCCTGACCAAAGCCGAGGAAGGCAAAAAGCAGACGCTGACGCTGACACCGGACAACAGCACGCTGAAGACGAATCTCACCTCGTTCATCACGGCGTACAACTCGGTGCAGAGCACGCTGAAAAGTTCCAGCGCGTACAACGCCGAAACCGGCACCGCCGCGACCCTCACCGGCGATGCGATGGTGCGCGGCCTGCAGCAGCAGCTGCGCAACCAGCTCAGCGGCAACGTCAACGACCTGAAAGCACTGGGCGTCACCATCGCCGCCGACGGCAGCCTGAGCCTGGATGCCGCGAAGCTGGACACGGCCATCGCCAAGGATCCCGAAGCGGCCAAGTCGCTGTTCGGCGCCGAAGGCAGCATCGGCAAGTCGATGACCGCCCTGCTGAAGAGCAATCTGGATGCCACCACCGGCAGCATCACCCAGCGCACCAATTCGCTGAACAAGGAAATCAAGGCGCTGGAGAAGCAGCTGGATGACCTGGATGCCCGCATGGAAAAAGTGTCAGACCGCTACACCAAGCAATTCACCGCGATGGAAGGCCTGGTGACGCAGATGCAGAGCGCCAGCAACTCGCTGTCCCAGCAGTTCGCCAGCAACAGCTGATCCGCATCCCTCAAGTTCACCGGCCCCACCGCCGATACCATTGAAACACCGGTGCTGTCCCCCGCTCACCTGTTGGGAGCGCAGGCACGATGGCACCCCAGGAGACTGATACATGTACGCCACAAACCGGCAGTTCGCCGAGCAGTACCGCAAGGTCGGCGTCAGCACGTCCGTTGTCGATGCCGACCCGCACAAGCTCGTGGCGCTGCTGCTGTCCGGTGCCTGCGAACGCATCCGCACCGCCGAGGCCGCGCTGCAGCGCAACGACCAGGCACGCAAGGGCAAAGCGATCGGCGAGGCCTGCTCGATCGTGGGTCACCTGGACGGCTCGCTGGACCATGAAGCCGGCGGCGAGATCGCCGGCAACCTGTCGGCCCTGTACGAGTTCGTGATCGTGCGGCTCACCGAAGCCAACCTCAACAACGATCCTGTCGCACTGCAGGACGCGCTGGGGCTGATGGTTGAAATCGATTCGGCATGGAGCGCCATTCCTGCCGACCAGCGCCAGATCCGCGGCGCTGGCGCGCCATGAACATCGCCTCGCTGCAGCCACTGCACGCCGCGCTGGACACGCTGGAAGCAGCGTTGCCGGTGGGTGACCATGCCTACAGCGAGCGGCTGATGAGCGAACATCTGCAAGCGGTCGCCGGTCTGTCGATGGCCGTGGAGCGGCCTACCGACGAGGCCATCCACGCCCTGCTGGCCCACCAGGCCAAGGTGATGGGCCGCATGGTGCAGCTTCGCGACGAAGCGGCAGCGCATATCAACCAGGGCAAGCGCTCCCTTCGCGCCGCCCATGCCTACCTGAAGGCAGAATCGCTGGCATGAACGATCCCGCCGCGCCCCTGATCCACCATCCGGCCGAAAGCGAGCTGTTCGACGAGACGCTCAGCTGCGACGTCGACCTGCCCGCCGACTTCCTGCGTGGCAGCGGCGTGGTGCGTGCATCGGTTGCCGAACAGCTGCTGCGCAGCGTGGCACTGGTGGAAGACAGTCGGGCCGAAGACAAGGACGACCGCGGCGAGACCAACCTGGCCCAGCAGCGCATCGAAGCGAAGCTGGACCTGGTGCTGGTTCTGGTGGGCCGTCTGGTGCGTCAGCAGGGTGATGCCCTGCCCCTGCGCCCCCTGCGCTGGTCACGGCGCGGCATTCGCCTGCAGCTGGGTCCGCGCAGCGGGGCGGCCATCGGCAGCCAAGGCGTGGTCCGCCTGCAGCCCAGCGACTGGCTCCCTGATCATGTTGATCTGCCGGTCCAAGTGGTGGCAGAGGCGGCCAACGGCGCCGGCGGGCATTACCTGTGGCTGCGTTTCAGCGAACTGGGCGAAGGCCTGGAGTTGGCGTTGGAACGCCACCTGTTCCGGATGCACCGGCGACAGATCGCCGACGCCCGCCGTCACCGCTGATCGCACGCGCCCGGCGCCATAACCGCATCACGCACGAACCGACCCGGTAGCGCCGAGCCACGCTCGGCGAGCGCAGCGGCACGGTCCGTCACCCCGCACGCGGCCAGCATTCCGCCGAGCGCGGCTCGGCGCCACAACCGCACCCCGCACGAGACCCACCCGGTAGCGCCGAGCCACGCTCGGCGAGCGCAGCGGCGCCTTTCGTCACCCGCACGCGGTCAGCATTCCGCCGAGCACGGCTCGGCGCTACAACGGCACCCCGCTCGCGGCCAGCATGACAACGGCTCCATACCGTTCCGCGACGGCCGTCGCTATCCCGACCTGTCGCTATTGGCTGCCCGGCCCCGGTCCGTTAAGGTGGGCGCTCTCCTGCCCTTAGTTGCTGCCCTTGCGCGTTCTGATCGTCGACGACCACACCCTAGTTCGTGCTGGCTTGGGCCGGCTGCTGCAGGGATTCGCTGACGTGCACGTGGTGGCCGAGGCCAGCAACGCAGAACAGGCCCTGCAGCAGGCCCTGCAGCAGGCCCCCGACGTCGTACTGATGGATCTATCCCTGCCCGGTCGCAGCGGGTTGGAAGCACTCAGCGATATTCTGCTGCGGGCGCCTGGCTCACGCGTGGTGATGATGACCATGCACGACGACGCTGCCCACGTGCGCGATGCCCTCGACCGCGGCGCGGTAGGCTTCGTGGTCAAGGATGCGGCGCCGGCCGAACTGGAGCTGGCATTGCGCGCCGCCCATGCCGGACAGGTCTTCCTCAGCCCGCAGATCTCCGCGAAGATGCTCGCCCCGCTGCTCGGAGGCCGGGAAAAGCCGGTCGGCGTCGCTGCCCTCTCGCCGCGCCAGCGCGAGATCCTGCGTCGTATCGGCGCCGGCCAGAGCAACAAGGAAATGGCGGCCGACCTCGGCATCAGCGTGAAGACCGTCGAGACCCATCGCGCCCGGATGATGGAATCGCTGGGCTGCCGCCGCGCGAACGATCTGGTGCTGATGGCGGCCCGCCATCAGACCGACCTGGGCTGATCGCCGGCGTCGCTTTCCCGTCACCCCGACAGGATGAGCGTGCCCGAAGGCCCGACGCTGCGGTCGCTCGCAACGCACATTCAGGCACTTAGCCTCGATACGCGACGGAATTCGGTTGCGATGTAGGGGTTTTCCTGACGCAGCGTCAGGAGATGCACGAAGGCCCTAAGGAACGCCCCGATTACACCCCGTCGTGCCTACAAGCAAGATGTGTTCCATAACGCGCCGGGGATGGCGACGGGGAATGCAGATGAAAGCCGCACTCAATGTCCAGCTGGGCCAGAACCTCCACCTGACGCCGCAATTGCTGCAGTCGATCCGCCTGTTGCAGCTCAACGGCCTGCAGTTGGAGCAGGAAATCCAGCGCGCCCTGGAAAACAACCCGTTGCTGGAAATCGAAGAAGCCAGCGAATCGGCAGCGGATGGCCCCGCCGGACCGGAGGCCTCGCTGGAGACGGCGGCCTTCGACGAACTGCCCGACAGCGGCATGTGGGACGTGCCCGGCGCGAGCTGGCAGGACGGCGACGATGACCGCATGTCGCGCATCGCTGCCGGCCATTCCAGCGATCCCCAGCTGCGCGTGCTGCAATCATTGGCGCTGGAACTGGACGAGCGCGACTTGGCCGTTGCCGCCTTCTGGCTGGAGCATTGCGACGACGCCGGCTATCTGGGCGCGCCGCTGGCGCAACTGCACCTGCTGGCCAGCGCCCATCTGGACATCCCGGCCACGGAAGTGGAAGCGGTCCGCCAGCGCCTGCTGCACGGTGACCCGGCCGGCATGGCCGCGCAGGACCTGGCCGAGTGCCTGTTGGCACAGCTGGATGCGCTGCCGGGCACGGTCGCGGCCCGCCATCTGGCACGCCGCATCCTGCGCGGGCCGCTGGATCTGCTCGCCGTCCACGACTACGCCGCATTGGCCAACGCATGCGATGCCGACGTAGCGGACATCTGCGAGGCGGTTCGGCTGATCCTTTCCCTGCAGCCGCGCCCGGGCGACAGCCTGCTGCCGGAAAGCAATGCCACCGTGGTGCCGGATGTCAGTGCCTGGCACGCTGACGGACAGTGGCGCGTCGCCCTGAACACCCGTGGCAGCCGCCGCGTGAGTATCAACCGTGATTATGAACAGGCCTTGGCAGACTGCCCCGACGCCAGCCCGGCGATGCGCGAAATGCTGGCTGAAGCGCGCTGGCTGACCCGCGGGCTGTCGATGCGCCATGACACCCTGCTGCGCACGGCGCGGGTGATCGTGGAGCGCCAGGCCGCCTTCCTGACCCGTGGCGACGAGGCCATGGCACCGCTGACGCTGAAGGAAGTGGCTGATGCGATCGGCATGCACGAATCGACGATTTCGCGCATTACCACCGGAAAATACCTGCAGACCCCGCGCGGCACCTTCGAGTTGAAGCACTTCTTCGCAGTGCGCCTGGAAGGAGCCAGCGTGTCCGGCGCGGCCGTGAAAGCCATGGTGCGCCGCCTGATCGAGTCCGAACCGGCCGGCCGGCCGCTGGCCGATGAGGCGATCGCCGGGCTGCTGGCGCGACAAGGGGTGAACATCGCACGCCGGACCGTTGCAAAATACCGGGAACAACTGGACATCGCTCCGGCCCGCGAACGCCGCCGGCAGACCGTCCGGCAACCGCTGATGGCCCGGACGGGCTGAGGACGAACTGGAATGGACAACAAGCTGACCGTGTTGCTGGTGGATGACCACGAGGGTTTCATCAATGCCGCCATGCGCCACTTCCGCAAGGTGGAATGGCTGGCCGTGGTCGGCAGCGCCGGTAACGGCCTGGAAGCCATAGAACGTTCGGAAAGCCTGCGCCCGAAGGTCGTGCTGATGGACCTGGCCATGCCCGAGATGGGCGGACTGCAGGCCACGCGGCTGATCAAATCGCAGGATGACGCGCCGTACATCGTCATCGCCAGCCACTTCGACGATGCCGAACACCGCGAGCATGCCCTGCGCGCCGGTGCCGACAATTTCGTCAGCAAGCTGTCCTATATCCAGGAAGTCATGCCGATTCTGGAAGGGCTGAAGGAAAACTGAGATGAGCGAGTCACGGATCCTGCTGCTGGACAATGATGCCGTCCGCGCCGAGCACACCGTCGCCCTGCTGGAGTTCATGGATTTCAATCCGCGCTGGGTCGCCGACGCGGCGGATTTTTCCACGGGCCGTTACCGCCAGAACGACTGGATGGCGGTGATCGTCGGCGAGTTGGACGACAGTGATTCCAGTGCCTCGCTGTACCAGTGGCTGGGCCAGAGCAGCCTGCCGCCGCCGGTGCTGCTTATCGACGGGGATGCGCCCGCCTTCGCGCGACGCCATGGCCTGCACGAGGCCAATGTGTGGCCGCTGGAAGCGCCGCTGCGCCATGCCCAGATGGAAGCACTGCTGCGCCGCGCGAGCCTGAAGCGACTGGATGCCGAACACCAGGCCGGCACCGTGCAGGAACAGGGCCCCACCGGCACCGGGCCGGCGGTCATCGCGCTGCGGCAGATGATCGAGCAGGTCGCTGCGTTCGATACGACTGTGCTGGTACTGGGTGAGTCCGGCACCGGCAAGGAAGTGGTGTCGCGTGCGATCCACCAGCGTTCGCCGCGACGCGACGGCCCGTTCGTCGCGATCAACTGCGGCGCGATTCCGCCGGACCTGCTGGAAAGCGAACTGTTCGGTCACGAAAAAGGGGCGTTCACGGGCGCACTGAGCACCCGCAAAGGCCGCTTCGAAATGGCCGAGGGCGGCACGCTGCTGCTGGACGAAATCGGCGATATGAGCCTGCCGATGCAGGTCAAGCTGCTGCGCGTGCTGCAGGAACGCAGCTTCGAGCGCGTGGGCGGCAACGAAACGATCCGCTGCAACGTGCGCGTGATCGCGGCGACCCACCGCGACCTGGAAAGCCGCATTGCCGATGGCAAGTTCCGCGAGGACCTGTTCTATCGGCTCAATGTGTTTCCCATCGACGTACCGGCCCTGCGCGAGCGCCTGGAGGATCTGCCGACGCTGGCAGAAACCATCGCCGGCCAGCTGGCGCGGACCGGGCGCGGCGAAGTGCGCTTCGCCCCCGAAGCCCTGCAGGCGCTGACCGCCTATGCATGGCCAGGCAATGTGCGTGAGCTGACCAACCTGGTGGAGCGCCTGGCCGTGCTGCATCCGGGCGGCACCGTGCGCGTGCAGGACCTGCCGGTGCGCTACCGCGCCGACATCCCGACCGTGGCCACGCCGCCAGCGCCCGTCGCGGCGAATGCGCCGGAAGGTGAAGAGCGCCTGGACCTGCGCAGCTTCTCCTTCCATGCGCCTGGCCAGCACGCCCACGCGGCGCCGGCCGCCCCGGCCGCGTTGCCCGATGATGGCCTGGACCTGCGCAACCACATGGCCAACATCGAACTGGCGCTGATCCATGAAGCACTGGAACGGACCCAGGGCGTCGTCGCCCACGCCGCCCAGTTGCTCGGCCTGCGCCGTACCACGCTGGTGGAAAAGCTGCGCAAGTACGGCATCGAACGCGATCAGCCGGAAATGACCGGCTGACCCGTCCGCCGAGCACGGCTCGGCGCTACAACCGCAGCACGCAGGAACCGACCCGGTAGCGCCGAGCCACGCTCGGCGAGCGCAGCGGCGACGCGACCTGACCCGTCCGCCGAGCACGGCTCGGCGCTACAACGGCATCGCGCAAGAACCGACCCGGTAGCGCCGAGCCACGCTCGGCGAGCGCAGCGGCGCCTTCCCTCACCCGCTCGCGGCGGGCATCCGCCGAGCACGGCTCGGCGCTACAACGCGCACTTTGCACATTTCCTGAGAGCCACGGCGACCCCTCCGCCACACGCTGGGTACTCCGCTTCCTGGAGCCGCTCCATGCGCATCCTGCCTTCTGTCCTCGCCTCCTGCCTGCTGGTCCACGCTGCGGTCGCCGCCCCGCCCCAGCCGCCCGGCTGCAGCATGCCCAGCAGCATCGACAGCCGCCGCCTGACCAACCTCACCGATCCGCTGTGGCGACCGGACAACCCGAATGCGGGCCGCATGGTGCGGGTCGACTTCAGCGGTGGCCATTACCTGCTCACCGTACTCGGCACGCGCCTGCGCTATCAGGGCACGTACCACTACCAGCGGATCGCCGCCAACATCGCCGCGATCGACATGCACGAAGCGTTTGAAGCGGGCGACAGCCATTACCAGTTGCTGCTGACCTGCCAGACCGACCTGCAGGGCCGCTTCGTGTTCACCCAGTTCGACGGTCCCCTCCCACCGAAGCGTCGCCAGAATGGCGGCACGTGGACGCTGCAACCGCATTGACGGAACGGAGGCGGAAACCCGACGCCGGATTTCCGACGTCTCCCGGGGACAGCGCCTTCAGCGCGCACAGAAAGGCGCTGTCCTCCCTGCCCGGCAGACGTTCGGCAAACATTAACGGTTCCGGCACGGCGCTTGCATCGGCACCAGGGCAACTCCCTGTTCCCGTTCCATGGAATCGCGCCACATGAGCCACTCCGTCACCTCGATCCTTTCGCAGATCCGCAGCTTCCAGACGCAGGCTACCCAGCCGCTGTCCAGTCCGCTGTCGGAGATGCCGCGTACCAATGCGATCCCGGGCGGAACCGCCATCGGCGGCCCTGCGCCGACCAGCTTCAGCGATACCCTGCGTGGCGCATTGTCATCGGTGAACGAAGCACAGGCGAAGTCGGGTGGGCTGGCGCGTGATTTCGAACTGGGCGTGCCCGGTGCCGACCTGGCCAAGGTCATGATCGCCTCGCAGCAATCGCAGATCGCCTTCCGTGCCACCGTGGAAGTCCGCAACCGTCTCGTCCAGGCTTACCAGGACGTGATGAACATGCCGCTGTAAGGACCGCATCCCATGGCACTCACCCTTTCCAAGGAAGCACTGAACGGCGAGAAGGCCGGCCAGTGGTTTGATCGCCTGCAGAGCCTGCAGATCGCACGCCGCCTCGGCCTGATGGCCATGATCGCCGTCGCCGTCGCCGCCGGCCTGGCGGTGTTCTTCTGGTCGCAGAAGCCCGGCATGGTGCCGCTGTACACCGGCCTGGACCAGAAGGCCACCGCCGAAGCCACCGACCTGCTGCGCGCGGCGCAGATTCCCTTCGAGCTGGATGCGGCCACCGGCGGCATCACCGTGCCGGAGAAGAACCTGCACGATGCGCGGCTGAAGCTGGCCAGCTCCGGCCTGACCGACAACGGACGCCTCGGTTTCGAGCTGATGGAGCGCGATCCCGGCTTCGGCGTCAGCCAGTTCGTGGAAAGCGCCCGCTACCAGCATTCGCTGGAAACCGAGTTGTCGCGCACCATCAACACGCTGCGTCCGGTGCGCGATTCGCGCGTGCACCTGGCCATCCCCAAGCCCAGCGCCTTCACCCGCCAGCGCGATGTCGCCAGCGCGTCGGTGGTGCTGGAACTGCGCGGTGGCCAGCAGCTGGAGCGCGGTCAGGTCGACGCGATCGTGCATATGGTCGCCGCCAGCATCCCTGACCTCACCCCGGAACGCGTGACCGTGGTCGACCAGAGCGGGCGCATGCTGAGCGTGTCCGATCCGAACAGCGAAGCGGCCTTGAATGCGGCACAGTTCGAGCAGGTGCGCCGCCAGGAAACCTCGTTCAACCAGCGCATCCGTGAGCTGCTGGAGCCGATGACCGGCCCGGGGCGGGTCAAGCCGGAAGTCAGCGTGGCGATGGACTTTTCCACCACCGAGGAAGCCCGCGAGCTCTACAACGGCGAGCCGGCCAAGGTGCGCAGCGAGCAGACCAGCGAAAATTCCACCGCCGCAACCGGTCCGCAGGGCGTGCCGGGGGCTGCCAGCAATGCACCGCCGGGACAGCCCGCGCCTGCGGCGGCGACCGCAGCGCCGACCGAAACCTCGCGCAACGCCACCCGCAACTACGAACTGGACCGCACCCTGCAGCACACCCGCCAACCCGCCGGACGCATCGAGCGCGTGTCGGTGGCGGTATTGCTGGACAACGTCCCGCGTCCCGGTGCCAACGGCAAAGTGACCGAGCAGGCACTGTCGGCCGCCGAACTCACCCGCATCGAGGGCCTGGTGAAGCAGGCGGTCGGCTTCAATGCCGAGCGCGGCGACACGGTGTCAGTGATGAACGCGCCCTTCGTGCGTGAAGTCATTCCGGTGGAAGGTCCCAAGTGGTGGGAGCTGCCGTGGGTGCAGGATGGCCTGCGCCTGCTGCTGGGTGCGGTGGTCGTGCTGGCCCTGTTGTTCGGCGTGCTGCGTCCGGCACTGCGCGCGATCAGCGGCAACGGCCCGCGCCCGGCGCAGCTCGGACAGGATCCGCTGACCGCCGACGTGCAGTTGGTGGACGATGACATGGACCTGCCCGCGCTGGAGCGTGACCGCAGCAGCCTGGGCAGCGTACCGCTGGCCCTGCCGGTGGATTCCTATGAAGAGCGCCTGCGCATGGCACGCGAAGCAGTGAAAACCGATTCCAAGCGCGTCGCGCAGGTCGTCAAGGGGTGGGTGGCGCATGAATGAGGTGCCGATCAGCGGCGTACAGCGCGCGGCCATCCTGCTGCTTTCCCTGGGTGAGCAGGAAGCCGCCGACGTGCTGCGCCACATGGAGCCCAAGGAGGTGCAGAAGATCGGCATCGCCATGGCAACCATGAGCAATGTCACCCGCGAGCAGGTAGAAGGCGTGATGGACAGCTTCAACAACGAGCTGACCTCCAAGACCTCCCTCGGTGTCGGCTCGGACGACTACATCCGCAACATGCTGGTGCAGGCACTGGGCAGCGAGAAAGCAAGCAGCCTGATCGACCGCATCCTGCTCGGACGCAACACGACGGGCCTGGATGCGCTGAAGTGGATGGATCCGCGCGCGGTCGCCGACCTGGTGCGCAACGAACACCCGCAGATCATCGCCATCGTCATGGCCCACCTGGAAACCGACCAGGCCGCCGATGCGCTGAAGCTGCTGCCGGAGCGCACCCGCGTGGACGTACTGCTGCGCATCGCCACGCTGGACGGTATCCCGCCCAACGCGCTCAACGAGCTCAACGAAATCATGGAACGCCAGTTCTCCGGCAACCAGAACCTGAAGTCGTCGAACATCGGCGGCGTGCAGGTGGCGGCCAACATCCTGAACTTCATGGACAGCGGACAGGACCAGGTGATCCTGGGCGAGATCGCACGCGTGGATGCCTCGCTCAGCGGGCGCATCCAGGAAATGATGTTCGTCTTCGACGATCTGGTCGACCTGGATGATCGCGAGATGCAGCTGGTGCTGCGCGAAGTGAGTGGCGAACGGCTGGGCCTGGCCCTGCGCGGTGCGGACATCAAGGTGCGCGACAAGATCACCCGCAACATGTCCCAGCGCGCGGCGGAGATCCTGCTGGAAGACATGGAAGCGCGCGGTCCGGTACGCCTGTCCGACGTGGAAGGGGCGCAGCGCGAGATCCTTGCCATCGTCAAGCGCATGGCCGATGAAGGCACGGTCGCCCTCGGTGGCAGCGCGGAGGCCATGCTGTGAACACGGCCATCCGCTGGAATGCACCGGACCTGCTGGCCGATGCGCAGCCGCTGCTCGACGAGCACCTGCTGCAGGGCGAGCCGGAGCACGAACCGGAGCCGCTGCTGCAGCCCCCTACCCTGGAAGAAATCCAGGCCATCCAGGACAGCGCCGAGAAAGAAGGTTTCAGCCATGGACATGCCGAAGGCTTTGCCCAAGGCCAGGCCGAGGTGCGCCGCGTCGTCGCACAGATGGAGGGCATCCTGGACAACTTCAGCCGCCCCTTGGTGCGCTTGGAAAACGAAGCCGTCGCCGCGCTCGGCGAGCTGGCCGTGCGCATTGCCGGCAGCCTGGTCGGACGCGCGTACGAAGTGGATCCGGAGCTGCTGGCGCAACTGGTCGCAGAAGGCGTTGACGCCGTCGGTGGCAGCAGCCGCGAGGTGGAAGTGCGCCTGCATCCGGATGACATCGCCGCCCTCGCCCCCCTGCTCACCCTGTCACCGCAGCAGCGTCTGGTGCCCGACCCCGCGCTGGGCCGTGGCGACCTGCGCGTCCACGCGGAGAGCGTGCGCATCGACGGCACGCTGGAGGCGCGCCTGCGCGGTGCGCTGGACAAAGTGATGCGACAAGTAGGAGCCGGCGCATGAGCACGATCGATCTGCCGCTGCCGCCGGAATGGACCGGTGCACGCAACCTGCGCCTCGGTTCCCGCTTGGACGCGTTGAAATTCGACACGCTGCACGGGCGCGGACTCATCCGCGAGGGCGTACTGCGTCGCGCCGTGGGCCTGACCCTGGAAGCGGTCGGCTGCGAAGCGCCGCTGGGCGCCAGCTGCAAGGTGGAAGTGGACGGCGGCTGGGTGGACTCGGAAGTGGTCGGGTTCGCCGGCGACCGCACCTACCTGATGCCCAGCGCCGAACTGCACGGCCTGCTGCCCAACGCGCGGGTGGTGCCTTCGCTGCGCCGTGGCGGCGGCGTGGACGTGGGCGAAGGCCTGCTGGGGCGTGTCATCGACAGTGATGGCGTGCCGCTGGACGGAAAGGGCCCCATCCGCGCGGAGGGCTCGGTGGGCATGGCCGGCGTGTCGATGAACCCACTCGCCCGTGAACCGATCACCCAGCCGCTGGATGTCGGCGTGCGCGCGATCAACGCATTGCTGCCGATCGGCCGCGGCCAGCGCGTGGGCCTGTTCGCCGGCTCCGGCGTGGGTAAATCAACGCTGCTGGGCATGATGACCCGCTTCACCTCGGCGGACGTGATCGTGGTCGGCCTGATCGGTGAACGTGGCCGCGAAGTCCGTGATTTCGTCGAATCCACCCTGGGCGAAGAGGGCCTGCGCCGCGCGGTGGTCGTGGCTGCACCCGCCGACCGTCCGCCGCTGGCACGCCTGCATGGCGCCTACCGTGCTACGGCCATCGCCGAGTGGTACCGCGACCAGGGCCTGAACGTCTTGCTGCTGATGGATTCCCTGACCCGCTTCGCCCAGGCCCAGCGTGAGATCGGCCTGTCCGTTGGCGAACCGCCGACCACCCGCGGCTATCCGCCCTCGGTATTCGCCAAGCTGCCGGCACTGGTGGAACGGGCCGGCAACGGGGCCAAGGGCCGCGGCTCCATCACCGCGTTCTACACCGTGCTGACCGAAGGCGATGATCCGCAGGATCCGATCGCTGATGCCGCACGCGCCATCCTCGACGGTCATATCCTGCTCTCGCGGCGGGTGGCCGACAGCGGCCTGTACCCGGCAATCGACGTGGAATCATCGGTCAGCCGCGTGGTCACGGAAATCGCCGATGAAGCCTGGCGCCTGCGCATCCGCAAGTTGAAGCGGCTGGTCTCGGCGTATTCGTCCAATCGCGACCTGATCGCGATCGGCGCCTACCAGCGCGGCAACGATGCGGCGACGGACGAAGCGCTGGAGCGCTGGCCCGAGATCGTCGAGTTCCTCGGCCAGGACGTCGCCAAGGCGGCCGACCTTCCCCACAGCCAGGCCGCCCTCAAGCGCCTGGTGGAACCGGAGCACGCGGCATGATGCAATCAAAGCGTATCGATCCGCTGCTCAAGCGCGCGCAGGAAAAAGAAGACACCGTGGCGCGCGAGCTGGCAGACCGCCAGCGCACCCTGGACACGCATCTTTCGCGACTGGACGAACTGCGGCGCTATGCCGATGAGTACGCCAATGCGCAGATGGCCGCGACCAGCCCGGCACAACTGTTGAATCGTCGCGCCTTCCTGGACCGGCTGGACAGTGCGGTCACCCAGCAGACCCAGAACGTGGACAGCAACCGCGAGAAGGTGGAAGCCGAACGCGCGCGCCTGCTGCTTGCCAGCCGTGACAAGAAGGTGCTCGAGCAGCTGGCGGCCAGTTACCGCGCGCAGGAACAGCAGGTCGCCGAAAAGCGCACCCAGCGCGAGATGGACGATCTCGGCGCCCGGCGGTCCCGCCTGCAGCAGGTCGCAGACCCCGATTCCGGGGTGCAGTCGTGATGGCGTCAACGTTGGGGGGCAGCACCGCTGGAACCGCAGTGGCCGCTGCCGGCACGTCGGCGCGCGGCAATGCGCCCCGCGGCAAGGATGGCGCCGACGGTTTCGACCGCATGCTGCAGCAGGCGGACAGCCCTTCGCGTCCACCACGTTCCCGGCAGAACGCGAACGCCGACACGCCGTCCGACACCACCGCGACCCGCAAGGACCGCCCCTCCGCAGCACAGGACGGCGGCACCCGTGAGCCCAGCCCGGATGAGGTGGCAGACACCGAAGCCGCCGTCAGCCCGGCGGCCCAACCTGACGGTGTCGAGCACCGTGATGACGTGCCTGAGTGGCCACCTGCCGGCCTGGCCGGCCTGCTGCTGTCGATGCCGCCGCCCGCCACGGATGCGTCCGCCGCACTCACCAGCCCGTCGACCTCCACTGCCGCGCTGACATCCCCGGCCATGGCAGCGCCGGCACTGCCGCTGGCCGCCGCAGCCCCCTCCGCAGGATTTGCCGTCGCCGTGGACGCGGAAGCTGGCGATACCGAACTGCCTGCCGACCTGATGGATGCCCTGATGGCCGCGGGCGGCACGGACGAGGCCGCGTCCAGCGACGACACCGCTACCGCACCCGGCCTGCTGTTCGGCCTGTCCTCACTGCAGGCGATGCGCACCGGCAGCGAACCCGCCGTGGCGCGCATGAGCGATCCGAACCCGACGCCGGTGCTGGGCCAGGACGGCTTCGACGACGCCGTCAGTGCCAAGGTGGGTTGGCTGGCCGAACAGAAGATCGGCCACGCCCATATCCGTATCAGTCCCGATGACATGGGGGCGATCGACGTGCGCCTGCAGATGGACGGCGACAAGGTCCACGCCAGTTTCAGCAGTCCGCATGTAGAAGTCCGCCACGCGCTCGAAAGCAGCCTGCCGCGGCTGCGCGAACTGCTGGGTGAGCAGGGTTTCCAGCTGGCCCACGCCGATGTCGGTCATCAGCCGCAGGGTGAGCCGGGCCAGGGTGATCAGCGGAGCAGCTTCACCGGCGAAGGACGCGATGCCGAGCGCGGCGCCGCAGAGGTCACGCTTTCCAGCGCCCAGTTGATCCGCCAGCGGGGCCTGCTCGACGTCCACGCGTGACGGATTACCGCCGCCAGTAATCCGTCGCGGCGAACGGCGAACGGCTGAGCCCCTCGTGGTGGGTCGGGTAGAGCTCTCTCCGTTGGGCCGGGCGGGAGGGGTTGGTGGGGGACGGGTACACGTCATCGCATTCGCGCTGCCGCTCCCACGATTTGCTGCGCAAACCATGGGCCCCCTTCACCAGCACCCACACCCCGCCGCTGTCGCGGCCGCCCCTGACTCAGGGGCTCCCTCCACCCGATGGGTCAACGAGGCCTGCGGTAGCGCCGAGCCGTGCTCGGCGGAATGTTCCCGCCAACGGCCCGCTGCGCTCGCCGACCATGGGTCGGCGCTACCGCTCTTCATTTTCTCTTTTACGTGGCGGGACGCGCGCGCGGACTGTCAGGGCCGGGCGGGAGGGATTGGTGGGGGCGTTGAGCGCCAAGGATGGCGCGAAACGAGGCCCGCATGGATGCAGTTTTTGCCGTCCCCCACCAACCCCTCCCGCCCGGCCCCCTCCCAGGACACCGCTTCCAGCGACCCACCACGAGACCCCCAGCCGCTCGCTACCAACCACCTCCCGGCACAGGCCTTGCATGTCACCGCAGGCAACCTCCAGGAGCTTCACACGTGGCCGCAGCTGCAGACAAAACCAAGAAATCCGCCGACAAGGACAAGGCCGCCCCGTCGCGTCGTCCCATGCTGGTCATCGCCCTGATCGCCGTCGTTGCCGCCGCGGCCGCGGGCGGTGGCGTGTGGTATTTCACCCAGTCCGCGCACGGCGATGCCGGTGCACCGGCAGCCAAGGCCAAGCCCAAGGCGCCGCCCGCACCCGCCCAGTACTTCGGCCTTGAGCCGCCCTTCGTGGTCAACCTCAACGGCCCGGTCGATGGCCCCCGCTACCTGCAGGTGGAAGTACAGCTGATGACCCGCGACGCCACCTCGCTGGACGCCATCCGCACCCATTCCCCGGCGCTCCGCGCCCGCCTGCTGATGCTGTTCTCGCAGGTCACCCCGGACCAGATCGCCGATCGGGCCGGCAAAGAGAAGCTGCAGGCCGACTCGTTGGCTGAGGTGCAGAAAGTGCTGATGGCGGAAACCGGCAAGAAGTGCGCCGATGACCTGCTGTTCACCAGTTTCGTCACCCAGTAAGGGCCGGCCATGAATGACCTGCTGTCCCAGGACGAGATCGATGCCCTGCTGCATGGCGTCGACAGCGGCGCGGTGGAAACCGATGTCGATGCCTCCGTGCCCGGCGAAGCGCGCTCGTACGATTTCGCCAGCCAGGACCGCATCATCCGCGGTCGCATGCCCACGCTGGAGATGGTCCATGAGCGCTTCGCCCGCCTGTGGCGCATCGGCCTGTTCAACCTGATCCGCCGTTCGGCCGAGCTGTCGGTGCGCGGCATCGAGCTGATCAAGTTCAACGACTACATGCATTCGCTATACGTGCCCACCAACCTCAACCTGATCCGCTTCAAGCCGCTGCGCGGCACCGGCCTGATCGTGTTCGAGCCGACCCTGGTGTTCGCCATCGTCGACAATTTCTTCGGCGGGGATGGGCGCTACCCCACCCGCATCGAGGGCCGCGAGTTCACCGCCACGGAAATGCGGGTCATCCACCTGCTGCTGAAGCAGACCTTCGCCGATCTGCGCGAGGCGTGGGCGCCGGTGATGGACGTGGAGTTCGAGTACCTCAATTCCGAGATCAACCCGCACTTCGCCAACATCGTCACCCCGCGCGAATACGTCGTGGTGTGCCGCCTGCATGTCGAACTCGACGGAGGCGGCGGCGACATCCACGTCACCCTGCCCTACTCGATGCTGGAACCCATCCGCGAACTGCTCGATGCCGGTATCCAGAGCGACCGCAACGACCGCGACGAGAGCTGGGGCAAGACCCTGCGCGAGCAGCTCAACGTGGCCGAGGTCAACCTGTCCAGCGTGCTCGCGACCAAGCGCATGAGCCTGCGCGAGCTGACCCGCTTGAAGGTCGGCGACATCCTGCCGATCGACCTGCCCAACGAGGTGCCGGTCTGCGTGGAAGGCATCCCGGTGTTCACCGGCCAGTTCGGCGTGGCCAATGGCATGAACGCTGTAAAGATCACCGCAACCCATCCGCCGGGCACCCGCCAGCGTGCGCCAGCTACCCAGGAAGACCCGCAATGAACGAAACCGAGCGCCAAGAAGCCATCGCTGCCCAGTTCGAGGCCCTGCAGGCCGAGGACACCGGCGGTGCCGATCTCAACCTGGACGTGATCCTGGACGTGCCGGTGACGCTGTCACTGGAAGTCGGGCGTGCGCGCCTGCCGATCCGCAACCTGCTGCAGCTCAACCAGGGCTCGGTGGTGGAACTGGAACGCGGTGCCGGCGAGTCACTGGACGTACTGGTCAACGGCACGCTGATCGCACATGGCGAAGTGGTCGTCATCAATGACCGCTTCGGCGTGCGCCTGACCGATGTGGTCAGCCCCAGCGAACGGATCCGGAGACTGCGTTGAGCCTGCACCTGCTCATCGCCACCGGTCAGGCGGCAGCAAAGGTCGCCGCGCCCGCGGTAGGCCAGCATGCGCCCTCCACGCCCGGTCTGTTCGGTGCCGTGCTGGCGCTGCTGCTGGTGCTGGCGCTGGTGGTCGGCCTGGGCTGGCTGCTCAAGCGCATGCCGGGCAGCAGCTTCCGCCAGGCCGAGGGCCTGAAGATGGTGGCCAGCATCGCCGTGGGCGCCAAGGAGCGCGTGGTGGTGCTGGAGATCAACGGTGAGCAGATGCTGCTGGGCGTGACCGCTGGCGGCATCAGCAAGCTGCACACGCTGAGCGAACCGCTCCCGCCGCCGACGCCGATGCGCGTGCCGGACTTGAAGAACCTCCCCAATTTCGCCCAGTTGCTGCAGCAGCGGCTGCGCAAGGACTCCTGAAATGCGTTCGATCTCTCTGCCGCGCGCAGGCCATCGGCCCGCAGCCACCCGCTGGCTCCCTTGGCTGGCGTTGCTGGTGATGTTGCTGCTGCCCGCGCTGGCCTTCGCCGTGCCGGGTGCGCCGGCCACGCCGCTGCCCGACGTGAATGTCGGCCGCATCGGTGGGCAACCGGTCAGCCTGCCGCTGCAGACCCTGCTGCTGATGACCGCGATCACCCTGATCCCGTCGATGCTGCTGGTGCTCACCGCGTTCACCCGCATCATCGTCGTGCTGGCCCTCCTGCGGCAGGCGCTGGGCACCGGCCAGACGCCGTCCAACCAGGTCATGCTCGGCCTTGCCCTGTTCCTGACCGCGATGATCATGTTGCCGACCTGGGACAAGGCCTGGAGTACCGGCATGGCCCCTTACCTGGACGGGCAGATTGATTTCCAGTCCGCCTGGACGCTGACCACGCAGCCACTGCGCGCCTTCATGCTGGCGCAGATCCGCGAAACCGACCTGATGACCTTTGCCGGCATCGCCGGCCATGGCACCTATGCCAGTCCAGACGCGGTGCCCTTCCCGGTGCTGGTGGCGTCCTTCGTCACCAGCGAGCTGAAGACCGCCTTCGAAATCGGCTTCCTGATCTTCATCCCCTTCGTGATCATCGATCTGGTCGTGGCCAGCGTACTGATGTCGATGGGCATGATGATGCTGTCGCCCATGCTGGTGTCGGCGCCTTTCAAGATCCTGTTGTTCGTGCTGGTCGATGGCTGGGTGCTGACCGTCGGCACACTGGCCGCCAGCTTCAATCCTTCCTGAGTCGCCCGGCCCCTCTTCCACTGGAATTCCGATGTCTCCCGAACTTGCCCTGACCGAACTGCGCGGCGGCCTGATCGCTACCCTATGGGTGGCCGGCCCCCTGTTGCTTACCGTGCTGGTGGTGGGCGTGGTGGTGGGCATCGTGCAGGCCGCCACCCAGCTCAACGAGCCGACCATCGCGTTCGTCGCCAAGGCGGCGGCGCTGACGGCCGTCCTGTTCGCGCTGGGCAGCCTGCTGCTGGGACATATGGTGGAGTTCACCATCCTGCTGTTCCAGCGCATTCCCCATCTGATCGGCTAGGTCGTGCGCTTCGTCCCACCCTGCATCGGTACCCGATGGGCGCACGCACCCTTCGTCGTCCGCCTGGACGGCTGCAACAGGGGCCGGATCCCGCTGGAGGGCGGCTGATGGATCCTGCGACCCAGATGGCGACCGACGGCCTGCAGGCCTTCGGCATGATCGGCGATACGCTGTGGACCCTGCTGCGGCTGGGCGCCATGATCATGGCAATGCCGCTGATCGGTACCCGCGCGGTGCCGTCCCGCATCAAACTGCTGCTGTCGGCGACGCTGTCGATTGCACTGGCGCCGATCCTTCCGCCCGTCCCCAGCTGGGTGGGATTCGATGCGGCTACCGTACTGACCATCTTCCGCGAACTGGTGATCGGGATAACGATCGGCTTCATGCTGCGGCTGGTATTCGAGGCCGGCGCGTTGGCTGGCGAGCTGATCGCCCAAGGCACCGGCCTGTCCTTCGCGCAGATGGCCGACCCGATGCGCGGGGGCAGCTCGGGCGTCATCGGGCAATGGTTCTACCTGATGTTCGGCCTGCTGTTCTTCACCGCCAACGGCCATCTGGCGTTGATCTCGCTGCTGGTGGACAGCTATCGCGCATTGCCGATCGGCACCACCCTGCCCGATCCGCAGGCACTGACCACCTTGGCCCCTACCTTCCTGCTGACCGTGCTGCGTGGCGGCGTCGGCCTGGCGTTGCCGCTGATCGTGGCGATGCTGGCGGTCAACCTGGCCTTCGGCGCACTCGCCCGTGCAGCCCCGGCGCTCAATCCGATCCAGCTCGGCCTGCCGGTATCGCTGCTGTTGGGGCTGGCCCTGCTGGCCGTGCTGGCGGGCGAGATGGGCCCACCCGTGCAGCGCCTGTTCGATGCCGCCTTTGATGCGGCCGGTGCCGTGGTCCGCTGATCGCAGCATGCAAGGCAGCTCACTGACAGCAGGCAGGGATACCACCGCGTATGTATCCACGCCATTTAGCGGTAGATTCATCGGGAAGATGCGCTGACCTGCACGAGCCAGCGCAAGTCGAACAGGAGATCGACGATGCTGCAGGGCCGCTACGAGATTTCGTTGGTCATGTTGTCCCTGCTGGTCGCTGCGCTGGCATCGTTTACCGCACTGGCCATGGCATCACGCGCTGCGCGCAGCGACGGCGCGTCGGCGATGTGGGCCTGGCGGCTCGGCGGCGGCTGCGCCATGGGCCTTGGCATCTGGTCGATGCACTTCATCGGCATGCTGGCCTTCGCGCTGCCCATTGCGGTGGCCTATGACCGCACCCTGACCTCCGCGTCGCTGGCGATCGCCATCGGATCATCCGTGTTCGCCCTCTGGCTGGTCACCCGGCCCACCCTGCCGCACGGACGGCTGGCCGGTGGCGCAGTGCTGATGGGCACCGGCATTGCCAGCATGCACTACGTCGGCATGCTGGCCATGCGGATGCAGCCGCCCATCCAGTGGCACTTCGGCTGGGTCGTCGCCTCGCTGCTGGTGGCTGTCGCGGCAAGCTGGAGCGCCCTGTTCATCGTGTTCCGTCTGCACCGCTCACAAGCGCGCCTGTCGGCACGCCTGGCCGCATCGGTCATGCTCGGCGCCGGCATTGGCGGCATGCACTACACCGGCATGGCCGCAGCGCGGTTTCCGCAGGACAGCGTCTGCGGCGCACTGGCTGGCGGCAGCCTGCCCAGCGACATCCTGGCGCTGCTGGTCGTGCTGGTTACCGGGCTGATACTGGGAGGGGCGTTGTTGTTGGCCTGGATGGAGCAACGCCTGCAGACCCACCTGCTGCGCGTACGCAACGCTTCACTCAGCCACAGCCTGGATGATGCACACGCCGAACTGACACGGGCTGCGTTGCACGACCCCCTCACCCGCCTGCCCAATCGCAGGCTGTTGCAGCAGCACATCGAGCAATCGCTCAGCGAGGTGGCCACATCGGGCAAGCGCTTCGCTGTGGTGTTCATCGATCTGGACGGGTTCAAGCACGTCAACGACGTCTACGGGCACCAGACCGGCGATGCGCTGCTGATTGCAGTCAGCGAGCGGCTTGGCCGCCTGCTGCGTCCGCGCGACCTGCTTGCACGCCTGGGCGGGGATGAGTTCGTGCTGGTGGCCGACCTGGACGCAGGGCAGGACATGACCCTGCTTGCGCAGCACATGCTGCAGGCGCTGAACGTCCACGATCTGGTCGCCGGCCACGAGTTGCGGGTTAGCGCGAGCATCGGCATCGCCCTGTGCCCCGACCACGCGATGTCCGAGCGACAGCTGATGGCCTGCGCCGACGCTGCGATGTACCAGGCCAAGCAGCGGGGTCGCAACCGCTATGTGGTCTACATCGAGGGGATGGATTCCGGTGCCGCTGCGCAAGCGGCGCTGCAGGCCGAGCTTCGCGCCGCCATCGACGGCCACCAGCTGCTGCTGCATTACCAACCGAAGCTGCGGGTAGAAGACGGGGACGTCTGCGGTGCCGAAGCCCTGGTCCGCTGGCAGCATCCGCAGCGCGGCCTGATCGCCCCCGACCAGTTCATCGGCCTGGCCGAACGCAGCGGCCTGATCGGCGCGCTGGGGCGCTGGGCGCTGGATGAAGCGTGCAGGCAGCTGCGCCAGTGGCATTGCCTTGGCCAGGACGACTGGACGATATCAGTGAACCTGTCGCCGCTGCAGTTCACCGCGCCCGGCCTGCTGCAGGATGTGGCCAGTGCGTTGGCACGTCATCAGCTGCCCGCGCGCCAGCTCATCCTTGAAATCACCGAGAGCACGGTGATGCGCGATACGACGACCAGCACCGACCTGTTGCAGGGGCTGTCGGCGCTGGGAGTGGGCATCTCCATCGACGACTTCGGCACCGGCTATTCCAGCCTGTTCTACCTCAAGCGCTTGCCCGCCACGGAACTGAAGATCGACCACGCCTTCGTGCGCGACCTGGCCAACAGCCGCGAGGACGTGGTCATCGTGTCGTCCATCATCGCGCTGGGCCGCGCCCTGCACATGGACGTGGTGGCCGAAGGCGTGGAAACCATCGCCCAGCGGCGCTGCCTGGAGCAGCTGGGATGCACCTCCCTGCAGGGCTATCTGCTGGGGCGTCCGGTCGAGGCCGCACGTTTCCTGCAGTTGCACGGTGAGCGAAGGCCGCAGGTCGATCCGACCCCGTAGCGCCGAGCCACGCTCGGCGGATACCCGCATCGTCCGGGCCCGCTGCGCTCGCCGACCCCGGGTCGGCGCTACCGGTGATCGGCAACGGCACGGATCTTGCAGCCTGCCGGGCACCCCCCTGGATCTGCGCGCGATGTCCGAGAACGAAGACGGCGGCGAAAAAACCGAACAGCCAACTGAAAAACGACTGCGCGAGGCCCGCGAACAGGGCAATACGCCGCGCTCGCGCGAGTTGGCCACCGCTGCGGTATTCGGCGGGGGCGTGCTGGCGGTGATGGCCACCGGCGGGCAGCTGGCCAGCGGCGGCATCGACTGGATGAAACAGGCGCTGACCCCCGACCTCTCGCTGCGCCAGCACCCGATGGAGCTGTTCGGGCATGTCGGCGATCTGTTCCTGCGCCTGCTGCTGGTCACCGCACCGCTGTTGATCGTCTGCCTGCTGGCCAGCTTCCTGGCCCCGGTGGTGATGGGTGGCCTGCGCTGGTCCGGCAAGGCGATGATGCCCGACTTCACCCGCATGAATCCCGCCTCCGGCCTCAAACGCCTGTATGGCCCCGAAGCGGTCGCCGAGTTCGTCAAATCCCTGCTGCGCGTGCTGTTCGTCGGCACCGCCGCCACCATCGTGATGATGGGGGGCATGGACCTGCTGCGTGGCCTGCTGCACCAGCCGTTGGAGACCGCCATCGTGCGCGGCCTCGGCTTCACCCTGAAGCTGCTGCTGGCCACGGCGGTGGCGATGCTGCTGCTGGCTTTCATCGATGCGCCATATCAGCGCTGGAACTGGCTGCGCAAGCTGAAGATGACCCGTGAAGAACTGCGCCGCGAGATGAAGGAAAGCGAAGGCAGCCCGGAAGTGAAGGGGCGCATCCGCCAGCTGCAGCACGAAATGTCCAACCGCCGGATGATGGAAGCGGTACCCACCGCCGACGTGGTGCTGGTCAATCCGACCCATTACGCCGTAGCGCTGAAGTACGAAGGCGGCAAGATGGGCGCGCCCAAGGTGGTCGCGCTGGGGGTGGATGAAACCGCCCAGCACATCCGCAAGATCGCCGAGGGCAACAAGGTGGCCATCGTCTCGGCGCCGCCTTTGGCACGGGCCTTGTATCGGGAAGGGGAACTCGGAAAGGAAATCCCCGTGAGACTGTATTCGGCCGTTGCCCAGGTGCTCTCCTACGTCTACCAGCTGCGCAGCTGGCGCACCGGCCCCATGCCCAGCCAGCCGTACGTGGACGTGGCCGAATACGCGCCGGGCACCGCGCCTGACGGGGCGCCGCGATGAGCGCCCAGCCCGGCACCTTCAATACCCGCAGCATCCTGGCCATGATCCGCCAGGGGCTCGGCGCGCCGCTGATCGTCATGGCCCTGCTGGCCATGGTGGTCGTACCGCTGGCCGCCCCCGTGCTGGATGCGCTGTTCACCTTCAACATCGCCATCTCGATGATGGTGCTGCTGGCGGTGGTGTATGTGAAGCGTCCGCTGGACTTCACCATCTTCCCGATCGTGCTGCTGGTCACCACGATGCTGCGGCTGGCACTGAACGTCGCCTCCACCCGCGTGATCCTGCTCAACGGCCAGAACGGCCACGAGGCCGCCGGCAAGGTGATCGCCGCCTTCGGCGAGTTCGTCATCGGCGGCAACTACGCCGTCGGCATCGTGGTCTTCGCGATCCTGACCATCATCAATTTCGTGGTGATCACCAAAGGTGCAGGCCGCGTTTCCGAAGTGACCGCGCGCTTCATCCTCGACTCGATGCCCGGCAAGCAGATGGCCATCGATGCCGACCTCAATGCCGGATTGTTGACGCGTGAAGAGGCCAAGGCCCGGCGCGAGGAGGTCCGCGAGGAAGCAGACTTCTACGGTGCGATGGACGGTGCCAGCAAGTTCATCCGCGGCGACGCCATCGCCGGCATCCTGATCCTCTTCATCAACATGATCGGCGGCCTGGCCGTCGGCATGCTCCAGCACAACATGGCCTTCGGCGACGCAGCGGCCACCTACACCCTGCTGTCCATCGGTGACGGCCTGGTGGCGCAGCTGCCGGCGCTGCTGGTGTCCAGTGCGGTGGCGATGCTGGTCACCCGCGCCTCGCGCTCGCAGGACATGAGCCAGGCCATGATGGGCCAGGTGTTCGGCCAGTACCGTGCGCTGGCCATCACCGCCGGCATCATCGGCGTGGTCGGCCTGGTCCCGGGCATGCCGAACGTCGCCTTCCTGACGCTGGCGGCGATCCTGGGCTTCATGGCCTGGAAGATATGGAAAAAGAGCCAACTGGCCGAGACGCAGGCCAACGCCGCGCCGACTGCCCAGCCGATGGACGCGCTGGGTCGCCCCGCCGCGCCCGCACCCAGCGCCGAACTGACCTGGGACGAACTGCGTCCGGTCGACCCGCTGGGCCTGGAAGTGGGCTACCGGCTGATCCCGCTGGTCGATGCCGCACAGGGCGGCGAACTGATGGCCCGCATCAAGGGCGTGCGTCGCAAGCTGACGCAGGACATCGGCTTCCTGATTCCCTCGGTGCATATCCGCGACAACCTGGAACTGCCCGCCACCGCCTACCGCCTGCTGATCCACGGCGTGCCGGTCGCCACGGCGGAAATCCATCCTGACCGCGAACTGGCGCTGGACCCGGGCAGTGCCTTGGGCCAGCTGGACGGCATCGCCGGCAAGGACCCGGCCTTCGGCCTGGATGCCACGTGGATCCAGCCGCATCAGCGCGCCCATGCGGAATCGATGGGCTACACCGTGGTGGACCCGGCCACCGTGGTCGCCACCCACCTGTCCCACCTGATCCGCGAGCATGCGCCGGAGCTGCTGGGTCATGAGGAAGTGCAACAGCTGCTGGCCAACCTGGCCAAGAGCGCCCCGAAGCTGGTCGAAGACCTGACCCCGAAGGCCGTGCCGCTGTCGGTGGTGGTACGCGTGCTGCAGAACCTGTTGATCGAGCGCATCCCGGTACGGCAGCTGCGCAAGATTGCCGAGTCGCTGGTGGAAACCGCCCCGTCCAGCCAGGACCCGACCGTGCTCACCGCGGCAGTGCGCAACACGCTGGGCCGTTTCATCGTGCAGGAGATCGCCGGCATGTCCGCCGAGCTGCCGGTGTTCACCCTCAACCCGCAATTGGAACGCGTCTTGCAGGAGTCCACGCAGGGTAACGGCGCTGCGCTGGAACCCGGACTCGCCGAACGGCTGCACCAGAGTCTTGCCGACTGTGTCAGCAAGCAGGAAGCCCGCAACGAGCCCGCCGTGGTGCTGGTACCGGGCCCGGTCCGTGCCGCGCTGGCACGCCTGGTCCGTCACAGCGTTCCATCGCTGTCGGTGCTGGCGTACAGCGAGGTGCCGGAAGACAAGCGGCTGAAGCTGGTCGGCACGATCAGCTGACCGCAGGCCTCCACCGGCGCCGGGAAACCGGCAGCAGCGCCGCCGCCACCGTAGTGATCCAACCATTTTCCAAGGGGACCCCGCACCGTGCAGACCACCGAACAATCGCGATCCCCTGCCACCGAACCGACTCCGTCCCGGTACCCCAGCATGAAAATCAAACGCTTCGTCGCCGCCGACATGCGATCGGCCATGAACCTGGTCCGCAAGGAACATGGACCGGATGCGGTCATCCTGTCCAACCGGCGGATCGAGGAAGGCGTCGAAATCGTGGCGGCCGCACATTACGACGAGAGCGTGGTGCAGCGTGCACTGGAAACCGCCCGCAAGGACAGTGCGCCCGTGCAGGCAGCCGCACCGGCGCCGCGTCCGCGCACCGCCGCCGACGCGATGATCGCCGCGATGACCCGTCGCCGCGAGCCGGTCGCCGAGATCGAACCGGTGGCGGCGACCACGTCGGCCGTTGCGGCCCTGGCACGCGCAGCGGTGGGCGCGACGGGTCGCACGTTGAACAGCAGCGATGAAATCGTCATGCAGCGCGGCAGCGAAGGATTCGCGGCGACCCTGGCCCGTGCCGCCGGCGGTGCACTGCATCGCGAAGCGCCGCAGCGTGTCAACGAACCGGCGCTGCCGGAGCAGATCTTTGCCCCGTTCGAACACGCACAGCCCGAACCGCGCCAGCAGGCCAGCGCACCGCGCCCACTGCCGCCGCTGCCGCGCGCGTGGGTGGAAGATGAAGCCTTCGCCATCGAGCCGCCGGTCGTTACCGCGCCGGTCATCCGCCCCCCGACCGTGCTGCCGCCGCCGCTGCCGATGGCCTTCGCTGCGCAGATGCCGATGATCGGTAGCGCCGAGCCACGCTCTGCGGACACCCTCCCGGTGCCGCAGACCCACGCCGCCCCGGACACCCTCTCGACGCCGCAGCCCCCGGCCGCCCCGGACATCTCCGCGGCCCCGCAGCCGCCTGCCGCCCTGGACACCTTCCCGGCGCCGACCTCCGGTAGCGCCGAGCCACGCTCGGCGGAAACCTTGCCGGCCCTGCAGGTCGCCGAGGCCGTACAACCGGCGCGCCCGATCGTCGCCCCGCCGACCCTCACCGTCATCGCCCGCGACGACGAAGAGATGCGCCACCTGCGCAACGAAGTGGCCGGCATGCGCCAGGTGATCGAGCGCGAAATGCACCGCTTCACCGATGAGCGCCTGCGCGGCAATCCAGTGCGCGCCGCCGCGCTGGACCTGATGGACGAATATGGCTTCGATGCCGGTATCGCCCGCGACGTGGTGCTGCAGATCCCGCTGGAGACCGAGGCCCACCGCGGTCGCGGCCTGATGCTGGGCCTGCTCTCGCGCAAGCTGCCGATCTCGCCGGTCGACCCGCTGGAGGCAGGCGGTGTGATCGCGCTGGTCGGCCCCACCGGTGCCGGCAAGACCACCACCATCGCCAAGCTTGCCTCGCGCTTTGCCGAAAGCCACGCCCCGCGCGATGTCGCCCTGGTCACCACTGATACCACCCGCATCGGCGCCCGCGAGCAGCTGTACGGCTTCGGCCGCCAGCTCGGCATCGCCGTGCACGAGGCCAGCAGCGGCACCGACCTGGATCAGTTGCTGGAACGCCTGAAGGACTACAAGCTGGTGCTGATCGACACCGCAGGCGTCGGCCCGCGCGACCGCACCCTGGCCTCGCAGCTGCAGTGGCTGCGCGCCGCGCCGAAGGTCAGCACCCTGCTGGTGCTGCCGGCCAACACCAGCTTCGGCGACATGGACGAAGTGGTGCGCCGCTTCAGCGCCGCCAACCTGCAGGGCGTCGTGCTGAGCAAGCTGGACGAGACCGGTCGCTTCGGTACGGCCCTGTCGGTCGCCGTCGACCACCGCCTGCCGATCACCTGGGTGACCGATGGCCAGGACGTTCCTGAAGACCTGCACCGGGCCAGTGCGGCCAATCTTGTACTTCGCCTTGAAGATTTGCGCCGCGCGGCCGATATGCCCTGCAACCCGGAGTTGAACCATGCCGTCGCGTGAATACGCCAAGCTGACCACGACCTTCCCGTTGTCGGCCACCCGCAGCCAGCCGCTGGGCCCGGTCCGCACCATCGCCGTCACCGGCGGCAAGGGCGGCGTGGGCAAGACGAACGTTTCGGCCAACATGGCCGTGGCGCTCGCTGGCATGGGCAAACGCACGCTGCTGCTGGATGCCGACCTCGGCCTGGCCAACATCGACGTGATCCTCGGCCTGAAGCCGGAGTTCACCCTGGCCGACCTGATCGCCGGGCGCTGCACGCTGGAAGAAGTGATCATCGAGGGACCCAACGGCGTGCTGGTGGTTCCGGCTGCATCCGGTCGGCGACACATGGCCGAGCTGGCACCGGCCGAGCACATCGGCCTGGTCAACGTGTTCTCCGAGCTGGAGCGCGATCTGGACGTGATGGTGGTCGACACGGCCGCCGGCATCACCGACGGCGTGCTGACCTTCTGCCAGGCCGCGCAGGACACCGTGGTGGTGGTCTGCGATGAGCCGGCCTCGATCACCGATGCCTACGCGCTGATCAAGGTGTTGTCGCGCGAACGCGGCGTGGATCGCATCCAGGTGGTGGCCAACATGGTGCGCGACCCCAACGAAGGGCGCGTGCTGTATGAAAAGCTCAGCCGGGTCTGCGAGAAATTCCTCGCCGATGTCTCGCTGAACTACCTCGGCTGCGTGCCGCAGGATGACTGGCTGCGCATGTCCGTGCAGCGCCAGCAGCCGGTGGTGAAAGCCTACCCGTCCAGCCCGTCGGCGCTGGCGATCAACGAAATCGCCCGCCGCACCGCCCGCTGGCAGGCACCGACCGAGCCGCGCGGTGGCGTGGAGTTCTTCCTCGAACGCATCCTCAAGCAGCGGGGGGTGGTGGCATGAAAGGCGCCGCTCAATACCGCGAGGTGCAGCGCACCGCCGCCACCGAGTGCATCGCGCAGCATTCGGACCTGGTGCGGCGCATCGCCCACCACCTGGCCGCGCGACTGCCCGCCAGCGTCGAGATCGATGACCTGATCCAGGCCGGCATGATGGGCCTGATGGAAGCGTCGCGCAGCTACGACGCCGACCAGGGGGCCTCGTTTGAAACCTATGCCTCGATCCGCATCCGCGGTTCGATGATCGATGAGATCCGGCGCGGCGACTGGGTGCCGCGCTCGGTGCACCGCCGCGCCCGCGATGCCGCCTCGACCATCCGTCGCCTGGAGCAGACCACGGGTCGCGCCGCATCGGCCACCGAAGTGGCCGCGGCGATGGACATCCCGCTGCCGGAATACCTACGGCTGATGGAAGATGCCTCGCGTGGCCAGGTGCTGAGCCTGGAATCGCGCATCGAAGACCAGGGCGAGCTGGATACCGTCGCCCAAGGCGGACCCACCCCGCAGCAGGTGCTGGAGCGCAGCCAGTTCGGCAGCGAGCTGGGCAAGGCCATCGGCCACCTGCCCGAGCGCGAACAGCTGGTGCTGTCGCTGTACTACGAACAGGAATTGAACCTTAAAGAGATCGGCGCAGTGCTCGGTGTGAGCGAGTCGCGGGTCTGCCAGATCCATGGCCAGGCGGTATTGCGCCTGCGTGGCCGACTGAAAGCCTTCGAGGCCGTTGACGCGGGCCTGGAAGCATAAGTACCCAAGAGGAATGAAGCTTTGAACAAGAACATGCGCATCCTGATCGTCGACGATTTCTCGACCATGCGTCGCATCGTCAAGAACCTGCTGGGCGACCTGGGCTTCAGCAACACCGCCGAGGCCGAGGATGGGCATGCCGCGCTGGCGTTGCTGCAGAGCCAGTCCTTCGACTTCGTGGTGACCGACTGGAACATGCCGGTCATGACCGGTATCGAGCTGCTGAAGGCCATCCGTGCCGACGCCAAGCTGAAGACCCTGCCGGTACTGATGGTGACCGCCGAAGCCAAGCGCGAGCAGATCATCGAAGCGGCACAGGCCGGCGTGAACGGCTACATCATCAAGCCCTTCACCGCACAGACGCTGCAGGAAAAACTGGGCAAGATCTTCGAACGCCTGGCGGCGAGCGCTTGATGGACGTCGCCATGGACAAGGCGTGGCTGGTCCAACGCCTGCAGGAAGCATTGGCCGCACTGGAAGCCGGAGATGAAGCCGGCTGGCGTGTGCAGATCGACGCGCTGGCGGCGGCACGCACCCAGCCGATGATGGCCGGCCTGTCACGATTGGCCCGCGAGCTGGGCCAGGCGCTGGGAGAACTGCCCACCGTCGGTCATGACGCCGATGCTGAAGAGCTCGACGATGCGTGCGCGCGGCTGGACCACGTGGTCACGATGACCGAACAAGCCACCCACCGCACCTTGGACCTGACCGAGGAATGCCGTGCCCTGACCGCCCGCCTGGGCGAGGAGGCGCTGCCCGCACTGGAGCAGCAGCAGGCACTCGAGCGTATCCGCCACAACCTGACCGAGATCGCGCTGACCCAGAGTTACCAGGACCTGACCGGCCAGATCATCCGCCGTGTGGTGGGCATCGTGCGCCGCGTACATGAAGGCTTCGGTGCCTTGGGCCTGCCGCCGGAACTGCAGGCATCGCGCCAGCAGGGCCGCACTGAGCCGGCGCTGGCCGGACCGGCCGTGGCCGGTGTGGATCGCCATGCGGTGTCCCAGCTGGACGCCGACGACCTGCTGTCCGACCTGGGGCTCTGAGCATGAGTGGAATCGCCGACGACATCGCTGCGGACTTCATCATCGAGGCGCAGGAAATCCTGGATCGTCTCGGCGAGCAGCTGGTCACCCTGGAGCAGGACCCGCAGGACAGCCCCCAGCTCAATGCGGTGTTCCGGGGATACCACACGCTGAAAGGCGGTGCCGGCTTCCTCGGCATCCACGCCATGGTGGAGCTGTGCCACGCCGCCGAGGAAACCCTCGGCCTGGCGCGCTCCGGACAGGCCACGCTGCAGCCGCATCACTTCGATGCCGGCCAACAATCGCTGGACTATCTGCAGGCGATGCTGGATGCGGTGTCGGCCGGCGAAGAACCGGGCCATGCCCCGCCGGACCTGATCGCCCAGTTCGATGTCGGCGTGGCCCCCTCGCCTGCCGCGTCGGCCGCGCTGGCCGGCAACGACGCCGGTTCGGAAATGATCAGCGACGATGAGTTCGAGGCCCTGCTCGACCAGTTGCATGGCGGCGCCGCGCCCACGGCGGTCGCACCCAAGGCCGACGATGGCATGATCAGCGAGGACGAGTTCGAGGCCTTGCTGGATCAGCTGCATGGCGGCGCTGTGCCGGGCAGTACACTCGCGCAGCAGGCGCCCGTTGCACAGGCGGCCCCGCCGCCGAAGCGCCCTGCCGCCGCGCCCACGCCCGCGCCCAAGCCCGCCAAGCCGCTGGCCGAGGCCGAACACACCGTGCGCGTGGACACCAAGCGCCTGGATGCCATCGTCAACCTGATCGGCGAACTGGTGCTGTCGCGCAACCGCCTGAAGACCCTGCGCGTGCGTTTGCGCGACGAAGAGCTTGATCGCGCCGTGTCCACGCTGGACATCGCGACCGCGCGTCTGCAGTCGGCGGTCATGCGCACCCGCATGCAGCCGGTGGGCAAGGTCTTCTCGCGTTTCCCGAAAGTGGCGCGCGATGTCGCGCGCTCGCTGAACAAGGAAGTTGAACTGGAACTGTTCGGCGCCGAAACCGAACTGGACCGCAACCTGGTCGAGGCACTGGCCGATCCGCTCGTGCATCTGGTGCGCAATGCCATCGACCACGGCGTGGAGATGCCCGACCTGCGTGAAGCGCAGGGCAAGCCCCGCAGCGGCCACGTGCGCTTGTCCGCGCAGCAGGAAGGCGACTACGTCAGCATCGAAGTGCAGGACGACGGCGCCGGCATCGACCCGGAGAAACTGCGTGCCAAGGCGCGCGAGAAGGGCCTGATCGATCCGGAGGCCGCTGCCCGCCTGAGCAGCGAAGAGTGCCTGCACCTGGTGTTCCTGCCGGGCTTCTCGACCAAGGCCGAGGTCACCGACATCTCCGGCCGCGGCGTGGGCATGGACGTGGTGCAGTCGCGCATCCGCGAACTCAGCGGACAGATCCAGATCCAGTCCGAACTGGGCCGCGGCAGCCGCTTCATGATCCGCGTGCCGCTTACCCTGGCCATTCTGCCGACCCTGCTGGTGCAGGCCGGCGAGGATGTGTACGCCCTGCCGCTGGCACGCGTGCTGGAGGTGCTGCATGCACCGGCCACGTCCCTCGGCTGGTTCGATGGACGCGCCGTGCTTGATCGCCTGTCGCACACCCTGGCCCTGGTGGACCTGCGCCACTGGCTGGACGTGGAACCGGCACCGTCGCACCTGCTGACCATCGTCGTGCTGCAGGCGGGCGAGACCCGCTTCGGCCTGGTCGTGGACCAGGTGCGGGGCCGCGAAGAGGTCGTCATCAAACCGCTGCCCAAGGCCCTGCGTGGGCTGCGTGGTTATGCCGGCGCGACCCTGATCGGCGACGGACGCATGGCCCTGATCCTGGATGTGGACGGCCTTCGCAGCCCGCACGACGGATGAAAACTGTGACGCCGGTCGGCCACTGCCTGGCCACCACCTCAAGTCACCCCGCTACAGGCCGATAACCGATCCATGGACAGACTCAGCCTCATCGGACTCTTCCTCGCCTTGGCATCTCTGGTGGGGGGCAGCATCCTCAAGGGCGCCGGCCTGGCGTCGTTGTGGTCGCCTGCCGCGTTCGTCATCGTCATCGTCGGCACCCTTGCCTCGATCCTGCTGCATACCGCGCCGGCAGTGTTCAAGCACGCCTTCAAGATCGTGCGTTGGGTCATCCGCCCGCCGCAGAGCGACCGCCGCCAGCTGATCACGCAGATCGTGGAATGGAGCAACATCGCGCGCCGCCAGGGCTTGCTGGGCCTGGAGGCGCAGGTCGACGCGCAGAGCGATCCGTTCCTGCGCAAGGGGCTGCAGTTGCTGGTGGATGGCGTGGAGCCGGAAACCATCCGGCACATGCTGGAGATCGAACTGAGCAGCCAGGAACACAAAGACCTGGCCGCGTCGAAGGTATTCGAAGCCATGGGCATCTATGCCCCGACGCTGGGCATCATCGGCGCGGTGCTGGGCTTGATCGCCGTGATGAAGAACCTTGCCGACCCCAGCAAGCTGGGACACGGCATCGCGGCGGCCTTCACCGCCACCATCTACGGCATCGCCTCGGCCAACCTGCTGTTCCTGCCGGTGTCCGCCAAGCTGAAGAGCGTGATCGCCCACACCACGCGCGATCGCGAGATGGCCATCGAAGGCATCATCTCGATCGCCCACGGCGAGAACCCGCGCAACATCGAAACCAACCTGAGCGGATTCCTGCACTGACATGGCCCGCCGCCGTCACCACGAAGAGCATGCCAACCATGAGGCCTGGGCGATTCCGTACGCCGACCTGATGACGCTGCTGCTTGCCTTCTTCGTGGTGATGTATGCCATCTCCACGGTCAACGAAGGCAAGTACCGGGTGGTCGCCAGTGCCTTGAGCAGCGCCTTCGGGTCTGCGCCACGCACCATCAACCCGGTGCAGGTAGGCAGTCACCAGGTAAAGGGCGGCGGCTGGGACACCCCGTCGGTGATCAACGCCGGCAGCCGCGTCGGTCCCTCGGCACCGGCCCCGGCCAACGACCCTACCCTGCTGCCCTCGATGGCATCGCAGATGCGCTCGCCCATCTCGTTCCGCGACCAGGAGCAGCTGAAGCAGGCCGAAAAACAGCTGGATGGCATCGCCGACCGACTCACCGCCGCGCTCACACCGCTGATCGACCGCGGCATGATCACCGTGCGCCGTACCGAGCTGTGGATCGAAGTAGAGATCAACAGCGACATCCTGTTCCCCACCGGCGCATCGATGCTCGATGTGCACGCACGCGACACGCTCGCCAAGCTGGCCGAGGTGCTGCGTGACGTGCCCAACAGCGTGCGCGTGGAAGGCCACACCGACAACATCCCTATCGCCACGGCCCAGTTCCCGTCGAACTGGGAACTGTCGGCGGCCCGTGCGGCAAGCGTGGTGCATCTGTTCGCCGATCAGGGGCTGCAGCCCGCCCGGTTGGCGATGGTCGGCTACGGCGAGTTCCGCCCCCGCGAAGACAACACCAGTGCGGACGGCCGCAACCGCAACCGCCGCGTGATGGTGATCATCCTGGCCGATACCAGCCACGGCGTGGATCCCATCAGCCAGCGCCTCAACGCCTCCAGCAACACCGACGCGCCGGTGATCGCCCCTATTGCCTTACCCCCCCTCCCGCAGGCGCCCCGCGCGCCCGCCCCGGCCGGCAGCCCCATCGGCGCCGCCGTCACCCCCGCCATGAAGGAGTAGACCGATGCGCATCTGGGCAATCGCCAACCAGAAGGGCGGAGTCGGCAAGACCACCACCACCCTCGCCCTCGGACGCCAACTGGCCGGACTGGGCCATCGCGTGCTGCTGATCGATCTCGATCCGCATGCATCGCTGACCCGCTCGTTCGGCATTCCGCTGGATCCACCGCCGGCGGGCGTACTGGATCTGTTCGCCACCCCGCCGGTGGAGCTGTCCGTGCTCAGCCACCCCAGCGCCATTCCCGGCCTGGACCACGTCTGCGCGCAGGCCGCACTGGCCACGCTGGAACGGCGCAGCGCCAACCAGCCGGGCCTGGGCCTGTCGCTGCAGAACGCGTTGGCCCGCCACAAAGGCCGTCACGATTACATCCTGCTGGACTGCGCACCCACGCTGGGCTTGCTGATGATCAACGCACTGGCAGCCGCTGATCGCCTGATCATTCCCACCCAGGCCGAGCCGTTAGCCCTGCACGGTCTGGATGGCATGGTCCGCACCGGCGAGATGGTGGAGCGCTCGCGCCGCCGTCCGCTGCCGATGTCGATCCTGCCTACCCTGTTCGATCGACGCACCCGCGCCGGCAACGAGACGCTGCGGCAGATGCAGGACCGCCACCTCACGCGGGTCTGGGATGACGCGATTCCGGTCGACACCCGCATGAGCAGCGCTGCCACCCTGATGACGCCGGTGGAAGGCGATGACTACCCCGGGCGCGGGCTCGCGGCCTATCGGCGTGCGCTGGAGTGGATCCTGACCGACGATGCGCGCGCGCTGGAGCAGGCCGCATGAACAACGAACAGGTGCTGGACGACTATCTGGAGCAGTTGCTGGGTGACGCGGTGGCATCGGCCGACGCGCCTGCGGCTGCCGCTGCGCAGGTGCTCGCCCCTGCAGTGCCGGGTGACGCGGACGACGCGCGCGAGCCCACTTGGGATGATCTGCCGCATGAGGTCGTCTACGAAACCGGCGCCCCCGCCGTCGTGGACGATGAAGAAGCCGCTCTGCAGGCTGCCTTCGATGCCACCCTGGACGCGATGAACCACGCCAGCGCCGCGACGCCGCCCGAACGCCCGCCGACCTGGGATGACCTGCCCGACGAGGTGATCTACGAAACCGGCGAGGACCTCGCGGCCGTGCTGGCCAACGCGGACAGCCCGTCGCTGGAAGCCGCCTTCGCCGCCGCTGCCGACCCGACCGCGGCAGACACGGTGATCCTGGCAGCGCCCGCCGCGCCGATCGCCGCCGCCGCGGTTGCCCGCGCCCCCGCGCCCCCGCGCATTCCGAACCGCCCGTCCAACCTGCCGCCGCCGGCGAGCGCAGCCGGCGCGCCCAGCACGTGGCAGGAACTGCAGGAACAGGCCCGTGAGAACGGACATGCGTCCTCACCCCAGCGCCGCGCCGCCGAGCGCAGCTCGCGCTGGCTGCGCCTGCGCTGTGGCAGCCAGGCCTACGCGCTGGAGCTGCTGAAGGTGCAGGAGGTAGTGCTGCCGGTGCCGTTGCTGTCGCTGCGCGGCACCGCCCCGGCCATACTGGGCATCATGAACCTGCGTGGGCAGGTGGTACCGGTGATGGACCTGGGCATCCACCTGGGTGGCGCACCGGCGGGCGAAGATGCGCTGACCCGCATCGTGGTGCTGGAGGAGAACGGCGACATCATGGGCCTGCGGGTCACCGCGGTCGAGGATGTGACCAACCTCAGCGACTCGCAGATCGAGCCCCCGGACACCGCGCGTATCTGCCGGATCAGCAACGACATCTTCCGTGGCGTCGCCCGCGTAAGCGCCCAGCCGATGATCCTGCTCGACGCCACGCGCCTGCTCAACTGATCGCAGCCAGCCGGCCTCTGACGCGGCCGGTGATCCGGGTGCTGCGGCCGCTGGAGCGCGTGGCGGTGGGGATGGCGGTGCGCTTGGTGGTGCGCCTGATGGTGCGCTCGGCGGTGCGCTTGGTGGGTGCGCCTGGTAGAGCTGACTTCAGTCGGCTGCTTTTCCCGCCCTTGCCCATAAACAAAAAAACCCATCCCTAAAGCTTTCCCGGAAATTGCCGCTATGAAGTCTGGAACCGTTTGTCCGGAGCAACAATGAGCACAGTGGACCTGGGTGAAGATCTCGGCATCGAGAGCAGCACCGAGCTGAAGAACCGCCTGGCCCCGCTGCTGGCCGAGGCCGCGCCCGTGGTGCTTGACGCCAGTCGGGTCAGCCGCATCCACACCGCAGCGGTGCAGGTGCTGTGCGCGTTCGTGCACGACCGCCGCAGTGCGGGCCGGCCGACACAGTTCAGCGGATGCACCGCAACCTTTTCCGACGCCGCGCGACTGCTCGGCGTCAGCCAGGCCCTCGGCCTGGATGTACCCCATGACAACCTGAATTCTGTGGAGAACGCGGCATGAGCGCACGTATCTTGGTGGTGGATGACTCGGCGTCGATGCGCCAGATGGTCTCCTTCGCCCTCACCTCGGCCGGCTTTGCCGTCGAAGAAGCCGAGGATGGCGCCGTCGCACTCAACCGCGCCAAGGGACAGCGCTTCAACGCCGTGGTGACCGACGTCAACATGCCCAACATGGATGGCATCTCGCTGATCCGCGAGCTGCGCCAGTTGGCTGAGTACAAGTTCACCCCGATGCTGATGCTGACCACCGAGTCAGCGGCAGACAAGAAATCCGAAGGCAAGGCGGCCGGTGCGACCGGCTGGCTGGTGAAGCCGTTCAATCCCGAACAGCTGATCGCCACCGTGCAGAAAGTCCTGGGCTGATCGCCCTCGCCGCCCCCGTCCCCCGCGCCCCTGGAACACACCTGACATGAGCATGGACCTGCAACGATTCCACGCCACCTTCTTCGAGGAAAGCCGCGAAGGGCTGGATGCGATGGAAGCTGGACTGCTGACCCTGGAATCCGGCCAGCACGATGCAGAGATCATCAATTCGGTGTTCCGGGCCGCGCACTCGATCAAGGGCGGCGCCGGCACCTTCGGCTTCGATGCCATCGCCGCGCTGACCCATGTGCTGGAAACGCTGCTGGACGAGCTGCGTGCCGGCAAGCGCGCGCTGGAAGCCAACGCTGTCGACGCCATGCTGGCATCGGTGGACGTGCTGCGCGCCCTGCAGCGCGAAGCCGAACACGGCGTGCAGGCCGACCCGGCCGTGGTCGCCGCGATGAAGGCGCGCCTGGAAGGCATTCTGTCCGGGCAGGCGCCCGCCGCCGCCGCGAGTGCGCCCGCTGCCGCCGTTGAAGCCGAGCCGGAAGCCTGGCAGATCGGCTTTACGCCGGCGCCGTCGATGTTCATGAGCGGCAACGATCCGCTGCGGATCATCCGCGAGCTGGAGCACCTCGGCCCGCTGCAGGTGCAGGCCCGCATGGAACGCCTGCCCGGCTTCGAGCAGTTGGATCCGTTCGAAGCGCACCTGGCATGGGACCTCGGCCTGATCGGCAAGATCAAGCGCAGCCAGATCGAAGACACCTTCGCCTGGGTGGTCGATGACTGCGAACTGGACATCCGTCCGGTCGTGCCGCCCAGCCTGGCCCTCGATCCGGTGGTCGAGGTCGCCCCGCAGGCGGCCGCTGCACCGATCGCAGCAGCCACCCCCGGCGCGGCGCCGGCCGCACCGCCGGCCGAGGCAGAGACCTCGATCCGGGTGAGCGTGGACAAGGTCGACGCCCTGATCAATCTGGTGGGCGAACTCGTCATCACCCAGGCCATGCTCAAGCAGGTCTCCAACCACATCGACCCGGCCCACGCCGAGCGCCTGTTCGCCGGCCTGGACCTGCTGGAGCGCAACACGCGTGACCTGCAGGAAGCGGTCATCGGCGTGCGCATGCTGCCGGTGGATGCGGTGTTCCGCCGCTTCCCGCGTCTGGTCCGCGACCTCTCCACGCGATTGGGCAAGCAGGTGCGCCTGAAGACGATCGGCGAAGGCACCGAACTGGACAAGGGCCTGATCGAAAAGATCGCCGATCCCCTGGTCCACCTGGTGCGCAACTCCATCGACCACGGCTTGGAAATGCCGGAGTTCCGCCGCAATGCGGGCAAGGACGAAACCGGCACGATCACGTTGGCGGCATCACACCAGGGCGGCCACATCGTCATTGAAGTCAGCGACGACGGCCACGGCCTGAACCGCGAACGCATCCTGGCGAAGGCGGCCGAGCGCGGCCTTGCCGTGCCGGACAACCCCACCGATTCGCAGGTCTGGGACCTGATCTTCCAGCCCGGTTTCTCCACGGCAGATGCCGTGACCGACCTGTCCGGCCGCGGTGTGGGCATGGACGTGGTCCGTCGCAACATCCAGGCGCTGGGCGGTGAGGTGCAGATCGAAAGCCGCGCCGGTTTCGGGACGCGCACGCTGATCCGCCTGCCGCTGACCCTCGCCATCCTCGACGGCATGACCGTTTCGGTGGCGGGCGAAACCTTGATCCTGCCGCTGGCCTATGTACTGGAAGCATTGCAGCCGCAAGCCAGCGACATCCGCACCATGGCCGGCGAAGGCCGCGTGCTGCGCGTGCGCGGCGAGTACCTGCCCATCCTGTCGTTGAGCGAGTACTACGGCTACGGCCAGCGTCACAGCGATGAGTCGCTGGTGGTGGTGGTGGAAGGCGATGGCCAGAAGATCGCGCTGGAAGTGGACGAACTGGTCGGCCAGCAGCAGGTTGTCGTGAAGAACATCGAGAACAACTACCGCCGCATCGGCGGCGTGTCCGGCGCCACCATCCTCGGCGATGGCCGCGTGGCCCTGATCGTCGACATCGGCGGCCTGGTCCGCTCGCTGCGGGTGCCGCAGGCGGCCTGAGCCGCGCTGCACTGACGTCTGGTAGCGCCGAGCCACGCTCGGCGGCTTCTCCGCCCACGATCACGACGCCTGATACACGCCGCGCTGCGCTGACGTCCGGTAGCGCCGAGCCATGCTCGGCGGCTTTTCTGCCCACAATCACGACGCCTGATACAGGCCGCGCTGCGCGCTCGCCGAGCGTGGCTCGGCGCTACCCGCAAATCCTGCGCTGACCTCCGGTAGCGCCGAGCCATGCTCGGCGGCTTTTCTGCCCGCAATCATGACGCCTGATACAGGCCGCGCTGCGCGCTCGCCGAGCGTGGCTCGGCGCTACCCGCAAATCCTGCGCTGACCTCCGGTAGCGCCGAGCCACGCTCGGCGGCTTTTCCGCCCGCGATCATGACGCCTGATACAGGCCGCGCTGCGCGCTCGCCGAGCATGGCTCGGCGCTACCCGCAAATCCTGCGCTGACCTCCGGTAGCGCCGAGCCATGCTCGGCGGCTTCTCCGCCCACGATCACGACGCCTGATACGCGCCGCGCTGCGCGCTCGCCGAGCGTGGCTCCGGCGCTACCGGGCATTGCGGCTGACGAACAGATCGCGCTACAGATCCCCGCGGCGATGCCGCTATCTGTGTAGACGGCGTGATGATGCCCCCTCCATTGCGGGCCGTTTTCCTGAAAAGTTCCCACGGCCCTGCCGCGGGCGCATCGTCCTGCCCTGGAGCACCCCCATGAAGTGGTTCCGCGATCTCCCCATTGCCCGCAAGCTGGCCGTGGGATTCACCCTGACCACCCTGATGACGCTCGTGCTGGGCGTGTTCGCCCTGCTGCGCCTGTCTGAAGCCAACACCCAGCTGCGCGGCATGGCCACCGACGCCATTCCCTCCGTGCAGCATCTGGGCGAGGTGCGTTCGCAGCTCGGCGAGTTCCGCACCTACGAAATGGCCCAGCTGACCATGCTGGACAAGCCGGAGAAGGTTGCCGACTACAACACCCGCATGGACGCTACCGCCAAGGTCGTGCGTGAGGAACTGGACGCGTATGCCGTGCTGAAGGCCGACGCGCAGGAGCGCGCGCTGTTCGACAAGGTCAAGGCAGGCGTCGATGCGTATTTCGCCGCAAACGTACAGCTGCGTGCGGCAGGCGCAAGCGGTGATGCGGTGCTGGCCCAGCAGGTGTCCGACGAGCAGTCGCGCCCCCTGCGTCGCAAACTGTTTGAAGACCTCAAGGCACTGAGCGCCTACAGCGGCACCGTCATGGACGCCGGCATCGCGCGCGCCAATGCCACTCACCGCAACAGCATGGTCGCCATCATCGCGGCGATGGTGCTGCTCTCGCTGGTCGCCGCAGCACTGGCCGTCACTATCTCGCGCGTCATCACCGTGCCACTGGGCAAAGCCGTGCAGGCCATCCAGGCGGTTGCACGCGGTGACCTGAGTGTCAGCACGCCGGCCACCAGCAACGACGAAGCCGGCCGCATGCTGACCGCAACCGCCGAAATGACCGCCACCCTGCGCCGTTTCTCCGGCCAGACCCAGCAGATGGTGGAAATGCATGCGGGCCCGGACATCAACCACCGCATCCCGGAAGATTTCCCGGGTGTGTACGGTGAGCTGGCGCACGGCATCAACACCGTGATCTTCGAGCACCTTGATTCCATCCGCGATGCAATCGACGTGCTCAACCAGTACGCCGCCGGCAACCTGGCGCCGGATGCACGACGCCTGCCCGGTACCCGCGCGATCCTGCACGAATCGATGGATGCTGCAAAAGCCAGCCTGATGGCCATCAATACGCAGATCCAGCAGCTGGCCTCCGCGGCGGCGGCTGGTGACTTCAGCCAGCGCGGCGACGCGTCCCGCTTCGAGCATGACTTCAAGCTCATGATCGAGCAGCTGAACACCATGATGCACGTGGCCGACGGCAACCTGTCGCAGCTCTCGCAGCTGCTGCAGGCGATCGCCGCCGGCGACCTGACCGCGCGCATGGACGGCGAGTTCCACGGTGTATTCGCGCTGATGCGCGATGATGCCAACACCACGGTCAGCCAGTTGACCGGCATCGTGTCGCGCATCCAGGTGTCGGCGCAGAGCATCCGCGGTGCAGCCAGTGAAATCGCGGCGGGCAACAACGATCTGTCGCGCCGTACCGAACAGCAGGCCGCCAATCTGGAAGAAACGGCGGCGTCGATGGAGGAACTGACCTCCACCGTGCGCCAGAACGCCGAGCACGCGCGCCAGGCCAATCAGCTTGCCATCGGCGCCGCCGGTGTCGCGTCGCAGGGCGGCGAAGTGGTGGGTCAGGTCGTCAGCACCATGAGCGCGATCGAGGCGTCTTCCAAGAAGATCGCCGAGATCATTTCGGTGATCGACGGCATCGCGTTCCAGACCAACATCCTGGCATTGAACGCTGCGGTCGAAGCGGCCCGCGCCGGTGACCAGGGCCGCGGCTTCGCCGTGGTGGCCAGCGAAGTGCGCACGTTGGCACAGCGCTCAGCCGCTGCCGCGAAAGAGATCAAGGGCCTGATCGACGAATCCGTCGACAAGGTGGCCGATGGCTCTGCACTGGTGCATCGGGCCGGCGCCACCATGGGCGAGATCGTCGCCTCGGTACAGCGCGTGACCGACATCATGGCCGAGATTTCCGCCGCCTCGCAGGAGCAGTCTGCCGGCATCGAACAGGTCAACCAGACCGTGGTGCAGATGGATGAAACCACCCAGCAGAATGCCGCGCTGGTGGAAGAAGCCACTGCCGCCGCACGCTCGATGGAAGAACAGGCCATGCAGCTGACCGATGCGGCATCGCAGTTCCGTATCGCGGGCGGTGCCGCCAGCACCCCGGCCGCCGCGGCCCCCGTGGTGCCATCGAAAGCCAAACCATCGGCAGCCCGTACGACGGCCCGCAAGCCTGCGCCGGTCATCCGCCAGCCCGTCCTGGCGGGCGAAGGGGACTGGCAGGAGTTCTGATCACCCCGGGTCGCGCTCCCTGCCGCGTCCCGGTGTTGGATCCCCCTCGCGCGCGGGAGGGATCCAACCACACTCATCCGATGCAAGGAGTGCCATGGACGCACCTGCCGAACCGGTAGCCACTGCCCGCCGACGCCCACTGAGGGCGCTCGCGGGCCTTCTGCTGTTGGCCAGCTGGATCGGCTGGGCCGTCCCTGCCCTCTGGCACCAGAACAGCACATCCCCTGCTCCGCTGTGTGTCGCCTTCAACGACCGCCGCTGAGTGTCTACACCGCAGTCCATGCCAAAAGGAGCATTGCGCATGTCCGCACCCTCCCGCACCGCCGAGTCGTTCGTCGGTCACGAAAAACTTCCCTTCCTGCAGGTCCTCGGCGCAGACGCCGACCGGCTGTTCCTCGGCCTCACCGCCGTACTCGCTCTGGTCTCGATGGGCCTGGCCCTGCGTGCAGGCATCTGGATGCCTTCCCTGGCGATCAGCCTGCCTACGGCGCTGGTGGTCGCCGCACAGGTCCAGCTGCTGCCTGGCACGCGGCTGTCGCGCTGCACGGTGGCGCTGGGCTGGATGGTGCTTGCCGCCACCTTGATCCACCAGACCAACGGACTGCTTGAAACCCACTTCACGGTCATCGTCTTGATCGCGCTGCTGCTGTATTACCGCGACTGGCTGCCGTTGGTGGTTGCGGCGGCGGCGATCGCGATCCACCACGTTGCATTCTTCTGGCTGCAGCAGCGGGGCCTGCCCTACCCGGTCTTCAGCGCCGGCAGCGGCATCGGCGTGCTGGTGCTGCATGCCAGCTACGTCGTGGTGGAGACCGGGCTGCTGTCGGTGATGGCGATCCAGATGCGTCGCCAGTTGGTACTGCTTGGCCATGACCCACGCCAGCTGGCCGTGCTGGCCCGTGGCGTGGCGGCCGATCAGCCTCTGCCCACCGGCATCCATGCAGGCCAGTTCCCGGCAGACTCGCTGGCGAGCGCCTTGGTGCAGACGAGCACGCAGCTGCTGCAGCGTCGTGAGCGCGAACAAGCGGTGCTGGGCGAAACGCTGCGCATCCGCTCCGCCCTGGAGGATGTCACCACCAACGTGATGATTGCCGACCGCGAGCGCAACATCGTGTTCGTCAACCGTCCCCTGCAGAAAATGCTGGCCGCTGCCGAAGCCGACCTGCGCCGCGACCTGCCGCAGTTCAGCGCAGCCGACCTGCTCGGCCGCAACATCGATATCTTCCATCGCAACCCGGCCCACCAGGCCACGCTGCTGGACACGCTGACCACCACCTACCGCGCGCAGATCCGCGTGGGCGGGCGCGTGCTGCAGCTCATCGTCAACCCCATCATCAATGGCGAGGGAGAGCGCCAGGGCTTCGTGGTCGAATGGGCTGATCGCACCGTGGAAGTGCAGGTGGAAGAAGAGCTCGGCCGCATCGTGCAGGCGGCGGCCGACGGTGATTTCAGTGGCAGGGTGGCCTGCGCAGGGAAGACCGGCTTCTTCCTGCAGCTGGCACAGCATCTCAATGCCCTGCTGGACGCGAATGCCACCAGCATCGAGCAGATATCCGCCCTGCTGTCATCGCTGTCGCGGGGCGATCTCACGGTGCGCATGGAGGGCGACTTCCACGGCGTCTTCGCCCGCATCCGCGATGATGCCAATGCCACCGTCGACCAGCTGACCGGCATCGTCGGCAGCATCAAGGATGCGTCGAGCCACATCAACCACACCGCATCCGGTCTCGCGCAGGGCAATGAGCACCTTGCCAGCCGCACGGAGCAGCAGGCCGCCAGCCTGGAAGAGACCGCGGCGACGATGGAAGAACTGACCGCTGCAGTGCGGCAGAATGCCGAGCATGCGCATACCGCCAACCGCGTCGCCAGCGGCGCCGCGGACGTGGCGGCTGCCGGTGGCGCGGTCGTCGGCAATGTGGTGACCACCATGACCGACATCGAGCGCGCGTCACGACGCATTGCTGAAATCATCTCAGTCATCGACGGCATTTCCTTCCAGACCAACATCCTGGCGCTGAACGCCGCGGTCGAAGCCGCGCGTGCCGGTGAGCAAGGCCGTGGCTTTGCTGTCGTGGCCTCGGAAGTACGCGTGCTCGCACAGCGTTCGGCAGACGCCGCCAAGCAGATCAAGGGCCTGATCGAAGACTCAGTGGACAAGGTGACTGAGGGGACCACCCTGGTGCAGCGCGCCGGGGCGACCATGGACGAGATCATGCAGTCGGTGCAGCAGGTCAACCAGATCATGGGCGAGATCGCGGCGGCATCGCAGGAGCAGAGCGCGGGCATCGAACAGGTCAACCAGAGCATCAGCCACATGGATGCGTCCACCCGGCAGAACGGTGCTCTGGTGGAGGCATCCACCGAGGCCACCCATGCGATGAGCGAACAGGCCGCGCGCCTGGCCGAAGCCGTGGCACGTTTCCGCCTGCAGGCCGACGACGGTGAAACCGCCGTGATGCGGCGGCTGCGTGAGCTCGCCGGGCACGCGCCCTGAGGGACGTGACGGCCGCTGGGTAGTGACGGCCGCTGGCCGTCAGCTCCTTGCCGCTGCGCTCGCCGAGCGTGGCTCGGCGCTACCGGACGTGTCCGCGTAACACGCCGGCGTCGCGGGCTTCAGGAAAGCACGGCTTTGCCGATATGCTGAAAGACGCACCGTGCCGCACGTCACGGTTTTTCCCGCTCTCGAACGCAGAACCGATGTCCGCAGGCAGCCACGACGACGCACAGGAACACCCTACCGCGCATGACGACAGCGCCGATGAGCGTTTCCTCGTGCGCAATCCGCTGCAGGTGCGGCAACTGCTCCGACAGCTGATCGAGCACCGATCGCTGATCAACGCGCACATTGGTGGACGCGACCAGAGCTTCCCCACCGCCGTACTGGAAATCGACGAGGACGAAGCGCAGCTGATGCTCGATGGCAGTCCGCAGGAGGCGTCGAACCGCGCCGCCGAGGCCGCCGGCTATCTGTTGTGCTTCGCCCAGCTGGATCGCGTGCTGGTGCGCTTCCGCGTGGATATCGTGCAGCGGGAGCAGAACGGCCGCCATATCGCCTTCCGCGCCAGCCTGCCGGACGAGATGGTGCACCTGCAGCGTCGCGAGATGTACCGGCTGGAGACACCGATCACGGATTCACCCCACCTGCTGCTGCCTGCGGCCGATGGCCGGCCTGAGCCACTGTCGATGCGCGTGCTGGATATCAGCGGCGGTGGACTGGCGGTGGCCCTGCCCGCCGAGTACAACGTCTTCGGCATGCAGAAGCGCTACGACGCCGTGCTGTCCGTGCCGGATGGTCCGGACCTGCAGATCAGCCTGATCGCCTGCAACGAGCGTGTGCAGAAGCTGCCCAGCGGCGTCGAAGTGAACCGCGTCGGCCTGCGCTTCGACCGCCTGCCGCGCGGCGGCGACAGCACCATCCAGCGCTACATCTTCCGCATCGACCGCCAGCGCAGCGCCCGCAAGAACGGCGAATCGTAGCCGGCGGACTGACACCCCGGTAGAGCCGGCTTCAGCCGGCTGCTTGCTGGCACCCCGGTAGAGCCGGCTTCAGCCGGCTGCTTGCTCGCACCCCGGTAGAGCCGGCTTCAGCCGGCTGCTTGCTGGCACCCCGGTAGAGCCGGCTTCAGCCGGCTGCATGTCCTGTTGGCGGTGCCGACTGAAGTCGGCATTACCGGTCGGCGTTACCGATCGGCCCTACGGGCCGGCACTACGGGCCGCCGTTGCAGGTCAGCGCTAAAGTCGTGGCAGCAGCAGCCGATACCGAGCCTGAGACCGCGAATCACGGCACCCAGGACACCCTCGATGAACGACAAGAACCAGGCCCACGCCGATACCGGCGGCGAGTTCCTCAGCTTCACCCTCGGCGACGAGCACTACGGCGTGGACATCCTCAAGGTGCAGGAAATCCGCGGCTATGACGCGGTGACCCGCGTGCCGGACGCACCGGATTACATCAAGGGCGTCATCAACCTGCGCGGCACCATCGTGCCGGTCATCGACCTGCGCCTGAAGCTGCGCCTGGAAAATGCCCGCTACGACGCCTTCACCGTGATGATCGTGCTGAACGTGGAAGACCGCGTAGTCGGCATCGTGGTGGACAGCGTGTCCGATGTGATCCCGCTGGCCGCAGAACAGATCCGCCCGACCCCCGAATTCGGCGCCGCCGTCGATACCCGCTTCATCTCGGGCATCGGCACTCAGGACGACCGCATGCTGATCCTGCTGGACATCGAAACCCTGCTCGACAGCGCTGACATGGGTCAGCCCGCTGCGCTGGAAGAAGTGGCTGCCTGATCGTTACCGATCAAAACAAAATCCTTCAGTTCCACCTGCAACGGCCGATAGGGGAGTCAGGACCGCCCGCGATGGAACGCGCCAGGCCGGCCACCCGATCACCATTCTTCTTACTGGAGTACCCGTCGATGAAGTCCCTGCTCGCTTTTGCGTCTGCCACCCTGCTGGCCGCCACCGCCCTCACCGCCTCCGCGCAGTCGGCCATGATTCCGCCGGAAATGGCAGCCCGCCAGGTCGGCAAGGACGGCATGGTCTGCGGCAAGGTGGAAAAGGCCCGCTTCGCTGAAGGCTCGGAAGGGTCGCCGACCTTCCTGTACATGGGCGGTGCGTTCCCGCGCCACACCTTCTCCGCGCGCATCGCCGGCGCCAACCGCGGCAAGTTCAGCTTCCCGCTGGAAACCCTGGAAGGCAAGACCGTCTGCGTGATCGGCAAGATCGAGCGTGATGCCTCGCGTGCTGAAATCGAAGTCAGCTCGCCGGCTGGCCTGAAGCTGGCCGACATCAAGTAATACCGGCCTGTCCTGCCACGCCGGCCCGTCCGGCGTGGCTGCTGCACCCGGACCATGGTGGTCCGGACGCGTCCGCCTTTGGAGAGTGCAACGCCCATGCCCTGGATCAACAACCTCAAACTGATGCCCAAGCTGATGGCCACCTTTGGTGTCCTCCTGCTGGTGATGCTGCTTCAGGGCATCGTGGCCTACCGTGGCCTGGACTCGCTCAACGACGTGACGACGACGCTGGCCGGCAAGCGGATGGAAAGCATCCGCATGGCCGGCGAAATGCGTGGCATGCTCGGCGAGTACCGCAACTCTTCCTACCAGCAGCTGATCCGTGCCAGCGATGACGTCAAGGCCGAAGCACGCACGCGTGCCGCAGACCTGCGCAAGCAGCTGGACACCTCCATCAAGGCCTACCCGGGCCTGGTCGATGGGGCGCAGCAGAAGGCGCTGTTCGACACCTTCGTCAAGGACTGGAACCAGACCCTGACCTCCTATGATTCGGTCAGCGAGATGCTGGAACTGCAGCTGCCCGACGACGCCATCGATACCTTCGTCGGTGAAACGCGCACCCTGCACCGCAAGTCGTCGGATGCGCTGGAAGCGCTGATCGCCGAAGACAACCGCCTTGCCCGCGCTGCGCGCGACGAGGCCACCTCGACCTACGCTACCTCGTCCATGCTGATGCTGATCGCCCTGCTGGGCGGCGCGGCACTCGGCCTGGTGCTGGTGTATCTGTTTGCCCGCTCCCTGGTGGGCAGTGTCCGCGGCGCGGTCAGCGTTGCCAACGAAGTCGCCAGCGGCAAGCTGGACGGCCACATCGACACCTCGCGTTCGGATGAAGTCGGCGACCTGATGCAGGCCATGCAGCGCATGCAGCGCGACCTGCGCGAGCGTATCGAACGCGACGAAGCCATCGCCAGCGAGAACCTGCGCATCCGCACCGCGCTGGATTACAGCTCTACCGGTGTGTTCCTCAGCGATGCGAACCAGCAGATCGTGTACGCCAACAGCGCGCTCCAGCAGTCGCTCGTCGAGCATGCCGACGAACTGCGCAAGGACCTGCCGGGCTTCGACCCCGAAGCACCGCTGGTCGGCCGCCCGGTTGCCGAGCTGGAACACGGTGGCCAGGCCGATGCGGCCGTGATGGCCGAGCTGGCCAAGACCGGCGTCGCCCGCCGCGAAGTGCAGTACGGCCAGGCGCAGTTCGCCCAGGTCATCACCACCATCCGCAACGAAGACGGCGACACCGTCGGCCATGTGACCGAATGGCGCGACCGGACCCCGGAAGCTGCCGTGGAAGCGGAAGTCGCGCAGGTCATCGCCCGTGCCGCCGCAGGCGACCTCACCGGCCGTGTCGGCAGCGAAGGCAAGGACGGCTTCTTCCTGCAGCTGGCCAATCAGATCAATGGCCTGCTCAATGCGAATGCCAGCAGCATCGAGCAGATCTCGCAGCTGCTTGCCGCCCTGTCACGCGGCGACCTGACCGCCCGCATGCAGGGCGACTACCAGGGCGTGTTCGCCCAGATGCGCGACGACGCCAACGCCACCGCCGAACAGCTCAGTGGCATCGTCACCCGCATCAAGCACTCCAGCCGCGCCATCAACTCGGCCGCCGGTGAGATCGCCAGCGGCAACAGCGATCTGTCGCGCCGTACCGAGCAGCAGGCCGCGAACCTGGAAGAAACCGCCGCATCGATGGAGGAACTGACCTCCACCGTTCGTCAGAACGCCGAGCACGCACGCCAGGCCAACCAGCTCGCCATCGGCGCCGCCGGTGTCGCCTCGCAGGGCGGCGAAGTGGTCGGCCAGGTGGTCACCACCATGTCGGCCATCCAGACCTCCTCCAAGAAGATTGCTGAAATCATCTCGGTCATCGACGGCATCGCGTTCCAGACCAACATCCTGGCGCTGAATGCCGCGGTGGAAGCCGCCCGTGCCGGTGAACAGGGCCGTGGCTTCGCCGTGGTCGCCAGCGAAGTGCGCACCCTGGCCCAGCGCTCCGCCGCTGCCGCCAAGGAAATCAAGGGCCTGATCGACGACTCGGTCGGCAAGGTCGCCGATGGCTCCGCCCTGGTCAACAAGGCCGGTGCCACCATGAGTGAAATCGTCGCCTCGGTGCAGCGCGTGACCGACATCATGTCCGAGATCTCCGCCGCCTCGCAGGAACAGTCTGCCGGCATCGAACAGGTGAACCAGACCGTCGTGCAGATGGATGAAACCACCCAGCAGAACGCCGCGCTGGTGGAAGAAGCCACCGCCGCCGCGCGGGCCATGGAAGAACAGGCCGGCCACCTGAGTGAAGCCGTTTCGGTGTTCACCCTGGATGAGTCGGACGTGCAGCACGAGGCCCCGGCCGCCGTCCGTCCGCGCGCCGCCGCCTCCGCCGCTCCGACAGTGCGTCGTCCCACCACACGCCAGCCCGCCGCCGAGCTGGCCGAAGGGGACTGGGCAGAGTTCTGATCCGACGACACCTTCGGATGAGGCCGGGCCATGTGCCCGGCCTTTTTTTATCCCGCCGCCCGCGATCCCCGGTAGCGCCGAGCCATGCTCGGCGAGCGCAGCGGCAAAGCATGGACGGCCAGCGGGCGTGAGAACCGCGTGCGTCACGCGAACGGCAGCCGACTGAAGTCGGCTCTACCGGGGATCGCACGCGCGGGGAATGTTGGGCGCGGGGCAGCGTTGGTAGCGCCGAGCCACGCTCGGCGAGCGCACCGCGCGGCCCCCATCAGGCATCGCGTTGCCGGCAGGACGTAACCGCCGAGCCCGGCGCGGCACGACCCACCCCGCCACCGCGCAGGACCCCCGGGTAGCGCCGAGCCACGCTCGGCGAGCGCACCGCGCGGCCGCCGTCAGGCATCGCGATGCCGGCAGGAAGTTACCGCCGGGCGCGGCGCGGCCAAAGCACTCAATTGTCCGCCGCAGCGGCCGATAACGTGGTTGACGCAGTACCGCGTCCCCTTCCCTGTTCTGGCCTCCTCCATGACGCTCAAGCAACGCTGGCATCGCTACTTCGACAACCTTCCGGTCCGCCGCAAGCTCAACCTGTTGACCGTGCTGATCGCCATCGGCGTCGTCGCGCTGTCCATCGTGGCGGCGCGCATGCAGTACCTGGACCTGACCGAGACACGCAAGGAATCGCTTGCCGTCCAGGTCGAGCTTGCCGAGGGCGTGCTGACCCATTACCAGCGTCTGTCCGCCAAGGGTGAGCTGACCGAAGAAGCCGCCAAGGCCGCCGCGCTGCAGGCGATCGACGCCATGCGCGCACAGAACGATGCCTACTACTACAACGTGCTGGACACGAACTACGTGCTGCTGATGCACCCGTTCAAGCCCGAACGTGTCGGCAGCGTGCAGAAGGATTACAAATCAGTCGACGGAGTGCCGCTGTACTACCTGCAGGTGGGCATGGCGCGCATCGGCGGCGGCTACACCTATTACCAGACCAACAAGCCCGGCGCCGAGAAGCCCATCGACAAGGTCACCTACGCGCACATGTTCGCGCCGTGGCAGTGGGTGGTCACCAGTGGCGTCTACATGGACGACGTGCAGGCGCAGGCATGGACCTTCACCCTGATCATGGCCCTGACCGGCGGCCTCGTCGTGCTGCTGGTGCTGGCGCTGAGCTGGGTGATCGGCAGCCGCATCGCCACCCCGCTGCGCAAGGCGACCCTGGTGGCCGAAGGCATTGCCGCCGGCAAGTTGGACAACACCATCGGCGACCAGCCGCACGATGAAACCGGCCGCCTGCTGCACAGCATGTCGCGCATGCAGGATCAGCTGCACGCGGTAATCGGCGGACAGCGGGAGATGGCCCGCCGCCACGAATCAGGCGAGCTGTCCTACCGTATCGACGCCAGCACCGTGCCTGGCGAGTACGGGCAGATGGTGCGCGACACCAACACCCTCGTCGGCAACCACGTGCAGACCCTGCACGATGTGCTGGGCGTGGTGCAGCAGTACGCCGTTGGCGACCTGCGTACCGATATTGCCCGCTATCCGGGTGAGAAGGCGGCGATCACCACGACCGTGGACGCCGTAAAGGCCAACCTCGCCCGTATCAACGCCGAGATCAAGCGCTTGGCTGGTGCGGCGGCGGCCGGTGATTTCAGCCAGCGCGGCGATGCGGCCTCGTTCGAGCACGACTTCCGTGCCATGGTCGAAAACCTCAACGCCATGACCGCCGTCAGCGATGACAACCTGGGCAAGCTGTCGCACCTGCTGTCCGCCATCGCCGAAGGCGACCTGACCGCCCGCATGCACGGCGAGTTCCAAGGCGTCTTCGCGCGGATGCGCGACGATGCCAATGCCACGGTGATCCAGCTGACCCAGATCGTCGGCCAGATCCAGGGTGCCACCAGCAGCATCACCTTGGCCGCCGGTGAAATCGCCAGCGGCAACAGCGATCTGTCGCGCCGTACCGAACAGCAGGCCGCCAACCTGGAAGAAACCGCTGCCTCGATGGAGGAACTGACCTCCACCGTGCGCCAGAACGCCGAGCACGCACGCCAGGCCAACCAGCTGGCCATCGGTGCGGCGTCCGTCGCCTCGCAGGGTGGCGACGTCGTGGGCCAGGTGGTCACCACCATGTCAGCCATCCAGACCTCGTCCAAGAAAATCGCCGAGATCATCACCGTCATCGACGGCATCGCCTTCCAGACCAACATCCTGGCGCTGAACGCTGCGGTGGAAGCAGCGCGTGCGGGTGAACAAGGCCGCGGTTTCGCCGTGGTCGCCAGCGAAGTGCGCACCCTCGCCCAGCGCTCCGCTGCGGCGGCCAAGGAGATCAAGGGCCTGATCGATGACTCGGTCACCAACGTGGCCGACGGCTCGGCACTGGTGAACAAGGCCGGTGCCACCATGGGCGAGATCGTCGCTTCGGTGCAGCGCGTCACCGACATCATGGCCGAGATCTCCGCGGCATCGCAGGAGCAGTCCGCCGGCATCGAACAGGTCAACCAGACCGTGGTGCAGATGGACGAAACCACCCAGCAGAATGCCGCGCTGGTCGAAGAAGCCACCGCCGCCGCGCGGGCCATGGAAGAACAGGCCACCCAGCTCGCCGATGCCGTGGCGATCTTCCGTCTGGACAACCAGGTCAACGCCGCGGTGCGCGCCGTTGCCGAGCGCATCGAGCGTCCGGCGCAACGCGCATCCACCCCGACAACCCCCGCACCCCGCGCGGCCGCCCGTCCGCCGGCCCGCGCGCCTGCGACGCCGCGTGCGCTGTCGACCCCTGACGATGGCAACTGGCAGGAATTCTGATCCGTCCGGCGTGGGCTTGTCCCGCGCCACCGTCCCCGCTCTGGACACACCCTGTGACCCTGCCCGCCTCCCCGATCATCCGCAGTGACAACCGCGAGTTCGACTTCGCCGACCGCGATTTCCGCCGTGTCTGCGAACTCATCCACCAGCGGGCCGGCATCGCGCTGGCCCCCGCCAAGCGCGACATGGTCTACGGCCGGTTGTCGCGGCGCCTGCGTGCGCTCGGCCTGCGCAGCTTCCAGCAGTACCTGGACCTGCTGGAAAACGGCGGCGATGACGAATGGCAGGCGTTCACCAACGCATTGACCACCAACCTCACCGCCTTCTTCCGCGAGCCGCATCACTTCGAGAAACTGCGCGAAGAGCTGATGGCACGTGCCGCCACGGCGACCAGCGCCAATCCGCTGCTGCTGTGGTCCTGCGCGGCGTCCACTGGCGAAGAGCCCTACTCCATCGCCATCACTGCCTGTGAAGCCTTTGGCACGCTGAAGCCGCCGGTACGCATCGTGGCCACCGACGTGGATACGCAGGTGTTGGCCACCGCAGCACGCGGCGTGTACGCGATCGATCGCGTGTCCGGGCTGGAGCCCGACCTGCGCCGCCGCTACTTCCAGCGCGGGACGGGCCCCAATGATGGCCAGTGCCGCGTCGTGCCCGCGTTGCGCGATCTGATCGACTACCGCCCGCTGAACCTGCTGGCGCCACGTTTCGACATCGGCGGGCCGTTCACCGCGCTGTTCTGCCGCAACGTGATGATCTACTTCGACAAGCCCACCCAGCGCGACATCCTGGGCCGGCTGGTCAAGCATCTGGCCGATGACGGGATGCTGTACACCGGTCACTCGGAGAACTATCTGCACGCTGCCGACCTGATCCAGCCCTGCGGCCGCACCTTGTACCGCCGCGCACCGGGGGCCCCGGTATGAGTGCCGCCGCACTGCGCGAAGACGATGTCATGCGGTACTACGACAGCCGTTTCAAGGTGACCGCGGCCAAGCTGCTGCCCACCCAGTACCTGGTGGTGGACGATGACACCGCACTGACCACCATCCTCGGTTCCTGCGTGGCCGCCTGCCTGCGCGACCCGGTTCTGCGCATCGGCGGCATGAACCACTTCCTGCTGCCGGAAGGCAATGTCGGCGACGGCGCGCCCGCGCGCTACGGCAGCTACGCCATGGAACTGCTGATCAACGACCTGCTCAAGCGCGGCGCCAACCGCAAGCGCCTGGAGGCCAAAGTGTTCGGTGGCGCCAACGTGTTGAAAGGCTTCACCAGCAATCCGGTCGGCACCCGCAACGCCGAATTCGTGCGCCAGTACCTGCAGGCGGAACACATCCCGATCATTGCCGAAGACCTGTGCGGCATCCATCCGCGCAAGATCTGGTTCTTCGCCGATAGCGGGCGCGTCGTGGTGAACCGCCTGCCGCATGCGCACGAGGCCGAAGTGGCGGCAACCGAATCGGCGGTGCGTGCCCGTCTGTCCAAGGCACCGGTCACCGGTGGTGTGGAGCTGTTCGAATGAGCCTGGAACAACCGTGCCGCGTCTTGATCGTGGACGACTCTGCCGTGGTCCGGCAGATACTGACTGAGATCCTGGCCAGCGATCCGGGCATCGAAGTGGTGGGCACCGCGGCCGATCCGCTGCTGGCGCGCGAGAAGATCAAGCGGCTGGCGCCGGACGTGATCACGCTGGACGTGGAAATGCCGCGCATGGACGGCCTGGCCTTCCTGGAGAACCTGATGCGTCTGCACCCGCTGCCGGTGGTGATGATTTCATCGCTGACCGAACGCGGCGCGGACACCACGCTGCAGGCCTTGGCGCTGGGCGCAGTGGATTTCGTGTCCAAACCGAAACTCGACGTGACCCGCGGGCTGCAGGGGTATGCGGATGAAATCATCGAGAAGGTGAAGACCGCCTCGCGCTCGCGGGTACGCGCATTGGTGCGTGCACCGGTGGCGCCGAAACTCACGTTGGCGTCCACGGGCACGCCCACCGCACCGCGGCCGTCACAGTTCCGCACCACGGACCGGCTGATCGCCATCGGCGCCTCCGCCGGCGGCACCGAGGCACTGCGCGTGGTGCTGGAAGGCCTGCCCGCCGATGCCCCGGCCGTGGTGATGACCCAGCACCTGCCGGCCACGTTCAGCACCGCATTCGCCGAACGGCTGGACCGCCACTCGGCCATGGCCGTGCGCGAGGCCACCGACGGCGAAGCGGTACTGCCGGGCCACGCCTACCTGCCGCCGGGCGGCAAGCACCTGCGGGTGATCCGCGACGGTGCCCGCTGGCGCTGCCGCATCGACGACGGCCCGCCCGTGAACCGGCACAAGCCGGCGGTGGACGTGCTGTTCCAGTCGGTGGCACAGAGTGCCGGCGCCAATGCGATCGGGGTGATCCTGACCGGCATGGGCGACGACGGCGCACGTGGCCTGCTGCAACTGCGCCGGGCCGGCGCGCCGACACTGGTGCAGGACGAAGCCACGTCCGTGGTCTGGGGCATGCCGGGCGCAGCGTTCAAGCTCGGCGCGGCCGAAGAGCAGCTGCCGCTGGAGAAGATCGCCGAACGCCTGCTGGCGCTGTCGCGCGCGTAATCCGGTGGCGCCGATCCATGGTCGGCGGCTGTTTGCGGATGCGCCCGGACACATTCCCGGCTGCGGAAAGGTAGTGACGGCCGCAGGCCGTCCGCGCCCTGGTAGCGCCGACCCATGGTCGGCGGTTCTTTGCTGATGCACCCGGACAGCTTCCGCCGAGCATGGCTCGGCGCTACCGGACCTGCACCTGCAGTTGCCAGCCTAGCGACTGCAGCACGCGCAGCACGGTGGACAACGGCAACCCGCGGGCATTGCGGAACTGCCGCCGGAACGTGCCGTTGCTCATGCCACAGCTGCGCGCCACGCCGCTGATTCCGCGCTGCTCTGCCATCAGCAGCAGCGCCGCCACCAGGCAGTCGCCATCCACAGGATGTGCATGCAGCCGGGCGTTGAGCTCATCGGCGATGGCGGATTCTGCTTCCTGCGTCGTGGGAGATGCGGTATTCAACGTTGGACCTCACATGCATGGAGGCCGCCTGCGCAGATGCGCAAGGCGGCGGGCGATGCGGGTTGCCGTACCGGAACACACTCTCAAAACCGGTGGATCAAAGGATCCCCACGCATCACCCGCCATATGACCGGCAGAGCAATGCATGCTCTGCGTTTCCCAAGGGAATCAACAGAGCTGTTTGAGAGTGTTTTCCAGGACGGCAATCCCGACGGGTGCGATGGCGCACCAGCACGTCCAGCGTGACCACACGACGACGCACCGTACATGGGCGGAGTTGCAATCGAGCCGCTCGGTGCATAGTTGGAATGATGGGCGTTGCGTCAGTGTCACGGGGTAGCGGGAAAGAGCAGCCGACTGAAGTCGGCTCTACCGTCGGCTCTACCGCCGCCCCCCGGCCCCCGGCCCCGCTCTGCATGCAATAAAAAACCCCCGGCTTGCACCGGGGGTTCTGTATCAGCAGGCGCCGACCGACGTCGGCACTACCGCAATCAGGCAGCGACCGACTTGCCGGCTTCCTGATACTCCTCGATCTGATCGAAGTTCATGTAACGGTAGATCTCCGCGCCGCTGGCTTCCAGCACGCCCACGTCCGCCATGTACTCTTCCTTGGTCGGAATACGGCCCAGGCGCGAGCAGATCGCCGCCAGTTCCGCCGAACCCAGGTACACGTTCGAGTTGCGGCCCAGACGGTTCGGGAAGTTGCGGGTCGAGGTCGAGAACACCGTCGCGCCCTCACGCACCTGCGCCTGGTTGCCCATGCACAGCGAGCAGCCCGGCATTTCCATGCGCGCACCGGCGCTGCCAAAGGTGCCGTAGTGGCCCTCGCGGGTCAGCTCGGACGCGTCCATCTTGGTCGGCGGGGCCACCCACAGCTTGGTCGGAATGTCACGCTTGCCTTCCAGCAGCTTGGCGGCCGCGCGGAAGTGACCGATATTGGTCATGCACGAACCGATGAACACTTCGTCGATCTTGGCACCGGCCACTTCGGACAGCGTCTTGACGTCGTCCGGGTCGTTCGGGCACGCCACGATCGGCTCGTGGATGTCGGCCAGGTCGATCTCGATCACCGCGGCGTACTCGGCATCGGCGTCCGGCGCCAGCAGCTGCGGATCGGCCAGCCAGGCTTCCATCTTGTCGATGCGACGCTGCAGCGAACGCGGGTCCTGGTATCCCTCGGTGATCATCCACTTCAGCAGGGTGATGTTGCTGGTCAGGTACTCAATGATCGGCGCCTTGTCCAGGTGCACCGAGCAACCGGCCGCCGAACGCTCGGCCGAGGCATCGGACAGTTCGAACGCCTGCTCGACCTTCAGGTCCGGCAGACCTTCGATTTCCAGGATGCGACCGGAGAAGATGTTCTTCTTGCCGGCCTTGGCTACGGTCAGCAGACCCGACTTGATCGCGTACAACGGGATCGCGTTGACCAGATCGCGCAGGGTCACGCCCGGCTGCATCTTGCCCTTGAAGCGCACCAGCACCGATTCCGGCATGTCCAGCGGCATCACGCCGGTGGCAGCGGCGAATGCGACCAGGCCCGAACCGGCCGGGAACGAAATGCCCACCGGGAAACGGGTGTGCGAGTCGCCGCCGGTGCCGACGGTGTCGGGCAGCAGCATGCGGTTGAGCCAGCTGTGGATCACGCCATCGCCCGGACGCAGCGAGATGCCACCGCGGGTGGAGATGAACTCCGGCAGGGTGTGGTGGGTCTTGACGTCGACCGGCTTCGGATAGGCCGCGGTGTGGCAGAACGACTGCATCACCAGGTCGGCGGAGAAGCCCAGGCAGGCCAGGTCCTTCAGCTCGTCACGGGTCATCGGACCGGTGGTGTCCTGCGAACCCACCGAGGTCATCTTCGGTTCGCAGTAGGTGCCCGGGCGCATGCCCTGGCCTTCCGGCAGACCGCACGCGCGACCGACCATCTTCTGCGCCAGCGAGAACCCCTTGCCGGTGTCGGCCGGCTGCACCGGCAGGCGGAACAGATCGGTGACCGGCATGCCCAGCGCTTCGCGCGCCTTGGCGGTCAGGCCACGACCGACGATCAGCGGGATGCGGCCACCGGCGCGCACTTCGTCGAACAGCACGTCCGACTTCACCTGGAACTCAGCGATCACTTCGCCGTTCTTCAGCGCCTTGCCGTCGTACGGGCGCAGCTCGATGACATCACCGTGCTCCATCTGCGTGACGTCCAGCTCGATCGGCAGCGCGCCGGCATCTTCCATGGTGTTGTAGAAGATCGGGGCGATCTTCGACCCCAGGCAGACACCGCCGAAGCGCTTGTTCGGGATGAACGGAATGTCTTCACCGGTGAACCACAGCACGCTGTTGGTGGCCGACTTGCGCGAGGAACCGGTACCCACCACGTCGCCCACGTAGGCGACCAGGTGGCCCTTGTCCTTCAGCGACAGGATTTCCTGGATCGGACCGCGCTTGCCGTCTTCTTCCGGCACGAAGGCCGCATCGGGACGCTTGTTCTTCAGCATCGCCAGGGCGTGCAGCGGGATGTCCGGGCGCGTGGTCGCATCCGGTGCCGGCGACAGGTCGTCGGTATTGGTTTCGCCCGGCACCTTGAACACGGTCAGGGTCATGCTCTGCGCGACTTCGGGACGGCTGGTGAACCATTCGGCGTCGGCCCAGCTCTGCAGCACGGACTTCGCGTTGGCATTGCCGGCGTTGGCCTTTTCCTGCACGTCGTGGAAGGCATCGAACACCAGCAGCGTGTTCTTCAGCGCCGTGGCGGCGATGCCACCGACCGCGGTGTCGTCCAGCAGCTGGACCAGCGGGGCGACGTTGTAACCGCCGAGCATGGTGCCCAGCAGTTCGGTGGCGCGCTCGCGGCTGATCAGCGGATTCTGCTCGCTGCCAAAGGCGATGGCCGCCAGGTACGACGCCTTGACCTTGGCGGCGTCATCAACGCCGGCCGGCACGCGGTGGGTCAGCAGCTCGACCAGGAATTCGGCTTCGCCAGCGGGCGGATTCTTCAACAGTTCAATGACATCGGCCGTCTGCTGCGCGGTCAGCGGCAGGGGCGGGATGCCAAGCGCAGCGCGCTCGGCGACGTGGTGGCGGTAGGCTTCCAACATGACAACTCCCGGGGTAATGCGGTGAATACAACGAATGGATGAAGCGGTAAAACGGTTTCGCTCAGGCCTGCGGCACGATCAGCTTCAGGCCCTTGAAGTAATCTCGGTAAAACGTGTCGTTCCAGGTGATCAGGCCATCGCACTGCAGCAGGGCGTGGGCGCCGACCATGAAGCCATCCAGGCTGCGGCGCTCGTTGCCGCGCTGCCGATGACGGCGCTGCATTTCGCCGGCGCGCAGGGCGGACTTGGCTTCCAGCGCATTGAAATGGACACCCATCTCTTCCAGCGCCTCCAGCACTTCGGCACCGCCACGCAGCGCGGCGCAGACCTCGGCCAGCGTCGCCCCGCAGACCACCACACGGCCACCGACCAGGCTCTGGCGGAGGCAGGCCTCTACGGCATCGGCCTGCGCGCCGTTGCTGAGCAGCTCGATCAGCACCGGCGAATCCACGGCGATCATGGCGGGCTTACTGTTCGTCACGGACGGCCTTCACCGCAGCGTCGGTGCTGTCAAAGCCATCCAGCGCGAACTTGCCACGGGCACGCGAGATGGCATCGTCCACGCTCTTGCGCAGGATGATCCGGCCGCCCTCCAGCTCCACGGTGAGCTGGGTGCCCTTGGTCAGGCCCAGCGCATCGCGGACCGCCTTCGGCAAGGTGATCTGTCCGCGTTCAGCTACGGTGGCTTCCATGGGTAGGCCCTCTTCGGTATGCATGAATTATACATACTTTTCAAAAAGGGGACGGAGGGGATTAAGTCGTTTATGGCCCCCGCTGGGCTGAAAACGACTTAATCCCCTCCGTCCCCTTTTTGGCCGTGATGACATCGGCGCTACATCTGAATGTGTAAGCTTCTGCGCTGAGCAAGCAGGCGCGCCTGGTGCGCGGCCGTTGCAAGCCATTCGCAAAGGAGTCATCTGCAATGAGTGATTCGTTCTCCACCCGCAGCCAGCTGGACGTCGGCGGCAAGCGCTACGATTACTTCAGCCTGCCCGCGCTGGGCCAGCGCTTCGACATCTCCCACCTGCCCTACTCCATGAAGATCCTGCTGGAGAACCTGCTCCGGCATGAGGACGGTGGGGTCACCGTCGGCAAGGATCACATCGAAGCGGTCGCCAAGTGGGATCCGAAGGCCGAGCCGGACATCGAGATTGCGTTCATGCCCGCCCGCGTGGTGCTGCAGGATTTCACCGGCGTGCCGTGCGTGGTCGACCTGGCTGCGATGCGCGACGCCGTGGTCAAACTGGGCGGCAGCCCGGAACAGATCAATCCGCAGATCCCGTCCGAGCTGGTCATCGATCACTCGGTGCAGGTGGATGTGTTCGGCAAGCCTGAAGCGCTGGACCTCAACGGCAAGATCGAATTCCAGCGCAATCAGGAACGCTACGGCTTCCTGCGCTGGGGCCAGAAGGCCTTCCACAACTTCAAGGTCGTGCCGCCCAATACCGGCATCGTCCACCAGGTGAACCTGGAAAACCTCGCCCGCGTGGTGATGGCGGCTGACAAGGATGGCGTAACGGTCGCGTATCCGGACACGGTGTTCGGCACCGACAGCCACACCACCATGATCAATGGCATCGGTGTACTGGGCTGGGGCGTAGGCGGCATCGAAGCAGAAGCGGCGATGCTGGGCCAGCCTTCCTCGATGCTGATCCCGCAGGTGGTCGGCTTCAAGCTGACCGGGCAGATGCCTGAAGGGGCCACCGCCACGGATCTGGTGCTCACCGTCACCCAGCAGCTGCGCAAGCACGGCGTGGTCGGCAAGTTCGTCGAGTTCTTCGGCGACGGCCTGCAGCATCTGCCGCTGGCCGACCGCGCGACCATCGGCAACATGGCGCCGGAGTACGGTGCAACCTGTGGCATCTTCCCGATCGACAATGAATCACTGAATTACCTGCGCCTGTCCGGCCGCCCTGAAGAGCAGATCGCGCTGGTCGAGGCCTACGCCAAGGCCCAGGGCCTGTGGCACGACGCCGACACCGCACCGGCCCAGTACAGCACCACGCTGGAACTGGACATGGGCACCGTCAAGCCGTCGCTCGCCGGACCCAAGCGCCCGCAGGACCGCGTGCTGCTGGAAGACGTGCAGGCCAACTACCGCGATGCGCTGGTCGGACTGACCACCAACCGTGACAAGAAAGACGTGGACGTGTCCACCTTCATCAACGAAGGCGGCGGCACGGCCGTGGGCAACGAGCAGTTGGCCAAGGGCCAGGCCGACGTTGAACTGGATGGCAAGGCGTTCCGGCTGAAGGACGGCGCGGTGGTCATCGCCGCCATCACCTCGTGCACCAACACCTCCAATCCGGCGGTGATGATCGGGGCCGGCCTGCTGGCCCGCAACGCGGCCGCGCGTGGTCTCAATCGCCAGCCGTGGGTGAAGACATCGCTCGGCCCAGGCTCCCGCGTGGTCACCGATTACCTTGAGAAAGCCGGCGTGCTGACCGAGCTGGAAAAGCTTGGCTTCTACGTGGTGGGCTACGGCTGCACCACCTGCATCGGCAACTCCGGCCCGCTGCCGGCGGAAGTCAGCGCGGGCATCGCCCAAGGCGACCTGGTGGTGACCTCGGTGCTGTCGGGCAACCGCAACTTCGAAGGCCGCGTGCACCCCGAAGTGAAGATGAATTACCTCGCGAGCCCGCCGCTGGTGGTGGCCTACGCCATCGCCGGCACCACCGACATCGACCTGACCACCGAACCGCTGGGTACCGGCAGCGATGGCCAGCCGGTGTACCTGCGTGACATCTGGCCGAGCAACAAGGAGATCGGCGATGTGATCGCCGCGACCCTCGGGCCGGAGATGTTCAAGCAGAACTACGCCGATGTGTTCAAGGGCGATTCGCGCTGGAACACCATCGCCTCGCCGGATGGCGATCTGTACGAGTGGGATGACGGCTCGACCTACATCAAGAACCCGCCCTACTTCGACGGCATGACCATGCAGGTCGGCACCATCGACGATGTGCACGGTGCGCGGATCATGGGCCTGTTTGGCGACTCGATCACCACCGATCACATTTCGCCTGCGGGCAACATCAAAAAGGAATCGCCGGCTGGTCGCTTCCTGCAGGACCGTGGCGTGCAGCCGGCGGACTTCAACAGCTACGGCAGCCGCCGCGGCAATGATGATGTGATGGTGCGCGGCACCTTCGCCAACATCCGCATCAAGAACCTGATGTTCGACGGCGAGGAAGGTGGCAACACGCTGTACTACCCCGCCAGCGGTGGTGAGCCGGAGAAGCTGGCCATCTACGATGCGGCGATCAAGTACAAGGCCGACGGCGTGCCGCTGGTCGTGCTGGCCGGCAAAGAATACGGCACCGGCTCGTCGCGCGACTGGGCGGCCAAGGGCACGCTGCTGCTGGGCGTCAAGGCCGTGATTGCGGAGAGCTTCGAGCGCATCCATCGCTCCAACCTGGTCGGCATGGGCGTACTGCCGCTGCAGTTCCGCAATGGCGAAAACGCGCAGTCGCTGGGCCTGGATGGGTCCGAAACGCTGGACATCACCGGCCTGCAGGACGGCGCCAGCAAGCGCGCCACGGTGACCGCGACCAAGGCGGATGGCAGCAGCCAGACGTTCGAGGCTTCGGTGATGCTGCTGACCCCGAAGGAAGTGGAGTATTTCCGCCACGGCGGGCTGTTGCAGTACGTGCTGCGGCAGTTGGCGGGGCGGTAAGGGGGGTATCGAACGGGCTGAGCCCCCTCGCGGCTGGGGGCTGGTTTCCGGGTTTGGCGACGGGCGGGTGGAGGGTCCGGGGGACGGCAAAAGCCGCTCCTGCGGGCCTCGTTTCGCGCCATCCATGGCGCTCAACGCCCCCGCACCCTCCCCCCACCCGTCGCCCTGACGGTTTCCGGTGGCCATCAGCCGCGTATGAAGAAGAAAAAGGCGGGTGACGGGCGATGCCCGTCACCCGCCTTGTTTTTTGCTGTTGCTTTTGCTCCTTCCCACCCTCCGCTGGCGCGTCGATGCCGGCCGGGAGGGCGGGCGGTGGCGGTGGGCAGGACCGTTGGAGCCCTGGATGGGCGGAAACGAGCCTACATGGGTGAGAGCGCATTGCTTGCGAGGCATTGCCTCGCATGCGCTCGAACGCACAGCCGCCAGCGGCTGGGCCGGGCCGCGGAGCGGGACTTGCGGCGTGTCCTGAACAGCGCCACCGTTCGCCCTCCCAAAGCCCAACTACGCACCACTCGGAAAAATGATTAATTCCTATTTTAGACAATTCATATAAATTGGATGAAACAGGAGTAATCTCGACCCCAAGGCACATCCTGTGGAGTCCACCATGCTGCACACCCCGATCAGCTTCGAGCCCATCACCGAGCTCACCCGCACCACCGCATCGTCGGTGAAAGAGCACTGGCGCAAGGTGATGCAGGAGGTGCGTGACCAGCGCATGGTGGTGGTCACCAACCACAACGAGCCGCAGGCGGTGATCATCTCCGCCGACCAGTACCGTGCGTTGCAGGCCAAGGTCGAGGCGCTGGAACAGTCGCTGGATGAACTGCGCAGCCAGACCCCTGCCCTGACCGAGCTCCGTCAGGGCTTCGACGAGCGCCTGGCGGTGCTGCAGCAGGCGCAGGCCGGTGCGCGCGCACGTGACCTGCTGCAGCGCCCTGCCCGCCTGCAGGGCAAGGTCAAGGCCGGTTCCGGCTACTGATGGCGCGTCCGTTCCTGTACGTGCTGGCCGGCGTCAACGGTGCCGGCAAGAGCTCCATCGGCGGTCACCTGCTGCGTGAAGCCGGGCTGGACTGGTTCAATCCGGATACCTATGCGCGCGCACTGGTGCAGCAGCTCGGCACGCCACAGGCGCAAGCCAATGGGCAGGCTTGGCAGGAAGGCGTACGCCGCTTGCAGGCCGCACTGGCCGAGGGCCACAACCATGCCTTTGAAACCACGCTGGGTGGTACGTCGATAACGGCGATGCTGCATGAGGCCAGCGCAACGCATGACGTGCTGATGTGGTTCTGCGGGCTGTCCAGTCCGGAGCAGCACATCGCCCGGGTGAAGGCGCGCGTGCAGGCCGGCGGGCACCCCATCAATGAAGCCGACATCCGCCGCCGCTGGCCGCTGGCGCAGCAGAATCTGATCGGCCTGATGCCGGTGTTGGCGGCGCTGCAGGTCTATGACAACAGCGCCGATGCCGCGGCGGGTGAGGCGGTGGCCGATCCGGTGCTGGTTCTGCAGCTGCAGGAGGGCATGCTGGAGTGGCCGCAGGCGGATGACCTGGAGCAGCTGCGTGGCACGCCGGAATGGGCCGTGCCGCTGCTGGAGGCGGCGCTACGCCTCGGTAGCACACCGGCCTGAAAGCAACGGCGCCGCTGCGCTCGCCGAGCGTGGCTCGGCGCTACCCACTTCGGGTGCCCCAGCTGCGCCGAGCCGTGCTCGGCGGTTTTCAGCGCCGATGCGGGGCATCCGGGTCGGTGCGCAACGCGCGCAGCAGGCCCACCATGTAGAACACCAGGATGAACGAGAATGGCAGGCCGCACAGCACCACGGCCGTCTGCATCGCGCCGAAGTTGCCAGCCAGCAGCAGGCCGATGCTCACCACGGTGATCACCACGGCCCAGAACACCCGCAGCCAGATCGGGGCGTCGTGGCCATCTTCCACCCCGCCGTCCACGCGCCGGGTGCACAGGTTGGCGATCATCAGCGTGCCCGAGTCCACCGGGGTCAGGAACAGCACGAAGCCGATCACCACCGCCGCACCGGCCACGTAGGGCGCCCACGGCAGGTACTCCAGCAGCTTGAACAGGGTCATCGCCGCATCCGCCTTGGCCACCTCACCCAGCACCGCCTGCCCGTGGTTCAACACCAGGTCGATGGCGGTGTTGCCGAAGATCGACAGCCACGCCAACGTGAATCCCAAGGGGATCAGCAGGACGCCCAGGATCACTTCGCGGATGGTGCGCCCGCGCGAAATACGCGCCACGAACAGGCCGACGAACGGCGCCCAGGCAATCCACCACGCCCAGTAGAACAACGTCCAGCTGCCCAGCCACTCGCGGGCCTGAGGCTGGTTGAGGTAGATATCGAAGCTCTTGCGCACGAACGAGGCAAGGTAGTCGCCGGTGTTCTGCACCAGCCCGTCCAGCAGATGCAGTGTCGGCCCGGTCACCAGCACGAACAGCAGCAACACGCACAGCAGGCGCACATTGAGATTGGACAGCCAGGCGATCCCCTTCTCCACACCGGCCACCACGCCGATCGTGGCCACCGCCATCATCACCAGCACGATCAGCACCAGCGTCTGCGGCGTATCGGGCATGCCGAACAGATAGGTCAGCCCGGATTGCACCACCAGCGCGCCGATGCCCAGGTTGGTCACCATCGATATCAGCGTCGCCAGGATGCCGAATCCGTCAACCATGTCCCCGATGCGACCATGGATGCGCTCGCCGAAGATCGGGTACAGCGCAGACCGCAGCGCCAGCGGCAGGTCCCGACGATAGGCGAAGTAGGCAAGTGCGACACCCACAAGCGCGTACAGCGCCCAGCCGTGCAGTCCCCAATGAAGGAAGGTCAGCGCCATTGCCTCGCGACTTGCCTCCACGGTGCTGCCCGGCTGGTCCGGCGGGGCCAGGAAGTGGTCCAGCGGCTCATAGGCACCGTAATACAGCAGCGCGATGCCGATGCCTGCGGAAAACAGCATCGAGACCCACGGGACGTACCCGAACGCCGGCGCTTCTTCGTTGTGGCCCAGCCGGATCGCGCCGTAGCGCGACAGCGCCAGCCACAGCACAAAGCACAGGCAGATGACCATCAGCACCATGTACCACCAGCCGAACGCGGCGGACACTTCGGCCTGCGCGACCTTGAGCCAGTGTTCGCTGGCATCGGGATGCAGCACGGTGAGCAGACCCAGCACACCGATGGAAAGGGCGGAGCTGAAGAACACGAAGCCGTTCAAACGCAGCGGCGACGGAGCAGAGGAAGCCTTGGAAGACATGGGGTTGTCTCTTCGATCCAGGAAGCACGTACGTGGGGCCGGATCGGGGGGCCAGACGCAGGGCGCGGGGGACGCAGGCGCATCCTACGCCTTTATTGATTGAACGTTCAATCAATAAAAAGTATAGTGACTCCTCTACCCGGTCCCGTACCGGTTGCCGCGCATGGAGAAACGATGCCAAAGAAAGGAATTGAGCCGGTCCGCCGTGAACAGCTGATCCGCGCCACCTTCGAGACGATCGACGAGATCGGCCTGGCCGATGCGACGGTGGCCACGATCGCGCGCAAGGCAGGCCTGTCCACCGGCATCGTGGCCCATTACTTCGGTGACAAGGATGGGCTGCTCAATGCATCGATGCGGCAGATCCTGCGCGAACTGAAAGCCGCCGTCGCACGCTTCCGCGACACCTGCGCCGACGACGCGCGCGCGCAACTGCGGGCCATCGTCGACGGCAACTTCGACGACAGCCAGACCAACGGCACGGCCATGCGCGTCTGGTTGACGTTTTGGGCCGCCAGCATGCACCAGCCGGAACTGGCTCGACTGCAGCGCGCAAACGATCAACGCCTGTTCTCCAACCTGTGCCACCAGTTCAAACGTGCGTTGCCCGCGCCGCAGGCCATCCTGGCCGCACGCGGGCTGGCCGCGATGATCGATGGCCTGTGGCTGCGCGGCAGTCTGGTCGGCGGTGAGTTCAATGCCGACAAGGCGCGCCGCATCGCTTACGGCTATATCGACTTCCAGTTACAGGCAAACGCGCTATAAGCGCTGGGTGCCCTCTCCCCTCCCCCTTCCCCTTCCAGGAGTTCCCATGTCCACCCTGCCCCTGCAGCAGCTTTACATCCACGGCAAGCTGGTCGACGCCACCAGTGGCAAGACCTTCCAGACCGTCAACCCGGCCACTGGCGAGGTCATCGCCGAGGTCCAGGTCGCCAACAAGGCCGACGTCGAGCGCGCCGTGGCCAGCGCCGCGGAAGGCCAGAAGGTGTGGGCGGCCATGACCGCGATGGAGCGTTCGCGCATCCTGCGCCGTGCGGTGGACATCCTGCGCGAGCGCAACGATGACCTGGCGCGGCTGGAAACGCTGGACACCGGCAAGGCATTGAGCGAGACCACCACGGTGGACATCGTCACCGGTGCCGACGTGCTGGAGTACTACGCCGGCCTCGCCACCGCGATCGAAGGCAGCCAGGTGCCGCTGCGCGAGTCGAGCTTCTTCTACACCCGCCGCGAGCCGCTGGGCGTGGTCGCCGGCATCGGCGCCTGGAATTACCCGGTGCAGATCGCGCTGTGGAAGTCCGCCCCGGCGCTGGCCGCCGGCAACGCGATGGTGTTCAAGCCCTCCGAGGTGACCCCGCTGACCGTTATTGAACTGGCAAAGATCTACACCGAAGCGGGTGTGCCGGACGGCGTCTTCAACGTGGTGCAGGGACCGGGCCGCGACGTCGGCACCTGGCTGACGGAACACCCGGTGATCGAGAAGATCTCCTTCACCGGCGGCGTGGAAACCGGCAAGAAGGTCATGGCGTCGGCCGCGTCCTCGTCGCTGAAGGAAGTCACCATGGAACTGGGCGGCAAGTCGCCGCTGGTGATCTGTGATGACGCCAACCTGGACCGCGCGGCCGATATCGCGGTGATGGCCAACTTCTTCAGCTCCGGTCAGGTGTGCACCAACGGCACCCGCGTTTTCGTGCCGCGCAGCATGCTGGCCGCGTTCGAAGCGGCGGTGGTGGAACGCGTCAACCGCATCCGCATCGGTGACCCCACCCAGGCTGACACCAACTTCGGCCCGATGGTGAGCTTCGCGCACATGGACAACGTGCTGCGCCTGATCGAAACCGGCAAGACCGAGGGCGCGCGTCTGCTGACCGGCGGTGGCCGCGTGACCGACGCGGCGCTGGCCAACGGCGCCTATGTGCAGCCGACCGTCTTCAGTGACTGCCGCGATGACATGACCATCGTGCGCGAAGAAATCTTCGGGCCGGTGATGAGCATCCTGGCCTACGACGACGAAGAGGAAGTGATCCGCCGCGCCAACGACACGCATTTCGGCCTGGCCGCGGGCGTGGTCAGCAACGATATCGCGCGTGCGCACCGCATCATCCATCGCCTGGAAGCGGGCATCTGCTGGATCAACACCTGGGGCGAATCGCCGGCGGAAATGCCGGTCGGTGGCTACAAGCAGTCCGGTGTCGGCCGTGAGAACGGCATCTCCACCCTGGCCCACTACACGCGCATCAAGTCGGTGCAGGTGGAACTGGGCGACTACGCCAGCATCTTCTGATTGCCCCTTCCCGGTAACGACCGACGCGCTCCTCCCCCTGCGTCCGGTCATTCCTTCATCCCGCCAGCCGGTCGCGCATGCGCACCGGCGAGCCTGCAGGAGAACGACATGAGCACCCTCAACGAATACGACTACATCATCATCGGCGCAGGGTCGGCCGGCAACGTGCTGGCCACGCGCCTGACCGAAGACGCCGACGTGACGGTGTTGCTGCTGGAAGCCGGTGGTCCGGATTACCGTCTCGACTTCCGCACGCAGATGCCGGCCGCGCTGGCCTTCCCGCTGCAGGGCAAGCGCTACAACTGGGCGTACAAGACCGATCCCGAGCCGCACATGAACAACCGGCGCATGGATTGCGGCCGCGGCAAGGGCCTGGGCGGTTCGTCGCTGATCAACGGCATGTGCTACATCCGCGGCAATGCGATGGACTATGACAACTGGGCCAGCATGCCGGGCCTGGACGACTGGACCTACGCCGATTGCCTGCCGTACTTCCGCAAGGCCGAAACGCGCGACATCGGCGCCAATGATTACCACGGCGGCGATGGCCCCTTGCGCGTCACCACCCCGAAGGCCGGCAACAACGTCCTGTTCAAGGCGATGATCGAAGCCGGTACGCAGGCGGGCTATCCGCATACCGACGACCTCAACGGCTACCAGCAGGAAGGGTTCGGCCCGATGGACCGCACCGTGACCCCACGCGGCCGCCGTTCGAGCACCGCGCGTGGCTATCTGGATCTGTCCCGCCCGCGCCCCAACCTGACCATCGTCACCCACGCGCTGACCGATCGCATCCTGTTCTCGGGCAAGCGTGCGGTGGGCGTGGCATGGCTGCGCAACGATGAACCGCAGAAGGCGCGCGCGCGCCGCGAAGTGCTGCTGTGTGGCGGGGCGATCGCTTCGCCGCAGGTGCTGCAGCGTTCCGGCGTAGGTCCGGCCGACCTGCTGCGTGGCCTGGGCATCGACGTGGTGCACGACCTGCCGGGCGTCGGCGCGAACCTGCAGGATCACCTGGAGATGTACCTGCAGTACGAGTGCAAGCAGCCGGTATCGCTGGCACCGGCGTTGAAGCTGTACAACCAGCCGGCGATCGGCGCGGAGTGGCTGTTCCTGGGCACCGGTACCGGCGCCAGCAACCAGTTCGAAGGCGGCGGCTTCATCCGCAGCAACGAGGAATTCGACTGGCCGAACCTGCAGTACCACTTCCTGCCGGTGGCCATCAATTACAACGGCTCCAACCCGATCAAGGAGCACAGCTTCCAGATGCACGTCGGCTCGATGCGCTCGCCGAGCCGCGGCCGCGTCCACGTCCGCTCCACCGATCCGCGCGAACATCCCAGCATCCTGTTCAACTACATGTCGCATGACCAGGACTGGCGCGAATTCCGCGATGCGATCCGCATCACGCGCGAAATCTTCGCCCAGCCCGCGTTGTCACCGTACACCGGCCGTGAGATTTCGCCCGGCAACCAGATGCAGACCGATGCGGAGATCGATGCCTTCGTCCGCGAGCATGCCGAGACGGCGTACCATCCGTCGTGCTCGAACAAGATGGGCAGTGCATCGGATCCGATGGCGGTGGTGGACGGCCAGGGCCGCGTGCATGGCATGGAAGGCCTGCGCATCATCGATGCGTCGATCATGCCGCAGGTGGTGACCGGCAACCTCAACGCGCCGACGATCATGATCGCCGAGAAGCTGGCCGACGTGCTGCGCGGGCGCACCCCGCTGCCGCGCAGCACCGCGCCGTACTACAAGGCCAACGGCGCCCCGCCGCGCCAGCGTTGAGGTAGAGCCGACGGGTAGAGCCGACGGGTAGAGCCGACTTCAGTCGGCTACCCACCACATCACCGCACGCTCGCCGAGCGCGCGGCGCGGCCCTACCGTTTACCGCATGCAGAACCACACAGAGGCCCGCCATTGGCGGGCCTCTTCGCGTTTTCCATCCGGGACGGTATGCTGCCAAGGCTGGATCTGCATGATACTGGCTACCGCAACACTCAAATTCTAAGTTTCCTGGAGGGGGAAATCATGAGCCTGGAACGTCCCTGGTTGCAGAGTTATCCGACCGGCGTACCCGCCGAGATCGACATCAACGAGTTCCACTCGGTCTCCTCCGTCTTCGACGCTTCGGTAGCCAAGTACCGGGACCGCCCCGCCTACTCCAGCTTCGGCAAGGTGCTCACCTACGGTGAAACCGATGCACTGGTCGAACAGTTCGCTGCCTACCTGCTGGGCGAGCTGCAACTGAAGAAAGGCGACCGCGTCGCGCTGATGATGCCCAACTGCCTGCAGTATCCGATCGCGACCTTCGGCGTGCTGCGCGCCGGCCTGACCGTGGTCAACGTCAACCCGCTGTACACCGCGCGCGAGCTGAAGCATCAGCTGGTCGATGCCGGCGTCACCGCCCTGGTGGTGGTCGACAACTTCGGTGACACCGTGCAGCAGGTCATCGCTGATACGCAGGTCAAGCATGTCATCACCACCGGCCTGGGCGACATGCTGGGCGCCAAGGGCGTGGTGGTGAACTTCGTGCTGAAGTACATCAAGAAGATGGTGCCCAACTACACCCTGAAGGGCGCCGTGCGCTTCCGTCATGCGTTGAAGCTGGGCAGCCGCCATGAGCTGCCGAAGGTGGAGATCGACCACGACGACATCGCCTTCCTGCAGTACACCGGTGGCACCACCGGCGTTGCCAAGGGCGCGATGCTGACCAATCGCAACCTGGTCGCGAACATGCAGCAGGCTTCGGCCTGGATCGGCGCCTCCGGCATCGAACCGGGCAAGGAATGGATCATCACGGCCCTGCCGCTGTACCACATCTTCGCGTTGACGGCGAACGGCCTGGTCTTCATGAAGTTCGGTGGCTGCAACCACCTGATCACCAATCCGCGCGACATGAAGGGCTTCGTCAAGGAGCTGAAGGGCGTGCGCTTCACCGCCATCACGGGCGTCAACACGCTGTTCAATGGTCTGCTCAACACGCCCGGCTTCGACACGGTGGATTTCTCTTCGATGAAGGTCACTCTGGGGGGCGGCATGGCCGTGCAGCGATCGGTCGCCGAGCGCTGGAAGAAGGTCACCGGCGTTACCCTCGTGGAGGCCTATGGCCTGACCGAAACCTCGCCGGCCGCGTGCATCAACCCGCTTACCCTGGCCGAGTACAACGGCTCGATCGGCCTGCCGATTCCCTCCACCGACGCCTGCATCAAGGATGACAACGGCAACATCGTCGGCGGTGACGACGTGGGCGAACTATGCATCAAGGGTCCGCAGGTGATGAAGGGCTACTGGCAGCGGCCTGAGGACACCGCCGGCGCCATTGATGCCGACGGTTGGCTGCACACCGGCGACATGGCCAAGATGGATGCGCAGGGCTTCTTCTACATCGTGGACCGCAAGAAGGACATGATCCTGGTGTCCGGCTTCAACGTCTATCCGAACGAAGTCGAGGACGTGATCGCGATGATGCCCGGCGTGCTGGAAGTGGCCGCGGTCGGCGTGCCGGATGACAAATCCGGTGAGATCGTGAAAGTGGTCATCGTCAAGAAGGACCCGAACCTGACCGCCGAACAGGTCAAGGAACACGCACGCGCCAACCTGACCGGTTACAAGCATCCGAAGATCGTCGAGTTCCGCAAGGAACTGCCGAAGACCAACGTCGGCAAGATCCTGCGCCGCGAACTGCGCGACGCCCCGGCCCCCTGAGCCGCCCCCGGCCCGCACGATCCGGCACCCCGGTAGCGCCGACCCATGGTCGGCGACCGCAGTAGCCCGCACGGTCCCGGCACCCCGGTAGCGCCGACCCATGGTCGGCGAGCGCAGCGGCCCGCACGATCCCGGCCCCCCGGTAGCGCCGACCCACGGTCGGCGACCGCAGCAGCCCCCGCGACGACGCATTCCGCCACCTGACCCTCACGATGACCGAAACCTGACAAGGCCGGCGTCGCGAACGACTCTGGCTTTTCCATTCGGCGCAGTTGCGTCGGTGTAGCATCGCCGCGAGTGGACCCGTCGGCCCGCCGACCACCGATCCTCCCGCGGGCCAGCCATGCCGAGGAACTGCCATGAGCACCATTGAAAAGCTGCCCGTCACCCGCCCCTACACCACCATCCGCACCGAAGACAGCACTGATGGCGCCGCCCATTGGCTGTATATGCATGCCGATGCCAGCACCGGTATCCGCCCCTGCTGCCGCAAAGACATGCTTGACGAAATGTGGAGCTACATGAGCGCCATCACCCGCGGACCGGCGGCGCGGCATGACGGGCGGCTGCGCCATTTCGTGCTGGCCTCCGATGCCAGTGCCTACAACCTCGGCGGCGATCTGGACCTGTTCACGCGGTTGATCCGGGAAGGCAACAGGGACCGCCTGCTGGCGTACGCCCAGCGCTGCGTGGAAGGCGTGCACCACCTGCACACCGGCTTCGGCGGTGATGTGCGATCCATCGCGCTGATCCAGGGCGATGCGCTCGGCGGCGGCCTGGAAATGGCGCTGGCCTGCCACACCATCGTGGCCGAGGAAGGCGCGGGCATGGGCCTGCCGGAGGTGCTGTTCGGGCTGTTCCCGGGCATGGGCGCGTACTCGTTCCTGTGCCGTCGGGTGGCCCCACAGCAGGCAGAAAAGATCATCCTTGACGGCCGGATCTACAGCGCCGAAGAGATGCATGCGATGGGTGTGGTGGATGTGCTGGTAAAGAAGGGCGAAGGGCGCAAGGCGGTAGAAGACCTGATCCGCCAGCATCAGCGCATCCCACAGTCCTACCTGGCCATGAACGCTGCGCGCAACCTGGCGCAGGCCGTCAGCTACGACGAGCTGCTGGAAATCACCAAGGTCTGGGTGGATTCGGCGCTGGCGCTGGGCGACCGTTCGCTCCGCACGATGGATCGGCTGATCAAGGCGCAGACGCGCCGTGCCGGCCTTGACGCGGCCTGAGTGCGCTCCCTCCCCCACGCGTACATTCGGCAGGTGCCGGCCATGGGCCGGCACACTGCGTTCCGACCAGGACCGGGCGATGGCGGGCATTCCGCCGCGCATCGCCCGGCACCATCCTGTCACTCAGCGCGGATCAGCCTCGTCGACGCCGGGCTGGCTGCGATGGACGGCACGTGCATTCAACGCCAGGCGTCCTTCTTTCACGGTATCGGCCAGCACGGACAGGCGCTGCCGCCACTCCGCCTTCAACTGCCAGTCGGCCATGCGCATCAGTTCACCCGCGCGGTTGGCGGCACGCACCAGCCCAAGGTTGCTGGCCACGCCCTTGATGGCGTGTGACTGTTCACGGAACTGCACCCAGTTCATTGCGTCGCCGTCCTGCTGCGCCTTGCGCATGCAGGTCTCAGCATCGGCCAGGCATTGGCGGATGAACTCCCGCTCGAAGCCCTCGCCCATGCCCAGCGATGCCAGTTCGTCCAGTACGGCCGAATCCAGCACCCCGTCGGTTCCCGCCGTGAGCGTGCGTACGATCGGCGCCGATGGCTTGAGGTCACGATTGGACGCGATCTCGGCCAGGGTATCCAGCAGGCGCACGGCCACCACCGGCTTGGCCAGGAACGTATGTGCGCCCGCCTGCATGCAGCGCTGGATCGCATCCGGGGTCACATCCGCACTGAGCACCAGCACCGGTGTGCGCGGTGCACCGCCGGCCTGCAGGACCCGCAGCTCTTTGAGCATGTCCAGGCCACTCATGCCCGGCATGTGCAGGTCGACGATGGCCGCATCGAAATCGTTGTCGGCCATCGCATCGAGCACGGGCTCGCCACCGTCCACGCACAGCACGCGATGACCGGCCTTCTGCAGCAGGCGCTGCAGCACCATGCGGTTGGCTTCGTGGTCATCAGCGACCAGGATGCTCATGCTGCGCACCCGCGCGCGGTGCCGCAGGAAGGGATCGGCGAAGGCGATCACGTTGCCGCCCTCGCCTTGCAGTGGATTTCCCACCAGGGCGGGCGTCACGACATGGGACTGCGGTTGCGGCGGTGCGAATGGCACCTCGATCCAGAAGCAGCTGCCCTGCGGCAGGTTCTCCTGGTAGCCGATCTCGCCTCCCATCGCTTCCACCAGCCCCTTGGCGATGGTGGTGCCCAGCCCGGTGCCTTCGTGGCGGCGCGCCATGCTCACGTCGGCCTGCTCGAACGCCTCGAACAGCCGCGGTCGCATGGCCGGCGCCACGCCGATGCCGGTATCGATGATGTCGAAGCGCAGCCGCACGCCCCCATCGGTCTCGGCGCGGACTACGCCCACGCGCAGCTCCACTTTGCCGTGATCGGTGAACTTCACCGCGTTGCCGGCCAGGTTCAGCAGGATCTGCCGCAGGTGGCCGGTGTCACCGCGCAACCGCGGCGGCACGGTCTCGTCGATCTTCACCCGGTAGTCCAGCCGCTTGGCCTTGGCCTGCGGCAGCAGGATCAGGCCGATGGCCTGGATCACGTCACCCAAGGCGAAATCTTCCGCCGCCACGCGCAGTTTGCCGGCCTCGATCGCCGAGATGTCCAGTACCTCTTCCACCAGCGCCAGCAGGCTGCGCGATGACGCCTGGATGGTGTTGAGGCATTCGCGCTGTTCTTCGTCCAGGCGCGTCGTGGCCAGCACTTCGGTCATCCCCGCCAACCCGTTCAACGGCGTGCGGAACTCATGGCTCATGTTGGCCAGGAACCGGCTCTTGGCCTCGCTGGCCCGGCGCGCTTCGTCCATCGCCTGGGTGAGCTGGCGCAGCAGCGTGGAGAAATACAACGGCACCGCCGCAAGTCCCAGCCAGAGGCCTATCGCCAGGCGCGCGTTATCCACCCAGTAATCGGTATACAGCGCGGTGCAGCCGAAGCTGACCATGGCCATCGCCACGGCCAGATAGAGGTAGTTGTTGCCGAAACGCATGCCGTTGCCCACGGTCACCCACATCACCACGATGTAGACCCACGACAACGGCTCGCCCATCTGGATCATGCCGGCGGCAATCAGTCCGTAGTCGGCCAGCATGCCAAGCACACGGCGCGGGTCGGACCGTTGCGGCCGCCACAGCAGCCAGGCGAAGGCCAGCACCGACAGCCCCAACCCGCCCAGCACGATCGCCAGCACGCCGACATACTGCGAGTGCGGAAGGTCGTTGCGAACGCCCGGCATCAGCACGTACGCCAGGATGACGCTGATCAGGGCGATGCGGACGATCTGCTGCCCGTGCTCGGAATCCTGGCGGAGGGCCAGTCGCTGGCGCAGGCGGGTCAGCAGAGCGGTCATGGTCAGAAGCCGGGTCGGACCGAAGCGGTGGAATGTTCGGCGCAGATCTGTTCCAGCTGCTCGCGCCCCTGCAGCAGCGCGTCCACGATACGGGGGTCGAACAAGCGTCCCCGCTGCGCGTATAGATAGGCCAACGTGGCATCCATCGTCCATGCCTCCTTGTACGGTCGTGGCGATATGAGCGCGTCGAACACATCGGCAACCGCGACGATGCGCGCCTCCAACGGGATCGCATCGCCGACCAGGCCGTCCGGGTAGCCGCTGCCGTCGTAGCGTTCGTGGTGGCGCAGGGCGATCAAGGCACCGACCTGGATGAAACGGTTCTGGCTGCCGCTGAGCAGCTCGTGGCCGATCCGCGGATGCCGGCGCATGATCGCCAGCTCTTCGTCGTTGAGCTTGCCCGGCTTCAGCAGCACCGCATCGGGAATCGCGATCTTGCCCATGTCATGCAGCGGGGCCGCCATTTCGATCAGCTTCACTTCCTCTTCGGGAAGCCCCAACTGTTCGGCGATCAATCCCGCCACCCGGGCCATCCGCTCGAGGTACGCGCTGGTGCCCGCATCGCGGAATTCGATGGCGCGCGCCAGCCGTGACAGCGTCTCGCGCTCGCGCTCTTCCACCTCGTGCATGCTGGCCAGCAGGCGCTGCTCCAGCGACAACGCACGCTGCTTCACGTTCTCGGATTGTTTGCGCAGCTGCAGCAGGTTGTAACAGCGTGCGCGCAGTTCGCGTGGCCGGATCGGCTTGACCAGGAAATCGATGACGCCCGCTTCCAGTGCCGCCTGGCGGATCGGCTCATCGCCGACCACGGTGATCAGGATCACCGGAATGTCGCGGTGCTTGGGCAGGCGACGGAAGCGGCGGGCAAATTCCAGCCCGTCCATCTCCGGCATGCGGTAGTCCAGCAGCAGCAGGTCGACCGGCTGCGATTCGCACCAGTTCAGCGCCGACAGCGGGTCGCCGAAATCGTACACAGCCAGTTCCGGCGCGATGTCTTCGATGACATGGCGCAGCATCGTCCGGGCAGACGTCTGATCGTCAACGATCACAATATTCAATGCTGCTTCTGCCTGCTTGTTCGACCACCCTGGAATCGGGGTTGGCGAGGATAACCTGCCATCCTGCGTGCCCGCACCCTGCATCAGTCCGATATCCGCCATGCGCTCCCCGGATCTTGATCGCCGTCACATTGTGGCGGCATTCTGGACGCGGCCTGCCGCCTCCCCCCAGGAATTGCAGGCCATATCGGCCATCACAGGCCTCGCCGACACGATACTCCAGACATCGCAGCTTAGGTAGGTGCAGGCCTCGGCCCACACCTGCCCCCCCCGGACTCAGGCTTCCGGACGCATGTACGGGAACAGCAGCACATCACGGATCGAACTGCTGCCGGTCAGCAGCATGACCAGGCGGTCGATGCCGATGCCCAGGCCGCCGGTCGGGGCCATGCCGTATTCCAGCGCGCGGATGTAGTCAGCGTCGTAGTGCATCGCCTCGTCGTCGCCACCGTCCTTGGCCTCGACCTGCGCCTGGAACCGGGCCGCCTGGTCTTCCGGGTCATTGAGCTCGGAGAAGCCGTTGGCCAGCTCCTTGCCGTTGATGAACAGCTCGAAGCGGTCGGTGTAGCCCGGTGCATCGTCGTTCGCGCGGGCCAGCGGGGACACTTCCACCGGGTGATCGGTGATGAAGGTCGGCTGGATCAGCGTGTGTTCGACGGTGGCCTCGAAGATCTCCAGCAGCAGCTTGCCCCAGCCGTAGGACGGCTTGATGCGTATCTTCAAGCGTTCGCAATGCGCCGCCAGTGCGTCGCGGTCGGTGCAGTCGGCCAGGCTGATGTCCGGGTTGTGGTGGCGCACGGCCTCGTCCATCCGCCAGCGACGGAACGCCGGTGCCAGGTCGATGCGCGCCCCGTCCCACTCCACTTCGGTGGTGCCCAGCACCTTCTGCGCCACGTCACGGATCACGCCCTCGGTGAGGTCCATCACTTCGTTGTACGTGGCATACGCCTCGTACAGCTCCATCATCGTGAACTCGGGGTTGTGGCGGGTGCTGACGCCCTCGTTGCGGAAGTTGCGGTTGATCTCGTACACGCGCTCCAGGCCACCCACGACCAGGCGCTTGAGGTACAGCTCCGGTGCCACGCGCAGGTACAGGTCCAGGTCCAGCGCGTTGTGGTGGGTGGTGAACGGCTTGGCCGTGGCGCCGCCGGGGATGTAATGCATCATCGGCGTTTCGACTTCCAGGAAGTCGCGGTTGTCCAGCCACGCGCGCATGGCGCGGATGATCTTCGAGCGCTTGATGAAGACCTCGCGCGATTCCGGAGTAACGATCAGGTCGACATAGCGCTGGCGATAGCGCTGCTCCACGTCGGCCAGGCCGTGCCACTTGTCCGGCAGCGGACGCAGCGACTTGGTCAGCAGGCGGATCGCGTCGGCCTTCACCGATAGTTCGCCGGTACGCGTGCGGGTCAGACCGCCTTCCACGGCGATGATGTCGCCGACGTCCCAGCCCTTGAAGGCGGTGTAGGCGTCGCCCAGCACGTTGCCCTGCAGGAACACCTGGATGCGGCCGGATTCGTCCTGGATCTGCGCGAAACTGGCCTTGCCCATCACCCGCTTGGCCATCAACCGGCCCGCCATCCGCACCCGCCGCTCGCCGGCTTCCAGCGCCTCGGCCGTCCACTGGTCGGCATCGATGAAGTCGGCCTGCAGCGTGCCGGCGAAATCCTCGCGGCGGAAATCATTCGGGTAGGCGATGCCCTGGGCGCGCAGCGCGTTCAGTTTGGCGCGACGCTCAGCGACAAGGCTGTTTTCGTCGACGGGGGGCTGCGGCGCGGCGGTCTGCTCGTTCATGGGCGTGGGGGTCGTGTCATTGGGGAGGGGAATCAGGGATTCCGGCCCGCCGAGGATACGACGGACCGGGGGTGGCTGCGCCTGCAGCCACCGGACGGGTCACCGCACCGGTGACCCGCAGGCTCAGGCGTCGCTGCGTTTGGCGCCCGCTTCCAGGCCGGATTTCAGGCTGGCCTCGATGAACTCGTCGAGGTCGCCATCGAGCACCTTCTGCGTGTCCGTACGCTCGATGCCGGTGCGCAGATCCTTGATACGGCTCTGGTCGAGCACGTAGTTGCGGATCTGGCTGCCCCAGCCGATGTCGGACTTGGTCGCTTCCAGCGCATCGCGCTCGGTGTTGCGCTTCTGCACCTCCAGCTCGTACAGCTTGGCGGCCAGCATCTTCATCGCGGTGTCGCGGTTCTGGTGCTGGCTGCGGCCGGTCTGGCAGGCCACGACCGTATTGGTCGGGATGTGGGTGATGCGCACCGCCGATTCGGTCTTGTTGACGTGCTGGCCACCGGCGCCGGAGGAGCGATATACGTCAGTACGCAGATCAGCCGGATTGATGTCGATCTCGATGTTGTCGTCCACTTCCGGCGACACGAACACCGAGGTGAAGCTGGTGTGGCGGCGATTGTCCGAATCGAACGGCGACTTGCGCACCAGGCGGTGCACGCCGATCTCGGTCTTCAGCCAGCCGTAGGCGAAATCGCCCTCCACGCGGAACGTCGCCGATTTGATGCCGGCCACGTCGCCACCGGAGACCTCCATCAGCTCGGTTTTCCAGCCACGCGCTTCGCACCAGCGCAGGTACATGCGCAACATCATCTCGGCCCAGTCCTGGGCTTCGGTGCCACCGGCACCGGCCTGGATGTCGACGAAGGCGTTGCAGTTGTCCATTTCGCCGGAGAACATGCGCTGGAATTCCAGCTGTTCCACGTGCTTCTGGTACTTGTCCAGGTCGGCGACCACCGCGTCTGCGGTCTCCTCGTCCTGCTCGCTCTCTGCCAGCTCCAGCAGGTCGGTCGATTCGGCCAGGCCATCCAGGATGCTGGCGATGCCGCCCACGGTCTTTTCCAGCAGCGAGCGCTCACGCCCCAGGTTCTGGGCGTACTCCGGCTTGTTCCAGATATCGGGGTTTTCGAGTTCCCGGGTTACTTCTTCCAGGCGCTCTTTCTTGACGTCGTAGTCAAAGATACCCCCTGAGCGACAGCACGCGATCGGTCAGATCGGTGATGCGCTGGCGGACAGGATTCAGCTCGAGCATGTCGGCGGTTTCTGTTCGAAAGATGACCTGCAATGATAGCAAAATGCGGCCACCCGGTCGGCCGACCCGGCACCTGCCCGGCGTCGTGGTCGATCACGCGCCCAGCGCCTGGCGCAGCACCGGCAGCTGCCGCCGGCTGCACGGCACCCGACCGCCATCGGCCATGTGCAGCAGGGCTTCGCCCCCTTCGGTGGGTTCGATCGAGCGCAGGCAGGCACGGTTGACCAGCCAGCTGCGGTGGCTGCGCAGGAACAGCTGCGGATCCAGCCGCTGCTCCAGCGCGGCCATGGTGGTCCGCAGCGGGTAGTCGTGTCCGCGCACCCGCAGGTTGACGTAGTTGCTGGCCGCCTGCGCGTACTCGATATCAGCCGTTGCGACGAGGAACTCCTTGCCCAGCGTGCGCACCAGGAAATGCGCCGGGCGATCCACCGGCTCCACCGGCGGCGCATCGTCCGGTGCCGCCAACAGGGCCGCCTCGCCCTGCCGCCGCCGCCCGAACCACGCCACCGCATGCACCGCACAGACAAGGATCGCGTAGGTCTGCACATCCTTGAACAGTTCGTACAGCCACTGGGTAGGCCAGGGTCCGTACTGATAGGTGCTGCCCACCGCCGCGTGCGCTGCCTGGCGCAGGGCCACCATGCCGGTGACATGCAGCAGCCACCACGCCACCCCGCCCAGCACATACACCGGCAACCGCCGCCGCCACGTATCGGCATGCAATGGCCAGCGCCACGCCAGCCGGATCAGCACGGCCAGCAACAGCAGAGACACCACCCCACTACTGGCTTCATCCACGCTGGTGGAAAACCAGTCGAAGGCCTCGTGGTCGCGGGCAGCACGCATCCAGCCGACCAGCACATTGGCCGCTGCCGTGCCCATGAATACGGCCAGCCAGAACAGGGCCACCGCGCGCGCCGTGCGCCGTGGTGACCGGAGAACGTGTGGCGTCGTTGCCGCGGCCTGCGGCGTTGAGTGGGGGCTGTCCATCCCGCGCATTATGGCGTGCGACGGCGGTTTCAGCCGCCCCGTTGGTCCCTCGCCGCCCGCCATCGGTCCCTGCCGGTCGCCCACACGGCCCCTGCCCTGCATCGCCCCCACCCGACGACGGCACGCTTCGGACTTCCTTCCCGGGCTGCCCGTCACCATGCACCGCCGACATGATCTCGACGCCCTGCGCGTCCTCGCCCTCATGCTGCTCATCCCGTACCACGTCGGCATGGCCTACGTGGACGACTGGGGCTTTCATCTGAAGAGCGCGTACACGGCGGAATGGCTGCAGTGGCCGATGATCGCGCTCAACCGCTGGCGCATGCCCTTGCTGTTCGCCATCTCCGGCATCGCACTGGGACTGGCTGTTCCTGCGGCGGGACGCATGCGCTTTGCGCTGCGGCGCAGTGGGCGGTTGCTGCTGCCGCTGGTGTTCGGCATCGTCGCGGTGGTCAGCCTGCAGGCCTATTGCGAAGCGGTGGATACCGGCGACGTCGCCCCCGGACTGGGCGCCTTCCTGCTCCGCTACTGGCAATTCCGCCCGTGGCCCGGCGCCCACTTCACCGGCGCGGCCTTCGGCTTCACCTGGAACCATCTCTGGTACCTGGCCTATCTGGTTCCGTATTCGCTGCTGATGATCGGGCTGGCGTCGCTGCTGCGGCCCTTGCGCGCGCTGTTGCCCAGCGGGTCGCTGTCGAACCGGGGGATCGCCACGGCCGGCCTGCTGCTGCCGGTGTCCTGGCTGGCCTGGAACATTCTGGTGGTGCTGCCCGACCATCCGCCCACCCATGCCCTGATCGGCGATCTGTTCGTCCATGCCGAGTCATTGCCGTTGTTCGCGCTGGGTTTCATCGGTGCCCGTTGGCAGCGCGGGTGGGACCTGCTGCTGCGCTGGCGCTGGCCCACGCTGTGGCTGGCCGTGGTGGGCCTGTGCCTCGAGTTGGGCATCCGCGCGCTCGGCCGGATGCCGGGCCTGGACGGAAGCGAGGCGTGGATGCTCGCACTGCCGTGGGCGCAGACCGAGCGCATCGCACGCGCGCTGTACACGTGGACCGCGCTGCTGGCCCTGTTCGGCTGGGCACGGGCATGGCTGGACCGGCCGTTCCGATGGCTGCCCTATGCGCGAGAGGCGGTGTTCTGCCTCTATATCCTGCACCAGACCGTGCTGATCGTGCTGTTGTACTGGCTGCGTCCACTGGCCGTGGGGCCTTGGCTGGAACCGATGCTGGTGTTGGTCGGCACGTTCGCCGGCAGCCTGCTGCTGCATGAGCTGCTGATCCGCCGCGTGCCCCTGCTGCGGCCGCTGTTCGGCCTGCCGCGCCGGCATCCCGCTCGGAATCCAGCCACTCCGTCTGCCATCAACGCACCTCGAACTCGCCCACCAGCACCGTGTCCGCCTGATCCTTAAGCCGCAGGGTGACCTGCTGGTCCTGCTGCCGGGCAGTCCCCCAGTGCGTGCTCAGGCGCAGGGTGAGCGTGGTCGCACCGGTCACCAGCTGCTCGCGGCTGCCGAAGAAATTGGCTTCCACCTTGTAGACGCCGGGTTTGGCCTCGCGCAGTGAAAACTGCTCGGGCCCATACCCGCCGGTGAAATCTTCCGACATCGCCCCGCCCTGGTAGGTCAGTCGATTGCCGTAGTACGCGCGCTCGCCATTCGGATCGGTCACCCACAGGTCCATGTCACTGTTGTCGCTGTCCCAGCCCAGCACCACGCGCAGGTCCAGTGGCATGGGGACGCGCAGCCGGGGATCGATCAGACCGGCATCCAGGTGTTCGCGGGCCGCCAGGGTCGTGGCTTCATCCAGCGCGATCAGCGAAATGCCGTTGAAGCGTGCATCCCACGGCCGCAGTACCACTTCGTACAGCGCACTCAATGCGGCCGGGTACTGGCCATCGGCTTCCAACGCCAGCCCCAGGTCGCGGAAACTCTGCGGCTCCTCCTCGCCCATTGCCAGCACGTCACGGAACACCGGCACCGCCTGCGCTGCGGCCCCCGCCTGCATCAGGCGATAGCCCAACACGCGCAGCACATGGCGGTTCTCCAGCTGCATCTCCGCCAGGTTGGACAGCACCCGCAGGGCCAATGCACGCTGGCCCTTGGCCAGCAGCAGATCAGCCACGTCCAGGTAGAACGCACTGCTGTCGGCATGCGCGGCACGTTCCTGCAGATAGGTGCGGTAGAGCTCTCCCGCACTGGCGGCACGCAGGCGCCGGGCGTAGTCGGAATCCGGTGCCCAGGGCGCAAGCGAAATGGCGATGGCGCCGCTATGGCTCACGCGCTCCCCGGCCACGTCCGTCGCTGGCGTCCCGGCCGGGGCCGGGGCTGCCAGCGCCATCGGCGCCGGCGGGGGCACCGGGGCCCCCATTTCATCGGCAGCACGCGGTTCGGCGAACGCCTGCAGCGCCGCCATGGGCGCGCTTTCCCGCAGTGCCACCGGTCGGCTTTTCTGCTGCTCGGCACGCGGGGGTGCCTGCTTCGGCCACCGCGTCTCCCACCACCGGCGGCGTGCGGCCAGCTGCCCCGCGATCTGCTCCAGCCTGGCGCTGCGCGCGTGCTCGGCGTCGTCCACACCCAGTGCGTGCAGGCGGTCATAGTCGGCACGCAGCGGTGCCGGCGGGCGAATGCCGTTGGCCAGGTAGTCGTCCAGTGTCTCCAGCACGATCAGGGACGTATCTGCGCCGACCAGACCGAACTGCTGCGACAGCGAACGGATGCGCGCATCATGACGCGACGGATCGCCCGCCCAGTCGGCCAGCGTCGCCCTGGCCCACGCATGGGCAACAAGACCTCCGGCCACGTCGCGGGCGGCGCTGACCGCAATGCGCTCGGTCACCATGCCACCGTCCGCTCCACGCAGGCGCAGGACCACGGTCCCATTTTCATCGTGCACGGCACCGTGGACGCGCACCCATCCCAGCCCTGCATCGCTCACCTCGGCGACCAGTTGATCCACGCCGTGTCCTTCGAGCGACATCACCTGCACCCCCTGTTGCAGCAACTGCGGTGCCACGGTTGCGGCGTCGGCGGCACGGGTCAGTACCAGCACGCGCCCGGCGTGCGCCGACGTCCATGCGCGCAGGCGCGGCACGTCGGTGTTCTCGCCTGCGCCACTGATCGCGTACAACCGCTGGCCGGCCCGCAGTGCCGGCAGCGCACGTGCACCGTAGTTGGCCAGGCCATCGCTCACCAGCACGTATTCCTCGATGTCCGCGCGCGGCGTCCACGCCCCCAGTGCGCTGGCACCGTCCAGCGGCAACGCCTGCAGGTACGCGCGCAGTGCCGACCAGTCGCCGCCGCGGATGGCGAAGTCACGCACGGGCTCGGCCTCGTCGCGCAGCACGGTCAGCTGCACCCGCCCCGTGCCGATGGCGCGGAAGTACGCATCCAGGACGGCCAGCTCCGCCTCGCGGTTGCGCCGCACCGCAGACCCCGATGCATCCCACAACAGGCCGACGCGTGACGGCATCGTGCGCGCGCGGACCTGGCTGGCGACGGGCACCTGCGCCAGCAGATAACGCTGGCCCTCATGCGTTCCCGTCACTACATCGGCCTGGCGCACCTGCGACACGGTCCATTGGGCCAGCGGCGGCAACGCGGCCCCCGCGCCCTGCCAACGGGCGTGATACCGGCCATCGCGCAGGACAAAAGCCCAGTCCGCTGCGGACACCGGACGCGGTGTGCCGCCACCACTTGCCTGCAGGCGCACGTCCACCTGCTGCGCATTCCGGGCGAACTGTAGCGGCAGGCTCCAGCGCAGGCCCTGCGCATCGGCCGGCAACGTCTGCCGCACCACCAGCGCAACGCGTCGGCTGCCGCGTGCGGGAATGGGATAGATGCGCAGGCGGAATTGATTGCCGGCGGTCTGCTCCAGCAGCCCCGGATCCACCCGGCGTCGTTCGATGGCCTCGAACACCTGCCGACCTTTGGCCTTCGCCACCGGCACCGCGTCGCGTAACGTCCCATCGATGTCCAACGCAAAGCCGGCCACCTGCTGACCGTCCGCGAGCGGAAACGCCAGCTGCCCTTCCAGTACGCGCGCGTTGGGGTTGAAGAACTCCATCTCGATACGGGTTTCGGCAAGTCCGCCGGCGACCTGGCTGTCCAGGCTGACCCGACGCAGCTGCACCGGTACCTCAGCGCCCTTTACCTGCAGCACCGGCGCGGTTACGGCGGCCACAGGCGGCAAGGGCGAGCGTGCGGCGACCGTTCCGCCGTGCAGACCCGCGACCAGACAGCAGAGCAGACCGATGCGGCGATGAAGAGATTCCATGGGGCGCTCCTGCGTAGTGGATGCTCCATTGAACGGCTGGTTGCGAGGAACGGGGTTGAGTGGATGCATGATGGGCCTGCACATCCGCATGAGCGACCATGTCACTCCCTGATCGCCCTCCGGAACCTCCTTCCCATGCGCCTACTCTGCCTGCTGCCGTCGTTGCTGCTCGCGCCGTTCACCGCAATCGCCGCACCTGCCATCGTGCCTGGCGTGGACTTCACCCATAACGATTGGACCCTGGCCTGCGACAACACCCGCACCTGCCGCGCGGCGGGCTACCAGAATGAAGAGCTGCCAGACAGCCTGCCGGTATCGGTGCTGTTGACCCGCCTGGGTGGGCCGCACCAACCGGTGACCGCCGAACTGATGCTGGGCCAGTACGAAGAGATCACGCTGCCCGCGCGCCTCAGCCTGCAGATCGACGGGGTCGACCAAGGCCGCGTGGACTATGCCGGCCAGGAAGGCACGGCACGGTTTTCACCCAAGCAGGTGGCTGCGCTGCTCACCGCGCTCAGCGGTCAGGGCCGCATCGTGTTCACCGGCAACGAGGGCACGCAGTGGACGCTGTCTGGGCGCGGCGCGTCTGCAGTGCTGCTGAAGATGGATGAGTTCCAGGGTCGCCTGGGCACGCCGGGTGCGCTCACGCGCAAGGGCAAGCGGGCCGAATCGTCGGTGCTGCCTGCGCTGCCGGTACCGGTGGTGGTGCTGGGCACGCTGCCTGCCGCGCGCCCGTCCGATGCCGCGCTGGGCAGCTCAGCCGCGCTGCGTGCCGCATTGGTGGCGGCCACGCCGGCCGAGGACTGCGATGGGATCCAACCGGACCAGACCGTCGTGCTGGACGATCCGGCACCGCCGTTGAACGTGCGGCGACTGAGCGCGGACAAGCTGCTGGTGTCGACGGTGTGCTGGCGCGGCGCCTACAACGAGGGCAGCGGCTATTGGGTGGTCAACGACCGCGCCCCGTATGCGCCCACGCTGGTGACGAATCTGGGCAACGATGACGACGGGCGCAGCATCAGCGGCGCACACAAGGGGCGCGGACTGGGCGATTGCTGGTCGATGAACGGTTGGGGCTGGGATGGACGCCGGTTCATTGCCACGGCGGTGTCCACCAGCGGCATGTGCCGGTTGGTGGCCGCAGGCGGTGCGTGGGATCTGCCGACGCTGGTGACCCACGTCAAGGAATAAGAGTACGCGGAGGGTATCGCGCGGCCTGATGCCGTGTCTGTAGCGCCGAGCCCTGCTCGGCGGACTCCATCAGGCCGCGCTGCAATGCTCGACGATCAACTGGATCGCGGTGCCGCCGCGATAGTCGTCACAGGCCAGCCGATAGGCCAGGTGGACGTTGCGCGCGGGCGCATTGCCGGTCCAGCCGCCGAACTGGATTGCGTTCACCACACCGCTCACGCCCGGTCGACGCAACTCCAGCTTCAGGTGACGCTCCTTCAGCACGCGCCAGTTCGTCACCTCGAAGTGCCCATCGAACAACGGCTCGGGGAAGCCCTGCCCCCACGGGCCGGCAAGGCGCAGTGCATCAGCGTGCTGGTGGTCCAGTTCGTCACTGCCGAGCTCGCCGTCACTGAGCAGCTGCTGTTGCAGCATCACCGGGTCCAGCATCTGTTGTACGGCGGCGCAGAACGCGGCATGAAACGCAGCCAGATGCGCATGCGGCATGCTCATGCCCGCCGCCATGGCATGGCCACCGAAGCGCTCGATCAGCCCGGGATGCCGTGCATCCACCAGGGCCAGCGCGTCGCGGATATGCAGGCCGGGAATCGAGCGGGCCGAACCGCGCATCGCATCGCTCCCGGGCTCGGCCGGTGCGAACGCCACGACCGGCCGATGCAGACGATCCTTCATCTTCGACGCCACCAATCCCACCACGCCCGGGTGCCAGTCCGCATCGAACAGCACCGCCGCGATCGGCCGCTGGCCATCCTCATCCAGCACGACCTTGGCGACGGCTTTTTCGGCATCGTCGGTCATGGTCTGCTGCACGGCACGTCGTTCGGTGTTGATCTGTTCCAGGGTCTGCGCGATCTCGCGCGCCTGTCGCGGCTCTTCCGTCAGCAGCAACGCGATGCCGAGCGCCATGTCCTCCAGGCGGCCGGCGGCGTTGAGCCGTGGGCCCAAGGCAAAGCCGATGTCCGTCGTGGTGAGCCGTGCGGCATCGCGACCGCTGGCTTCAATCAGCGCTTTCAGGCCGACGCAGCCCTGCCCCGCACGCAGCCGGCGCAGGCCGGCGCTGACCAGCGCACGGTTGTTGGCGTCCAGCGCGACCAGATCGGCGACGGTACCCACCGCGACCAGGTCCAGCAGGACGGCAAGATCCGGCCCCTTGCCATCGGCGAACACCTTCATTTCGCGCAGGTGGCGGCGCAGCGCCAGCAGCACGTAGAAAATCACGCCCACGCCGGCAAGCGACTTGCTGGGGAAGGCATCGTCCTGCAGGTTGGGGTCCACGATCACATCGGCAGGCGGCAACTGTGGTCCTGGCAGATGGTGATCGGTGACCAGTACCTGCCAGCCCTTCGCCTTGGCCGCCGCAACGCCGGCATGGCAGGCGATGCCATGATCGACGGTCACCAGCAGGTCCGGCTGCAGTGCGGCGAGTTCTTCCACCAGCGCGGGCGACAGGCCATAGCCGTGCACCATGCGATTGGGCACCGCATGGGCCACGTGTCGCGCGCCGAGCATGCGCAGGCCGCGCACGCCGACCGCACACGCGGTGGCCCCGTCGCAGTCGAAATCGCCGACGACCACGATGCGCTTGTCGTGCGCGATGGCCGACGTCAGCAACGCGACTGCGCCGTCGATGCCGCCCAGCAGTTCGGGCGCGTGCAGGCTGCCCAGCTTGGGCAACGCCAGCTCCGGTGTCGTCGCGCCGCGGCTGGAATACAGCCGTGCCAACAAAGGGAGCGTGCCGGCAGGCCACGATCCCACCTCGGTGTGCTCACGGCGACGGATAAGCAGTGCAGGTTCGGCGGCAGGGGACATCGGCGACGCCGGTTGCAGGAAGACAGCGCATGATACCGCGCTGGCAGCGCCCGCCGAACGAACGGGCCACGCGGGTTGCCTCGGTAGAGCCGACTTTAGTCGGCTGCTTGCCTCGGTAGAGCCGACTTTAGTCGGCTGGTTATCTCGGTAGAGCCGACTTTAGTCGGCTGCTGTCCTCAGCCGACTGAAGTCGGCTCTACCCTCTCGGCTGCTGTCACCCAGCCGACTGAAGTCGGCTCTACCCTCTCGGCTGCTGACACCCAGCCGACTGAAGTCGGCTCTACCTTGTCGGCCGTTTTTCATGAAACCGACGGAAGTTGTCCCGTCAGCCGTTCTACATGAAGCAGACGAAAGTCATCCCGTCGTCCGTTCTTCATCCAGCCGGCGGACGTTCGTCGTGCAGCTGGCGCGGTTTCTTCCAGAAGCTCCAGCGCTGCGAACGCATGAAGACAAACTGCGTGCCATCTTCGAAATCCAGTACCAGTTGGCGCAGTTCACCGCGCTGCAGGGCAGCCAGCAACGGGGTGATCGCATCGCGACCCAGCTGCTCCAGCGAGCGCAGCTGGCGCAGGTCCACCAACGCATCCACGGTCTGTTCGCCATCGATCTGCACGCCCGCGGCCTGCGCCAGCGCGCGCAGCAGGGCATCGCGGCTGCGCACCTGGGCATGCGGCGTAGTCACCGTGGCCGGGAGGGCGCCCGCTCCCCAGAACCACAGCGAATTGATCGGAGAACTGCCGGCAGCAATGCGCTCGGCGTTCCACGGATGGGTGTGCAGCACGACCTGCGTTTCCGTCAGCAGGGCACGCCAACGGCGTCCCTCGCCGCCAGATGGCAGATGCGAGAACAGATCATCCCCCAGCACGTCCTCCGGGCTGGCGAAGCGCGGCAGCGGCATGTCGGCGGGCACCTGCAGATACCACCGCGATCCAACGGGTGCGTCCAGTACCAGGCCATGATCGGCGAACAGTGGCTGCAGGGCAGGCAGCAGTGCCACCACATCATCGTGGCCGGGCCGCAGCGTGTCGCCATGGCCCATCATGCGGGCGCCGTGCATGTCCGGCACCACATGGGCCGGATCGGCGCGCAGCCAGAGGTGTCCCTGCGCATCCCCGGCATCGAGTTGCCGCGTCAGTGCGGCGGCGGGCATCTCGCCCGCCGGCGTCACGGTGAAGTGGCGCTGCAGTTGCGCCGCCTCCCCTGGATCGCGAACGTGGTGCTGGGCACGGCCCAGCGCACGTGCGACCTCATCCGGCAACGCCGCCGCGGGAAACCGGCTCCGCGCTGGCAGCAGCAGCGTTGCGTTGGCCACCGATCAGCCTTCGTAGCTGACGCTGACGATTTCGTACTCGCGCTGGCCAGCAGGCGCATCGATGGTGATGCTGTCGCCCTCCAGCTTGCCGATCATCGCGCGCGCGACAGGCGAGGAGATGGCGATCAGGCCCAGCTTGATGTCCGCTTCGAGGTCACCGACGATCTGGTACTTCTTCTCTTCGTCGGTTTCCACGTCGGCCAGCGTCACCGACGCGCCGAACACCACCTTCGAGCCCGCGTTGAGCTTGGACACGTCGATGATCTCGGCATGGGAAAGCTCACCTTCAAGCTGCTTGATGCGGCCTTCGATGAAGCCCTGCTCCTCGCGCGCGGCGTGGTACTCGGCGTTCTCCTTCAAGTCGCCGTGTTCACGTGCTTCGGCGATCGCCGCGATGACCTTCGGGCGCTTGACCGACTTCAGGTGGTCCAGCTCGTCGCGCAGACGCTGCGCGCCCTTCATCGTGATGGGAGCTCTCATGCGTTCAGTTCCTTGTGCAGTTCCTGCAGCGACCAGACCGGGCCGGTACCGCGGAATTCCAGCGAATGCACCAGTGCCTTGGCACCGGCGATGGTGGTCGAATAGGTCACGCGATGCTGCAGCGCTTCACGACGGATCGAGAACGAGTCATTGATCGCCGCGCGGCCTTCGGTGGTGTTGACGATGTAGACGATCTCGCCGTTCTTGATCCGGTCCACGATGTGCGGACGACCCTCCACGACTTTGTTGACGATCTCGCATTCCATGCCGTGCTGCTGCAGCCATGCAGCGGTGCCGCGGGTGGCGACCAGGGTGTAGCCCTTGGACAGCAGCGCCTCGGCGACCGGCAGCACGCGCTGCTTGTCCGGGTCACGCACCGACACGAAGGCCTTGCCCACCGGCGGCGCCTTGATGCCACCGGCTTCCTGGGCACGCGCGAACGCGGCACTGAAGCTGCGGCCCACACCCATCACTTCGCCGGTCGAACGCATCTCCGGCCCAAGGATCGGATCGACGCCCTGGAACTTGGCGAACGGGAAGATCGCCTCTTTCACCGAGTAGTAATCCGGCACGATTTCCTTGGTCGCACCCTGCTCTGCCAGCGTCTTGCCGGCCATGCAGCGGGCGGCGATCTTGGCCAGCGCCATGCCGGTCGCCTTGGACACGAACGGCACGGTGCGCGAAGCGCGCGGATTCACTTCCAGCAGGTAGACGATGTCTTCGCCGTTCTCACCGGCCTGGATGGCGAACTGGGTGTTCATCAGCCCGACCACGTTCAGCGCCTTGGCCAGCTCGACGACCTGGCGACGCAGCTCGGCCTGGGTTTCAGCGGACAGCGAATACGGCGGCAGCGAGCAGGACGAATCGCCCGAATGCACGCCGGCTTCTTCGATGTGCTCCATCAGGCCACCGATGAGCACGTTGCCCTGGTTGTCGGCGATGATGTCCACGTCCACTTCCACGGCATTGTCGAGGAAGCGGTCCAGCAGCACCGGCGAATCGTTGGACACCTTGACGGCGTCGCGCACGTAGCGGGCCAGGTCGGACTCGCCGTAGACGATTTCCATCGCGCGGCCGCCCAGCACGTAACTCGGGCGCACCACCAGCGGGTAACCGATCTCGCGCGCCAGCAGCAGCGCTTCCTGGTCGTTGCGGGCGATGCGGTTCGGCGGCTGCTTCAGGCCCAGCTTGTCGACCAGCTGCTGGAAACGCTCGCGGTCTTCGGCCAGGTCGATGGAGTCCGGCGAGGTGCCGATCACCGGCACGCCGTTGGCTTCCAGCGCACGCGCCAGCTTCAGCGGCGTCTGCCCACCGTACTGCACGATCACGCCCTTCGGCTGCTCCAGCTCGACGATCTCCAGCACGTCTTCCAGCGTCAACGGCTCGAAGTACAGGCGGTCGGAGGTGTCGTAGTCGGTCGAAACCGTCTCCGGGTTGCAGTTGACCATGATCGTTTCATAGCCATCTTCGCGCAGCGCCAGTGCGGCGTGCACGCAGCAGTAGTCGAACTCGATGCCCTGGCCGATGCGGTTCGGACCACCGCCCAGGATCATGATCTTGTCGCGGTTGGTCGGTGCGGCCTCGCATTCGTCCTCGTAGGTCGAATACAGATACGCCGTGCCGGTGGCGAACTCGCCCGCGCAGGAGTCAACCCGCTTGTACACCGGGCGCACCTTGTGCGCGCGGCGCAGGGCGCGCACGGCGGCTTCATTGGTGCCGGTCAGCTGGGCCAGGCGCGCATCGGAGAAGCCGGCACGCTTGAGCTTGCGCAGGCGCGCGGCATCCAGCCCGTCGATGCCGCTGGCGGCGACTTCGCCCTCAGCGGTGATGATCTCTTCGATCTGGTCCAGGAACCACGGATCGATGAAGGACAGCGCATGGATGTCTTCAACGCTCAGGCCGGCGCGGAACGCATCGGCCACGTAGAACAGGCGCTCCGGGCCCGGCGCCTTGAGCTCGCGGCGCATGGTCTGCAGATCGTCTTCGTTGCTCAGGTCCAGCTCGGTCGGGTCGAAGCCCACCTTGCCTGTTTCCAGGCCACGCAGCGCTTTCTGCATCGATTCCTGGAAGGTGCGACCCATCGCCATCACCTCGCCCACCGACTTCATCTGGGTGGTCAAGCGGGCATCGGCGGCCGGGAACTTCTCGAAGGCGAAGCGCGGAATCTTGGTCACCACGTAATCGATGGACGGCTCGAACGAAGCCGGGGTCAGGCCGCCGGTGATTTCGTTCTTCAGTTCGTCCAGCGTGTAGCCGACGGCCAGCTTGGCGGCGACCTTGGCGATCGGGAAGCCGGTGGCCTTGGACGCCAGTGCCGACGACCGCGATACGCGCGGGTTCATCTCGATCACCACCACGCGGCCGGTTTCCGGGTTGATGCCGAACTGCACGTTGGAGCCGCCGGTGTCCACGCCGATCTTGCGCAGCACAGCGATGGAGGCATCGCGCAGGCGCTGGTATTCCTTGTCGGTCAGGGTCTGCGCCGGGGCCACGGTGATCGAGTCACCGGTGTGCACGCCCATCGGGTCCAGGTTCTCGATGGAGCAGACGATGATGCAGTTGTCCGCGGTATCGCGGACCACTTCCATCTCGAACTCCTTCCAGCCGAGCACCGACTCTTCCACCAGCACTTCGGTGGTCGGCGACAGTTCCAGGCCCCGGGTGACGATGTCGATCAGCTCTTCGCGGTTGTACGCGATGCCGCCGCCGCTGCCGCCCAGGGTGAAGCTGGGACGGATGATGGTCGGATAACCCACGCGCGTCTGGATATCCAGCGCTTCTTCCAGCGTGTGCGCGACGGCCGCCGACGGGCATTCCAGGCCGATTTCGCCCATCGCCACGCGGAACAGCTCGCGGTCTTCGGCCATGCGGATCGCTTCGCGCTTGGCACCGATCAGCTCGACGTTGTACTTCTCCAGCACGCCATTGTCCGCCAGGTCCAGCGCGCAGTTCAGCGCGGTCTGGCCGCCCATGGTCGGCAGCAGGGCGTCGGGCTTCTCCTTGGCGATGATCTTCTCGACCGTCTGCCAGTTGATCGGCTCGATGTAGACGGCATCCGCCATATCCGGGTCGGTCATGATCGTGGCCGGGTTGCTGTTGACCAGCACCACGCGGTAGCCCTCGTCGCGCAGCGCCTTGCAGGCCTGCGCGCCAGAGTAGTCGAACTCACAGGCCTGGCCGATGACGATCGGGCCAGCACCGATGATGAGGATGGTTTTCAGGTCAGTGCGCTTTGCCATTTTTTTCCAGCTCTTTAATGATCTTCTGAATTTTCTCGATATCTTGATCATTGCTGATCATGTCGAGGTCGTTGAGTTTGGCGCAAACGCAATGGAAGACATCGAAACGCTTCTTATCGATCGACGATTCCATACCAGGCTGCCTGTCATGCCGGAAGATTTCGGCGGCCATCCGTGCATCCTTCGAACCGACATCGAACTCTTGGAAATCATCGAGGATGGCTTCTAAGGCATCCAGCGGAACTCGCTTCGCTCCTCTGAGTAATTCATACCTGATCAATGGTGAAATCGTTAGCTTCACGCTGTCATCTCTGAGCAGCTCCGCCAAACGCGCCTTGTCCTGTAAGTGCTTGGCATTTTCCTCGTCGGTATCGAAGGCGCCTATCAACATATTGGTGTCGAGCAGAATCGCGCGCTTCACTCCTCGCCCTCCCCAAGAAGCAGGTCAAGTAATCGCTTCTTGGCGGCGCTCTGATCAGTGCTCTCGAGTGCAGCTCTCTTCAGGCCGTTCAGATCGACGCCGAATGCATCGTTCAGAACATCACCAAATGCCTTCATGTTCGGCGAATTGATGATGGTGGCGCGAACCACGTCATCCTCGTCGCGAGCAAGCAAATAAGCCTCCCCCTCCTCCAACTGGGAGAGAATCAGCGGCGAATGAGTAGCGACGACGAAGACAGTCTTCGGGAAGAGTCTCTTTAGCTTCCCTACGATTGTGGTTTGCCAATTGATATGCAGATGACTTTCAACTTCGTCAATCAAGACTACACCGGGCATACGGCGGACATCCGGCGCATTGGTGAAATTAGAGTACGCGGCGACGATGGCTTGAAAAATCTTCACGACAGAGGCAAAGCCAGAACTCAGCTCCCCCAGTTCAACCCAATCGCCTGAGACATTGAGAAAGACACGTTGCGCGCCGTCGATCTGCAGTTTTCCAGCCGCGACACGGGGATCAATCTCATTCAGCAACTCAAGAACGGTGTCGATCTCATTCTGAAGGTTGTCTTTCTCAACCTGATAGGGATTGACAGACTGCGCGCGCTGCACGAACCAAGCTCTAACATCGACCGCCATACCCGCAGAACGCAGGTTGCCAGAGAGAAATTCCGCAAGTAATCGCTCAAAATGCCTCTTTTTCCGTTCGCTGAACTGACCGAGCGGCCCAGCGTCGGACGGCTCCGCCGCCACTGATGCGCGACCACCCGCCCCGATGAACACTACGGGACCAGAATGTTGTGGGCCTAACGGAACCGCATCGCTAAGCGCTTGGTGCGTTGAATCCCCTATGTAACGACCGAGCACATGAACTCCGTCAATACTTACTGACGAGGCGGGGGTGTGTTTCTTACCCTCGATCCACGAGGAGCGCATCGCCGCGTAGAACTCACTCTGGGTAAACAACATTCCAAGATAGATTGCCTCCAGCGTCTTGGTCTTGCCCACGCCATTGACGCCGAACAGCACGCGCACGCGATGGTCAGGATCAAACTTCAGCTCGACCTTGCCGACGCCTTTCAGGCCTTCGATGTCAACTGTATCCAGCATGCCTTTCTCCACGTAGGGGCGGCGATCAGGAAATCTGTTCCGGGTCGAAATCGATGCGGCATTCGCGCTTCAGCGCGCCGGACATCGCTTCGCCGATGTTCTCCGGCATCCCGCCGTCGGCACTGATTCCTTCGATGAAACGTTGAAATGCAGGCGTGCCCATGAACCGGGCGATTTCCACCTTGTTCGCTTCGCTTACCTGCGGTGCTTCGGCGTTCGCACCCTGCTGCGCCGCGGCGCTGGCCTGGAAGGTGCGACCCATGTCCTTGCCGGCAGGCGTGGCCAGGAACTGCGTGAACTCAACGACCAGTGCCGCGCCGTCGTCACCCAGGTTGCCGGCGATCTGCTGCTGGAAATGCGCATCCAGCAGCTTGCCGATCTGTGTGGCGGCGCAGTCGCGTCCGCTGTCGTCGAGCGCCTGCAACGTGGGCGACACACTGAACAGCACGTCCGCGCTGTTACGGCCCAGGCCTTCCATGCCGAGCTGATGCATGATGACCGCCACCTCGGCCGGGGTGGCCGGCTGTGCGCTGGCGGCGCCGGCCAGCAACAGCCCGGCCAGCAGTGCGGGAACGCGCATCAGGCGCGGGCTCCCGCCATCAGGGTCACGAAACGATCGAACAGCGGGCCAACATCGGTCGGGCCGGGCGACGCTTCGGGATGGCCCTGGAACGAGAACGCCGGCACGTCGGTGCGCGCGATGCCCTGGTTGGTACCGTCGAACAGCGACCGGTGGGTGACCCGCAACGTGGCCGGCAGGGTCGCCTCATCCACCGCGAAACCGTGGTTCTGCGAGGTGATCATCACCCGGCCCGTGTCCAGATCCTGCACCGGGTGGTTGGCACCGTGGTGGCCAAGGCCCATCTTCATCGTGCTGGCACCAGAGGCCAGCGCGAGCAGCTGGTGGCCCAGGCAGATGCCGAAGGTCGGCACCTTGGCGTCCAGTACGGTCTTGATCGCCGCAATCGCGTAGTCGCACGGTTCGGGATCACCCGGGCCGTTGGACAGGAACACGCCGTCGGGCTTCATCGCCAGCACATCGGCCGCCGGCGTCTGTGCAGGCACCACGGTGACCTCGCAGCCGCGCTCGGCCAGCATGCGCAGGATATTGGTCTTCACGCCGTAGTCGTAGGCCACGACCTTGTACCGCGACGGCACGCTGACGAACGTGTTGGCGTCCAGGTCCAGCTGGCCTTCGGTCCACGTATAGGTCGTTTCGGTCGACACGACCTTGGCCAGGTCCATGCCCTTCAAACCAGGGAAGCTGCGCGCCGCCTCCAGTGCCTTTTCCACGCTGAGGCCTTCACCGGCCATCAGCGCGCCGTTCTGCGCACCCTTCTCGCGCAGGATGCGGGTCAGCTTGCGGGTGTCGATGCCGGAGATGGCCACCACGCCGCGCTGCAGCAGCCAGTCCTGCAGCGAAACCTGGCTGCGCCAGCTGCTGGGCCGGCGCGGCACATCGCGCACGATCAGGCCGGCGGACCACACCTTGGACGCTTCATTGTCCTGATCGGTCATGCCGGTGTTGCCGATGTGCGGGTAGGTCAGCGTGACCATCTGCCGGGCGTAGGACGGGTCGGTCAGGACTTCCTGATAACCGGTCATGGCGGTGTTGAACACCACTTCGCCAACGGACAGGCCGGGCGCGCCTACGGATTCGCCCTCGAATACGGTGCCGTCTTCGAGGACGAGGATTGCGGCTTGGGTCACGGAAATCTCACTTTGGCTACCGATGGGGTACCGAAGGTCACGCCTGCGCTCACGGTAAAAACCGGTTGCAAAAAAGCGCGGACGTACGGTTCTGGACCGGTCCGGCTATCGTGTTTCGGCGAGTGCGAATTGTAGACGCATGTGGGCGCGCGCGCCAGCGCTGCGTTGCGGAAAGGCGCCCTGGTAGCGCCGAGCCATGCTCGGCGAGCGCAGCGGGCCGTTCGCGCGGGCCCACCGGTAGCGCCGAGCCATGCTCGGCGAGCGCAGCGGGCCGTCCGGCCCGGATCCCCGTTCAGCCGTTCAGCAGATCCCGCACGCGATAGCTGCCCGGGGCCTTGCCGGCCAACTGCCCGGCGGCGAACAACGCGCCCCGGGCGAAGATGTCCCGGTTGCTCGCGCGATGCACCAGTTCGATGCGCTCGCCCAGGCCGGTGAACTGCACCAGATGCTCGCCGATGATGTCGCCGGCACGCAGGCTGGCGTAATGGGGGTGTGCCCCACCCCGCTCCGCTGCGGCGCCCAGTGTCAGCGCGGTGCCCGAGGGGGCATCCAGCTTGCGGGTATGGTGGGATTCGACGATATCGCAGTCCCAGCCAGCCACCGCCTGCGCCGCGCGCTCGACCAGCTCATCCAGCACCGCCACGCCGAGGCTGAAATTGGAGGCCCACACCAGCGGAATGGCCTGCCCAGCCTTTGCCAACGTGTCCTGTTGGACGTCGCTGATCCCGGTAGTACCCGACACCAATCCAGCACCGCGCTGTACGCACAGTGCCAGGATCGCATCGAACCCGGCCGGCAGGCTGAAATCGATGGCCACGTCGAACGGCGGTGCGCCCGCCAGTTCGCTGGCGGCGAAGTGCGGGACGCCCTCGATGACACGCTGGGCCGGCGAGCGCCCGGTGAAGGCAGCCACCACCTGCACGTGCTGGGAGTTCTCGGCGGCGAGACGCAACAGGGCCTGGCCCATGCGGCCAGAGGCGCCGTGGATAAGCAAACGTAGCGGAGTCGGGTTCATGCACAGAGGCTAGCGGTTGGCCACCTGTTTGCACAGGGGGGCTGGAGACCCGATCCGGTCACTGCACGCGCCCTCACGCAGCAGCTTGCTAGTCTGCGCGCCCGCCTCACGATCCTGCGCCCTACCATGAAGATTGAAGAACAGCTGGTGCTGGTCACCGGCGCGGCACGTGGCCTGGGCCAGCACATCGCCCGCGCCTTCGCCGCGCAGGGTGCGCAGGTGATCATCAACTACCACCGCAGCAGCGACGCCGCCCGCGCGCTTGCGCAGGAGCTCGGTGACCAGGGACTGGCCGTACAGGCCGATGTCACCGACCGCCACCAGGTGGACACCCTGATGACACTGGCACAGGCACATTTCGGCCGCCCGGTGACCACTGTCGTCAACAATGCGCTGGCGAACTTCTCCTTCAACGGCGAAGCACGCGAGAAGGCCGACACCATCAGCTGGAGCAGCTTCCAGACGCAGTTCGACGGCAGTGTCCGCGGCGCGCTGAACACGGTGCAGGCCGCCATCCCGGGCATGCGCAGCCAGCAGTTCGGACGCATCATCAACATCGGGACCAACCTCTTCCAGCTTCCGGTCGTGCCCTATCACGATTACACCGCCGCCAAGGCGGCATTGCTGGCACTCACGCGCACCCTGGCCGGTGACCTGGGGCCGGACGGCATCACGGTGAACATGCTGTCCGGCGGACTGCTGCGCATGACCGATGCCAGCGCGGCCACGCCGGAGGCCGTGTTCGATTACATCGCCAGTGCCACCCCGCTGCGCCGCGTCACCACCCCGGCAGAGTTCGCCGATGCGGTGCTGTTCTTCGCGTCACCGTGGTCGCGCGCCGTTACCGGCCAGAACCTGGTGGTGGATGGCGGGTTGGTGCGGAACTGACTGTCTGGTAGCCGCGCACACGACACTCCGTTCACGTCGGCGGGGGACACTGCCGTGAAGGACGACCTGAGTAATCACTACCGTGCGCGTCATGCTGGCAGACGATCATCCCACCATCCTCGCCGGGCTTGAGGCCCTGCTGCGCGGAGTTGCACGCGTTGAAATCGCCGGCATCGCAGACGATGGTGACGCCCTCATCCGCTTGCTGCAGCGGCAGCACTGCGATGCGGTAGTCACAGACTACGCCATGCCAGGCAGCCAGCACGGCGACGGCCTGACTCTGCTGGGCTTCCTGCGCCGACGTTGGCCGTCGCTGGTGGTGATACTGCATACCATGCAGGAGTCCCCGACCATCTTGACCCAGGCGCGCCAATTGGGCATCCGACATATGGTCAGCAAATCGGACGCCGGCGGGCATATCGGCGCGGCGCTGCAGTCCGCGATGGTGGGGGGCGAGTATTTTTCACCGGCGATCAGCGCGATCCTGCGCTCCGGCCCGGGGCAGGACACGTTGCTGACGCCGCGCGAACGGGAGGTCGTCCGGCTGTTTGCCTCCGGCATGTCAATGACCGCCATCGCCAAACAGGTGCATCGGAGCAAGCAGACCGTAAGTACGCAGAAGCGGAGCGCCATGCAGAAGTTGGGCGTCGAGCATGATGCTGGGTTGTTGCGCGCCTGGCAGGATCACCACGCCTAGCCACCAAATCAGTGCACGCCCTCGTACTTGTACGAAAAGGTCTGGTATCTGTACGAAAAAGGCCCCGTCTGCGTGGGGCTGTCCTCCCGGAAGCCCTAGTGTGCGGTCCATCAACGCTGCCTTGGACCTACCGATGCCCGCCATACCGCTGCCGGTTATACGCTTTCTGATGACCACCGCGCTTGCTCTGCTGCAGGCACCGGCTCCGGTCAGTGCGGCCACGCCAACGCTCGTCGTGGTGCCCGAGCCCATCGCGCTGGCGCCGATGGCCGATACCGCGCCCAAGGCGCCCGGCTTCCACATGCCGCTGGCGGAGTTTCGCCTCAGCAGCGCGTTCGGACCTCGTCGCCACCCGATACGTGGGCGGGCCCATGCCCATTCCGGCGCCGACATGGCGGCTGCTCGAGGTACGCCTGTGCATGCCATCGCTGAAGGGACGGTCGCCGCGGTGCGTGAGCTTGCCAAGGGGTATGGTCGTCATGTGGTCGTCGATCATGCCGACGGCTACAGCAGTTGGTATGCCCACCTGGATCGCATCGATGCCGCGCTGCATGTCGGCAGCATCGTGCGCGCAGGACAGCGGCTCGGCTCGGTCGGCAGCACAGGCTCGGCAACCGGACCGCACCTGCATCTGGAGATCCGTCAAGGCAACATACCGCTTGAACCGATGGCACTACTCCAGCCAATGCCCGTGCCTGCTCCTGCCGTGATCGGCGTCGCGCCGGCGTGGCGCGCCCATGCGGCTCCGCCCTGAAACCCGCTCAGTGCGCCTTCGGCGGGCTTGGCCCGCAGCTGTCACACCCGCCGCAGGCGCCCGCGCTGCCAGTGGCCGGCGGGGCGATGCGCCGCCCCAGCGACTGACGCCAGCCCTCCGTTCCGGGCCGCAACAGGCGCACGGCAATCGCGCCGCGTGCCTTGCGCACGACGCCCGGGAACTGCTTCTTCAGCACCACCCACGCACTGACCAGCACGGCCACCGCGATGATCAGGTACTGCAGCAGCAGGCCGGCCTCCATCAGCCGCCCCCCAGCGCCACGGTCACCTGGTAGGTGATGAGCGCCGCGATGTACGCGGCCGCGAACAGATACACCGTCGCGAAGCTCACCTGCTTCCACGAGTTGGTCTCGCGCTTGATGGTGGCCAGCGTGGAAATGCACATCGGCGCGTAGATGAACCACACCAGCAACGACAGACCCGTCGCCAACGACCAGCCATCGCTGACGATCGGCGTCAGTGCCGAGATGGCCGCATCGTCATCCGCCGCGGACAGCGCATAGATGGTCGCCAGCGAAGACACCGCCACTTCGCGTGCGCCCATGCCCGGGATCAACGCGATGCAGATCTGCCAGTTGAAACCCAGCGGAGCGAAGATCGCCGTCATCGCATGGCCCAGCTGGCCGGCGTAGCTGTAATCGATGGCCGGCATGGTCGCGTTCGCCGGCGCACCGGGGAACGACAACAGGAACCACAGCAGGATGGTCAGCGACAGGATGATGCCGCCCACGCGCTTCAGGAAGATCATGCCGCGCTCGTACAGGCCCACCGCCAGGTCACGCGGATGCGGGATCCGGTAGGAAGGCAGCTCCAGCATCAGCGGATGCTCGCTCTTGTCGCGGCGCCACTTCTTCATCACCCACGACATCAGCAGCGCGCTGAGGATGCCGGCGATGTACAGGCCGAACAGGACCAGACCCTGCTGGTTGAAGATGCCAACCTTTTCATCCGGGATGAACGCGCCGATCAGCAAGGCATACACCGGCAGGCGCGCTGAACAGGTCATCAGCGGCGCGACCAGAATGGTCGCCAGGCGGTCGCGCGGGTCCTGGATGCTGCGCGTGGCCATGATCCCGGGCACCGCGCAGGCAAAGCTCGACAGCAGCGGGATGAACGACCGTCCGGACAGGCCGGCCGACGCCATCATGCGATCCAGCAGGAACGCCGCGCGCGGCAGGTAGCCGGATTCTTCCAGCGCCAGGATGAAGGCGAACAGGATCAGGATCTGCGGCAGGAACACCACCACACCGCCCAGGCCGGCAATGATGCCGTCGGTGATCAGGCTGGCCAGCGGGCCTTCCGGCAGCACCGCACCGGCCTGCTCACCCAGCCAACCGAACAACGCTTCGATGCCGTCCATCATCGGCGTGGCCCAGGCAAACACCGCCTGGAAAATCAGGAACATCACCACGACCAGGGTCACCAGGCCGAACACCGGATGCAGCAGCCAGCGGTCCAGCGTGTCGTCGATCTTCGCGGTGCGGGTGGGCATGCTGACCGAGGCGTCAAGGATGGCGCGCACCTGCGCGTGGTAATCCGCGCCCTGCCCGTCCACGGCAACGACCGGCGCCCCCAGGTGCGGCACCATCGCGTCCATCCGCTCCACCAGGGCCTGCGCACCGTGCTTGCGCACGGCGACCGTTTCCACCACGGGTACGCCCAGCGCGCGTTCCAGTGCCGCCACGTCGATCTGGATGCCACGACGCTGCGCGGCATCCACCATGTTCAGCGCGACCACCATCGGCTTGCCCAGCTCGCGCAGTTCCAGCGCGAAGCGCAGGTGCAGCCGCAGGTTGGTGGCATCGATCACGCACAGCAGCACGTCCGGTGCCGCCTCACCGGGGTAGAAACCGCGGCACAGGTCGCGGGTGATCGCCTCGTCCAGGCTGGCCGGCTGCAGGCTGTAGGCACCCGGCAGATCGAGGATGGCGAACTCGCGACCGGACGGCGCACGCATGCGGCCTTCTTTCCGTTCCACGGTCACGCCGGTGTAGTTGGCCACCTTCTGCCGACTGCCCGTCAGCTGGTTGAACAGCGCCGTCTTGCCGCTGTTCGGGTTACCGACCAGGGCAACGCGCAGCGGCAGGTCCGCAGCAGGGCTCATGCCAACGCTCCCGGCTGGGCGCTCAGCTGCACGCGTGCTGCCTCACTGCGGCGCAGGGCGAAACGGGTAAACCCGACCTGCACCAGCAACGGCTCACCGCCAATGGGGCCGCGCGCGACCAGGCGCACGGACTCGCCCTTGACGAAGCCCAGCTCCCTCAGGCGACGGGCGATGGTGTCATTGGCATGCGTGTCATGGACAGTTTCGACCACGGCATTGGTTTGCAAGGGCAGATCGGACAGCGTCACTCGCGCACTTCTCAGTGATAAGAATGGTTCTCAATTCTACCATCGCCGCGCCGCGTCATGGCCCATGACCTTCGGCCCGCTATGATCCATACAGGTATGTACCCACGGCTGAAAATGACCGATTCCCTGCTGATCGAGCGCTCCGGCGCCACCCTTACCCTGCGCCTGAACCGGCCGGACCTGCACAACGCCTTCGATGCCGGCCTGATTGCCGACCTGACCGCCGCCCTACGCCAGGCCGGCAATGACCCCGACGTGCGCGTTGTCGTGCTGGCCGGCGAAGGCCGCTCTTTCTCCGCCGGTGCCGACCTGCACTGGATGCGCGGGATGGCTGCGGCCAGCGAAGCGGACAACCGCATTGATGCACTGGCACTGGCGGCGCTGATGCGCACCCTGGATGAACTGCCCAAGCCGACCATCGCCCGCGTGCAGGGCGCCGCCTTCGGGGGCGGGGTCGGTCTGGTGGCCTGCTGCGACATCGCCATTGGCGTCGACACGGCACGCTTCGGCCTGACCGAAAGCCGGTTGGGCCTGCTGCCGGCGGTCATATCACCGTATGTCGTGGCCGCCATCGGCCCGCGCCAGTCGCGTCGATGGTTCGCCACCGCCGAGCAGTTCGATGCCGCCGCGGCCCTGCAGATGGGCTTGCTGCACCAGGTGGTCGCCGCCGGGCAGCTGGATGCGGCGGTGGCCGGACAGGTCAGCCTGCTGCAGAAAGCCGGCCCCATCGCCGCGGCCAGCGCCAAGCGCCTGGTAAGCCAGGTGCTGGCCGGCCATGACCGCGACGCACTGGATGCGGCCAACGCGGACCTGATCGCACGCCTGCGGGTGTCGGCCGAGGGCCAGGAGGGCCTGGGGGCTTTTCTGGAAAAACGGTCGCCGGGCTGGGCCGCAGACGCCTGATCCGCGCATTCTTCACGCATTGCCGCCCGGTACGCGCGGATCCTACGCTGCAACGCGGCGGGCCGGGCCTGAAACCAAACGATTCATTCCCCACGCTGGCCGTTTGTCGCCGTGGCCCGCGTGTATTTCCCTCGTGGCTGCCGCGCTGCGCGCCACCTCGCTGACAGGACGTTCCGTGATCGCTGATTTCCGCCCCTCATTCCGCTGTTCCCTCTCCTTCCCGAACCGCGGGAGGCTGTGCGATGTCTGATGCCATCCGCATCGTCGAGGTCGGTCCACGCGATGGACTGCAGAATGAAAAACAGCCGGTCAGCACCGCCGACAAGATCACTCTGATCGACTGGCTGTCCGCTACGGGGCTGCGCAGCATCGAGGCCACCAGTTTCGTCAGCCCGCGCTGGGTACCGCAGCTGGCCGACGCCGCCGAGGTCTACGCCGGCATCACCCGCCATGCGGGCGTGGCCTATCCGGTACTGGTGCCCAACGAGCAGGGCTACGACCGTGCGCTGGCCGCCGGCGTACAGGAAGTGGCCGTGTTCACCGCCGCCTCGGAAACCTTCAACCGCACCAACACCAACGCCGGCATCGACGAGTCGCTGGCACGATTCCAGCCCATCCTGCAGCGTGCTGCACATGATGGGGTGCGCGTGCGCGGCTACGTCTCCACCGTGCTCGGCTGCCCCTATCAGGGGGAGGTGCCGGTCAGCGAAGTGGTCCGCGTGGCAAAGGCGCTGCACACGATGGGCTGTTATGAGATCTCGCTGGGTGACACGATCGGGGTCGGCACGCCGCTGAAGGCGCGCGCGATGCTGCTGGCCGTGGCCGCCGAGGTCCCGATGCAGGCGTTGGCCGTGCATTTCCACGACACCTACGGCCAGGCCATCGCCAACATCGCCAGCTGCGTGGAAGCGGGCGTGCGGGTGGTGGACAGTGCGGTTTCCGGTGCCGGCGGCTGCCCCTACGCGAAGGGCGCAAGCGGCAACGTCGCCAGCGAAGACGTGGTGTACCTGATGCGCGGCCTGGGCCTGGAGACCGGCGTGGACCTGGACGAACTGGCCGCGATCGGCCGCTGGCTGGCGGAGCGGCTTGGCCGAACGACCGGCAGCCGCACCGGCAAAGCCCTGGCGCCTGCATGAGCAGCCGCGGCCCGTGCGACGATCTGGCCGCTGGCGGACACCCCGCCACGCAGAACGACGCACTGGCCGCGCTGGACCATGCACTCGCGCAGCCGCATCGGGCCGAGCATCACGCCCTGCTGCAGCAGGCACGCCACGCGCTGACCGAGGCCATGCAACACCGCCAGGACGCCGAGCAGCGCTATGCCGCGCTGTTCGACGCGGTGCCCGACCCGGTCAGCATCCTCAGCTCGGCCGGGGTGGTGCTGGACCTCAACCGTGCCGGCGTGCGTGCTTACGGCCGTCCGCGCGAGGCGATCATCGGCCAGCCCATCGAACTGTTGAACCCCGACCTGCCCAGTGACCACCTCGAACCGGTGTGGGCCGCCTTCCAGCGCGGCGATACCTATGTCATCGAAGTCACCAACATGCGCGGCGACGGCAGCCGGTTTCCCGTCGAAGTGCACTCGGCCGGCTTCGAACTGCAGGGCGCGCCGTGCATCGTGGCCGTAGCGCGTGACCTGAGCGGGCGCTGGCAGGCCGAGTCGCGCTATCGCCTGCTGATGGAGTCGATCGACAAGGGCGTGATCCTCTTCGACCGGGAACTGCACGTCGTGTCGGCCAATCCGGCAGCGCACCGCATCCTCGGCACGGCCGGTACCGGTGCCAGCCTGCAGACCCTGCTCGATCCGCAGGACTGGATCGTGGTCGACGAACATGGCCACCTGCTCAGCCATGAGCACTGGCCGGCGAACCGGTGCTTCCAGGCCGGTCGGGTCATCCGCAGCACCATCATCGGCCTGTACCACCGCCCACGTGGCCGGATGTTGTGGCTGTCGATGACCAACGTACCGGTGTTCGGCACTGGCCGGGACCACGCCGACCATGTGTTCGCGATGTTCAGCGACATCACCGAGCTGAAGCGCAACAACGCCCTGTTCGACCGTGCGCAATCGCTGGCCCACATCGGCGGATGGGAGTGGGACCGTGGGCTGGCACGGCTGTACCTGACCGAAGAGGCGCGCCGCATCCTCGGCCAGGACCTGCCGATGGACGACATGCCCGACCTGATGGACTGCCTGCGCAACGAAGATCGACTGGCCCTGCAGCAGGCGCTGGCGAACTCGGTGGACGCCCGCAGCGGCTTTACGCTGGAACTGCGCGGCCAGCGCGCGGATGGGCACAGCTTCTGGATCCGGATGATCGGCGAGGTGTCCGAGGGCGATGTCGAGGCCGCGCGCATCGCCGGCACCGTGCAGGACATCACCGAGCGCAAGCAGGCCGAAGAGACGTTGCGCATCCAGGCCCGGACCGACCCGCTCACTGGCATCATGAACCGCGACGCCGTGCTCAGCGACCTCGGCGTGCGCCTGGCCAATCCGACCCACTGCAAGGCCGCGGTGCTGTACATCGACCTGGACCGCTTCAAGACCGTCAACGACCTGCTGGGTCACAACGCCGGTGACGAACTGCTGGTGGAAGCCACACGCCGCATCGGCGGCGCCATCGGCACCGAGGGCCTGCTTGCGCGCTTCGGCGGTGACGAGTTCCTGGTGGTCTGTGATACACGCGACCAGGCCGACCAACCCGAACAGTTGGCCGAGCGCATCACCGCCGCGTTCGTGCCGCCCTTCGTGTTCGGCAACGATGAGTTCGTCGTGACCGCGAGCATCGGCATCGCCTGCGCACCGCGCGACGGCGTACGTCCGCAGCAGCTCATCCAGAATGCCGACACCGCGATGTATGACTGCAAGCGACGCACGCGCAACGGCTGGCAGGTGTTTTCGCCCGAACTGGCACAGCGTCAGAACGACCGCCTGCAGATCGAAAGTCGCCTGCATCGCGCCCTTGAAGGCGACGAGTTCCGCCTGGTGTACCAGCCGCAGGTCAACCTGCGCACCGGCGAGGTGATCGCCGCCGAGGCGCTGATCCGTTGGCAGAACGAACAGCTGGGCGAAATGCGGCCGGACCTGTTCATCGCCCATGCCGAGAGCACCGGCGACATCGTGCGCATCGGCCAATGGGCACTGCGCGAGGCCTGCCGCCAGGTGCGGGAGTGGCAGGACCAGGGGCTGGGTCTGGTACGCGTGGCGGTGAACGTGTCCTATCGCCAGTTCACCGGCGATGATCTGGCACTGAAGGTGCGTCAGGCACTGGATGAGTTCCATCTGCCGGGTACCGCGCTGGAACTGGAGTTCACCGAGCGCGTACTGATCGAGGATGCGCCGGACACCCTGCGTACCTTCGCCCGCCTGCGCGAAATGGGCGTGATGCTGGCCATCGATGATTTCGGCGAAGGCTACAGCGCCCTCAACTACCTGCGCCGGCTACCCATCGACGGGCTGAAACTGAGCCAGCTGTTCACCGAAGGCGTCCCCGGTGACCGCTCCGACACCGCGATCTGCGAAGCCGTCTGCGGAATCGCCCGCAGCCTCGGGCTCGGCGTTGTCGCCGAAGGCATCGAATCCGAAGCCCAGCGCCGCTACCTGATCGGACTGGGCGTCAACGTCGGCCAGGGTTTCCTGTTCGCCCCCGGCCTGACCCCCGAAGAATTCGTGCGCAAGCTACGGTAGCGCCGAGCCATGCTTGGCGGCTCTATGCCTCATGTCCCACCCCACTGTCCCACCCCACCATCCCCTTCCCTGACGCATCCCGCCGACCATGGGTCGGCGCTACCGCTGTGCGCACGCCCGACGACTTCCTGGCCACCGTGGACCTGTCGAAGGTGGGGCGGGGTCGGCTGGTTGCTCCATGCCCCACCCCACCATCTCCTTCCCTGACGCATCCCGCCGACCATGGATCGGCGCTACCGCTGTGCGCACGCCCGACGATTTCATGGCCACCGTGGACCTGTCGAAGGTGGGGCGGGGTCGGCTGGTTGCTCCATGTCCCACCCCACCATCCCCTCCCCTGACACATCCCGCCGACCATGGGTCGGCGCTACCGCTGTGCACACGCCCGACGATTCATGGCCACCGTGAACCTGTCGAAGGTGGGGCGGGGTGGGCTGGCGGGGGTGTTGAGCGCCATGGATGGCGCGAAACAAGGCACGCAGGAGCGGCTCCTGCCGTCCCCCGCCAGCCCACCCCGCCCCGCCCAATAAGAAGCCCCGCCGCTTCGGCTGTTGCTGCTGCTGTTGCTGCTGCTGTTGCTGTTGCTGTTGCCGTTGCTTCGGCCGCGCCGCAGGCGCAACGCACTGCACAACAGCCCTGCCCCCACCATCCGCTAGAATCGCGGGCTCTTGAACCTGCAGGACCGCGCAATGCAGTTGAGCAACGTACGTGCCGTCATCACCGGCGGTGTCTCCGGCCTGGGCCTTGCCGTGGCCGAACATCTGGTGGGCCAGGGCGCGAAGGTCGTCCTGTTCGACCTCAATGACGACAAGGGCGCCGCCGCCGTCGCCGCGCTCGGCGACGAAAACGCCCACTATCTGCAGGTCAACGTCAGCGACGAGGCAGCCGTCACCCAAGCCATCGAACAGGCCCACACCTTCCTCGGCGGCCTCAATGTCGCAGTGAACTGCGCCGGCATCCTCGGCGCCGGCCGCGTGCTCGGCAAGGAAGGCCCGATGCCGCTGGCCGGCTTCCAGGGCACGGTGATGGTCAACCTGGTCGGCAGCTTCAACGTCGCCAAGGCCGCCGCCAACCGCATGCAGCACAACGAAGCCGGCGCCGACGGCGAGCGCGGGGCGATCATCAATACCGCCAGCATCGCCGCCTACGAAGGCCAGATCGGCCAGGCGGCCTACGCGGCCTCCAAGGGCGGCGTCGTCTCGATGACCCTGCCGATGGCACGCGAACTCTCGCGCTTCGGCATCCGGGTCAACACGATTGCGCCGGGTGTCTTCTGGACCCCGATGGTGGATGGCATGCCGCCCGCCGTGCAGGAATCGCTGGCCGCGTCGATCCCGTTCCCTTCGCGCCTGGGCAAACCGGAAGACTTTGCCAGCCTGGTCGCTTACATTCTGGGAAACACCTATCTCAACGGCGAGACCATCCGCCTGGACGGCGCCACCCGGCTCGGTCCGAAGTGATTCCCCCGGGCGCCGGGACGGCGCCCTACCCCCCCAATCAAGCCATACGATCATGAAAGCCAGCGATATCAAGAAGGGCAACGTCGTCGAATACAACAACGGCGTGTACCAGATCCGCGACATCGAGCGCAGCTCGCCGCAGGGCCGCGGCGGCAATGTCCGCTTCCGCTTCATCATGTACAGCGTGCCGGGCGGCAACAAGCTCGATGCCAGCTTCGATTCCGACGACAACCTGCCGGAAGTCGAACTGCTGCGCCGGCTGTCCACGTACTCGTACAAGGACGGCGACGCCTTCGTGTTCATGGATGACGAGGACTTCACCCCCTACACCCTGGATGCGGACGTGATCGGCGACGACGCCGGCTACATCACCGATGGCCTGACCGGCATCTATGTACAGGTGATCGACGACCAGCCGGTGGCCATCCAACTGCCGACCAGCGTCGTGCTTGAAGTGGTCGAGACCCCGCCGGAAATGAAGGGCGGCACCGCCACCAAGCGCCCGAAGCCGGCCAAGCTGAGCACCGGCCTGGAAATCATGGTGCCGGAGTACATCGCCAACGGCGAACGCGTGCTGGTCAACACCGCAACCGGTGAATTCGGCGGTCGCGCCGACTGAGTGTGGCGGGCGCGCCGAGCCATGCTCGGCGCAGACCTTCCGACCTCGTCACCAGGCAGCCGCGCCGACCCTGGGTCGGCGCTACCGCGCCTACGGCGCGCTGAAACTCCCACACCCGTGCAACTGGCGCGCTCCCACCGTCAGCATCGCCTTGGCGTCGAACGAATCACCGCTCATGGTGTCCTGGCAAGGTACCCGCTCGATGCTCAACTTCACCGGCGTGCCATCCGTCGCGGTACCCGCCCACCCGTCGGCACCCTGCGTGGGTGCAGCCACATCGTACGTCGTCTGGCCATGATCCACCTCGACGCGCAGGCCGACATGGCCGTCTGTGCCGACCTGTGCCAGCCAACCGGGCTCGTTGCCGGTTGCACGAAAGGCCTGCGGTGCGGTGCCGCTGGCGGTATCCGCTGAAGCGGGTGATGCCACGGGCGCGGCGGCGGGCTGCACCACGGCAGCGGGCGCGGCCGGCTCGTTACCGGACTGGCACGCAACCGCCAAGGCCACTACGGCAAGCGTGGGCAACAAAAAAAGAGAGGGGCGCATGTAAGCTCCTTGTGTTCTAGCTACACACAGGACGCTAACATCCGCACCGTCAACGCAAGGGCAATGCCGCGCCCTGCGGTTCAGCCGGCAGCGTCGGCACCGCCGCCAGATCCCGCAGCCGCGCGCGCAGCGATACCAGGTTCGTTTCCAGCGTATCGAGCTCGGCGCGCTGCGCGTCCGGCAACTGCATGCGCATCTGCGTGCGCAGCAGTTTCCAGGCGTCAGGTGCGTTTGCGGCGATGTCCTGCAGCGCCGGCTGCAACGCCGTGAGCTCTGCGGCCTGCGGCAGGCCATAGCCGTTTCCGGCCAGCAACCCCGCCGGTCGCAGCCACTGGCCCGATTCCTTCAACAGCGTCTGCAACTGGAGCGCGCCCTCGCTGTCCGGCTGTTTCAGCAGCGCGTGTTTCAGTTGGTCGCGCGCCCGCAGTTCAGCGCGCGCGAAGGCTGCCTGCTCCAGCAGCAGCAGGCCCGCCGTAGCCCGCAGGCCGCCACGCTGCAGCCACGGCGTGCGCTGATCCGCGTCAAGGTCGATCCACGCCCGTGCGTCGCGCGCGGGCAGATTCACCTCCGCGCGGGCGGCAGCAAACAAGGTCGCGAAGTAGCGGTCACTGGAAGGGAAGTAGTAGCCGTCACGGATCGCCGCCGCCTTATCGTCCAGCACCGTTTCATCCAGCCGGCCCAGCCGATCCAATCGGCGACGCAGGCCGCGCGGACTGATCCGCTCGATGCCCTGTTCCTGCAGCGCAGGCACGCCGGCCTGCAGCAGCTTGGCGGTCTCGACCGCGCAGTTGTTGCTGACGAAGTAGTAGCGACCGTCATAGCCCCAGTGCACCTGCGCGGTACGCTCGAGCAGGCCGCTGATCTCCGCCGGCGAAAGCTGCAACGGGATCGATGCGAGCCCGCGCAGCTCCACCTTGGTGTATTCGTCGACCACCTGCTGCAGCGGCAGCACGAACAGACGTGACGGATAACCACCGGTCAATCCGCGCCAGCTGGACAGTTCCACATCGCCCACGAAGGCGCGGAAAGACAGGACCCGGTGCTGGTCCAGGTCCAGCCGGCAGTCGGGCCCCGGCGCCCTGCCCTCGCGGCAGATCACCAGGCGCAGCATGCTGTGCCCCCAGCGGCTCATCGGCACGCGGCCGCCTTCGGCGAACAGGTAATCCACTGCGTACACGCGGGCCGGGTCCAGCTGCATCAAAGCGACAGCGCCCTCCTCTTCGCTGGCCTGCACCAGCGGCAGCGTGGAAGCGCAGGGCGTCGCCTGCAGCGGGGCCGCACCGAAGGTCGCACTGAACCACGCAGCCAATGCCGGACGCCGGCAGGCAAACTCCGCATCCAGCAGCCAGTGTTCGGCATTGACGGCCAGATACTCCGCCGCACTCTGCCGCTCGTAGGCATCCGGATTTCGATCGGTGAAGTGGTTGGCCCCTCGGCCGAGCTTCCATACCCGGCGCTGCCATCCGGCGAGCTCGCGCAGGCGCGGGCTGCGCGACCAGCCGCCACCGGCAGACCGGTCGGCGACGTGCATCAGTTCGTGGATCAACGTGGATCGCAGGGCATTTGCCGCCGCGGGGTCACTGCCGATGAGCATGAGGCGCGGAAGCAGGATCACCCCGCCAAGCGCGCGCCCGGCCACGTGGGCAGGCAACGCGTCGGAAACGCGCAACGGCACGTCCGCCGGCAGTGCGGCCAGCAGCCCGGCCGGCAGACGGGGCACGACATCGGCTATCGCCTGGTCCAGGCGCGCACGTTCTTCGACGCGCAGTCCTGCATCGGCCGGCGTCAGCTGTACCGCCTGGACGGCGGGCGACAGGCACAACAGCCCCCACGCCAACCACGCGCGGGGGCGGGCCCGCATCAGCGTGCGAGCAGGGACTGCGCCAAGGCCAGGTCGCTGCGCTCACGCGCGGCGGCATCGTGCTCGCGCAGATGTACCAGCGCTGCCTGCAGCCGTGCGCCGCGGATCTGGCCATCGCTAGCCACGAAAGCGGCTGCATCGTCGCGGGCCGCCACGACCACCTTGTCATCGCCGGAGCTGCTGCCCGACGAATTCGACGACGCGCCCGATGCCGAACCGGCCGACGTACCAGCAAAGCTGGAAGCACCCGCTGCCAGCGGCAGGACCAGCAGGGACAGCGCCAAGGGAACCAGCAGCGAAGGCAATCGGGTCATCGTCGGGTTACTCGTGAAGGGTGTGTGCAGAGCGTACCCGACCCATGACGCGAACGGCGCGTCACAGATCGAAGACCTTGCCGGGGTTCAGCCGCCCTTGCGGATCAAACGCGCGCTTGACCGCTTTCATCAGGGCGATCTCGGCCGGCCCGCGCGTGCTGTCCAGGTACTTCTTCTTGACCAGCCCGATACCGTGTTCGGCGGAGATACTGCCGTCGAAACGCGCAAGCACCTGCGCCAGCAACGTGGTGACGTGCTCGCACTGCTGCACGAATTCCGCGTCGCTGGTGCCTTCCGGCTTGAGCACGTTGATGTGCAGGTTGCCATCGCCGATGTGGCCGAACCACACCACCTCGAACTGCGGGTACGCCTCCCCGATCAGCGCCTGTGTTTCCGCAAGGAATGCAGGCATGGCCGAGATGCGCACCGATACATCGTTCTTGTAGGGCGTGTAACGCGCGACCGCCTCGGTGATGCCCTCGCGCAGCCGCCACAGCTGCGCCGCCTGCGCATCGCTGGCACTGACCACGCCATCACTGACCCAGCCATTGCCCATGCAATCCTCGAACGCAGCCATCGCGGCGGCTTCCTGCACCTCGTCGCCAGCGGCGAACTCGGTCACCACGTAGAACGGATGCACCTCGGCGAAGGGAGCCTGGGCCCCGTGTGCCAGCACGTGCCGGAGTGCCTTGTCGGTGAAGAATTCAAACGCCTGCAGCTGCAGCCGCGCGCGGAACGCGGAAAACACCTGCATCAGCACGTCGAAACTGGGCACGGCCAGCAGCATCACATTGCTGGCCGGTGGCGGGTCGGTCAGCTTGACGGTCGCCTCGACGATCACGCCCAGCGTGCCTTCCGAGCCGATCAGCAGCTGGCGGAAGTCGTAGCCGCTGGAGTTCTTGATCAGACCTTTGTTGAGTTCCAGCAGATCACCCTGCGCGGTCACCACCTTCAGCCCGGCGATCCACTCACGCGTGTTGCCGTAGCGGATCACCCGGATGCCGCCTGCATTGGTGGCGATGTTGCCGCCGATCGAACACGAACCGCGTGCAGCGAAATCCACCGGATAGATCAGCCCGTGCTCCAGCGCCGCATTGTGCAGCGCCTCCAGCGGCATGCCCGCCTGCACCACCAGCGTGCGATCCACGGCATCGTAGTGCAGCGCCGCGTTCATCCGTTCCAGGCTCAGCACCAACTCGCCATTGGCGGCGACCGCGCCACCGGACAGCCCGGTGCGACCACCGGACGGCACCACCGCGATGCCTTCGGCCGCGCTCCAGCGCATCACCGCCTGCACCTCCTCGACACTGCCCGGCAAGGCAATGGCCAGCGGCGCCGGCGTCCAGCGCCGTGTCCAGTCGCGGCCGTAATGCTCCAGGTCGGCGGCATCGGTCTTCAACCGCAGTCCGGGGACGGCCTGCAGCAGGGAAGCAAGGCGGGAATCGGTCATGTCAGTCCAGCGCGGCGCACGAATAGCACGCAAGCGTGCCAGCGGTCGCGTCCAGCGTCCAGCCCCGCTGGCGTTACCGATTGGCTACGGATGCAACCATTTCCGCAGTGCACCATCGCCTTCGCCATCTGGCATAGTGGACAGCCCTTGCCCCACTGGCCGTGCCGTCCCATGTCGCCGAAGAAGACCTCCTACCCCAAGCAGGATATCCGCGTGCTGTTGCTGGAGGGGGTGAGCCAGACCGCCGTGGATGTGTTCACCGCGGCCGGTTACAGCCAGATCGAACTGCATTCCAAGGCGCTGCCCGAGGCCGAGCTGAAGGCCCGCATCGCCGAAGCGCACATTGTCGGCATCCGCTCACGCAGCCAGTTGTCGGCCGACGTACTGGCCGAGGCCAAGCGGGTGATCGCGGTGGGCTGTTTCTGCATCGGCACCAACCAGGTCGACCTGGACGCCGCCGAGCTGGCCGGCATCCCGGTGTTCAACGCGCCCTACTCCAATACCCGCAGCGTGGCCGAACTGGTGATTGCCGAGGCGATCATGCTGACCCGCGGCATCCCGCAGAAGAACGCTGAGTGCCATCGCGGTGGCTGGTCGAAGTCGGCCGCCGGCAGCCACGAAGTCCGCGGCAAGACGCTGGGCATCATCGGCTATGGTCATATCGGCACCCAGGTCGGCGTGCTGGCCGAATCCCTTGGCCTGCAGGTGATCTTCCACGACGTGGAAGCCAAGCTGGCGCTGGGCAACGCGCGTGCGGCCGCCAGCCTGGATGACCTGCTGGCGCGTTCGGACATCATCACCCTGCACGTACCGGAAACCGCCGCTACGCAGTGGATGATCGGCGCGACCGAGCTGGCGAAGATGCGCCGCGGCGCGCACGTCATCAATGCCGCGCGCGGCACCATCGTGGATATCGACGCGCTGGACGCGGCGCTGCAGTCCGGCCATATCGGCGGCGCCGCACTGGATGTGTTCCCGGTGGAGCCCAAGGGCAACGGCGATGCCTTCGAAAGCCCGTTGACCGCGCACGACAACGTGATCCTGACCCCGCACGTGGGCGGCAGCACGCTGGAAGCCCAGGACAACATCGGCATCGAAGTGGCCGCCAAGCTGGTGCGTTACAGCGACAACGGCAGCACGCTGTCGGCGGTGAACTTCCCGGAAGTGACCCTGCCCGAGCACCACGGCAGCCTGCGCCTGCTGCACATCCATCGCAACGTGCCCGGCGTGCTGTCCAAGGTCAACGAGATCTTCTCGCGCCACAACGTGAACATCGACGGGCAGTTCCTGCGCACCGACGCCAAGGTCGGCTACGTGGTGATCGACATCACCGCCAGCGTCGAACAAGCCGCCGCCGTCCGCGACGAACTCGCCGCGATCACCGGCACCCTGCGCACCCGCGTGCTGTACTGATAAAAAGGGGACGGAGGGGATTAAGTCGTTATCGGCCGCGTGCAGCGAGCCGATAACGACTTAATCCCCTCCGTCCCCTTTTTCGGTCTACCGCCAGCGCTGGGCCATGCGCTGCAGTGAGGGGTCGGCTTCGGGGTCCGCAGCGATTTGTGCGATATCGCGCCAGGCCAGTTCCAGTGACTCTTCGCTGACGACGAAGGCTTCGGAAGTGCCTGCACGCACCACGAAACGCACGTCGTAATGCCAGTGCCCCGGCACGTCGGTACGCGCGGGTATCCAGTGCTTGTCCAGATCGAAGATCGCGGGATGCTCCATTCGGAGCCCCTCCAGGCCGGACTCTTCTTCCGCTTCGTTCAGTGCCACACGCGCCAAGTCGCGATCGCCATCCGCATGCCCGCCCAACTGCAGCCAACGCGCCAGTTTGCGGTGATGGGTCAGCAGCACACGTCGCCCATCGGCGCTCACCAGCCACGCGCTGCCGGTGAAGTGGCCAGCGAGACGTTCGCGCAGGAAGGGATTGAGAGGATCGTCCAGAAGTGTGCTGAATTCGTCAGCGAGCCCGGCCTGATCAGGTACTCGGAGCGCATGATCCCGCAACAATTGACGAAGCTGATCGTCAAGCGCGGCAACGGTTGTAGTTGTTTCCGACATATCCTATGCGTGTTCAGCAAATCAATCGGCCATTATCGCCACAAAATGTTGCACATGCGGCTTGTGCATCACCTTCAGCTTTGGCTAAGGTACAGCGAGCCATTCGCATGGCCTTCATTCACCACACGCGTCGACGGCCATGTATCGCCGACTGCTCCACGATGACTTAGGGAAGTACCGCATGCTGAAAGCTCTGTTGAGGGTCAAACCGGTTGAGCCAGCCGGACACGTAGACGCTGGCGAACCCATCGAAGGCAGCCTGGACGGCGAAGCCACCCTGAAACGGACGCTCACGGCAAAACACCTGATCCTGCTCGGCATTGGTGCCGTGATCGGTGCGGGCATCTTCGTACTCACCGGACAGGCAGCCGCCAATCATGCCGGCCCCGCGATCATGCTGTCCTTCGTGCTGGCGGGCCTGGCCTGCGCACTGGCGGGCCTGTGCTACGCAGAGTTCGCCGCGATGATGCCGGTGTCCGGCAGCGCGTACTCCTACTCCTATGCCACCCTCGGCGAAGGCATGGCCTGGTTCATCGGCTGGTGCCTGGTGCTGGAATACCTGTTCGCCTCCGCCTCGGTCGCGGTCGGCTGGTCGGCCTATCTGATCAGCTTCATCACCACCACGCTCAACATGCCGTTCCCGGATGCGCTGAGCGCAGCGCCGATCGCGTGGACCGGCCAGGAATTCATCGCCTCGGGCAAGCTGTTCAACCTGCCCGCTGTGCTGATCGTGGCGGCGGTCTCCGGGCTGTTGTACGTGGGCATCACCCAGTCGGCCTTCGTCAACGCGATCATCGTGGCGATCAAGGTCACCGTCATCTGCCTGTTCATCGGCTTCGGCGCGACCCACATCGACACAGCGAACTGGACGCCCTTCATCCCCGAAAACACCGGCGTGAGCGGTGAGTTCGGCTGGAGCGGCGTGTTCCGCGCTGCCACCATCGTGTTCTTCGCCTACATCGGCTTCGACGCGGTCTCCACCGCGGCCGGTGAGACCAAGGATCCCCAGCGCAACATGCCGATCGGCCTGCTGGGCTCGCTGGCGGTGTGCACCATCGTCTACATCATCGTCTGCGCCGTGCTGACGGGCATGATGCCGTACCACCTGCTCGGCACCGACAAGCCGGTTGCCACCGCGCTGGAGCCGTATGCCAGCCTGGGCTGGTTGAAGACCGCTGTGGAAATCGGCGCCATCGCCGGCCTGTCGTCGGTGGTGCTGGTGATGATGATGGGCCAGACCCGCATCGCGTACACCATTTCCCGCGACGGCCTGCTGCCGAAGTTCTTCGGCAAGATCCACCCGCGCTTCAACACCCCGTACTGGGCCACGATCGTGGTCGGTGTGCTGGCCGCCGCGCTGGCCGGCATGGTGCCCCTGAATGTGTTGGGTGAACTGGTGTCGATGGGCACGCTGCTGGCCTTCGCCACGGTGTGCGTGGGCGTGCTGGTGCTGCGCTATACCCGCCCGGAACTGGAGCGTCCGTTCCGCGTGCCGCTGGTCTGGGTCATCTGCCCGCTGGGTGCGGCGATGTGCCTGTTCCTGTTCTGGCAGGCCTTCGTGGTGCATTGGCATCTGTTCATCGGCTGGACCTTCCTGGGCCTGCTGATCTACTTCGGCTACGGCATGCGTAACAGCAAGCTCGCCAAGTCTCCCTGATGCACCGACGGGCCGGCTCTTTTGCCGGCCCGTTCGGTATCATGCCGCACCCTTTGCAGGCCCTTCGGCCTGCCCGCACCGAAAGACCATCACACCATGCTCAAGCAACTGTGGGCCACCAAGCATCCGCACGCCGCCCATGAAGACGCCAACGGTCTCAGCCTGACCCGTACCCTGGGGCCATGGGGACTGACGGCGCTGGGCATCGGTGCGGTGATCGGCGGCGGCATCTTCGTCATCACCGGCCAGGCCGCCGCCAACCACGCCGGGCCGGCGATCATGCTGTCCTTCGTGCTGGCCGCCATCTGCTGCGGCTTCTGTGCACTGGCCTACGCCGAGTTCGCCGCGATGGTGCCGGTATCCGGCAGTGCCTACAGCTACACCTACGCGACCTTCGGCGAGCTGGCGGCCTGGTTCATCGGCTGGATGCTGGTGCTGGAATACGGCGTATCCGCGTCGGCCGTCGCGGTCAGCTGGACCGGCTACTTCCTCAGTCTGCTGAGCCACTTCGACATCCACCTGCCTGCCGCGCTGGTCAGCGCACCGCTGGATGGGCAGCTGCGCCCCACCGGCGCCATCGCCAACGTGCCGGCCGCGCTGCTGGTGCTGGCGCTGACGTGGCTGTGCTACCACGGCATCCGCAAGTCGTCGGCGATGAACATGGCGATGGTGATCCTGAAGACGGGCCTGATCGTGCTGGTCATCGCCGTCGGCTGGAAGTACGTCGACACCGCCAACTGGCATCCCTTCATCCCGGAAAACACCGGTCCCGGCCAGTTCGGCATGGAAGGTGTGCTGCGTGGCGCGGCGATGGTGTTCTTCGCCTACATCGGCTTTGAAGCGGTGTCCGTGGCGGCGCAGGAATCGCATCGTCCACAGCGCGACATGCCGATCGGCATGATGCTCTCACTGGTGATCTGCACGGTGCTGTACATCGCGATGGCCGCGGTGATGACCGGCCTGGTGCCGTATCAGCTACTGGGGACCGATGAACCGGTGGTCACCGCCGTAGCCGCCCACCCGACGCTCGGCTGGTTGCGCGTCGTCGTGGAAATCGGCGCCCTGGTGGGCCTGTCGTCGGTGGTGCTGGTGATGATCATCGGCCAGCCGCGCATCTTCATGATCATGGGGCGCGACGGCCTGCTGCCGCCGCTGTTCACCAAGATCCATCCGAAGTACCGCACCCCGCACATCAACACCGTGATCACCGGCATCGGCATTGCCCTGCTGGCGGCTCTGTTCCCGCTGGACGTGCTGGGTGAGCTGACCTCGATGGGCACCCTGATCGCCTTCGCGGCGGTGTGCGCCGGCGTGCTGGTGCTGCGCCGCACCCAGCCGGACCTGCCGCGGCCGTTCCGCATCCGCGCCGCGTGGCTGGTGTGCAGCCTGGGTGTGCTGAGCTGCCTGGCGCTGCTGTCGGCCATGACGTTCCATAACTGGATGCTGATGGGCGTGTGGACGGCGGTGGGCTTCGCCATCTACTTCGGCTACGGCTACCGCCACAGCCGCCTGCGCGGGAAATAGGCTGCACCTTGCCGGCTATGAATATTGATGACGCTTCCCATCGCAGAAATCCCCAAAAAATTGCAGGGTGAATTAAGAGCACACATGTAGACCACCAGGCAGCGCGGAGTCAGGGCCTCCCGCTATGTGAGGAACGGAAGCGGATGCGCACAAGGGAAGGTCTGTGAAGATCGCCCGCACTACTGGAGTCATGAGGCGAGCGCATCCCGCAACCACCTGCTGCAGTGGATTTCGATGAAGGTGGGGTTTCGGAGGCGCCGTTGGGCACCTCCAGATGGATTTATCCCATTGCCGAAACTGCCGGCGTGCCATCCACAGGTTGGACGACGCAAGCAGCGTCCGTACCTGCGCGCTGTTCTTGGCCAAGCCACGGTAGCGCACCTTGTTGTAGCCAAACTGGCGCTTGATCACCCGGAAGGGATGCTCCAGCTTCGCACGCATGCTGGCGTTGCAGCTCTCCCAGCGCCAGTGCTGCTGACGGTCGCGCGCGTTCTTGCTCAGACGCGAGGAGGTCGTCGCTGTGGGCACGGGAACAGCGCTGCTGTGGATCGCGCCGGAGCGCCGCATACCGTCGATACCCGACGGGGCGATTTGTAGAACCCTGCAGATCGGCTCGACCCCGAACGTATCGCGATGCGTATCGATCAGCTCTCTCAAGACTTGAATCGGCGCTCGAGCTCCGCCTGGGCAAAAAACCCGCTGGCCACTTTCAGGATTTCGTTGGACCCTCGTAGTTCCTTATTCTCGCGCTCCAGCTCCTTGACGCGCTGCGCTTCGGACGTGGTGACGCCCTCACGCACGCCGGTGTCGGTCTCTTTGCGCTTGACCCAGGTCAACTGGAGCCTCCGGAAACGCCGGGGCGATTCAAAACCCGGGGCAATTCACATATTAGTGGAAGCTGGCCTAATTCAACTGCCCAAGTGAATGAAGCTCAAGCCATAGATCGGACGTGATTGACCCAGCAATCTCTACGGCCTTTATGCATTCTGTTAGTTGTCCTACCCCAGAGCAGCCAAGCAAAACACTAGTGACGTGGCGGTTCCTCAGACACCATGCAACAGCAAGCTGAGCTCGCGTTACACCCAACACGTCGGAGATTTCTCCAACACGTTTTGACATCCCTACCCACTGAAGAAATCGCTCCTCACCTGCGCTATCCCTCAGCGTTCTCAAGTCCTGGAACGAAAATCTTGAGCCAAAGGGCACGCCTTGATCATAGCGGCCCGCAAGTATTCCCTGCTTCAAGGGCGACCAAGTGAGAAGTCCCATTCCAAACCGATCAACCAGCTCATAGAGGCCATGCTCCACAGCATGCGTCGAGAGAAGGTTGTATTCCGGCTGCTCCACAGATGGCCCAATCAAGTGATTGGACAGCGCGAACTCATGCGCCTCGGTAACCAGCGCAGCGGGCCAATTGGAGGTTCCCCAGTGCAGCACCTTCCCCTGCAGGATGAGAGCATGCATGGTCCAAACGATCTCTCCGATGCCCACACTCGGATCCCGAGAGTGGCACAGGTAAACATCAAGATAGTCGATGCCCAGCCGCCTCAATGCCGCCTCACATTCCTCTCTAAGATGCTTTCGGCTCAGGCCCCGCTGGGTTGGCCTGAGGACTCCTTCAGGCCGAGCTCCGTAGAAGACCTTGCTGCAGATGGCGTACGAGTCCCGCTCCCATCCCGAGAGATGAATCGCCCTGCCCAAGGCGCTCTGCGTGGCACCCCAGCCATAGTTTTGCGCTGTGTCAAAGAGATTAATCCCATGATGGTACGCCTTCGAAAGCAATCTCAGACTATCCGCCTCACTCAGTCGCTGACCAACGCTCAACCAAGTGCCAATGCCAAGCACGGACAAACTCAGCCCCGTTTTTCCGAGATTTCGGTACTGCATGTCATCACCATAGGACAGGGCAATCTATGACTGCCCTGCCACGAATGTAAAAAACGTTACTCAATAATTGGGTCCGACGGCTTCGGGCAATTCTGGCTGTACCCACCACTCGACTGATCGAACTTGCAGTAGCCGTTCCCACTCTGTCCATAAGTCGTAAAATCACCGCCAGAGACCGCCTCTATCTCCTGAGGCGTCAGGAGTCTTGCAACCAACTCCGCACCCCGGGGATCCTTGTCATCCGCATTCATTACAGGTTCCTTTTTAAGTAGTACCTCATGGACGGCCGCGGGCCAGTTCAGCTTCGTCGAGAGCGACCGGATTCGACAAATGCCATAGCGAAATAACGTTAAATAGTAACAACAGATCAGTTTACACCGACGGCAGGGAAAGAACCTAAATGGCAACTGTTGGATTCGCACTCCCTTCAATATCCAGAATTTTCTGCATCAACGAATGAGGATACCCATTATGAATGAGATAATTCGCAATGTAGGCATAATACTTCTTCAGCCCCTCACAGTAGATGCTGGAATTGTCGAACTGACGTGCGCGGCTAAATCGATTCTCTAACGCGCCTCCTCCGCAGATCTTCCTCCACTGGCAACCGGCGCAGTCATCTGGAAGTCTCAAGCGAGCTTCGTCGAGAGTTAATAGCCCGGGATCATTAACAAAGTCCAACAGAGAAGAGTTTACGATTGAGTAAGCACGCTGCGACAAGCGCCACTCCAGTGCCGGAATCAATGAATCGTCACAACTGACCTCACCCGTGCTCTGAATAACCACCACGTGAGTCCTTTTGTCAAAGATATCCGCGGGCTCAACCTGGCTTGGAATATATCTCTGGAAGTAACTAATAACTTTTGCCACCTCCCTTACGGACACATCCTGGCGATCAAGCCACTTGTTGAAGAGCGCTATCAGCATGTCGCCATACTGGGCGGCAGACTCTCCTTCAGCAAACGGATGGTCGTGACTCCTGTCCGGCAGAAGGAACCCCATGTAGCCGAACTCTAGATCGTCAACAAAGTGATTAAACGTTTCCTCAATCGGGGTTTCACGCTCAATAACGCTCAGAACTCCTATTGTATTTATCCTGCGCTCTCTCTCCAGTTCGTGCAGCCGGTAGATTGTTTTCGTTACTTTTTTATGCGACCCTTTACCTCTATGGGTCAGCCGAAATCGATCATTGTATTGTTCGGGACCGTCGAGACTGACTCCAACGGTGATACCGAAGTCGGATAGGATATCCTCCAGCTCGCGCGAAAGATGATAACCATTTGTCTGGATTCCGAAGCTAACCCTGCAAATGGGAGCCAAAGCGTCAGACAAGGCAGAAACCAGAAGCCTGAAATCCCGCGGACGCATCAGGGTGGGCTCCCCACCGTGAAACACAATTTTTACGTCCTGAATCCCAAGATCCCTGACCCCATTCTTGAGATAGTCAGCGACAAGCACGAACTTATCACACTTCATTATCGGATCGCGCTTCTTATAGGAGTCGTCCCCCATGAAGAAATAATAGCAATAGCTGCAGGCAAGATTGCAGCGCTCGGCTACCTTTATTATCACCTGCAGTTCATGCAGCCTGCGGATCGGGACCAGATCATTCATGAGCATCCCCATAAGTTATGGGTGAAAGGCGAAGCGGCGAGTACAGATAGGCCGGAGGGGAGCGGCACGACACCATAGACGGCGCCGCATGATCGCTTGAGTAATCAACCCTTACGTTCCCCTTACTCTGACAGGCTGAAAGCCATGCAGACCTGGCAAGCATCACCTGGTTTCTAAGATTGAATCCATTAACTGATATGGGTGTTCCCCCGACCCGCAATGAACGACAGCCCTTGATCTCCGGGTCTATCACAACCTCGCCGCCACCTGTGAACAACCCGTACTTTCCCCTGCAGTCGTTCCGAGAAACTTCCCTCATCAGTTCCACAGCGACACGGAACTGCTGCCCCCTGCTCAAGTCACCCGTCTCAGCGTGGAGCATGTATCCATTCTGAGCAAAAATTTCCACCAAATTATCCTTTAGTAGGATTTCCCCGCCAAAGACCTCGTTGAGAGCGACATCTCCAGGAGCCGGGGACGAGACGGCAGACTGCAAGAGGTAGGTCCATAACGGACCTAAGGCGATGGCGGGGTCCTGATTGATTCGAACTAGTCTGAGAAACGTGTAAACCATCCCGCACGAGTAGGCGAGCTGATGTTCACCCTCAGCTAAAAGTAACTTTAGGCTCCGCCGCTGACCCCCTGCTTGATCGACGCATGATTCGGCGGCCGCAGCGACATCATGTGCGGTACCGCGCTGCTCTCTTCCACCTGCCTCGGCCAAAAACAGACTAGCTGCCATCTGCGCTCCACCTTCAAGCAGCATCATTCTCGTTTCGGGAGCAAGGTACCTAACCTTCTCGATATCCTGATTCCATTGATGAAATGCTTCATGCGCGATGAAGCGTGGGAGCTCTTCGGCGAACCGCGCAGATGCAGAAAAGCAGCCCTCGCGCACGCCAATTAGCAAGAGGCCCGGCAGCGAGCTTCCATTGAATTCACATCCCTTACGAGCATCAGCGCCACCTTCGACAAGAAATATCATCGAGTGCAAATCAATTTTTTCAGGCCCAAGCGCATTCCGATAGAACACCTGCGCCCGCCTCAACCAGCCTTCATATTTTTTCAGAACTTTCTGTGGTACACGTTGATCGGCTTGAACGTTCGCAATTGGCATCGCGTGACCACCAACAAATAGTGCATAGCCTTGGAGCAGCGCCACTGGTGGATCTTTGCGTCCCGTCGGATGACCTAGATTCAAGCTGCTGCAGAGTCGGTCAAATTTAGAACCGTCAGAATTTATCAGGTGGCGAACGTTGATCGCCACGGTTTGGGGCCCCAGTTTTATGACCATCGGGTACTCCCTCCCTTTTGGCAGTACGGTGCTACTGATATCCAACGTAAACACATAATCGCCGGGCCTAGAGAAATCGGATGCCTGCCATCGTTGCAGATCCAACATAGGGACACTCTCGCTTGCCACCCGGAGGGTCGCTTTGGAAGTAGCCATGTCCACCTCAAGTCCTCCCAAGAGACAGTCTGGCTTCCGGGCCCACGCATTTGTCGTAGCGAGCACACCAAGAGAAACGCATGCCAGCGTCAGCCAATTTTTTACATATTTAGGCACCAATCCGACGAAGTTCCTATCGACAGCATGTAGACTAATCACCCAGTAATCATTGCTTCCTTGACGTTTTGGTTTCAGCATCGCTCAGCCCTCCCTCGTCATCTCGTACATCTCATCCGCACTCTGTACTGTCTCTGGCCGATGAGCGATCACTACCCGCGTCGTGGTCAACGCCCTTACTGCAGCGTTGATGCGTCGCTCGCGTTCCAGATCCAAATGACTGGTTGCTTCGTCCAGAACCAAGAGGCGGGGTCGGCGATACAGTGCTCGGGCCAAAATCACCAACTGCTTTTGCCCTCCTGATAAGCTGGAGCCCATGTCGCCAACCAAGGTTCTATAGCCCATTGGCATCGCCTGAATATCATCATTCACTGCAGCGAGTTCCGCAGCCTCTCGAATGCGCCCATCATTTGAATCTGGATCTCCGAAGCTGATGTTGTGCCCAATCGTTCCCGCGAATAACTGATCGTCCTGCATCACTGCACCAACTACGCTCCTGAAGCGACCAAGGCCCACCTCGCCGATACTCCGTCCGCCAAAAATCACCTCTCCTTCGGTAGGTGTCAGCAGACCAAGCATGATCTTGGCAAGCGTAGTCTTGCCACATCCAGAGGGGCCAGTAATCGCGATCGAGCACCCAGACTCCACTCTCAGGCTGCAGTTCTTCAGCACCCATGGATCCCCATCTGAGTATCGAAAACTGACATTTCTGACCTCGATGCTCGAATCCTCGGGCATTGCGCAGCAGGCCTCGCCATCGGCTGCTTCGGGTTCACTGAGGGCAATGTCGGCCAGCCGCTCTGCATGAAGACGAAGCATTCTGAAATCGACCCACTTATCTGCCAGGGCCGTCGAACGAGAAATGAACATGTCTGCGAATGCAACGAAAGCAACCATCATTCCAACTGAGATTTCCTCTTCCATCACCAATAAGGCCGCACCCCAGATCAATACAACCCGTCCTAATCCAAAAATGAGTCCATTCGCAGCACCGAAGGAAATATTCAGCTGTTGAATACGGGTTCCGCGATTTATCACCTGCACGGTTGCATTTGAATATCGAGCGCGCCGGGCATCGTGTTGATTTGCAAGTTTAATCGGCAAGATTCCGCGAATACTTTCCAATAGATCACTTTGCAGTCGCGACGCATAAATGAGCTGATCTTCATTTGCCCGCCACAATGGTCCAAAGAAAGCACACCGAAGCAGTACGTACAGGAGGAACATCCCCACAACCATGGAAGCCAAGCGGACGCTGTAATTAGCCATGATTAGCAGGGTCAAAAATGACATGAATCCATCCAGCAATGACCCAATGAACTGCGTCGTCAACGTGCTTTGTATAGCTTGTATTGAGGCGAGCCGCGACACGATGTCACCCACGTGCCGTTTCTCGAACCAGCTCAATGGCAACCGGAGCAGATGTCCAACTATATTACTTCCCCACTGCAATGAAGTTATGGCACCCATCCAGTTGATAATCCAGGCTCGAACTGACGTAAACAAAATCTGAAAGAACGCGACAATCGCGAATCCGGCCGACAACAACGTTAGAAGGTCGCGGTCGGACGATATGATTACTTGATCTACCGTCCACTGCAGATAAAATGGGCCAACGAGTATGAAAGTCTCAAGAGATAGAGCAAGCCCTAGAATTTGCAGTACGACCGGTATGAGCCCCCTTATTGTCCCCAGCATGCTACGAAGCGATACAGTGGCACATCTGCTGGCTCGCCGAAAATCTGTGGCTGGAATCAACTCAAGGGCAACTCCGGTAAAATGGCGGGACACCTCCACCATCGACAGCCTTCGGATACCGCGGGAGGGATCGTGAACTACAGCACCGCGGGCTCCAATCTTGCAGAGCACGACGAAATGGCTCATATCCCAATGTAATATGCAAGGCAATCTCAGTTTGTCCAACTTTTCCATTTCAATCTTTAGCGCTCGCGATTCCATGGAGAGTGAAGACGCTACCTGCATAATCCGCTTCAGGGTGGCGCCATTCTGGGACAATCCGAATTGTGTCCGCAGCATCACCAAGTCAACGTAATGACCATAGTGGCCTGCGACCATGGCAAGGCACGCTAAGCCACATTCGGCAGCCTCTGCCTGTAGGACCAAAGGTGTCACGCGGCGCCAGCCGAAGCGTAGTTCAGACTGAAAAGCCGCCTGCGCGTTTTGCTCCACTCCATGTGCTGCTCGCGATAAGGGACTGCTACTCATTTGCTCCTACCTCAAGCAGACGGCGCCGGATACCAAACATTGGCTCAAACAGCCATTCAACGATCCGCCGGCGCTCTCGGAGGACGTCTGCCTGCAGCGCCATCCCGGGCCTTATCCTGTGATGGAGCCCGTCAGCCAAGACGTACTGACGGTCCAGATCAACATCTACCTGGTAGACCGGCCCCATATCAATTGGTGTGAGACTGCCAGTCAAGGCAGATTGTTCTGCTGATGTCAGAGCGCTGCGAGAAATAGTCGCGACCCGACCAAACTGCTGCCCAAATTTCTGATAAGGGAATGCGTCGTACCGCAGAACTACACGATTGCCGCGACTTATAAAGCCAATTGCCCGGCTGGGCACCAATAGCTGCGCTCGCAGCCTCGCACGCTCTGGAAGTATGGACATGATCGGCTGACCGGCACTAACCATCTGACCGGCTTTGACGAGTAATGCAGAAACAAGACCATCTTCCCCGGCGCGATGGAGCATGCCGCGTTGCAACTCGTTCTCGGCGCGCAATTTCTCCACATCAGCGAGCTCCCTTCCGATTGAATTACGCCGACCCGCTTCGTCCAAAGGAAGTTTCGCCAATGCGTCCAGATCTGTGGCGAGTTGCGAACGAAAATCAATCTTCTCGCGCTGCAGTTCCGCGAGCCGGGACCGAGCAGTGAGTACCACTGCCGTCTGACGCTGGATCTCGAATATTGAGACGTATCCATTACCTGAAAGCGGCTTAATACGCTCCAGCAAAGCACTTGAATCTTCGACTTCCTGCCGTTGAAGCGCGGCCTGCGCCTCCACCAGAACCAACTTCTGCCGAATCAATGAGGCGCGGGTACGCAATGCGTCAGCCTGATGATGCGCAAGTTGTATTTGCAGAAGCAGATCGGCGTGGTGACGATCAGCCTTTTCATCCAGTGTCCGGTTGATCAGGGCGTGGATCGCCTCGGACCGCAATGTTCCTTTTTCGGTTGATATCTCGATCAAGGCCGCGCCTGCATTGACGGCCTGACCATCCTTCACATGGACGCGTGCCACCGTGCCTGGGCTGAGAGCAATGATGTTGAGCAAGCCACTGCTTGGCACTACTTGACCCGTGACCGTTTCACGACCCGAATACTGACCAAACCATAGGAAAACACCAATGCAAATTGTCAGCGTGAGAGCAAGAAAGACTAGAGGCCACCTGGATATCGGTCCGGCGAGAACAACGTCTCCCAGGCATCGCTGCCCTTCGTCTGACGATGCTTCGCGGCGAAAAAGTTCATTAGCCACAACACACTCCCGGCTCGATGGCCTCATCACTTTTGCCAGTTCGACGAATCTCCGACCCGATCCTGAAACTCGATAATCCCTTTACCTGCGTCCCCTCCCGCTCACAGGCACGTCGTCGACAACAAGATCAACCCTATTGCTCATCAGGTTCACGCAATCAAGGCAAGCTTCCAAGCAGCACCATCCGCGACCCTCTTGATCTCTTATGCGCTCGAGAAATTGTTGCAGCAAGAGGAAAACCGGACGCCATTGGGTGACTGGATTCTGAGGCTGCGGGACGTGAAGTCGCCCCGCTGGCCAACGGTTTCCGCCCCGGTCAACTGCAGAGCCTCAGCGGCTGACCGAATCCAGTAAAATGCCCACATGAACGCGCCCTCTTTCCCCTACGACACCCAGCGCCTGAGTGAACTGGCGCAGCTGCTGATCGACAACATCCGCGAGCTGGCCCAGGCCGGCTGGACGCCGGCGACCAGCAGCAACTTCTCCCATCGGCTGGACGACCACCATGCCGCGATCACGGTCTCCGGCCGCGACAAGGGCCGGCTGATCGAAGACGACATCATGGTCGTGGACTTCGACGGCAAGGCCGTAGGCCGCCCGCTGCGCCCGTCCGCGGAAACCCTGCTGCATACTCAGCTGTATCGCCGCTTTCCGGAAGTGGGCTGCGTGCTGCATACGCATTCGCCGGTGCAGACGATCGCCTCGCGCCTGTATGCCCCGCAGGGCCACATCCGCCTGGAAGGCTATGAGCTGCTGAAGGCCTTCGCCGGCAACAGCACGCACGAAATGGCCATCGACGTGCCGGTGTTCGCCAATACCCAGGACATGGACGTGCTGTCGGCACAGGTCGATGCCCTGCTGGACACGCAGTGCCTGTGGGGCTACCTGATCGATGGCCACGGCCTGTACGCATGGGGCCGCGACATGGCCGAAGCGCGGCGCCATCTGGAAGCCTTCGAGTTCCTGTTCCACTGCGAGCTGGAGCTGCGCCGCCTGCGCAACTGACACGCCGTGGGTGCCGGGTCAGATGCCGGATTGGAATCTGACCCCCGCCCGCCGCGCTGCTACCCTGTCTTCCCCCACTTTGTTCAAGCTGCCGCCATGAGCCGACTGCGCATCTACAACGACACCGCCCCCGACGCGCCGCTGCTGGATACCCAGGACGGTGCGCAGATCGCCGCCGAACTGCAGAAGATCGGCGTAACCTTCGAGCGCTGGACCGCCAGCCAGCCCGTCGCCCCCGGCGCCAGCCAGGACGAGGTGTTTGCCGCCTACCGCAGCGACATCGATCGGCTGGTCGCCGAGCGCGGCTTCAAGAGCGTGGACGTGGCCTCGATCGCGCCGGACAACCCGAACCGCGCCGAGCTGCGGAAGAAGTTCCTCGACGAACACTTCCACAAGGAGGACGAAGTGCGTTTCTTCGTCGCCGGCTCCGGGCTGTTCACCCTGCACGTGGACGAGAAGGTCTACGAGATCGAGTGCGTCAAGAACGACCTGATCGCCGTGCCGGACAGTGTCAATCACTGGTTCGACATGGGCGATGAGCCGAGCTTCGTGGCGATCCGCTTCTTCACCGAAGCCGATGGCTGGGTCGGGCATTTCACCGGCACCGACATCGCGCAGAAGTTCCCCCGCTACGTGCCTACCCAGGACTGAATCGCCATGCAGCCCCGCGTCATCCTCACCGATATCGAAGGCACCACCAGCAGCATCTCGTTCGTCAAGAACGTGCTGTTCCCGTATGCGCGCAAGGCGCTGCCCGGTTTCATCGCGACCCACGGCAACGAACCGGACGTGCGGCGGTGGCTGGCCGCCGTGGCGACTGAAATCGGCGGTGCCTGCCAGGACAGCCTGGTGGCGGAAACGCTGCAGGGCTGGATCGACCAGGACCGCAAGCACACCGCGCTGAAAGCGCTGCAGGGCAAGATCTGGGAGACCGGCTACCGCAATGGCGATTACAAGGCGCACTTCTATCCGGAAGTGACCGCCGTGCTGAAGGGCTGGCATGCCGCGGGATTGCCGCTGTATGTGTATTCGTCCGGATCGGTGCCGGCGCAGAAGCAGTTCTTCGGTTTCAGCGACGCCGGTGACCTGACCGCCCTGGTATCGGGCTGGTTCGACACGGAAATCGGTGGCAAGCGCGAGGCCGAAAGCTACCGCCGTATTGTCGATGCGATCGGCGTGCCGGCCGGCGAGATCCTGTTCCTGTCCGATGTGGTGGAAGAGCTCGATGCCGCGCGCGACGCCGGATTGCAGACGCGGCTGTTGGATCGGTTGGACGACTACCCGCTGCCACGCAGTGGTGAAGCGACGCACGGCCACGAGCGGGTGGAGAATTTCCAGCAGATCGCGTTCTGACGGTCTCGCCGCTGCGCTCGCCGAGCATGGCTCGGCGCTACCAGACCCCGATAAACTGGTGACGGCGGCACCCGCGATATCCCGGTAGCGCCGAGCCATGCTCGGCGGGGGCCTTCCCGCGAAAATCCGCCGCGCATGGCTCGGCGCTACCGCACTGCGTGTACCCCGCGACTATCGCCGAGCGTCTGCACGCGCAGCGCCGCGCGCAGCGTCGCGGCGTCACGGTCAGATCGTACGCGCAGCACACGGCGCTCACCCGGCAGCAGGTCCAGCAGGTTGTCTTCCAGCACCACCTCGTGCAGCCCGAAGTCGATCCACGCCGCACGCACCAGACCCCGCGCCTGCAGCACCACCTCAAGCTGATCGCCCTCGCCCTGCAGGCTCGCCTGCACCTGGTCGGCCTGCAGCGCCTGATCGCGCGCTTCGACGAAGCTGACCACCTGCCGCGACACCACCCGCTCATCCTGCAGCAGCTCGACCACGGCAATCGTGCGCGCAGGGTCCTCCACCCCCAGCATTCGGGCATCCCCCAGCCGCCCGACCTCGGTCGCAGAACCGGGCGCGAGCACGATGGCCTGTTGCCTACGGCTTATCTCACGACCGTCCAAGGCCATCACCCGCAGCCGCCAGTCAACCCGCTGCGGTGTGGGCGTATCGTTCAACAGGCTGATCCGGGTCACGCCGTCATCGCGCAACGCCGCCACCGCAAGGTCGGCGAAGAAGCGCCGCGCCTGGAAATGCAGCGCCTTCCAGTGACCGTCATGGTCCAGGCCGGACCACGAAGCGCCCGGCCACACATCGTTGAGCTGCCAGTAAAGCGAGCCCATCGTGTAGGGGCGCGATGCGCGATGGTGCAGCGCGGCCAACTGGATGCCCTCCGCCTGCATCACTTGGCCGAGATACAGGAACGCGGCGAAATCGCGCGGTTCGCCGTAGCCCAGGCGGATGTAGTGCAGCAGCCGTTCGTTGCCCTGCCCGGCCATGAATTTCTGATGCGCCTGTATCACCGGGCTGTCGATACGCTGTTCCGCGCGCGGCGCAATGCGGTCGACCATCGCCTGCGACGGCCATGACTGCAGGCCGTATTCGGACATGAAGCGGGGAGTCTCGCGCAGGTAGGCCGTCACCGGCAGCGCCGGATTACCCCATACCTGCCAGTAGTGCTTGTCGCCCCGCGTGGAGTCGTTGGCCTTCGTGTCCAGATCGTTGCTCGGCGAGCTGGACCAGTACGGCACACCCAGCGCTTCCTCAGCCACGACCCGGCGCAGGTCGTTGCCGAACAGATCGACATAGCCCTGCCACACCTTGGCGGCGAACACAGGATCGGCCTTCTCCAGATCGCGGCCATGCCCCCAATCCTTCCAGGCCGTCTCTTCTTCGTTGTTGCCACACCACAACACGATGCTGGGGTGGTGACGCAGGCGGCGGACGTTGTCGCGCGCTTCCGCAACCACGCTCTGGCGGAACGCCGGATCATAGCCCGGCTGCATGCCGCCACCGAACATGAAGTCCTGCCAGACCAGCAGGCCGAGCTCGTCGGCGATGTCAAAGAAGGCGTCGTCTTCGTAATAGCCACCGCCCCAGTTGCGCAGCATGTTCATGTTGGCGTCGCGCGCTGCGGTCAGGATCGTGCGCAGACGCGACGTGGCCACCCGCGCAGGGAACGCGTCGAACGGAATGACGTTGGCCCCCTTGGCGAATACCTCGCGTCCGTTGATCACGAAGGCAAAGCCTTGCCCACCGTCGGCATCGTCCTTCCGCCGCAGTTCAATGCTGCGCAGGCCGATGCGGCGTTCTGCGCGCAACGCGGGATCCTCATCGCGACCGAGTGACGCGTGCACGGTATAGCGGTCCTGCGCGCCCTGGCCGGCCGGCCACCAGCGGCGGGGCTGGTCGATCTGCAGGAGCACGTCGATCTGCTGCTCGCCCGGCTGCAACAACGCGTTGTGCTGTGCACGCGCCACGATGCGGCCCTCCGGGTCGCGCACGTCCACGTCGAGCAGCGCCGAGGCCGCCGCGCCCTCGTGCCGCACCGTAACCTGTGCCGTCAACAGTGCCGCATCCGCATCCAGCCGGTCCGTGCGCACGGCGAGGTCGTCGATACGGTGCGCGCCCCAGGTCTCCAGCCGGACCGGACGCCACACACCCGCCGTGACGTAACGCGGGCCCCAGTCCCAGCCGAAGTGATACGCCGGCTTGCGCACGAAGTTGCCCACCATCGCATCGCGCGGCTCGTCGCCATAGGGCGACGGATAGTTGCCCGCGATCTTGTGCGGCATCGCCTGCACGCTAGGCAGCAGCGTGGTGATCGGCGAGCGGAACACGATGCGCAGCGTGTTGCCACGTGGCTGCAGCCGCCCCTCCACCCGTGCGATCCAGGTGCGGTGCGCGTTGTCGGCACGCAGCAACGGCTGGCCGTTGAGTTCGACCTCGGCAAAGGTATCAAGCCCCTCGAATACCAGTTCGGCATGGGGGCGCGCCAGGGTTGCGGCCGCGACATCGAAGGTGGCGCGGTATTCCCAGTCGGCCAGGCCGATCCACTGCAGCGATGCTTCGGGTGCGCCGACATAGGGGTCCGGAATCAGCGCGTGGGCCAGCAGGTCGGTGTGTACGCTGCCGGGCACCTGCGCCGTCCGCCAGGCGCTGGCGCGGGGATGCGCCGACGCCTGCGCGTTGCCGGGCAGCAGGCGGAACTCCCACCGTGCGTCCAGGACCGCAGCGGGCGCCTGCGCTGGCATGAGCAGCAGCATCACGGCAATGGCCAAGCACCACGAGGTGATTCTGGTCTGCATGTCGATACCTGGAAGGTGGGCGGGCTTGCGCCGCCGGGTGGACATCCGCCGGGCATGGCCCGGCGTTACCGACAGCTCCTGTTTCAGGCCTTGGGCCGGACCACGTTCAGCACTTCGTAGCAGGCACCCATGGTGTGGTAATCCACCTTGCCGGCCGGGCTCTTTTCGTCACTGTACTTGCGGTTGTCCGCGTCGAGGATGCGGAACCATGCGCCGTACTGGTGATCGACGAAATGTTCCCACGAATAGGCCCAAAGCCGGTCGTACCACGCCCAGTACTGCGCGTCGCCGGTGCGTTGCGCCAGCACCGCGGCGGTGGCCAGCGTTTCGGCCTGCACCCAGAAATACTTGTCGTCGTCGCAGACGCTGCCATCGGGAGCGAAGCCGTAGTACAGGCCACCGCGCTCGCGGTCCCAGCTGCGTTCCACCGCCACGTCGAACAGATGGCGTGCCAACGGCACCAGCCAGTCCGCCTGCACATGACGGTCCAGGATCAGCAGCAGCTTGGCCCACTCGGTCTGATGGCCGGGCTGGAAGCCCCACGGGCGGAACAGGTGCTTGGGATCATCCAGGTTGTACTTCCAGTCGACATTCCACTCGCTGTCGTAGTGTTCCCAGACCAGGCCGTCGGCCTTGGCCGCCTGGCGGCGCGTCATGATGTCGGCCAACTGCAAAGCACGATCCAGATAGCGCTGTTCGCCACTGCTCTCGTACGCCGCCAGCATCGCTTCGCACATGTGCATGTTGGCGTTCTGGCCGCGGTAGCCACTGAAATTCCACTGCGCGTCGGCTTCATCGCGGTACAGCCCGTACGGCGCTTCGTAGAATCGCGTTTCCAGCAGCTGCCAGGTTTCATCCATCCAGCCGCGCGCTTCTTCGATGCCGGCCTTCAGTGCGCAGCTGTAGGCCAGCAGCACGAACGCCACGCCGTAGCAATGGTTGGTATCGTCTTCCACCACGCCATCGCGCAGCGTCCAGGCATAGCCGCCTGTCGCGGGATTGCGATGCACATCGCGCAGGTAACGCACGCCGTGGGTGACGCCTTCCAGGTAGGCGGCATCGCCGAACTCGCGGTAGGCCATCGCATAGTCGAAGACAAAGCGGGTGCTGCTGACCAGGTGCCGATGCCCTGCATCGTAGACGCTGCCATCGTCACGGAAGTAGTGGAAGAAGCCGCCCTGCGGATCGATGCAGCGCGGATGGTAGAACGCCATCGTGTGGGCGATGTGGCCGCGCAGGAAGGCGGGCGAACGGAAGTCGGGGGGCTGCGTCATCAGGGGGTCTCCTCGGGTTGCTGCAACAAGGCATCGACTTCGGCGCGCGACGGCATGGCCGCGAACGCACCCTTGCGGGTCACCGCCAATGCCCCGACGGCGGCGCCGAAGCGCAGCACCGCGCGCATCGCCGTGGGATCAGCGCAGAACGCCGGCAGTCCGGCGGCATCCACGCCACGCTCGACCAGGGCGGTCAGCAGGCCACCGACGAAGGCATCACCGGCGGCGGTACTGTCCACCGTCGGCACGCTGAAGCTTTCCACCTGGCCGCTGCTGTCACGGGCATGCCACTGCAGCGGCGCCGCTCCGTCAGTGACCACCACCCAACGTGCGTGCGCGCCCAGCAATCGCTGCAGCACCTGCTCGGCACCCTGCGGCCCCAGCGGGGCCGCGAGGTAGTCCAGTTCCTCGCGCGAGAGCTTGACCACGTCGGCCAGTTCCAGCGCCTGCCACAGCGTCGGCAGCGGGTCAGCGTCGGTCGGCCACAGCGCCGGGCGCAGATTGAGGTCCAGGCTGACCAGCGCACCCGAAGCGCGCGCACGCTGCATGCCCTCGAACGTGGTCCGTGCGATCTCCGCCTCGGTCAGGCTGTTGGAACAGACATGGAAGCAGCTCGCCTGGTCGAAGCACCCTGCCTGGAAATCGGCGGCGCGGAACAACAGATCCGCAGCCGGCGGGCGGTAGAAGCTGAAACTGCGCTCGCCGTGTGCATCCAGCGCCACGAAGGCCAGCGCGGTCTTCGCCGCGTCGGTGCGCGCAATGAAGTCGGTTCCCACGCCATGCTGCTGCAGGCTGTCGGCCAGGAAATCGCCGAACATGTCACGCCCCAGCATGCCGACGAACTGGGTGCCCACGCCAAGCCGGGCAGCGGCCACGGCGACGTTGGCCGGCGCGCCGCCGGCGTACTGCAGGAAGGCCCGCGGCTGCTCGGGCGATGCCGGCGGCTGCGCTAATAGATCGATCAAAATCTCGCCGAAGCAGACAATGTTGCCCATCTGACTCAGCCTCCGCGCGGTGCGATGGCCGGCAGGCGGGCGCCTGACAGGCCGAAGAAGATCACGTAGCCGTAGCACAGCAGCGGCAGGATGAAGCTCGGCTGCAGACCGATATGGTCAGCCAGCACGCCCTGCAGGTACGGCACCAGCGCGCCACCGACGATGGCCATGATCAGCAGGCTGGACGCCTTGTTGGTCAGCGGCCCCAGACGCTCGATGCCGAGCGCGAAGATGGTCGGGAACATGATGGAGTTGAACAGGCCGATGGCCACCACCGAGTACAGCGCGACCTGGCCCGAGCTGGCCATCGTGGTGCCCAGCAGCACCACGTTGATGGCGGCGAACAGGGCCAGCATGTGGCGTGGCGAGTAACGGGTCAGCAGCGCCGAGCCAGCGAAACGGCCGATCATCGCCATGGTCCAGTACGCAGACACGTAATGGGTGGCCTGCTGCTCGGTGAAGCCGCCGATGGTCGGCATCGACAGGTAGTTGACCAGGAAGCTGCCGATGGACACTTCGGCGCCGACATAGAAGAAGATACCCAGCACCGCGAACAGCAGGTGGCGGTGACGCAACGCGGCGCCGTAGCTCTGCTGCGGGCCATCGTCCACCTTCTCCGCGGCCTCGCTCAGCGTGGGCAGGCGGAACAGATAGACGAACAACGCCAGCAGCACCAGCGCGATCGCCAGGCCGATGTACGGGCCCTGCACCGACTGCGCTTCGGCGGCGCGGTAAGCCGCCTGTTCGGCCACCGACAGTGCATTGATTTCATCGGCACTCTTCACCGTGTTGCCGAGGATCAACAACCCGCCGAAGATCGGTGCGATGGCCGTGCCCAGCGAGTTCAGCGCCTGTGCAAGGGTCAAGCGGCTGGAACTGGTTTCCACCGGCCCCAGCAGCGCAACGTACGGGTTGGCGGCCACCTGCAGCACGGTGATGCCGGTAGCAAGCACGAACAGCGCGCCCAGGAACGCACTGTACTCACGCAGCTCGGCCGCAGGCCAGAAGCCCAGCGCGCCCACGCCGGCGATCAGCAGGCCGGCCACGATGCCCTTCTTGTAGCCCAGGTGGGCCACCAGCCGGCCCGCAGGCAGCGACATCAGGAAGTAGGCACCGAAGAAGGTGAACTGCACGAGCATCGCGCGCGCATAGTTGAGCTCGAATACCGCCTTCAGATGCGGGATCAGGATGTCGTTGAGGCAGGTCAGGAAGCCCCACATGAAGAAGATCGTGGTGGCTACGCCCAGCGCCATGCGGGTGTTGACCGGCGGTGCGCCTTGCCCGGGCGTGGTGTTGAAACGGGGCGTTGATGAAATCGGCATGCGGGTTCGCGCCTCGGTGCGCGTAGGTTGAATGTGGAAGGGAGTCAGTTCGGACGGGCCGCGCTGCTTTCGCGGATGCGCAGCTGCACGGGGGCAACGGTGCGCACGGGCGGCGCATCGGGAGACTGTACGCGCTGCAGCAGCAGCTCGGCGGCTTGCCGACCGCGCGCGCGCGGGTCGACGGTCAGCGTGGTCAGCGGCGGCACCGCCACCGACGCTTCGGGAATGTCATCGAACCCGGTCACGGCGAAGTCGCCGCCCGGACGGATGCCGCGTGAGGTCAGGCCCAGCATCAGGCCCAGCGCCACAGTGTCGTTGTAGCAGACGGCTGCGCTCGGACGCAGGCCATCGACAAACAGCTCATCCACCCGCCGCGCGGCTTCAAGACGGTTGGGCGCTGATTCGATCAGCCATTGCGGCGTCACCGCAAGGTCCGCTTCAGCCAGCGCCTGCTGATAACCGGCGCGGCGCTGTTCGCAGGAACTGGAATCGGCGTGACCGCCGAAGAAGGCGATGTCACGGTGTCCGCGCTCGATCAGGTGGCGGGTCGCCAGGTACGCGCCCTGCTGGTTGTCCAGCGCCAGGAAATCCCAGTCCGCCCCGACCAGCGCACGATTGAACAGCAGCACGTTGGCCGTGGGGCCCAACGCCTGGCGTACCTGTGCGGTGTCGCTGCCCTCGGCCGGCGACAGGATCAGGCCCGCCGGCGTGTGCTCCATCAGCGTGCCCAGCACAGCCTGCTGGCGCTGCGGCGATTCACCCGTACTGCCAAGCAGCGTCACATACCCCTGCTCGCCCAGCGCCTCGTCCACGCCCGCGGCGAATTCCGCGAAGAACGGGTTGGACAGGTCGTTGATCACCAGCGCCACGCTGGACGAGGTGCGACGGCGCAGGTTCGCCGCCGCACGGTTGTAGACATACCGCTGTCGCCGCAGCTCGGCTTCCACCTTGGCGCGCGTATCCACGTTCACCAAGGGGCTGCCGCGCAGCACCAGCGATACGGTCGCCCGTGACACGCCGATCGCCTGGGCGATGTCGGTCACGGTGACGGCACGCTCCCCGCCTTTGCGCGGGGGCTTTGTGCTGCTGGCGTCATTCATCCTGGAATGGACCCTGGGATCGGATAGGTACCTGAATCATAGCGGGCGCAGCCTGCCATGCCACGGGTGCATGCAGCGAAGGCATCGCAACGCTTCATTCCAGCACGCTGCCCGGCGCGGCGCAGTAAGACACCGGCAGGTCCTTGGTCGCGGTTCCCCAGCCCTGCTGCGGTGCCTGCGCACCCAGTGTCCAGGTGATGTCGGCGCCACGGCGCAGGGTTTCCCAGTCCAGCCACACGGCCGAATGCACCTTGCCATCCACGTCCACGCCCTGCACGTACTGCAGCGCACGACCGTCCGCGCCGGGGGCCCGCAGGGTCAGCTGACGGCCATTGCCGAGGGCGACATCCACTTTGGCGAAGCGCGGCGCGTGCAGCAGGAACTCACCGCTGCCCGGCACGGCCGGATACAGGCCGAGCGCACTGAACAGGTACCACGCCGACATGGTGCCCAGGTCGTCGTTGCCGGTCACGCCATTGGGTGCGTTGGTGAACAACTGCTGCGCGGCACGCACCACGGTGGCCGTCTTCCAGGGCTGGCCGATCAGCGTGTACATCCACGGCGCGTGCAGGTCCGGTTCGTTGTTGGGGTTGTAGCGGTACTGGTTGTAATAGCTGTACGGACCCACCACCCATTCCTTGCGCGCGGCCTGCAGCGGATCGGCCAGCAGGGCATCCATCGCGAAGAACGCATCCAGTCGCTTGCCGGCCTGCTCGCGGCCGTGCATCGCGTCCACCAGTCCGGGGACGTCCTGCTGCGCCAGCCACTGGTACTGCCACGCGGTGCCCTCATGGAAGCCGTGGTGCGAGCGCGGGCTGTAGTGTCCATCGGACGGGGTGTACCACTGTTCGCCCTCGGTGCGCGGCCGCGGGAAGCCGGTGAACCCGGTCTCTTCGTCGCGCACCGACACGTCCCACACATTGCGCCAGTTACGCCCACGCTGACGCAGGATGGCCGCGTCGGCGACATGCCCCAGGCCATCGGCCATCTGCGCCAGCGCGCAGTCGGCCAATGCATATTCCAGGGTCGCCGAGCCACCATGGTGCGGATCCACGTCCATGCCCTTGGACGGGAATGCGCGGTCATACACCACATACCCCTTGTCCAGGTAGGACGGGTTTCCCGAACGACCGGCCGCGCGTGAGTTCAACGGCGGCACGTCGAAGGCGTTGCGACGCAGCGCCGACCACGCTTCCTGCTCACGGCCGTCCAACGCACCGAAGCGCCACAGGTCGGCCATGAACGGCGTTACCGGGTCACCGGTCATGATGTTGGTTTCGAAGTTGGCATAGCCCCAGCGCGGCAGCCAGCCCCCTTGCTCGTCGATGGCCAGCAACGTGCGGCCGATATCGCGCGCCACCTTCGGCCGGGTCAGCGCCAGCCACTGGTTCTGCGCGCGGTAGGTATCCCACAGCGAGAAATACTCGTAATACGTCCAGCCGTCGGCGCGATGGATCACATCGTCGTAGCCCCGGTAGCGACCATCAGCATCACTGCCGGTCAGCGGCTGCAGCAGCGCGTGGTACAGCGCGGTGTACAACACGGTGCGGTCATCCTTGCTGCCGCCGTCCAGTTTCACCGTCGACAGTTCCTCGCGCCACGCCTCCTGCGCCAGGCCGCGCATGCGCTCGAAGCTGAGCAGTTTGCCACCCTGCATGCCGTCGCTGCGCAGGTTGGTGCGCGCACCTTCCGCATCCACGTGCGAGATCGCGCTGACCGCTGTCACTGCGCGGCCCTTCGCCATGTCGAAGCTCAACCACGCGCCATTCGGCTTGGCCTCGCCTTCCATGCTGTGACGTGCGCCGGCCAGGCCGCGCTCTTCGCCCCACACCCCGTGGGCCTTGAACGGACGATCGAACTCGATGCGGAACCACGTCGTGTACTGATGGCCACCGCAGAAGCTCTTGGTGACCAGCTTGCCTTCCACCACGCGATCACCCACCACATCGATCACGCTGCCGATCACCGAATGGCGTTCGTTGGCCTGGCCGACGTTGACCAGCACGTGACCTTCTTTCTGGCCTGCCGCGAAGGTGTAGCGCTCGGCAGCGGCACGCCTGCGCGCGGTCGCTTCAGCATCGATGCCGCCGTAGCTCGTCAGCTTTACCCGGTAGTAACCGGCCTGCCCCACTTCACCGGCATGGTCGTAGGTGGAGGCATACGCCTTGTGGTCGAAGGCCTTGGGATTGGTGATGTCGAAATCGCCGCCCGCGCCGATGGTGCCGGTGACCGGCAACACCGAGACCTGGCCCCCCTGCTCCCAGCATCCTGCGCCGGACAGGAACGAATGGCCGAAGCCGCGGATCTTCTCGTCGTCATAGCGCCAGCCGGCATAGTGGCTGCCGATCGGGCTGACCTGGATCAGGCCGAACGGTGCCGAGGCACCCGGGTACGTGTTGCCGTCGTCCTTGCTGCCGATGAAAGTGTTCACTTCGCGCTCAAGCGCGGCCGGTGCCGCCTGCAGCGCGGGTGCGACGGACAGGGCGATCACGCACGCCAGTGAGGCGAGAGGCGTGAAGGCACGCAGGGGGGAACAACGTCGGAAGGTCACGTTCACTGGCTCCTTGAGGGCGTCGGGGCGTCGGATCCGAACCGGCACCACGTCCGCGAAGATCCGGCGGGGCATCCAAGTTCGGGCGATTTAGATCGATTGAAGTAAACATGAACGATCGCCGCCGTGCATCCTGCAGCGCAACATCACGCCCCTTGCGGGCGGGCCAATCGCGTCTGCAAACGTTTTCATATTGCGCAGCAGCATGCCAGTTGCGTCAGGCCGTGTTAAAAAATGCGCGCCAATCGTTTAGATCGATCCAACTTCAAACGGTCACGATTGCCGGGTTCGGAATCCGACAGCAACGCCACCAGGTGCCCTGTCTCTCCTGCCCCACGCTTGCGGTCTCGCGTCGACACATAAGATCGATTCAAGTATTTCGTATCAGCCAACGGTTCGATCCAGGAGAGGGAGAGAATGAATTACATGTCACACAACTACGGTCGCCACACCTTGTCGGCAGCCATTGCATTCGCCTTGGCGGCCAGCGTGGCGCCGGCGTCTGCACAGGATGCTGCACCGTCCGCGCCCGCCGCATCGCCCAGCGCCACCACGCTGGACAGCGTCAACGTCACCGGCTACCGCTACGCGATCGAAAAGAGCCTGCAACAGAAGCGCGACGCCAATGCCGTGGTGGAAGTCATCACCGCCGAAGACGTGGGCAAGTTCCCCGACAAGAACGTCGCCGACGCACTGCAACGCGTGCCGGGCGTGGTGATCACGCGCGACGGCGGCGAAGGCAAGAATGTCAGCGTGCGTGGCCTGGATTCGGATCTCACCCTGACCCAGCTCAATGGCAACTACGTCGCCACCTCGGAAACCAACAACGAGGCCTCGCGTTCGTTCAACTACACCCTGCTGCCGTCGAACATGCTGGAGAGCGCGGAGCTGTTCAAGTCGCCCGAAGCCCGCATCGATGAAGGCGGCATCGGCGGCACGGTGATCCTGCATACCCGCCGTCCGCTGGACATGGAGGCCAACTCCGGCTTCGTCAATCTGGAAGGCGTGTCGTCCGACACCAGCGACGGGATCGATCCGCAGATGTCGGCGCTGTATTCCTGGCACAGCAACGATGAGCGCTTCGGCGTGCTGATCGGGGCCACCAAGCAGAAGCGCACCAACCGCAGCATGGAAGTCAACGTCGATGACTACCAGTGGTACGGCAACGGTACCGACGCGGTGGACGCCTATGGCAACACGATCACCCAGGGTGGCGTGAAGTACTGGTGGGGCGAGTCCGGCTTCAACAACCAGACCGGGCAGAACTACAGCGAATTCTTCATGCCCACCGCAGTGGGCTTCGGCGTACGCGAAGAAGAGCGCGAGCGCACCGGCGGCCAGTTCACGTTCCAGTTCAAGCCGGTGGACAGCCTTACCCTGACCGCCAATTACTTCCGCTTCGAGCTGTCCGGCGACTACACGCTCAACCGCGCAGCCATCCCCGAGTGGAACATCGCGCGCTTCAACGGCGACGGCAACTGGGCCGGCGGACGCCTGCTCAATGGCCTGGACTTCGATTCCAGTGGCAGCGTCGTCACCGGCGCCCAGTATGAAAAGCTGGCGGGCAAGGCCTATTACTGCAACGAGGCCGAAGCGGCCGCCGCCGGCATGGCGCCCGGTGGCTGGGGCCCGGATGACTGCACCATCCCCACCCCGCAGCTGACCGGCACTTACAGCAAGGAAAAAGCGCTGTCGCAGACCGCCGACCTGACCGTCGACTGGGACATCAGCACGCTGACCAAGGCCACCTTCAAGGGCGGCCGTACGTGGTCCGAGGGTGGCCCGTCCCTCAACTTCCGCATGTCGGCCAAGCCGCGCCGACAGGTCGATGGTGCCTGGCAGAACGGCAACAGCTACAGCGCGTGGGACCTGACCGGGACACCCACGGCCACCTTCTCGCCTGACCTGCAGCAGCAGCTGATGGCCGGCATCGCCGAGATCGACACCGGGTCGACCGATTCGTCATGGCGCGAAACCAGCATCGAGCAGAACTACTTCCAGGCCGACGTCACCCGCATGTTCGAGTCGGGCTGGATGGATTCGATCCAGTTCGGCCTGAAGTACCGCGACAGCAAGGTGCACCGCAATACCGGCAACACCTACTGGGTGTGCCAGGGCGCTGACCCGGCCGATTACGAGGCCCGCTACCAGTTCAAGAACTGCAACGATCCGCAGAAGGACGTGGCCCAGCCGGGCTTCTTCCTGTCCAACCCGATCGACAACATCGCAGGCGGCTTCAACGCCAACGTGCTGCCGGGCGTGAACTACCCGGCCTACATCGACTACCTCAACGATCGCTATGGCGGCATGCAGAACCGCCGCGAACCCGACTTCGTCTACGACGTGGGCGAGAAGGTCTACTCGGGCTATTTCCAGGCGAACTTCCGTACTGAGCGCCTGCGCGGCAACATCGGCGTACGCATCGCGCAGACCCGCCAGCACGCCGCTTCGAGTGACTCGGTCGAGCGCTTCGAGGACTATTTCGTCGATGGCGCCGACGGCAATCCGCTGGCCTGCCCGCCGACCGGTGCGCCGGCCGGCACCGTCTGCGAATCGGGCTTCGTCCGCTCCGACGTCCGCGAAAAGTCGTACGCGCTCTCATCGCTGGACAAGACGTACACCGATGTACTGCCCAGCTTCAACATTGCCTGGGACATCACCGACAACCTGGTCCTGCGCGGTGCCGCGTCGAAGGTGATCGCCCGCCCGGGCTACACCAGCATCGCCTATCCCGGCGGCCTGGAGTACATCAGCGAGGAGTACAGCAACGACCGTCGCGTGGCCGGTGGCACCTTGACTCCGGGCTGGTACGGGTCGGGCAGCAACAAGCAGCTGGAGCCGTTTGAAGCCCTGCAGTACGACCTGGGCCTGGAGTACTACTTCCAGCCGGGCGCGGTCGCCGGCGTCGCGCTGTTCCGCAAGGACGTGGACAACTTCACCGTGCCGGTGGTGGCCGACCAGCAGATGATGGTCGGCGGTGAGCTGGTGACGGTGCAGAACTATTCCACCGAAGCCAACGGCCGTGATGGCGTGTCGCAGGGCGTGGAAGTCTACGGTCAGTACACCTTCGACATGGGCTTCGGCGTGCAGGCCAACTACACCTACAACGACACCAACCTCGCCTCGATCGTGCTGGATGGCGAAAACATCGGCGCCTCGCCGCTGGTGGGCAGCGCCAAGAACCAGGCCAACGTGACCTTGTTCTATGAGAATGACAAGTTCCTGGCGCGCGCTTCGTACAACCGTCGCGGTGAAGTGGTCGGCGGCCTGAACAACGGCATGACGGTGTTCACCGAGCCCTACGATCAGCTGGACCTCAACGCGGCCTACAACCTGACCGAAGCGCTGACCGTTACTGCATCAGTGCTCAACGCCACCAAGTCCGAACAGCGCACCCACCTGGGCGGTGACACCAAGGCCCGCCTGATCTCCAACATCTACAGCGGCCGTCAGCTGTACTTCGGGCTGAACTACAAGTTCTGATCCAATGGTTTCCGGGGCAGCCGCGCCGTGCTGGGCGGCTGTCTTTTTTTTGTTCCGGCAACGCCGCAACCTGAGCGGCGCCGATTCCGTCACGGCGTGGACGCCGACGTCGATGCACAACGCGAGACAGGCAGATCCGCGGCGCGGGTACCCCAGCCATCCACCGGTGGTACCGTGCTGAGATCGAAGTCGATGCTGCGCGCGGCCCGGAGCTGAGCCCAGTCCACCCACACCGGGTGATGCTGGCGTCCATCGATCCGCACGCCGCTCACGTACTGCACGTCCCCGCCGCTGGCACCCGGCGCCCGCAGGGACAGACGGCCAGACGCCTCGCCAAGATCCAGCGTCACACCGGGAAAGCGAGGGGCATGCAGAAGAAACTGCCCACTGCCCGGCACGGCAGGAAAAATGCCCAACGCACTGAACAGGTACCACGCCGACATCGCGCCCAGATCATCGTTGCCGGTCACCCCGGCGGGCCCTTCGGTAAACAGATGCTGCGCAGCGCGGACGACGGTTGCGGTCTTCCACGGTGTCGCCAGCAGCGTGTACATCCAGGGCGCATGCAGGTCGGCCTCGTTGTTGGGGTTGTAACGGTACTGGTTGTAATAATCGTACGGGCCAACCACCCACTCCCTGCGCGCCGCACCGGCCGGATCGGCCTGCAGCGCGGGATAGGCGAAGAAGTCATCAAGCCGCTTCACCGCCGAATCGCGCCCGCCCATGGCCTGGGATAGTCCCACCACGTCGTGCTGGGCCAGCCACTGATACTGCCATGCGGTTCCTTCGTGGAACCCGCCTTCCGAGCGTGGTGTGTAGTCCCCTCCGCCGTACCAGCTGCCGTCGGCCACGCGCGGCCGCGGAAACCCGGTATGCCCCAGGTCCGCGTCGCGCAGGGTGTCGTCCCAGATGCTTTTCCAGTTCTGGCTGCGCGCGCGCAGCACGGTGGCGTCCTGCGTCTGCCCCAGTGCATCGGCGAACTGCGAAAGTGCACAGTCGGCCAGCGCATACTCCAGCGTCGCCGACGCGCCGTAATGGGGATCGGCATCCATGCCTTTGGCAGGCCAGCGCTTGTCGAACTGCACGAAGCCGTTCTGCAGGTAGCTCACATTGCCGGACCGGCCGGCGTGACGTGATGCAGCGGGCGGCATCTCGAAGGCATTTCTGCGAAGCGCGTGCCAAGCGTCCTCCTCTCGGCGTCGCAGGGCGCCAGCGCGCCACAGATCAACGAGGAAGGGCGTTACGGGATCGCCGGTCATGATGTTCGTTTCGAAGTTCGCATAGCCCCAACGCGGCAACCAGCCCCCTTCCCGCTCGATGGCCAACAAGCTCTGCGCGATGTCGCGTGCCACCTGCGGGCGCACGAGGGCCAGCCATTGGTTCTGTGCCCGGTAGGTGTCCCATAACGAGAAGTACGCGTAATACGTCCATCCGGCCGCGGAATGCAGCGCGTTGTCGTAGCCGCGATAGCGGCCATCAGCATCGCTGGCCGTCAACGGCTGCAGGTGGGCGTGATACTGCGCCGTTCTGAAGACCGTCCGATCACCCGCGCTGCCCCCGTCCAGCGCCACCAGATCCAGCTCCTGCTTCCAACGGGCGCGCGCCAGGGCGTGCATCTGCTCGAAGGAGCGCAGACCCCGATCGTCGTGGCCCTCCGCCAGCAGATTGTTGCGTGCGCCGTCGCCATCCACAAGGGACAACGCACTGACAACCTCCACCGCACGATCGCGCCCCAGATCGAATGTCAGCCACGCGCCGTTCAGGCCGTAAGTGTTCGTACTGTCGCCGCTTCCCTCTACGCCACCGGACCCGTTCCAGGTCCCCTTTGCAGTGAACGGACGGTTGAACTGCAGCCGGAACCATGTGGTGTAGCGCGCCCCCCCACAGAAGCTCTGGGTGACGACACTGCCCTCCACTGCGTTGTCACCCACCACATGGATGTCGCTGGAAACGACCTGGTGTCGCTCGTTCGCCTGCCCGACATTGACCAGGATGTGCGCTGTCTCGGCGCTTCCAGCAAAGGTGTATCGCTCCGCCGCCGCGCGCGTAAGCGCTGTCGCTTCCACATCGATGCCACCGTAGTCGACAAGTCGGGTCCGGTAGTAGCCGGCGCGGCCCACTTCGCCGTCGTGGGTTGACCGGGCGGCATAGCGGCGATGGTCAAAGCTTTCCGGCCGACGAGTGTCGAACTGCTTGCCGGGACCAATGCTGCCGATGACCGGCAGCACCGACACGTGGCCGCCCTGCTCCCAGCAACCGGCGCCGGACAGAAACGAGTGGCCGAACCCGCGAATACGTGCTTCGTCGTACTTCCACCCCGCCCAGTGGTCTGCCGTAGGGCTGACCTGGATCATGCCAAAGGGCGCGGACGCGCCGGGAAACGTGTTGCCGTCGTCCTGGGTGCCGATGAACGTGTTGACCTCGTCCGGTGATTCCACCGCCAAGGCGACAGAAACCGCGCCGACGAGCAGCATGAGCGCCCCGCAGGTGGCGCGCACGCCCCTGCTCAGCAGGCGTGGTGATGACAGTGTCCAATGGCGGCACATGGGCGGATTCCTCGACCTGGGCTGAGAAATCCACAGTGCGCGCCTACCGCATCCCCGCCTATCAGCGCATGCCCCGCTCCGGCGTCGGCGGGCGGGTCGGCGTCAGGGCGTGGCGGTGGCCAGACTGTAACGGGTGTTCGCCGTGAACACCGATCCATCCGGCTGGGTCGCACGCACATCGACTTTGTGCTCGCCGACCGCCAGATCGGTGGGCAGTGCGCCGCGCCACAGATGCGGCGACGCCGTGGCTTCGGGAGACCGGTCGTAACCGCGCAACGTCGTCGCCAGGTCATCGGCCACGTTCTCCTGCTGCAGCCGCGGATCGCCTTGCCGCACCTGCTTCATCGGCTGCCATGCGCCACCGTCGACACGGAACTCCACCCGGGTGGCATCCTCGCCCATGTACACATTGGCGAACACGCCCCACGCCGGATACGCCCCCTGGCGCAACACCTTCGGTGCATGCAGGCCGATCTGGTCGGTGTCGGCTGCACCCGCCACACGGTACTGCAGGCGATAGCCGCCGTTGCCGGCAACGTCCAGCAGCGCATAGCCCTTTGGCGTGCCATCACTCATCGTGCTGTCCGGCACGCCGCGGCGGTCTTTCACCCCCGACCAGAACGCACCGCAGTTCGCGCCTACGTTGTACTCGTGCAGCGGTTTTTCGCCGTGCCAACCTTCGCCAGCGGCATGGTAGTAGTGCTGCTGGGTGTGGCTGTGGCCGCTCAGCACCAGCACATTGCTGAAATCCTTCAGCAGGTCGAACAGGCGCTGGCGATCAGCGTGGCGGAACGTCTCGCGCCCCGGTGCCGCGTCGAACAGCGGGATATGCATGCCCAGCACCAACAGCCGATCGTGGCGCAGGCCCTTCAGGTACTGTGCGATGAAGGCGAATTGGTCTTCGCGCAGCCCTCCGATGTAGGTCGGCTTGGCATTCGGGTCATAGACCACGTCGTCGAGGAACAGGAAGCTGGCACCGCCCTCCTCCACCGCATAGGTGTCCGGGCCGTACACGGCGCGCCAGCTGTCCAGCGACTGGGCATCCGTGGCGGCATCGAAGTCCAGATCATGGTTGCCCGGCACGTGGAACCAGGGCACGCCCATCTGTGTGGTGACCTGGTTGATCGCCGGGTACAACGACAGGTCGTCGTTGACGATGTCACCCAGCGTCGTGCCCAGGCGCGCCTTGGTCCGCCCCGCGAGCGGTTTGACGATCGACTGCTCGTAGTACCCGATGTCACGCAACGTGGCGGTCTGCGGGTCGGTGAACACCAGCATCTGGAAGCCGCGCCGAACGTCATGCTTGTCCGGTGTCAGCGCGAAATCGTAGGCGTTGACCGGGGTGACCGTCGGCGCGATACCGTTGTACTTCAGCGCAGGCGAACCCTGTGGCGCGTAGTGCCGCCAGAACGCCGGCAGGCCATCGGGGCCGACCGCCATCCGGTAGCCATCGGGCTTGATGATGAAGACCGTGTCACCTGCTTCGACCGGCAGGCGATAGCTGCCGTCGGCGCTGGTACGCACGATGCTGCGGCCATTGGAGACCTGCACGCCGCCCATGCCCGGGTCGGTGGCACCGCGCCCCGGCTTGCCGTCGCGGTCCTGGTATACCCGTCCGCTGACGGTGATCGCATCTGCGAATGCGGGCGCGCTGGTGAGCAGCAGGCAGCACAGCCAGGCGGCAGAGAGTTTCATGGTTGGACAGGTCCAGATCAAAGTCGGGGGCATTGTAAAGCGCATGCCCCGTACAAGCGTGTTACGCGCGCCGATGTCGGCCGCCTCTGCGGCCTCTGCCTCCGCGTCGGCCTCTGCCTCCGCGTCGGCCTCTGCCTCTGCGGCTGCGGCTGCGGCTGCGGTAGAGCCGACTTCAGTCGGCTGCCTCTGCGGTAGAGTCGACTTCAGTCGGCTGGAGGTAAACGCAGCCGACTGAAGTCGGCTCTACCAAGCCCACACCCGATCCGCACCCGATCAGCCAACGTTCCAACCGGGGCCGCAGCGGATCAGCGCAGGGTCCACACCGTCGCCCACCGCATCAGCCCAGCATCGACACCGGGCCCACATCTCGTCCGCGGAGGGTCCGTTCGTGATCATCCGCACGCCGGTGGGAGGCAAACAACCCATCAGCCCCAAACAACTCAGCGGTGTCGTTCCTGCAGCAGGTCGCGCACATCCTGCAGACCCAGCCCGCGTGCTCGCAGCAGCACCAGCAGATGGAACACCAGATCGGCCGCTTCGCCCAGCAGTTCTTCGTCACCCTGCGCAACTGCGGCCAACGCGGCTTCCACTCCCTCCTCACCCACCTTCTGGGCGATGCGGCGGATGCCCCCATCGAACAGCGACGTCGTATAGCTGCCCGCCGGTCGCTCCGCTTCGCGTGTACGCACCAGCTGGTCAAGCTCGCCGATGAAATCCTTTGCGGCCTGCGGGAAGCAGCTTTCCGCACCGGTGTGGCAGGTCGGTCCTGCCGGCCGCGCCATCACCAGCAACGTATCCGCGTCGCAGTCCACCGCGATGGACTGCACCACCAGCACGTTGCCGGACTGCTCGCCCTTGGTCCACAAGCGATCCTTGCTACGGCTGAAGAAGGTCATGTGACCGTGCTGCAGAGTGACCTGCAGTGACTCGGCGTTGACGTAACCCAGCATCAGCACCTGCAGGCTGTCGGCATCCTGCACGACGGCAGGCAGCAGCCCATCGCCCTTGCCCCAGTCCAGGCCCGCCAGCGCCGCACGGTCGGGCAGCACGTTGATGATTGCAACTTCAGTAGACATCCCGCACCTCGATCTGTTGTTCGCGCAGATAGCGCTTCAATTCGGGAATGGCGATGGCGCCGCTGTGGAACACGCTGGCGGCCAAGGCCCCATCCACGTCCGCCTGGTCGAAGACCTGGGCGAAATGTTCCGGCGTACCTGCCCCACCCGATGCGATCAGCGGCACATGGCAGGCCGCGCGTGCGTGCCGCAACTGCTCCACGTCATACCCCCGGCGCACCCCATCACTGTCCATGCAGTTCAGCACGATCTCACCCGCACCGCGCTGCTGCACCTCACGCACCCAGTCCAGCGTGCGCAGCGCCACCGCCTGCGTCTTGGACGGGTCGCCGGTGAACCGGCGTACCCGCCACTGTCCGTCGGGCTCGCGCACCGAATCGATGCCCACCACCACGCATTGCACGCCAAATGCTTCGGCCAGCTCGCTGATCAGCTCAGGCCGACCCAATGCCGGGGAGTTGATCGAGATCTTGTCCGCACCGGCATGCAGCACGCGCCGCGCGGTCGCCACGTCACTGATGCCGCCGGCAACGCAGAACGGGATGTCGATCAGCCGCGCGATGCGCTCGATCCAGGCGACGTCCACGCTGCGCCCGTCCGGGCTGGCACCGATGTCATAGAACACCAGCTCGTCCGCGCCCTGATCGCGATAGCGAAGCGCCAATTCGGCGATATCGCCCATGTCCACGTGGTCGCGGAAGCGCACGCCTTTCACCACGCGGCCATCGCGTACGTCCAGGCACGGAATGATGCGGCGACTCAACATGCCAGTGCCTCGGCCAGGTCCATGCGCTGCTCCAGCAGCGCCTTGCCCAGGATCGCGCCGCTGCAGCCTGCCGCTCGCGCGGCGACCACATCGGATACGTCGCGGATGCCACCGGAGGCCTGGATCGCGACGCCGGGCAGCAGCCCGGCGAGGTGCCGGTAGAGGTCGATGTTGGGTCCGGCCAACATGCCGTCACGGGCAATGTCCGTGCACAGCAGGTGGCGCATCCCGGCGGCAGCGTAACGCTGCGCCAGCGCATCCAGGGTGACGCCGGCATTCTCGGTCCAGCCATGGATCGGCAGCTGCCAGGTGCCCGCCTCGTCCTGGCGGGCGTCCAGCGCGATCGTGATGCGCTCGGCGCCGAACTCCGCCAGCCAGCCGATCACCGCCTCCGGCTCGCGCACGGCCAGCGACCCCACCACGACACGGCTCGCGCCGGCGTCGAGGATACGTACCACGTCATCGCGGCCGCGCACGCCGCCGCCGGTCTGCACGTCCAACCCGGCCTCGGCGCGGATCTGCCTCAGCAGCGGTGCCAGCGTGTAGCCTCCGGCGCGTGCAGCGTCCAGATCCACCAGATGCATCCAGCGCGCGCCCTGTGCGGCGAAGGCCTGCGCACGCGGAAGCGGATCATCGCCGTAACGGGTTTCCTGTGCGTAGTCGCCCTGGCGCAGGCGCACCACGCGGCCTTCGCGGATATCAAGGGCGGGATAGACAATGAAGCTCATGCGGCGGTGTCCTGCAGGAAGTTTTGCAACAGCAATGCGCCGGTATCACCGGAACGCTCGGGGTGATACTGCGCGCCGAAATAGCGACCATGCTCGACCACCGCGCTGAACAGCCCGCCATGGTCACAGGCGGCTACCGTGTGGGCATTCAAGGGCGCCGCGTAGCTGTGCACGAAATAGGCACTGGCGCGCTCCGGGATACCGCGCAGCAACGGCGACTCACGCAGCGGCAACAGGCGGTTCCAGCCCATGTGCGGCACGCGTATGCCGGTGGCCGGCACCAGCTTGCGCACCGTGCCGGGGATCAGGCCCAGCGTCTCGACGCCGCCCTCTTCCGATCGCTCGAACAGCAACTGCATGCCCAAGCAAATGCCCAACAACGGAACCTGCAACTGACGCAGTGGCTCGAACAGGCCTTGCCCATGCAGCCGCTGCATTGCCGGCACCGCGGCGCCCACGCCAGGCAGGATCACCCGTGTTGCGCCGCGCAGTTCGTCGGCGTTGCGCACCAGGCGCACCTCGGCACCCAGGCGCTCCAGCGCGTAGCGGACCGAACCGAGGTTGGCCCCGCCCGCATCGATCAGCGCAACGGCACTCACAGCGCCCCCTTGGTGCTGGGCAGGTCGGTGCCCTGGCGGGCCACGGCCGTGCGCAGTGCACGGGCAAGTGCCTTGAAACAGGCTTCGACCTTATGGTGATCGTTGTCGCCGCGCACCTGCATGTTGAGGTTCAACCCGGCCGCATCGCACAGGGAACGGAAGAAGTGCGGCACCAGCTCGGTTGGCAGGTCACCCACCCGCTCGCGCTTGAACTCGCCGTCGAAGACGAAGTACGGACGGCCGCTGAAATCCAGCGCCGCACTGGCCAGGGTTTCGTCCATCGGCAGGGTGAAGCCGTAGCGGCCTATGCCCCGCTTGTCGCCCAGCGCCTCGCGCAGCGCCTGGCCCAGCGCAAGCCCCGTATCTTCGATGGTGTGGTGTTCGTCGATATGCAGGTCACCTTCGGTCTGTATCCGCACCGAGATGCCGCCGTGCTTGCCGATCTGTTCCAGCATGTGGTCGAAGAACGGCAGGCCCGTGTGTATCTGCGGCTCCGCTGCGTTGTCCAGATCCAGCTCCACGCGGATGCGCGTTTCCTTGGTGTTGCGCTGGACGACAGCCGTGCGCGGTGCATCGGCGAGCGCGTGTGCGATACCGGGCCAGTCCCACTCGCCACCGAACTCTTCGGTACGCAACTGGAAGCCGCGGATGTTGAGGTTGTCGGCGAACTGGATGTCGGTGGGGCGGTCTCCCACCATCGCCGAGCGTGTCCAGTCGATGCTCCGGTCCTGCAGATAACGCGTCATCAGGCCGATGCCGGGCTTGCGCGTGGGCAGGTTCTCATGCGGCCACGAACTGTCGATCAGCACGTCACGGAACCGGACGCCCTGGCTTTCGAAGACGTGTATCATCAGCGCGTGCGGTGCATCGAAAACAGCGCGTGGATAGCTGTCGCTGCCTAGCCCATCCTGGTTGCTGACGATCACGAACTGCCAGCCCGCATCGCGCAGCCGGATCAGGGCAGGAATCACGTCCGGCACGAAGCGCAGCTTCTCGTAAGCGTCGATCTGGTGGTCGGCCGGTTCCTCGATCAGGGTGCCGTCGCGGTCGATGAACAGAATGGGGGTCATGCGGCAGCCCTCCGGGCCGAGAGCGCGGCAAGCACGCGTTGGTTTTCTTCAGGACTGCCGATGCTGATCCGCAGCGCATCGCCCAGCTGGGGCGCTGCGCGCTGGTCGCGCACGACGATGTCGGCCGCCAACAGGGCATCGAACGCGGCCTGCGCGTCATCGAAACGCACCAGCAGGTAGTTGCCGGCAGACCGGTAGACGCGGCGCACGCCGGGGGCTGCCTGCAAGGCATGGAACAGGCGCTCGCGCTCGGACACGACGCCGGCGATCCGGTCACGGGTCTTCGCCAGTACCGCAGGCTGCAGCGCAGCCACCGCCAGTTCCGCACACGGCTGGGGCACGGGATACGGCGCTTGGCAGCGGCGCAGCACGGCAATGAGTTCGGGCGCTGCAATCAGCGTACCGATGCGCGCCGCGGCCAACGCGTGCGCCTTGGACAGCGTGCGCAGCACGGCGATGTTGGGGTGCGCTGCCAGCAACGCGGTGGCCGAGGCCTGGCTGCTGTACTCGATGTAGGCCTCGTCCACCACCACGATGGCCTGGCCCTGCAATGCCTGCGCAGTACGCACGACATCCCCGGTGGCGATTTCGCTGCCGGCCGGATTCGAAGGGGAGCACAGGAACACCAGACGCGCACGCTGATCGCGTGCCAGGTCGATCACTGCGTCGATATCCACCTGCAGCCCCGCAGGCGCATCCAGCAGCGGAATCTCCAGCAGCGGCGCACCCTGCAGGCGTGCGCATACGGCATACATGCCGAACACGGGCGGTGTCACCAGTACGGGATCGGTGCCGGGACGGCAGAATGCACGTACCAGCAGGTCGATGGCCTCATCGCTGCCGCGGCCGACCAGCAACTGCGCGGGCTGCACGCCGTACACATCGGCAAGCGCCCGCAGCAGTGCCGGCGGCTGCGGATCGGGATAGCGTCGGCTGCTGCCCTTCGCATCGGCCGGGTTCGGCCACGCCGATTCGTTGGCGTTCAACCAGACCGAGCCCTGCACGGCGCTGCTGCGCGCCGAACTGTAGCCGGCGAAGGACTGCAGGTCCGGGCGCAGCAGGTCCAGCACCGCCTGTATGCCCTCGCTCATGCCACTGCCTCCATGCGCAGTGCCACGGCACGCTCATGCGCGTCCAGGCCCTCCGCACTGGCAAGAATGCGCGCGCAACCGCCGATCGCCGCGATGCCTTCGGCGCTGGCACTCTGCACGCTGATGGTGTTCTGGAAACTGGCCACGCTGACCCCGCTCCAGGCGCGCGCCGCACCGGCCGTTGGCAGCACGTGGTTGGTGCCACTGCAGTAATCGCCCAGTGCTTCGGGGGTGTAGTCACCCAGGAACACCGAACCGGCGGCCTGCACCTGGCCCAGCCACGCACGCGGTTCGCGCAGCGCCAGGATCAAGTGCTCCGGCGCATAGCGGTTGCTGATATCGAAGGCATCCTGCAGGCGATCCACCTGGATCAACCGCGATGCCGACAGGGCCTGGCGGGCAATGGTTTCGCGCGGCAGCAGCGCGACCTGGCGCTCCACCTCCGCTTCCACCGCCTGCAGCAGCGCCTCGTCATCGGTGAGCAGCAGCACCTGGGAATCCGGGCCGTGCTCGGCCTGCGACAGCAGGTCTGCGGCGACGAAGGCCGCGTTGGCGCCCGCGTCGGCGATCACCAGCACTTCGGACGGGCCGGCCGGCATATCGATCGCCACCCTGCCGTCCTGCGCGACCTGCTGCTTGGCCTCGGTGACGAAGCTGTTGCCGGGGCCGAACAGCTTGTCGCACGCGGGCACGCTGGCCGTTCCGTAGGCCATCGCAGCGATCGCCTGCGCGCCGCCCAGCTTGAACACGCGTCGCACGCCGGTCAGACGCGCCGCAACCAGCACCGCCGGATCGGCACTGCCATCAGCACGCGGCGGCGTGCACAGCACGACCTGCGGGCAACCGGCCAGCGCTGCCGGCACGCCGAGCATCAGCGCCGTGGACGGCAACGGGGCACTGCCCGCAGGCACGTACAGACCCACCCGGCCGATCGGCCGGATCATCCGCTCACAGTGCACGCCGGGGGCGGTCTCCACCGAATAGCCCTGGCTCATGCCGGCTTCGTGGAAGCGCGTGATGCGTGCCGCCGCTTCTTCCATCGCCGCACGCAGCGCCGCAGGCACGGCCTGCTCGGCGGCGTCGAACTCGGCCGGCGATACCTCGATGTCATCGAGCTGCACCCGGTCGAAACGCGCGGTGATCGCGCGCAGCGCGTCATCGCCGTCTGCGCGCACCTGCGCGATCAGTGCCGCCACGGCCTCGCGCGTCTGCGCGGCAACGGCCTGCACGGGGCGCTGCAGCGCGTCGCTGCGCGACAGTTCATCCAGTTGGGACCACATCAGACGATTCATGCCAGCGACCGCTCCACGCTCAATACCATCAGGCCTTGGGCGCCTGCGCGCTCCAGTTCTTCCATCCGCTGCCACGACAGCGGCCCCGGGCACATGGTCTGCAACCTCAGCGCACCGTCATCGGCGGGCAACCGCACCAGCGGCTCGGCATCGGCCAGCAGTGTTTCCAGTGCCGCGATGCGCGACGGATCGGCGCGGAACATCAGCAGCTTGCGATCCTGCACCTGCACCACGCCATCCAGCCTGCGCAGCAGCATGGCCAGCAACGCGCCGCGCGCGTCGTCGGGGGCATGCACGGCGCCGGCCAGGACAGCTTCGCTTTCCAACAGGGTCTCCACCGGCTTGAGCTGGTTGGCGCGCAACGTGCCGCCGCTGGACACCAGGTCGCAGATCAGTTCGGCGGTTCCCAGGCGCGGTGCGATCTCCACCGACCCGGACAGTTCGACCACCTGCGCGTCGATCCCGCGCGCGGCAAGCCAATCTTTCAGGATGGCCGGATAGCTGGTGGCGATGCGGGTGCCGGCCACCTGCGCCGGACCCTCCCACTCCCATTCTTCGGGGACGGCCAGCATCAACCGGCAGGCACCGAAGCCCAACCCGCGCAGTGCCTGGAAGGCCGGCTTCAGGCCGCGCTGCACGCGCGCCGCGCCCTGCTCGTCCAGCTCGTTGCGGCCGACGATGCCGAGGTCACACACGCCATCGGCGATCAGCCCGGGGATGTCATCGTCGCGCACCAGCAGTAGATCCACCGGCAGTGATTCGCCATAGCAGAACAGCTTGTCGCGGCTCTCGCGCCAGCTCAGGCCACACGCGCTGAGCAGGTTGCGCGCGGGTTCGGCCAAGCGCCCGTTCTTCTGGATGGCGATACGCAGCCGGTCTCGTGCCGGGGCTGCCTGGAGTGCACTCATGGGGGAAAGTCTCTTGGAATTCAGGGGTGGAGCATTCGGTTCAGCGCGTGGCGAGGCGCGCGATGGCGGCAGCGTAGCCACGGTGGCCATGCTCCAGTGAACGGGCCACGCGACCGGTAGTGGTCACGCTGACGCCGGTGCGCTCATGGATCTCGCGGTACGGCACGCCCTGCTGCAGCAACGGCACCACTTTCCAGCGGTCGGCAATGGCTTCCAGTTCCGCCGGGGTGCACAGGTCACGCAGGAACGCGGCGACCTCCCCGGCGTCATCCAGCGCGGCGAATGCGTCAGCGAGCGATGCAAGGTCGGCCTGGGTGTCTTTCGGGTTCGGGGCGGGACGGGCTTTCATGGGATCGCAGCAGGTATCAATGTAATAGCGTGCTAGTACATTATCGCAAACCCCGGTGGCCGGTCAAATCCCGGGCAAAAAAAAACCCACCGGTGAAGGTGGGTGGTTCGGCGGCACGTGTCTTGGGGGTCCCTCTCACCGAGGGAAAGGGATCCCGCCCCGGGCAACCCTCACGCCATGGCGCGGGCCTGCTCCAGTTCGACCTGCAGCGTGCTGGCCAGCTCGTCACGGGATACTTCGAACTGCTGTTCGCGCAGCAGGTCTTTCACTGCAACCACGCCGCGCGCCAGCTCGTCTTCGCCGGCCAGTACGACAAAGCGGATACCCGCCTTGGCCGCGTACTGGAACTGCTTGCCGATCTTCTTCGCTTCCATCTGCACCTCGGTGTTGATACCACCGATGCGCAGCCGGCGGGCGATGTCCAGCGACTCCGGCATGCCCTGCTCGTCCATCAGGGCGACCAGCGCGTGCACGCTGCTGGCCTCGATCCCTTCGATCAGGCCGGCTTCGCGCAGCTGCCAGAACAGGCGGGTCAGGCCGATGGAAATGCCCACGCCCGGCAGCTTGGACCTGCTGTAGTGGCTGGCCAGGTCTTCATAGCGCCCACCCGAGCAGATCGAGCCGATCTGCGGGTGGTCGGTGAGCATCGTTTCATACACCGTGCCGGTGTAGTAATCCAGGCCGCGGGCGATGGAGAAGTTCAGGCAGTACGCCTGCTCCGGCACACCCAGCGCCTTCACCAACTGCAGCACTTCGCGCAGCTCCGCCACGCCGGTGCGCAGCGTGTCCGTCGCCGCCGCGTCGGCCTCCAGCAGCGCCAGCTGCGCCAGTGCATCGTCGTGCCCCTGCGAGCGCACCGCCACGAAGGCAAGGATCCGCTCGACCTGATCGGCCGGGATGTTGAAGTCGGCGCCGACCAGCGTCTCGCGCACGTAGTCCGGTCCGCGCTTGTCCAGCTTGTCCACTTCCCGCAGCACGGCCAGCTGGCGTTCGCCCTCGGCTACGCCCAGGGTTTCGAAGAAGCCGCGCAGCAGCTTGCGGTTGTTCAACTGCACGGCGAAGTCACCGATGCGCAGTTCGGCGAATACCGCGTGGATGACCGCCAGCACCTCCGCGTCGTAACGGATGCTGAGCGCATCCTTGCCGATCACGTCGATGTCGCACTGGTAGAACTCACGGAAGCGGCCGCGCTGGGCCCTCTCGCCGCGGTAAACGCGCTGCATCTGGTAACGGCGGAACGGGAACGTCAGGTCGTGTTCGTGCTCGGCCACGTAGCGGGCCAGCGGTACGGTCAGGTCGAAGCGCAGGGCCAGTTCCGGCAACGAGGCGTCCTCGGCCTGCGCTGCATTGGCCAAGGCACCGGTGGACTGGACGAAATACACCTGGCGCTCGGTTTCGCCACCGGATTTGGTCAGCAGCACGTCGGACAGCTCGAACACCGGCGTCTCCACCGGCAGGAACCCGAAGCGCTCGTAGTTGCGGCGGATGACGTCCAGCATGCGCTGGAACGCGATCTGCTCGCGCGGCAGCAGTTCCATGATGCCGGGCGGGGTACGGGGCTTGATCACGTGGGGCTCCTGCAGAAAACGGGGGAAGGGCAAGGGCGGTCATTGTAGCGGCAGCGCCGCCCGCCGCGCCTGCGTCCGGGCGCATCGGCTACATGTCGTATCATGGCCACTTCCCCTCGCAGCGCGCTTTGCCCCCCACGCCATGTCGCGGTTCGATTCCAGCCCTGCCGATGCCTTCCGCCCTGCCACGCCCGGCTGCTCGACATTGGACTGCATGCACTGTTCGGTACGCCATCTGGCGGTCTGCTCGGCTCTGTCACCGGAAGAAGGCCATGCGCTGGAGGCCGTTACGGTGTCCCAGCAGGTGGCGATGGGCAGCACGCTGGCCCGCAGTGGTGAACCCCGCCACCATGTCTATACCTTGACGCAGGGCGCATTACGACTGGTGCGCACGCTGTCCGACGGGCGCCGGCAGATCAACGGGTTCGTCTTGCCCGGCGATTATCTGGGCCTGAGCGGCAGTGATCTCCACCGCCACGATGTCGAAGCGATCGCCGACAGCCGCGTCTGCCGCGTATCGGTGGCCCACATGCGCGAGCTGCGTGATCGCTACCCGCACCTGGAGCGCAAATTGCTGCAGCGCGCCTGCCAGGCGCTGGACGATGCGCAGGATGCAGCACTGTCGCTGGCACGCCTGCAGCCACCGGAGAAAGTGGCCGATTTCCTGCTGCGGCTGGCCGAGCGCGAAGTGCGCCTGGGCGGCGTGGCCCTGCGTGTCACCCTGCCGATGGGGCGTGGGGACATCGCCGACCATCTCGGCCTGACGATGGAAACCGTCAGCCGCACCTTTACCCGCCTTCGCCAGCAGGCGCTGATCGCCCTGCCCCATTTGAACGTCGTGGAGATCCTCGACGAACCCGCCCTGCGTCGACTGGCCACCGGCTGAGCCGTTCAAGGCGCGCAGCGTCGGATGGTGTCCGCCGAGCGTGGCTCGGCGCTACGTGCATTGGCCGCTCCGTGATCATCGGGTAGCGCCGACCCATGGTCGGCGAGCGCAGCGGCACGGCCGGCGTCGGGTACTACGACGTCCGACGGTGTCCGCCGAGCGTGGCTCGGCGCTACGCGCATTGGCCGCTCCGTGATCATCGGGTAGCGCCGACCCATGGTCGGCGAGCGCAGCGGCACGGCCGGCGTCGGGCACTACAACGTCCGACGGTGTCCGCCGAGCGTGGCTCGGCGCTACTGCTGCAACACGGCCCGCAGCGCGGCATAGTCCGCCGCCAGCGGCTCGGCATGCGTCGGCCGACGCAGCAGTGCCTCCAGTGCAGGCGGCACCTCCAGCGCGGTGCCGATCAACGGCTCCACCACCGATTCGAACTTCGCCGGATGCGCGGTGGCGACGACCGCCCAGTCCCCCTTGGCACCCTGCGTACGAAGATCATCCAGCACCCGCACGGCCGTCGCGGTATGCGGACAGAACACCTCGCCGGTGCTGGCGAACGCACTGGCGATGGTCGCGCGGATCGCCACGTCGTCCACACTGTGTGCGGTGAACGCCTCCCGCAGCGCGCGATCATCCCCCGCGAACAGCCAGCGCAGCCGCTCGAAGTTGCTGGGCGCGCCGACGTCCATCGCATTGGCCGTCGTGGGCACACTCGCACCCGGGCTGAAATCTTCGCCGGCGAAATAGCGCGGCAGCACATCATTGGCATTGGTCGCCAGCACGATGCGTCCAATCGGCAGGCCCACGGCGCGTGCCAGGATCGCCGCCATCGCATTGCCGAGGTTGCCGGTGGGAATCACCAGGTTCAGCAGCGCGTCGCCCGCCTGCTGGTGCTGCAGCGCGGCGTGCGCGTAGTAACTCATCTGCGGCAGCAGCCGGCCCAGGCTGATGCTGTTGGCCGAACTCAACGGCACCTGGGCCTGCAGCTGCGTATCCGCCAGCGCCTGTTTCGCCAGGGCCTGGCAGTCATCGAATGATCCGGAAACCCGGAATGCCTGCACGTTACCGCCAAAACATCCCAGCTGGTGCGCCTGTCGCGGCGACACCCTGCCATCCGGGTACAGCACCACCACGCGCAGTCCAGGCTGTCCATGAAACGCGGCGGCCACTGCAGCGCCGGTATCTCCCGAGGTCGCGACCACAATCGTCAGCGGCTGGGCATGCCCCGCCCGCAGGCGCGCCAAGGCGGCAGCGAGGAAACGGGCACCGACATCCTTGAACGCCGCCGTTGGGCCATGGAACAACTCCAGCACATGGTTGCCGCGACGCGCCAATGGCCGCAGCGGCAGCGGGAAGTCGAAGGCCTCGTCGCAGATCGCGGGTAGTGCATCCGACAATACGTCGCCTGCAAAGAACGGTGACAGTACCTGCGCGGCCGTCTTTGCCAGCGAATCGGTGGCGACGAAGCGGCGCGCCGCTGGCAGCTGCTGCGGCACGTACAGGCCGCCATCAGGGGCCAGCCCCGCAGCAATGGCTGCGCTCAGTGATACGGGTGCGGACTGGCCGCGAGTGGAAACAAAGTGCATCGCACCTTCCTGAAGGGGGAGAGAGTTCACAACAGCGCCGCCGCCGGTGCGGACAACGGAGATACCCACGCCTGGCTGTCGAAGCCTGCCGCAGCAAACGCGGCCTGCACCGGCGCGGCAGCGGCCTGTGCGCTGGCCTTGTCTTCAAACCAGGCAAATACGCTGGGCCCGGCGCCGGAGATGCTGGCGCCCATCGCCCCTGCTGCCAGCGCGGCGTCCCGGGCCGCCGCGAAGCCACCGATCAGCGGTGCACGCCGCGGCTCGACCAGCACGTCCCGCAGGCCGGCACGGACCAGTGCCGCATCGTTCTGGAAGCAACCGGCCAGCACCAGCGCAAGGTTCGCGCTCTGCGCCACGAAATCACCCAAGGCATAACTGCCCTGCAACGCCTCGCGTGCGCGACGGGTTTCCAGCACCGCGTCGGGGTGCACCAGCAGGCTGTGCCACGCTGCCGGTACCGGGATGGACACCAGCCGGTCAGCGGTGCTCAATACCAGCCCACCCAGCAGCATCGGCCCCAGGTTGTCGCCATGGCGGCCGCCGCTGGCCACCATCTCGCCTTCCAGCGCGAACGGATACAAAGCCTTACGGTCCAGGGGTGCATCAAGCAACGCATTGGCGGCCACCAGTGCCGCCACGCAGGAGGCGGCCGATCCGCCCATGCCCGATCCCAGCGCGATGCCCTTGTCGATTTCGACGGCAAAGCCGTACGGCAGTTCGAGCACCTCCTGCATCGCCATCAAGGCCGCGCCGGCCGTATTGAGCGCGGGCTCCCGTGGCAGCGGCAGGTCAGCACCCCGGATGGCGTCGATCCGCACCTCGCGCTCGGCGATCCGGCGCACGGTCACCGTGTCACCGACGCCGGCGATGGCATGGCCCAGAATGTCGAAGCCGACGCCGACATTGCCGACCGACGCCGGTGCGAACGCGCGTGCGATCACAGGCGCGCTCCTTCGCCGGCAGCCACGCGCAGCAGGTCCGCGAACACACCGGCGGCGGTCACATCGGGGCCAGCCCCCGGACCCTGCACCACAAGCGGGTTGTCACAGTACCGCCGGGTGCGGAACTGGACCACGTTGTCGGTGAGTTTCAGGTTGGCGAATGCGTGGTCCAGCGGCACCTCGACCAGACCAACCGACGCGCCCTGCGGCGTCAGCGCGGCCACGTAGCGCAGCACGGCACCGCGTTCGCGCGCCTGCCGCAGCTGCTGCAGCAATGCCGCGTCGTTGTCGGCAAGGCGTTGCATGAATGCCTCCACGCTGCCGCCGCGCAGCGCCTCCGGCACCAGGCTCTGCACCTGCACCTGCTCCAGGCTGAGCGCGCGGCCCGCCTCACGCGCCAGGATCACCAGTTTGCGTGCGACGTCGATGCCGGACAGGTCGTCGCGCGGATCGGGCTCGGTATAGCCCATGCCACGCGCCTGTTCCACCAGAGCAGAGAACGGCTGACTGCCGTCGAAGCGATTGAACAGCCACGCCAGCGTGCCCGAAAAAATACCTTCGATCGACAGCACCTCGTCACCGGTGTCGACCAGGTCGCGCAACGTGGTGATCACCGGCAGCCCCGCACCGACGGTCGCTTCATAACGGAAGCGCGCGCCGCTGGCGGTCGCGGCTGCGCGAATGCGCTGATAGCGTTCCAGGGGCCCCGAACCGGCCTGCTTGTTCGGCGTGACCACGTGGATGCCGGCCGCCAGCCAGCCCTCGTAACGCTCGGCCACCTCGGCACTGCCGCTGCAGTCGATCACCACCGCATGCGGCAGATGCGCTGACAGCAGATGGGCGGTGAAGCGATCCAGGTCGTTGGCTTCCCTGCCCTCCTGCAGCGCGGTGCGCCATTCGCCCTGCAGCGCGCGCGGTGCCAGGTACATGCCGCCGCGCGATGCCACCGCGCGCAGGCGCAGGTCGATGTTGGCCTTGCCGAGCAGCGGCCCCTGCTCGGCCTGCAACTGGTCCAGCAAGGCCGCACCGACGTTGCCCGGACCAATCACGCCCACCGCGAACGTCTGCGGCGACAGCCAGAATCCGGCATGCGCGGCGCGCAGGGCACGGGTCGCGTCGCCGCTGTCGATGGCCACTGAAATGTTGCGCTCGGAGGACCCCTGCGCAATGGCGAGGATGTTCACCTGCGCGCGGCCGAGTGACTCGAACAGACGTGCCGCCACGCCGGGCTGGCCCGCCATGCCATCGCCTACCGCCGCCAGCACGCTGACACCCGTGGTCAACTGCACGCGCTGCACCTGCGCCACCGCAAGCTCATGTGCAAACGCCTGCAGCAAGGCATCGCGGCCGCGCACGGCCTCGTTGCCACGCACCACACAGCAGATGGAATGTTCGGACGACCCTTGCGAGATCATCACCACCGATACGTGTGCCTGGCGCAACGCCGAGAACACCCGCTCGGCGGTGCCCGGCACACCGATCAGGCCGGTGCCTTCCAGGTTGAGCACGGCGAGTTCGGCACTCAGCGTCAGCCCCTTGATCGGTCCGCGCACCGAGCGCTCTGCGGTGATGCGGGTGCCCGGATGGTCTGGCTGGAAGGTATTGCGGATCAGGATCGGCAAGCCGCGCTGGATGGCCGGCGACATCGTCTGCGGATGCACCACCTTCGCGCCGAAATAGGCCAGTTCGCAGGCTTCGTCGTAGCTCAGTGCATCCAGCTGCACCGCTTCGGGCACCAGTCGCGGATCGGCGGACAACACGCCGTCCACATCAGTCCAAATCTGCAGTTCATCCGCGTCGAACAGGGCGGCGAAGATCGCCCCGGAGTAATCGCTGCCATTGCGCCCCAGCGTGGTGATGCGCCCCTTGCCGTCGCGCGCGATGAACCCGGTAGCCACCACCCGCGTCTGCGGATGCCGCTGTCGCCAGGCCTGCAGCCGCGCGGCACTCGTCTCCCAGTCCACGTTGACACCCAGTTCGCCATGCTCGACCACCAGCACCTCGCGCGCGTCCAGCACCGCACAGTCCTCGCCGATTGCCAGGAAATGATGCCCCAGCAGGTGCGCAGAGCACACTTCTCCCAGTCCCTGCACCCGGTCCAGCACGTCGTCCGGCAACCCGCCGATCACCGCCAACGCGGCAAGCAGTTCGGCCAACTCATCGAAGCGCGCGTCGAGCCATTCCACGCTCGCGCCGGAATGTTCGCCGAGCAACGAGGCGGCTGCACCGCGATGGCGCGCGCGCAGCGCATGCCAGGCATCACGCCACTGTGGCGAGCCCGCCGCCGCCATCCGCGCCAGGTCGATCAGGCCATCGGTCACCCCTTTCATCGCAGACACCACGGTGACCTGCATCCGCTCGGGGCGCTGCAGCAGCAGACGAGCCACATGGCGATAACGATCGGCATCGGCCACCGACGTGCCGCCGAACTTGTGCACGACGGTGCGCGGGGGCACCGGCAAGGGCGACGCGGCGGGTTCTACAGAAACGGCACTGGACATGGCAACCTCGGTGGGAGGCCCCGCATCGCGCTCGGTGGAAGGTTTCCCCGCCACCTGGTTCGGTGCGGGGCCGTGGTTTTCGTGAGTTACGCGAAGACGACGGACCGCACCCGGCAGGTGGTGCCGGTGGTGGTGGTAATCGTGGTAATGGCCGTGTTGCTGCCGGCATCCAACCGCGCACGATCTGGCGCCGCGAAGGCGACGTGTGCGAGGGCGAAGGGAGCGGAGGCGGTGACCATGGGTCTAGAAAACACCGGCGACCCCGCTGCTGTCAAGTGCTGCGCTGCAAAAACACCAGCGCTTCATATGCACGCATCGTCGGCGAAAATGGTTGCATCGGTGACCACGTCGCTGGCGCGCGGCGCGGCGGCCACGACATCGTCTTCCTCAGCCAGCATGCTCGGTGATCGCGCGTGGCGTGCGATGCGCATGCGCGCACCAGAGCACCCCGGTCACCAGGCAGGCGATGGCCGCCAGCTCCAGCGCGGTGGGCCAGCGCCGTTGCCAGGCGAAGCCGTACAGCAGGGCAAACAGGGTTTCGAACACGATCATCTGGCCGGTCAGCGTCAACGGCAGCAGACGACTCGCGCGGTTCCAGCAGGCATTGCCCAACAGCGAGGCAATGATCGCTACGCCGGCGCTGACGACCCAGAACAGACCCCACGCCCCCGCATCGTGATGCGCCGTGTTGAAGACGAAGGCCATCGGCACCAGCAGCAGCGCGAGCGCGCCGGTGACCACGCCGGTGAGCAATGACCAATCATGTGCGGACAGATCCGGGCGACGCTGCAACCAGCGACTGTTGCCCACCGAATAGGCCGCCCAGGACAGCAAGGCACCAAACGCACACAGCAGGCCCAGCACGCGTTGTCGCCACGGCGTAGCCACGTGCTCGGACACCAGTGCCTCGTAACCGACCAGGGCGACGCCCGTCAGGCACAGCAGCAGCGCCGGTGCCAGCTTGGCCAACCGCACCGCGCCTTCTTCGCGCACGCCCACCAACGTAACGACGACGGGAATCAAGCCAACGATCAGCGATGCCGCCGCACCGCCTGCCCACTGCACGGCGGTCGCCAGCAGCAGGAAATACACCAGGTTGCCGGCCAGGCTCAGCCACACCAGCCCGCGCCATTCGGCAGCACCGAGCTGCGGCGCCAAACGCTTCCAGCGCGGCCAGAGCAGGGCCACGGCCACCAGCCCATAGATCAGATAGCGGCCGGCGGAGAGCTGCACCGCATCGAAGGCCATCAGTACGGCGGGAGCCAGGAACACCACGCCCCAGAGCGCGCCTGCCGCCACGCCATTGCCGATGCCCACACCCATCGAACGATTCATCACACCGCCTACCCTGCTGTCAGGCCGGGAAGTCTAGGGGGTGCGTGCGCGGCGTGTCTTGACCCGGGCTATGGTCGCGGGCCCGCGAGAGCGCCAGGTGGTAGGAGTACGCCCGGTTTCGCGCACCAGCGCACGCGTCAGCGCACTCTGCTCGGAATAGCCCACACGCTGGGCGACCTGGCTGATCGGCAGCGGGGTCGTGCACAGCAGATGGCATGCCAGGCGCAGGCGCACGGCACTCAACCACGCCTGTGGAGGCAGCCCGGTTTCGCGCACAAACCAGGCATGCAGGTGGCTGACGCTCAACCCCGCCCGTCGCGCCATGCGTTCTACCGGCCACGGCTCACCCGGCGCATCCTGGATGTGGGTGCACAGCGCCTGCAGACGTGCGCCACTGCCATCGGGCGCGAACGCCTGCAACAGCTGCGGCAGCAGCGAAGCGCGATCACCAGCGGGCGTGGCGTGCAACGCGCGGCGCAGCGACTGCGGCAGGAACAGCCAGCGCTGACGCCGCAGGTGGTCCAGGGTGTGGTCGTCGAACCATTGCAGATCGCAATCAATCACCAGATGGGCATTGCGCCCCTGCCCCCTCTGGTCATGGTGCTCACCTGGCGCGACGAACACGCCCTGAAACGCATCCAGCCGCGCCCCCTGACCGTCCAGTTCGAACTGCAGCTCACCCCGCAGCGGCAGCACCCATTGCGCGAAGTCGTGGCGGTCGCCACCGCCGGCGTCGCCGTAACTGCGGATGTGGAAGCACGGGGTGTTCATCGGGCAAGTCTCGCGCTCGCCTTGATCCCGCGCAAGCAGGGCAAGCGGGACCAGGGCGCTTTTACGGTGCGAGAGAAACCTGCCGTTCTACAGCGCGGGTCCGATCAGGCCCGCCGGGGCAGGCGGGCTTCGAACACCACGTCCTGTGCTTCGTTGCGTGCTTCCAGTTCGCCGCCATGTGCGCGCACGAACTGGTCGGCAATGAACAACCCCAGCCCCAACCCCTTGCTGGCATGGAAGCTGGCTTTGAACGGCTCGAACAGGCGCGGCAGCAGGCTGTCGCCAATATGCCCGCGATTGCGTACGCGCAGCACGACCTGCGCCGGATCCTCGCCGTCCACCTGCACTTCGACCGGTTCGTTGCCACCGTGCACGAGCGCATTGCCGATCAGGTTGGACACGACCTGCGCCAAGCGATCCGGGTCGCCCTGCATGCGCGCATCACCGGACTGCCGCACGTCGATCGCCGCGTTGGCCTGGCCGCGTTCCACTTCCTGTACTACAGCGGTGACCACGCTTGCGGCGTTGCACGGCGTACGCTCCAGGCGCAAGCCGCCGGACCGGATGCGCGAGAAATCGAGCAACTGGTCGACCATCCGCGCCATGCGCAGGGTACTGGTCTCCAGGTGCCGCAACGTCTGCTGCGCGCTGGCCTCCTGCGGGATGTCCAGCGACAACTTGTCCGCGCACAACAGGATCGCCGACAGCGGCGTGCGCAGGTCGTGGGTCAGCACGGCCATCATCGTTTCATTGAGCGTCAGCGCGCGCTCCAGCGCCTCGTTGCGCGATTTCAGCAAGCGCTTCTGCTCGTACAACTCGATGAACACACCGAGCTTGCCGAGGATGATCTGCGGTTCGATCGGCTTGTGCAGGAAGTCCACCGCACCGCTTTCATAGCCCTTGAACGCACGCACCGGATCCTGCGGCGAGGCCGTGAGGAAGATGATCGGCACATCGCGGCTGCGCGCCGAACCCCGCATCAGCTCGGCCAGCGCGAAGCCGTCCATTTCCGGCATCTGCACATCCAGCAGCGCCAAGGCGACATCATGTTCCAGCAACAGCTCCAGCGCCTCATAGCCGGAGGACGCGCAGAGAATACGCAGTCCATCACGGCGCAACAGCGCTTCCATCGCAACCAGGTTCTGCGGCACGTCATCGACGATCAACACATTGACCGGCGCTGCGTCTGCTACAGCCACGGGATGAAGCAGGTTCATTTCAAATCCTTCAGGCATCTGCATATCTCTTCAAGCGTCAGCACCGCATCGGCACCGGCACGCTGCAGGGCCGAAGCGGGCATCATCGACGCCTCGGCATCTTCGGGGCATTGCAACCAGGCTTGGCCACCCGCATCACGAACGGCCGCCACGCCTTCGCTGCCATCACTGCTGGCTCCCGTCAGCAGGATCGCCAACACATCCTCACCAAACACGGCAGCCGCCGATTCGAACAGCGGGTCGATGGCGGGACGCGAGAACAACACCGGTGCATCCATCGACAGCGCAATGGACGACGCATCTTCGACCAGCAGATGGTAATCCGGCGGTGCGAAGGTGACCGTCCCCCGCTCCAGCGGTTGCTTGTCCTCGGCCTCGCGCACGGTCAATGCCGACGACGGATCCAGCAACTCGGCAATCCGGCTGGGCCGATCCCGCGGCAGGTGCAACACCACCAGCACCGGACAGCCCAGCGCCGCAGGCAATGCTGCCAGCACCCGCTGCAACGCAGTGACGCCCCCGGCAGAGGCGCCGATCACCAGCAGCCGCGGAAACGCAGCGCCCATCAGGCCGCCTTCCGGTACAGGCGCTGCTCCCGCGCGCAGGTTTCGAACGCGTTGCCGTGCTCGCCGAACTGCAGCGACTCCTTGCTGCCCAGTCCGAGGAAGCCGCGGTGCACCAGCGCCTCGCGGAACAGCCCCACGGCGCGATCCTGCAGCGGACGGTTGAAATAGATCAGCACGTTCCGGCACGAGACCAGATGGACTTCGGAGAACACGGTATCGGTGGCCAGGCTGTGATCGGCGAACACCACGTTGCGGCGCAGGCGTCGGTCGAACACCGCGCCGTCGTACCCGGTGGTGTAGTAATCCGACAGCGAGCTCTGGCCGCCGGCCTGCAGATAGTTGCGGCTGAACTGGGCGATCCGGTCGATACCGTAGGTGCCCGACTCCGCCGCTGCCAATGCAGAGGGATTGATGTCGGTCGCGTAGATGATGCTGCGATCCAACAGCCCCTCTTCCTGCAGCAGGATCGCCAGCGACCACACCTCTTCGCCGGTACTGCAGCCGGCTACCCACAGCTTGATCGACGGATACGTGCGCAGCACCGGCACCGCCAGCTCGCGCAGCGCCTTGAAGTACGACGGGTCGCGGAACATCTCCGACACCTGCACGGTGAAGAACTGCATCGCCTGGGCGAACAGGTCCGGCTCATGCAGCAGGCGGTGCTGCAGGTCAGACAGCCGCTCGCACTCATAGCGCTGCATGGCCTGGCGCATGCGCCGCCGCAACGACGACACCGCATAGTTACGGAAATCGTAGTGGTAGCGCTGGTAGATGGCTTCCACCAGCACCTTCAACTCCAGGTCGAACAGCTCCGCCTCGTTCATTGCCGCGAGCACCACACCCGGCACAGCGACACCAGCTTGTCCACGTCGATGGGCTTGGCGATGTAGTCGTTGGCACCGGCCTGCAGGCAGCGTTCGCGGTCATCGGGCATGGCCTTGGCGGTCAGCGCGATGATCGGCAGGTCCTTGTGCTGGCGCTGGCTGCGGATCTCGCGCATGGCGGTCAACCCATCCATTTCAGGCATCATGATGTCCATCAGCACCAGGTCCACTTCCATGGTCGCCAGCCGGTCCACGGCCTCGCGACCGTTGCGTGCGATCTCCAGCTTCACCCCCAACGGCTCCAGCACGCTGGACAGGGCGAAGATGTTGCGGACATCGTCCTCGGCCAGCAGTACGGTGCGGCCATCCAGCACCGAATCGCGTCGACGCGCCTCGCGCAGCAGGCGCTGCTGGTCGGTGGGCAGGTTGGCCTCCACGCTGTGCAGGAACAGGGTCACTTCGTCGAGCAGGCGCTCCGGCGAACGAGCCCCCTTGATGATGATGCTCTTGGAGTAACGGCGCAGGCGCTGTTCTTCTTCGCGCCCCAAGGCGCGGCCGGTGTACACGATGACCGGCGGGAAGCCGACGTCCTCGCTCTTGGCCATGTACTCCAGCAGGTCGTAGCCACTGCCGTCGGGCAGGGCCAGGTCGGTCACCATGCAGTCGAAGGTCGCACTGCTCAGCTGCTGCACTGCCTCGGCGATGGTGCCGACAGCGGTGATCTGCAGCTGTTCGCGGCCCAGCAGCAGTTCAAGGTTGCCACGCAGTTCGGTGTCGTCCTCGACGATCAGCAGACGGCGCACGTCACGCTGACTGGTCTTTTCCAACTGCTGGATGGCTTCCACCAGGCGCTCGCGGGTGGCCGGCTTGATCACATAGCCGATGGCCCCCAGCTCCATCGCCAGCTGGCTGCGCTCCATGCCCGACACCACGTGCACGGGGATGTGGCGGGTCAACGGATCGCGCTTCAGGCGCTCCAGCACGCTCAGCCCGGACACATCGGGCAGGCCGATGTCCAGCAGCACGCCACTCGGGCGCAGCTCGCGCGCCATCGTCAGCGCCTCCTCGGCCGTGGTCGCGACCACGCAGTCGAAGTCCAGTTCACGCGCAAGCGTCACCAGCGCCTCGGCGAAGGTGGCGTCATCTTCCACCGCCAGGATCAGCCGCTCGCTGCGCAGGGAACCGGCACGCTGGTTCGCCGCCGCCTGCCACGCCACCAGTGACGGCGACGCCGATACCGCTGCGGCTTCACTGCGGGCCTGTACCGGGATGGTGGCCGGCGCCGCTGCAGGCACACGAGGGCTGGCAGGCGTCGAGGTGGCGTGCGCGCTGCCCATCGTCGGTGGCGCGTCGGCCTGTTCGGGCGAGCCGCTCAACGGCAATTCCAACGAGAAGGTGCTGCCACGGCCCAGCTCGCTTTGCACCCGGATGTCGCCGCCCATGCGGGTGGCGAGGTCGCGCGAAATCGAAAGCCCAAGACCGGTGCCGCCATAGCGGCGACGCGTGCTGCCGTCGGCCTGGCGGAACGCTTCGAACACGGCGTCCAGTTGTTCGGCGGCGATGCCGATACCGCTGTCGCGCACCACGAAGCGCACCCGGTCAGGGGCCACGGCCTGCACCTGCAGGCTGACCGTGCCGTGTTCGGTGAACTTGACCGCGTTGGCCAACAGGTTCTTCAGGATCTGCTGCAGGCGCTGGCTGTCTGCGGTGAACTGGCTGGGTGCACCGGCATCGGCCACGATCTCCAGTGCCAGCCCTTTCTCGCGCGCCAGCGGCTCGAACGTCTCGCGCAGCCGCTGCAGCGCGCCGTCGACCACCACCACCTCATCGGACAGTTCCACATGGCCGGCTTCGATGCGGGCCAGGTCCAGGATGTCGTTGATCAACGACAACAGGTCATTGTTCGACGACAGGATGGCCTGCGCGTACTTGACCTGCTCATCGCTCAACGTGCCGTCGCGGTTGTCGGACAGCAGCTTGGCCAGGATCAACGAACTGTTCAGTGGCGTCCGCAGCTCGTGCGACATGTTGGCCAGGAACTCGGACTTGTAGCGCGAGGCGGCAGACAGCTCGTTGGAGTTGCGCACCAGCGCAGCCTGCGCGATCAGCAGCGCCTGCTTCTGCCCTTCCAGCTCGTGCGTGCGCTCTTCCAGCTGCACGTTGGTCTGTTCCATTTCCGCCTGCTGCTGCTCCAGGTTGGTCTGGGAGTGCAGCAGGCTGCGGCTCTGCTCTTCCAGCTCTTCGTTGGACACGCGCAGTTCTTCCTGCTGTGCCTGCAACTCTTCACCCTGGCGCTGCGATTCCTCCAGCAGCTCGGCCAACCTTGCGCGCAGCACGGCCGCGCGCAGTGCGATGCCGATGGTGTCGGCGCAGCGCTCCAGCAGCACGCGGTCGAGGTGCGGAACGCGCCCCGGACGGATGCGACCCAACTCGACCACGCCAACAATGACATCGTCGCTGAGGATCGGCGCCAGCAGGCGCTCACGCAGGGGGGTGTCGCCCAGGCTGGAACTGATCTTCAGCACGCTGCCCTCCACCTCGCGCAGGTGACGGACCTTGCCCTCGCGGACCACCTGCCCCAGCTGGCCCTCGGCCAGCCCCAGCGACTGCGGTATGCCGCCTGGCAGCGCCACGCCACCGGTCAACAGCAACTGATGGTTTTCGATGCGAAACATGACGGCGGTCTGCGCGTTCAACTGCTCGGCCAGCGTGGTCATGGCGGCCTCGGCGATCTTTTCCGGGCCGAGGTCACCGCGCAGGCTCATCGCCACCACGTTTTCACTCTCCTGAAGCCAGAGTGCTTCGGAGGCTTCGCGGCGCGCCTGGATTGCGCGGTTGACGATCAGCGCGATCATCAGGAAGGCAAAGCCGCCAATGGTGCGGTTGACGAACGAGAAAGCTGAATTGGTGCTCGCCGGTGCGATGTTGTAGCCCACTGCGAGGAAGATGCAGGCGGCGACGGCCACCAGCAGCGGCAACCCCGCATGGCGCTGGAACACTGTCACGCCAATGGCGAGGAAATAGGCCAACCAGACCGCATATCCAAGCGGGACAACCAGTTCAAGCGCCGCGGTAGAGGCCAACAAAGCGGCAGACAGCCCCCACACCCAGGGGTCGCGCGTGCTTGAAGCAGAGGTCATGGAGTGAGATCCCGGCACAAAGAAGTGAGATGGTAACTGAATGACCGTCGTTTCCTGCACGACTTTCGGCACGCGCCCACCTACACAGATCCTTCACACTATCGCTTCTAGCTTCACCGGCCTCAGGGGTCTTCAGCGCAGTCTCGTGGTAAACGCCGTCACCAAGCTCACCTCACAGACAGAGTCCAGCCAACAGTTGAAGCTTCTCATCGAGAGCGTCACTGATCACGCCCTGTACCTGCTCGACACGGATGGCCTGGTATGCAGCTGGAACCCAGGGGCGGAGCGGATCAAGGGATACCCGGCCGACGACGTCATCGGTACGCATTTCAGTCGCTTCCACTGCCCCACTGACCGCGATGCGGGCGAGCCGGGCCGTTCGTTGGACATTGCCGCACGTGAAGGACGCTACGCCGGCGAAGGCTGGCGGCTACGCAGTGATGGCAGCCGGTTCCGGGCGAGCGTGGTCATCGAGCCGGTATTTGAATCCGAGGTGCTGGTGGGCTTCGTCAAGGTCACCCGCGATATCACCGAAAGCTACCAGGCCCAGGTATTGCTGCGTGACGCGCAGCGGGCGCTGGCCAGCACCCAACAGTTCGAGAAAGTCAGCCAGCTCAGCCGCGGCCTGGCGCACGAGTTCAACAACCTCCTGACCACCATCCACAACGCCCTGGACCTCATCGCGCTGCGCTGTGACAAAGACGACACGACCGAACGGCTGATCGGCAACGCGCAGGCGGCAGCCGACCGCGGCGCGCTGCTCACCCGCCAATTGCTTGCCTTCGGCGCCGGCCAGACCCTGGTGCGGGAGCGTGTGTCCACGGCAGATTGGCTGCAGCCTGCGCTGGCCGCCCTGCAGCAGCGCTGCCTGGCCAAACACACACTGCAACTGCAGGTCACCCGGGTACTGCCCGACGTGCTGCTGGACCCCTCGCAGCTGGAGGCGGCCCTGTTCAATCTGGTGGGCAACGCCTGCGACGCCATGCCCGAGGGTGGGCATATCTGTATCATCGGCGACCTGGAGCGCCGGCTGGACCCGCAGGCCGACACCCCGACCTACCGTGATTTCGTCGCCATCCGGGTCCAGGATGAAGGCCATGGCATGGCGCCGGATATCGCAGCACGGGCCAGCGAACCGTTTTTCACGACCAAGGACATCGGCCAAGGCAGCGGGTTGGGCCTGAGCCAGGTGTTCGGATTCATTACCCAATGCGGCGGATTCGTCGACGTGTCGAGCACCGAAGGTGGTGGTACGACAGTCAGCCTGCTGCTGCCTGCCCTGGAGGTTCCCGCCAATGACTGACCCCATCCGCGTACTCATGGTCGAAGACCAGGAAGACCTGCGCGACATGATCGGGCTGGCCCTGCAGGACATGGGCATCGCCGTGGACACAACCGCAGACGGCCACGAGGCCGTGGCGATGATGGAAAGCGAACGCGAGTACGACGTGGTATTCAGCGATGTCAGCATGCCCAATGGCATGTCCGGCATCGAACTGAGCGAGCACGTCGCCCGCGCCCAGCCCGGTGCCCGCATGATCCTGTCATCCGGCTACGCCCGCTCGCAGTTGCCGCCCCTGCCCGGCCACGTCGAGTTCCTGCCCAAACCCTATCGCCTGCGCCAGCTGCTGGAACTGCTCAGCCCGCGCTGAAAGCGGTGCTGGCGCTGAGGGGTGGGTCAACCGGGTAGAGCCGACTTCAGTCGGCTGCCGTTGATTGGAGAGGTAGAGCCGACGTCAGTCGGCTGTAGTTGTCCCAGCCGACTGAAGTCGGCTCTACCCGGCCCTGTTGAAACCAGCCGACTGAAGTCGGCTCTACCCAGCCCGTCGAAACCAGCCGACTGAAGTCCGCCCTACGTTGCGCTCAGATCCAGCCAGCCTGACCACACCAGCTGGATGCCGATGCACAACAGCACGAAGGCCACCAGTTGCTGCATCACCACCGCGCCGGAGGGCCCCAGGCGCGTGACCACCACGATCGAGTTGCGCAGGATCAGGTAGATCACCACCGCCACCATCAGCGCCCCGCCGACCGCAACGATCGCGCCCGACAGGAAGTGCAGCGGGTGTAGCGGGTTCATCGATTCACCGTGTGCGCCCAGGGTGATGCAGGCGGAAATCACACCCGGACCGGTGGTCAACGGAAACGTCAGCGGATAGAAACTGCGCTGCATCAACTGGTCATCCGCAATGCCCGCTGCCTCGGTCTCATGCGCGGTCGGCGACGTATCGGGGCGGGGCGCCAGCATCCGCCATGCACTCGCCGCGACCAGCAGCCCACCACCAAAGCGCACCACCGCCAGCGAAATGCCGAAAACGGTCAGCACGTAGGTGCCGACCAGCATCGACGCGATGATCACCCATGCCACGTTCATCCCGATCTGCCGTGCAAGCAGGCGCGCAAGTCCGTGCTTGTTGCCGACGGACGAAACGAAAATCGAGGCGATGCTCAGCGGGTTGATGATCGGCAGCAGGGTCACCGGGACCAGCGCCATATCCTTCAACAGGGCGATCATGTATTCCATGTCAGCTCCACGCCAGCGGGTCATTGCCCGCCAATGAAGAGGGGCCGCCCTGTCGCACCAAGCCAAGCTCGGCGGACACAGCGGCCCCACATCGTCCCGTCAGATCAGAAGGCGTAACGGCCGCCGAGGTAGATTTCGCTCGACACCAGGTTGGCGCTCATCTTTTCGTCCTGCAGCGAACGCGCGTTCGGGAACGCATTCCAGCCACTTTCGGTACGACCCATGTCGACGTAGCGGTAGCCCAGGTCGAGGGTCAGCTTATCGATCGGGGAATACGCCACACCGGCGCCCAGCGACCACGACAGGTTGTCCTGGCGGCCGACGTTGTACTGGCGCGCAACCGTGCCCTGCCATCCATCAGACTTCAGGCGGGCGATACCGATGCCGACCGAACCGTACAGCGACACCTGGTCGGTGATGGCGAAATCGCGGTACACATTGGCCATCAGGCGCTGTGCCTCGATGTAATGCACGTTGTTGCTGAGCGGGAAGGTGGTCGACCCACTGGTGAACGTGTCGGTCTTCGGCAGGGTGTATTCACCCTCCACGCGCCACCCGTTGTTGTACGTGTAGCCCAGTGCGAACGAGCCGGTGGTGAACTTGTCGTCCTGCTTGCCCGGCACAAACGCGCCGATACCCGGACGGGCGCTGTCGGCCATCTCACGCGCCTTGTGCTCGGCTGCCACGACACGGCCGGCGACATAATAGCTGCCGTCATCAGCGAAGGCGGAGGCGGACTGCATGCCGGCGAGGGCCAGCAGCGAAAGCGAAACAATCTTGATCGAGGACATGAGGGTTTCTCATTGGATGACCCGGCACCGCGGGCGCCGAGGCAGCAGAAAGAGGCGTAATTGCCGTGGCACAAAGTAGGCGGGCGCTCCGCTGTGTCCTATAGGACCGGGCTGGAATCGCGTGCGGCAAGCGTCAGGCCGCGCCGATCAGTCGCGGTCCCCGGCGGCTGCACTGCGCAGCCGCGACTTGCGCCATCCACCATGAGAACGCACCTGGCCGCTGTCACCGGTGATCACGTAACGCGCGGCGCAGGACACGGCAACAAGCACTCCGACATGCCAGCTGCGCAGCTTGGCGTACGCATAGCGAAAGCGTCTCAGGCGCATGGGTATGCCTCCCGGGCGCTTACCGCCGTATCGCGGCCGGAAAAAAGAGAGGTCAGCTGCAAAGAAGCCGATCGCGGCACAGAAAGCGAAGTCGTCATGAATCTCCGGGCGCACGACACCTGCCGCAGGCAGTGCATCGTCGGCGCCGTCAACAGGGCACAGGCAGCGGATAACTGCCCGCCGAAGCTAAGCCTGGGTCCTCATGCACTCAATGGGACTTATCTGAAAAGTGCCGCCCCTCCGTACCACGGCGAGTGCGGCGCCGCTCACGCTGCCGCTGAGCCAGATGCACTACCCCAAGCACGCAGGCGAAGCCGATGGCCACTTCAGACAGAGCAAGCAACAGGTGCATGGCGATCTCTCCGCGACAACAAATACGACAACCCCTGTCGCTTTCAACCTAGCGCGTCTGCCACCCGGCGTTCTGCAAGGCAGTGCGCATTTCCGGACACCCACCTGCCACGCGGGCAACAAAATCAGCGAATTGCGCGCAATCTCCTTAACTCTTCAGGATCAGACCCACGACGCACGAACTGCGCCCGCGCGTCCGAGATGTCACAATCGACACCTCACTTTTTCCTGCAGGGGTCCGAAGGCCCTTGAAAGCGTAAGCCGCCAGATGCGCAGAATTCCTTCCAAGGACGGTACGTTCCCCTCGTTCCACTCCTGCCTTGAGCTGGCGTGTGCGGTCAGCGGCATGCGCGTGGCACTGGTCGGGGAGGTCAGCAATGACGAATGGCGCGCCATCCATGCGCTGGACCGTGCCGGCATGGGCATCTCTGCCGGCCTGCGCCTGGACCTGATCAATACCTTCTGCCGCGACGTCACCGCGACCGGTGCGGCGGTCTGGTTCAGCGACTCCCAGCAGGACCCCATCCACTGCAGCAGTCCGATTCCGGCCGCGCATGGGTTCCGCAGCTACATCTCGGTGCCGGTGGTCCTTGCCGATGGGCGCGTCTACGGCACCCTGTGCACGCTGGACCCGGAGCCTCGCCAGGTCACCGACGAAAGCCTGCGGGCCATGCACGCGCTGGCCAAGGTCGTCGCCGAGCAGGTCGGTGCGGTCGAGCACACCTCCAGCGCCTCGCTCGCCCACTCCGAACAGCGGCTGCAAGCATCGGAAATGGTCAACAGCGCGCTGCGTGAAGAAGGCCGCGAGCGCGAGGAGTTCATCGCCGTGCTTGCGCACGATCTACGCAATCCATTACAGGCCATCCGCGTCACCTCGGAACTGCTGGCGCTGTCGGCCGCATCGCCTGCCCAACAGAACCTGCTGCAGCACCTGGACGACAGCGCGGACCGGATGGCCGAGTTGATCGACGTGACCCTGGATTTCGCCCGCGGGCGGCTGGGATCCGGGCTGGCCCTGCGCATCAAACCCTGCACCGGCCTGTCCGCCATCCTGACCCGGGTGAGCCAGCAGGCGCTGGCGCCCTACCCCGGCTGCCCGCTGGAAATCGAGCTCGATCTTCCCGCGGTGGTGAACTGCGACGTGGACCGCCTGGGCCAGCTGATCAGCAACCTGCTGATCAACGCCGCGATCCACGGACAACAGGGCGAGCCCATCGTGCTCCGCGGGCGCGCGGACGACCGCGACATGACCCTGGAAGTGCAGAACCACGGCGCCATCCCGGAAGGATCGAAGGACACCCTGTTCAAGCCCTTCCACCGCTCCGGCGACCAGCGGCTGGATTCCGGCCTTGGACTGGGGCTGTATATCGCCGCGCAGATCGCCCTGTCCCACGGCGGCACCCTGACCGCCGCATCGGCCGCAGACACCGGCACCACCTTCACCGCCCGCCTGCCGCTGTCGCACTGAACCACGGGTAGAGCCGACTTCAGTCGGCTGCGGGGACCAAGCGCCACGGGTAGAGCCGACTTCAGTCGGCTGGGCGGACCCAGAGCCACGGGTAGAGCCGACTTCAGTCGGCTGGGCGGAGCCAGCGCCGCTGGTAGAGCCGACTTCAGTCGGCTGCGGGGGCCAAAACCAGCCGACTGAAGTC